>OZ244151.1:0-600000 GCA_965216195.1 Aridibacter sp. | reverse complement strand
ATTTTTCCCCAGTATTTGCTGCTTGCATTAGTAGTACAACTAATGAAAATCGAGCACACCACTACTAAAGCAATACCCAAACGGGCTTGACTCCGTATTTTTCGCATAACCCATGCTCCTTCTCTTTACTGCCTAATTCTGGTTAAAGTCTGGTTGATCAGACTTAGGAGAGATATGTGTTAAATAACGCGATAAATGTATCACGTCCTTTAGTTTACAATCAAGAACCTAAAAGAATTGTAGTGTCCTAATTTCGGCCGCCGGAAGGAACTTTTAAGATTTGTTCAATCGGCATTTTGATATAGCCCGTTCGTTTACGGCTGGGCACTATCTTGTATGAACGATAGAGCCCTGTAAGGGCGAAAGAAATTAAAAGATTGATCTTTACGTCCCTGAGGAGACTCGGGCAGGTCTCGCTATTGTTACCCAGCCGTGAACGACTGGGCTAAACAAATAATATTCTTACGGATATGATCGTTTGCAGCTTCCCTTTTTTCCAAATAGTTACAGCCACAGAAATTAGGACTAAATCTCTGACGCCCAATCTAAAAGACTAAAACAACAATTCTACTTTCCATGCCTACGATTCTTTTTTGGGGTTTTTTGGTTGCCAATCGTTATCGATCTCTACTTCCTTGAGCGATGGGGCATCAAGCGAATTAATTTCAAATCCTTTCACGTAAGGTTTCACAAGCGAATAGGAGGTCGGAAAATACAAAGGGATCCCGGGAACCTCCACGAGCGCTTCTTCTTCGGTTAAAATATATTGGTCTTCGCCGACGTCAATTATGAGTTCTTCATCCTCTTCAAAATCGCTGCTTGCATTCTGTTCCTGCGATTCGGCGTGGTCCGCTTGCTCGTTGAAGGTGTTTGAGTTTGCGTTTTCGCTATCAGAATCGCTGGCTCGCTCACCAGAACTTTTGTTAGAGTTGTTTTTTTTCGGATCCGCCTTCTTTTTTAACTTTGTAGGTCTAAAAATCGCGAGCATATTCGCCGTTTCGTCGGAGGTCGGTAGGACAACTCCCCTGCGGACTACATCAAAATCTCGTTCCTTTTTTACCACTTCCAATTCGCTCGCCTCTTTAACAATGATGTCTGTTTCAATGTTTAGCGCTTCCTTCCACATCTTCGCAACCGATTTCGCTATCCGCTGCTGAATATTGTTGCGATTTACGACGAGGCGCACGCGTGGAAAGCCCTCGCCATTTTCAAACCCGGCTTTCTTTAGCAGCTCCTTCGCCTTCGCTACATTCAAAGCAAGTTTTGTTTTTCTCAAATCCTCCGTAAACGGAAGAAAATTTGCAGCAGGAATCGTCGCACCGTCCATTTCGTCGTCCGTAAGTTTTTTCCTTTCGATTGCAATTGCAAGAGCTTCCCGTACGCGACGATCATTAAAAGGAGGGTTTTGACGATTAAACTCAAAGAGATTCAGTGCACTATGCGTGACTCGCTTGAAATCAAAATAGGGCGTTAGCAGCTTAAGCGCGAGCGGTTCAAACTGAGCATTTGTAACCGCATCCACTTTGCCATCGCGATAGGCTTGCAGCGCGCTTTCGGCGTCTTTAGTTGGAACAAACCGAACTTTTTCCAATTTTACGGAGCCCCTATTCCAATAAGAATCTGAGCGTTTTAACACAACCCCATCAGCATCCGTTTTATCCAGCTGAAACGCACCGTTGGTAATGGCTTTTGGATTCAGCGTATCTTCTTCGAATTCTTCGCCTCCAGCATAAACTGGGCGGAAAACGGGATGAGCAACCAGCTTTGGAAACTGCTTATCCGGTTGAGCAAGAGTGACTTTAAGCTCGTAATCGCCGACAGCTTCAGCTCCAAATTCAGCAGCCGTAATCTTCTTGCTCGAGGAAACTGATGCCGTTTTTTCGTTTGACCGCTGCTTGCCGACAACTACATTTTCTTTTGAAACATTTGCTTCTGCATTTGAGGTATTATCGCTCTCCGCTTTCGGTTTCGAAACCGTATCAGTTCTCTTTTGAGGCGGAGTCTTTTTCGCACCAACAAAAACATCTTTGTCCCTATGTAAATGCTGGAGTTTTTTCGGTCGCATGCCTTCGATGTTTTTCAAGAGCTCGTGGTGCGGAACCTCATCGCCGATATCCGCCAAGCGCTTCCAGGATCGGACAAAATCCTCGGCTTTTACGCTTTTGCCGTTTGACCATTTCGCATCGTTGCGCAATTTGAACGTCCAAACTTTTCCCTCTTCAGAGGAAGTCCATTCTGTTGCAACTGCCGGAATAGCCTTAAGCGTTTTGGAATCCATATCGGTCAAGCCCTCGTAGAGTGCGCGTGCAAGGTCGGTTTCGGGAGGCGCGGAAGCCATCGCCGGATCGAAGGTTTTCGGGAGTTTTCCATTCGTCCAACGAAACTCCTGAATTCTCGGAGGCTCCGTTTCGCTATAAAACTCTTCAGTTTTGGGCTTTTCAAGTTCGCCGCAGGAGATTAGGGACAGCGAAATCGCGCAGATCACGACGGCCGAAACATTTCGGGTAATTTGGGAGATAAATCTACTGTAAATCAGGGGCTTCACTTCTATTTAACTAACTTCGTCAAATCCCGATAAACTTCCTTCACTTGCAAGCGTGTGCTTTCAAATCCATCGGTAGTGTCGATCAAAAAGTCTGCGTAACTTTTCTTTCGTTTTTGAGAAAACTGTGCATCTATGCGTTTTAATGCCTCTCGTTCGCTCAAATTATTCCGTAAC
This sequence comes from Aridibacter sp., assembly GCA_965216195.1. Classification (GTDB taxonomy): domain Bacteria; phylum Acidobacteriota; class Blastocatellia; order Pyrinomonadales; family Pyrinomonadaceae; genus Aridibacter. The sequence continues at coordinate 597,281 of OZ244151.1, read as the reverse complement.
ATCAATCTTTTCAATTGTATATCACGATCGCACCAAACAACAATGATTTTATCAAAACGCTTGTAGCCGCCTGATTCAATCATTAGCGCCGCATCAATGATGGCAATTCCATCCGGAGCTTCAAGCTCCCGCTCCTTTAGCCACTTATCTTGCGCATCGTTAACTAATGGATGCACGATCGAGTTGAGGAGTTGCCGCATCTCGCGGTCGTTAAATACAATGTTTCCAAGTTTTACACGATCAAGCACGCCATTTTCTTGCAGCACACCTTCGCCAAATTTCTCTACTATTTGACGCAAACCAACGGTTTTTGGCTCAACAACTTCGCGAGCCGTCTGATCGGCATCTAAAACAAAACAACCGAGTTCCTCAAAAACGTCACAAACGTACGTTTTCCCGACTGCGATCGAACCTGTTAAACCAACACGAAGCATTATTCATACTAACCTGATTTTGAAAAATGTCAGAGATTAATTTCAACTGCAAGCAGATTTCAGGTAAGGAAGGAGGATGTCTGAAAAGTCAATTTTGTCGCTGAAAGCGATTGATTTAATAGCGTCGGGGGCACCCCGACGTTATGCAATAATAATCGGGCTGTCCCTGAAGGGGGCAAACAAACTATCGCGTATACGACACTTACAGCGTCGAAAAACAACTTCGCCTGAGTACGTCGGGATTCTCCCGACGCTACTCAATTTGTCCGCTTCACGGACGCTTCAGGCTTTTCAGACATCCTCTATTTGTTCTCAAAATTCAAACTTTACGCTTTATGTCTTATTGCCAGTTTCCCAACGTTGTACTCGGCTATTTCGTTGATCGACATCCCCAATTCATCCGCGCAGGCCGAAATATACCAAAGCACATCGCCGAGTTCGTCCTTTAGTTTTTGGCGGACTTCATCGGTTAAATCCCCGCCAAAATCGCGCTGAATTTTCTTGACGATATTCGCAACTTCGCCAGCCTCGCCCGTTAAACCAAGCGTAGGATATTCCAAGTTGTTTAATCGATTCGGGTAATGAGCCGTCGAACTCGCCTCTTTTTGATAATCTTCAAAGTTCATAATTATTGGTTATTGGTGACTGGTGATTGGACTCTCCCTCTCTCATTCCCACCTAAACTCCTCTTCTCATCTTCGCTGCCTTAACGGCGTTTTTCATAAGCATCGCAACGGTTAAAAGCCCTACTCCGCCTGGCACAGGTGTAAAATATCCGGCTTTTTCTTTTGCCGCTTTTGCATTAACATCGCCCACTAGCGTCGAGCCGCGCTTCTCAATGGTCTTCAGGCGTTTCTCTAATTCGTCATCACCAAAGAAGCCCTTTGCTTTTTCCAGATCGGTAAGACGATTCATCCCTACATCGACGACGACCGCTCCTTCCTTAATGTGATCGCTCGTGATAATTCCTTCTACGCCAACCGCCGCAACCAAAATATCCGCTTCACGGCAAACCGCCGCCAAATCTTTCGTCCGCGAATGGCAAATCGTAACGGTCGCATGTTCGTGTAAAAGCAGCATTGCCATAGGTTTACCGACAATGTTACTTCGCCCGACGACTACTGCATTTTGCCCTGAAATCTCGATCCCCTGCCGTTTTAACATGTCGATCACGCCCGCCGGAGTACACGGCGTAAGCGCATCCTGCCCTTGAGAAAGTCTTCCAACGTTCGCCGGATGAAACCCATCGACGTCTTTCTCTGGGTCAATGGTTTCAAGCACTAGCTTTTCGTCAATTTGTTTCGGAAGCGGAAGTTGTACGAGTATTCCGTCAACCTCATCGTTTTCGTTTAATTCGTTAACAACCGCCAGCAATTCATCCTGCGAGACGTCTTCGGATAAATGTTTGTGTTCGGAAATGATCCCAAGCTCCTCCGCAGTTTTTACTTTACTCTTTACATAAACCTCAGACGCCGGATCCTCCCCAACTCTTACAACAACCAAACACGGCTTAATCCCATGTTTTTCGTTAAGTTCCGAAACTTCTGCCGCAACCTCTTCCTTTATCGCTTTTGCAAATTTTCTGCCGCTTAAAATTTCCGCACGTTTTTCCATCGATTCTGCTATCATAAATTTGTTTTTAATTTCGTAAATTGCGAGGATATCGCGCCGTTTTTAACGAATGTATTTTTTCTCGCTCGACGCCCTACCCCAAGAAAATATCTCCTTTATAAAGTCAAGTTTGGGTAAATTATAATGTTTTAAAGCCTTTATGCCACAAGCCAAATCAATTATTTTCCTTTCTATTTTATTAAGCGGCACGCTTACTGTAAACGCGTTGGCTCAGAACGAAATCCATTCGAGAATTCACGCGGCCGTTAATCAAAATGAAGATCAAAAGGCAATCAGCGCCCTGAAAGAACTGCAGAAAACCGACGCGAAATCTTTTGCGGTAAACAACTACGATTATTTACTGGCACGTTTAGCGGAGAAAAATGGTGACTGTGGCACTGCCGCCTCAAACTATCAAACGGTCATCGAACGCGATTCGGTTTTAAAAGAGTATGCGCTTTGGCATCTCTCACAAATAATGCGCGTGACCGGAAACTCAGTTTTGGAGCGCATCTATCTAAGAGAAATCGCTTTAACTTCCGACACGAGCCTTTTAAATAGCGCCGTCAATAAACGCATTGCCCTTAGTCACTTGGAAACCGCCAATTACTCAGATGCAATTGAAATTCTGCGGGGAGCAAAATCGATTATCTCTGGGACCAAATCGGACGATGGCGTCGTCGAAAAGGCAAAAAAGGATTCCCTCCTAGGATTCAACAAAACCCTTCCCAGGAAAGACTTAGCGCTGCTTGCTGAAGCGTACATCCTCAACAAACAGCCCGAGAAAGCAAAAGAAATTTTCGTCAAACTAATCGACAATTTACCCAAACCGAGCCAGCCCGATGATTTTGCGTTGAGCGGCGCTCGGGGGTTGGATAAATTGGAGGTCGGAGAAGCGAATTTCGGCAATTTTGCTCCTAAGTTGTCTGACGAGGAACATTTCAAACGCGCTGCAATCTATCAGTTTAACCGCGATTTTAAGGGCGCGAGAATTCACTACGAAGCAATTACAAAAAATCATCCGTCGAGTGAAAAAGTGCCTGCGGCGCTCTATCAGATCGGCCGCGGATTTTCCCAGGAACGCGATTATGAAAAAGCCGTAGAATTCTCAGAAAAGCTTCTCCGTGATTTCCCTAACGATAGATTAGCTGCGGTAGCTTTATATCAATCTGCAGGCGCCTATGCGAGTCTGGACAAAACCGTTGAAGCTGTGTCGCGCTATTCAAAATATATTGATGAAAATCCGGGTGCACAAAATATCGAACGCGCTTTTCTAAATATCATTGATGCCTATCGCGACGCCGGGAATCATAGTGCAGCGCTTGAATGGACGTCGAAGGCACAGGAAGAATTTAAGAATGAAATGGGCGAGGCGGTCGCACTTTTTTCGCAGGCAAGAATCCATATCTCAAACGAAAGCTGGGAAAATGCATTGAGCGATTTGAATCGGCTAAACGAAATGAAAAACCTCGGCGGGATGCGCATCGCGGGCGGCACGAGTAAAGAAGAAGTTACCTTTCTGCACGGATACGTTTTAGAAGCGCTTGGCCGAAACTCTGAAGCGTCGGCGGTTTATTCCTCGCTCAAGAACGGCCTGAAAAACTACTATGGCTGGCGAGCAAAAGAGCGAGTCGGGAGAATTAAAACGAATCGCGAAGGCGAGAATACTTTGGGCGTCATAAAAACTGAAAGGGCTTTGCCTCCAACCGGAAAACTCACAGAATTCGGACGCAAAGACGTCTGGCAAGTTCCTCAAAAAATAAAATCGCACAAAACCATTTCCGATGAGCTGCTTTTTCTGGGGCTATATGATGAAGCAACACCCGAGCTCGAAACCGCTCTCAGGGAAAACTCAAGCGTTAATACGGGTGAGCTCACGGACTTTCCGCTAGACGCTGCCTTTACGTTGGCTACTTTTTACAAACGCGGCGATATGGCGCATCGCTCGATCGCCTACTTCGAGCCAATTTGGAAAAAGGCGCCGCGAGATTATCCGATTGAAGCAATTTCCCGTAAACATTTAGAGTTGCTTTACCCTGTGCCGTATAAAAATGCGCTTAAAAAATATGGGAAAGAGAAAAATGTCGATTCCCGTTTTGTGCTTTCGATAATGCGGCAAGAATCGCGTTTTCAGCCTGACATTAAGTCCGTCGCAGCCGCTCGCGGATTGATGCAGTTTATTTCTAACACCTCTATTGAAATGGCTAAGGAAATGAAAATTGAAAATTTTGTGCAGGACGATCTATACAATCCTCGGACGGCGGTTCGATTCGGATCACACTATATTGCGAAAATTTTCAAAGACTTCCCGGAGCAGCCGGCAGCCGTCGCGGCAAGCTACAATGCCGGCGAAGACCGTATGATGCGTTGGTTTAAACGTTCTAAAACCAATGATTTGGATCGGTACATTCCAGAGGTTATTTTCTCGCAAACAAAAGACTATGTTTACCGCGTGATGTTAAATTATCGAATCTACAAAATGCTCTACGATGAAAATCTGAACCCGATAAATTCCCAAAATGAAAATACGGATTAATAAGAATAAACCTTCCTAATTTCTGACGACTTGCCGTTCGAAAGGCTTTCAATCAAAATAATTAAATTCTTTTTCTACCCGATATTATTATGCGTAAAATTGTAGTATTTATAATTTCTGTAGTACTTGTATCGGCTTGCCAGTCGGCGAAAACCGTGGAATCTGACCCTTCAAAACAAAAGCGGTTTGACCTCAAAGGCAAGGTGATTTCAGTTGATTTGCCAAACAAAAAAGCATCGATCGAACACGAAGAAGTCCCCGGATATATGGACGCGATGACAATGGATTTTGTGTTTAAAGAGGATTTTGTGCTGCGTGAGTTAACCGCCGGAGCTGAGGTTAAGGCGGAGCTCGTCGTGGACAATTCGCAAGATCCGTCCTATTGGCTCGAGAATGTCGTTGTCACATCTGCTCCAAAACCCGGGCAGTCTCCGCCTCCGGTTAAAGAAGGAGTTGCGGTGACGGGCAAACAGATTATCGATTTCAGTCTAACGAACCAGGACGGGGAAAAAATATCCCCAAAAGATTTTGCGGGAAAAAACTGGGCGCTCACCTTTATCTATTCCGAGTGCCCTCTGCCAAATTTCTGCATCGCCATGTCTCGAAATTTCTCTGACGCCGCAAACAAAATTGTCGAGGATGACAAATTAAAGGAATCCGCCAGACTTTTGACGATATCTTTCGATCCAAAACGCGACACTCCCGAAAAACTCAAGAGCTACGGACTCGGCTATCTTGGAAGGGAATCAAAAGCTAAAGATTTCGAGATTTGGCAGCTTGCCGTTGGAAAGGATGAAGACATCAAAAAAATAGCTGATTTCTTTGGTCTTCGGTATGAGGTTGATGAAAAAGATGAAACTCAGTTTAACCACTCATTGCGTACGGCGGTAATTTCGCCCGATGGCAAAATTAAGAAGGTTTATACGGGTAGCGACTGGAAAGTCGAGGAGCTATTAAATCAACTGCGCCCTAAGATGGACCATTCCAAAATGCCAAAGAGGAAATAAGCACCTAACCCTAGCTAAACCTTAATTTTACGAAAATGCAGATTCCATAGTAGAATCTCACAAAAAGATTTTGTGAGGTGACTATGAATCAAAGGCCAAAATTCTGCGCTTTTTTATTGTTCGTATTGTTTTTTGTTTGCTCCGCGACGGCGCAGACTAATTTAAGTTATCCAAAAGCCAAGAAAGTTTCCCAGGTCGACGATTATCACGGAACGAAAGTCGCAGACCCGTATCGTTGGCTCGAAGATGATAATTCAGCGGAAACCAAGGCTTGGGTTGAAGCTCAAAATAAGGTTACCTTTGGCTATCTGCGTTCGATTCCTCAGCGGGAACAGATCAAAAACCGTCTGACTAAACTTTGGAACTACGAAAAATACTCAGCACCCTTTAAAAGCGGCGACAAATATTTCTATTACAAAAACGACGGCTTACAAAATCAATCGGTTTTGTACATTGCAAATTCTCCGACGGATCCGGGCAAAGTTTTACTTGATCCAAATAAGTTCTCAAAAGACGGAACGACATCTCTTGCGGGAATATCGGTTTCGGAAGACGCAAAGATTCTCGCCTATGGAATATCGGTTGGAGGTTCGGATTGGCGGGAGTGGCGATTTTTGAATATTAAAACCGGAAGACGTCTTCCGGATGTCCTCAAAAACATAAAGTTTTCGGGCGTTTCGTGGGCTAAGGATGGATCGGGCGTTTATTACAGTCGCTATCCGGCTCCAAACGAAAAAACCAAACTCAAGGACGCCGTGTTCAATCAAAAGATGTACTTCCATAAGATCGGGCAGCCGCAGTCAAAAGACAAACTCATTTATGAGCGCCCCGACAACAAAAAGTTAAGCATTGGCGGTGGCGAAACCGAAGACGGAAGATGGCTCATTGTTTACGTTTCAAATGGCACTACCCGCAAATGGAAAATCTATTACAAGAGTTTGTTGGACAAGAATTCGAAATTGGTTGCGCTGGAAGATAAGTTTGACCGCAAATCGCTTGTAGGAAATATTGGAGCGACCTTCTTCTTTCGAACTGAAACAGACGCGCCGCTTGGGAAAGTGATTTCGACAAATGTATTGAGCAAGACGCGGACTTGGAAAGAGGTGATTCCCGAAGCAACCGAAACACTCCGGGGAGCTTCCCTGCTGAATAATCAGTTTGTGCTGAACTACTTAAAAGACGCTTATACACAAATCAAGATTCACGATATAAACGGAAAATTTGTTCGCGATGTAAAGCTTCCGGGTATTGGCTCGGCCGGAGGATTTGGTGGGAAACGCCACGACAAAGAGACTTTTTACTCGTATTCTAGCTACAATGCGCCGCCAACCATTTACCACTACAACATGGAAACGGGAAAAAGTACGATTTTCAGGCAGGCAAAAGTCGACTTCAACCCAAACGATTATGAAGTAAAACAGGTCTTTTATCCGAGTAAAGATGGCACAAAAATCCCTATGTTTATCGTCCACAAAAAAGGACTCGTGCTCGACGGAAATAACCCTACCCTACTTTATGGATACGGAGGTTTTAACATTTCGATGACGCCGGGTTTTAGCGTTTCACGCCTCACGTGGATGGAAATGGGCGGGGTTTATGCAGTCGCAAACCTGCGTGGTGGTGGCGAATATGGAGAAAAATGGCATAAAGCCGGGACAAAACTCCAAAAACAAAACGTTTTCGACGACTTTATTGCTGCTGCCGAATGGCTTATCGACAACAAGTACACGAACAATAAAAGGCTTGCGATCCAGGGTGGATCAAACGGCGGCTTGTTAGTTGGAGCGGTTCTCAACCAGAGACCCGATCTTTTTGGCGCTGCGCTTCCGGCGGTTGGGGTAATGGATATGCTTCGGTTTCATAAGTTCACGATCGGATGGGCGTGGGTGAACGACTATGGCTCATCTGAAGATGTGGATCAATTCAAAGCTCTTTACGCCTACTCGCCTTTGCATAACATAAAAAAGGGCCAGAAATATCCCGCTACTTTGATCACAACCGCTGATCACGATGATCGTGTTGTTCCGGCGCATAGTTTTAAATACGCAGCAACGCTTCAGGAAGCGCAAACCGGCGATGCACCGGTGCTTATCCGTATAGAAACAAAAGCCGGACACGGCGCGGGAAAACCAACATCCAAACGAATCGAAGAGCAGGCTGATATTTATGGCTTTTTGATGAAAAACCTGGGAATGAATTAAACTAAGATCTCGGGAAATATAAAACCTGGTTAAGAAATAATTCAAGGCGTTTCGAGTATTGTAGGATAGGGTCAATCGAATATATGCCTGCCGTAAAAGAATTAAAATCCGCTTCGCTGCTTTCTTCTTTTGTCAGTAAAGCTGAAATCGAAGAAGTGGTTTCGAAGCGTTACACTGCCCGACTCGTAAAAACGCCTGAGGAGCTCGAAGCTGTTTTGAGACTTCGTTTCGAAGTTTTCAAACGCGAACTTTCCGTTCAATCTGGATTCGTCTCCCAGCCTATCGACTTTGATGAGTACGATTTAAGTTGCGAACATTTAATTGTCCTAGAAAACAAGACTGGCAAAGCGGTCGGCACCTACCGTATAAACTCAATCGAAAGTGCTGGCGCGTCTTCCGGTTTCTACGCTGCATCTGAGTTTGAAATTGAAACGCTCCCGAGCGAAATGCTCAATCGCGCAGTCGAACTTGGAAGGGCCTGCATCGCCAAGAAGCATCGCAATACCAAGGTTTTGTTTATGCTCTGGAAAGGGCTCGCGAATTATCTGACCGCTACAAATAAACGCTATCTTTTTGGCTGCTGCTCGATTTTCACACAAGACGGCGAAATTGCAGGAAACGTGCTCGAACGTTTGAAAGCAAAAGGACACGTCCACAAAGCAATCTGGGTTAAACCCCGAGAAGATAAGGTTTGCATTCCTGAAGATTTCGTTCCAAACGATTCCAAGCCGTTTGAACTTCCCGCGCTAGTGAATATTTATCTGCGAATTGGAGCGAAAATATGTGGCGCGCCCGCAATTGATCGAGAGTTTAAAACAATTGATTATTTTGTCGTGTTTGATTTGAAAACGATAAGCCCTAAATACCGGAAGCTATTTTTCTCGCGGCGCTAAACAAAAACTCTTTCCTCAAAATCTATCTCAAATTTTTCGTTGAAAGTTACGATTGTCGAACAACGCGTACCGTAAATCGGTGTTTCTATAAAAATCGAGGAAAGGAGTTTTTCTTTCTCATAGCCGATTCCCGTGTCGAGAAGCTCTTCGTCGCTTGCGAGCGTTTTATCAGCAAGCACTTCAAACAATTCTTCTTTTCGCAGTTCCTGACCATCCAAAAGTTCTTTTACGGCAGCTTTTCCCTTCACGACCTTTCTCCAGGGTGTGTCAAGCAGTTGATTGCTCAAGCCATATAAACCCGGGCTAAATGTTTTGATCTCGTTTTGCCGGTTTGAAAAATACAATAACTCAGATCGAGCGGAGCTTAATTCTCCAACCAAGAGATTAAACCCGCCATACTTTTGCGCCTTCGACTTTACGTTTTCAAGATAGCTTTTTGGCTCAAGATTGGTAGTAAGGAATTCTGCAACGAGACGCCCACGTGAAATTTCCCCCTTTTCCTGCCCCGGATCGCGATAATTTGTGACGGCAGAAAAACGTCCCTTCTTTGTAACGCCAAGCCATGTGCCGTTTGCCACCAAGTCACGTCCAGCGAGAACATCCGGGTAATCCTTCCAGTAATCCGCTTTCGCCGTCGGACGATCATAAAACTCATCGCGATTTGCCAAAAGCGTCAACGGATATTTTGGATGTTGTTTATACGAAAGAAAAATTACGCACATATCTCCGCCGTTCCATTATCTGAATTTACGCGCTCCACGCTTCGCCCAAATAATAAACGTATTAGATCGGTCGCGGGCGTTGGAACCAAACCTTTCTTCTTATTTTCTGCTCCAATCTCAAATGCGATTCGCCACTGCTTAAAAAGAATTCGGTAAGCGTTAAAAAGCGTATAGCGCTTGTCGTAAATATTTGTAGATTCTGAGGTTACGCCATTGAGTTCGACGATCTTGAAATCCTCGGCGCGCCCGAACGACTCGAAAGATTTTGTTCTAATATCAAACCGACCAAAATAAAAACCTTCGTAACCGCGACAAATTTCATCAATCTTGCGTTCGAGAGGATCGGTGAAAAACCGCTCACCATCCTTAAAAATCGCGCCCTGCGAATGGGTGCCAATATCGACTATCGAAATCTTCTCCCCAGCTTCAGGAATCATTTCGAGTCTTTCTCTGTTGCGTTCAAAATACTTCTTCGCCAGGCAAACCGCCCGTTCATCACTCAAAATCAACTCTTCCAAAGTACTTTCGCCATCTCCCGTAACCCTTGGAAATTCCTTTTCCGTGATCGAAAATATTGTTCCGTGCGCCGAGCTCGGATACCGATAATAAAAAATGCTGACTTCTTCACCCGCAGCAAACTCCTGTAGAATCGCGGCGCCTTCAATCTCATCGATAGCGGATTCCGCTTCCGAGAGCGACTTTGCTATCGTCACATCACTACCGCGTTCGCCAACATCGGGTTTCACCACAAACGGAAACCTGACGTTTTCGCCGATAAATTCACTGATCAGCGACTGTTTTACGCCCGTTGATGCGTCCTCGGGAACCAGCGTGTGTTCCAGCATGTAGTCTTTCGCAGCGGCCGAGTCTCTTAAACCGGTGTAAATTTCATGCTTTGACTCACCGATAAACCCGCCCGCTAAAATCGCCGGATTTGCACACGTAAATACGGTTAAACTTCTGTGCTTAAGTGCTAGCCATATCGCATACAGAACCACCGGAAAGTAAAAAATCTTTAGCGGCCAAAATTCCCAATTCGCAATCCGTTTGAGCCGTCCGATAAACAAGCGCCGTTTTCGCCAACTCGAAAAGGTAAAAATTATTTTGTATAAGACAAAAAGAATTAGAATCGAAAGAAGCAGATACTTGGGCGAGATCAACTGCTGAGAAACGGTCGCCGACCCTACTAAAATTGGAGTCCAAATTGCCGTTGCAAGAAAAAACCAGAGCGCGAAAGTTGCAAAATTGGTTTTTAAGAAGCCTGCAGCGAGATAGGTGGGAAGCCTGAGCCCGGAAACAAAACGGCTAATAACAATTGCCTGCGGCCCGCGTTCATTAAGCCAGTCAGCCGCCTTGTTGAGCCGCCTCTTGCTTACAAGCCGGTTGAAAAGCCGGGTTTTCGAAAGTGAATTCCCAAATAAACGCCCAATCCAATAAAGGCCGATATCGCCGATAAAAATGCCTGCGAAACACGCCGAAAGGGCAAGCGCAAAACTAATACGGCCTTGTCCCGCGAGTGCGCCAGCGGCCAGGCAAGCGCCGTCCTCCGTTACAAAACTTGCGCACAATATTATGAAGAAAATCGCGAGTGGGGAAAATTCGTAGAGACTTGTAAAGTCTAGCTGAAGGACCTGATCAATTATCTGCCAGAATTCCGACATCCTAGGATGAACTTCCGATAAAAGGTAATTCTCGTCGATGAATAAATAGCACAACCAAACTCAAAACAAATATCAAAACCGCAAGACCAAAAAGTGTTCCGCCATCATCCATAACGACGATTCCAAGCTGGGTTAAATGACTAAAAATCGCTCCGGAGATGACACCGAGCGATAGTAGCGCTCCGATCGGAACTGTGCGGGGAAGCAGAATTAGGATCGCTGCGATCATCTCAGCGACGCCCGATCCAATTCTTCCAAACGCTTCATATTCAGCGCCCATCAGTGTCGTAAAAATAAATTTTGATTCTTCGGCGCCTGTAAATTTGAAGAAAAGAGTTTGCAAAAAAACAAGCGCGATAACAATTCGGCAAATCCAGCTTACGATCTGTAAAGTTCCCGACATATTCAAGCGACCTTTGTTTTGGATTCTTTTAGGGCCCAGTAGTCAAGTGTCGATGGCGCCACACCAAAATCAGGTGAGACCGTGATTCCGTATGAAGTTAGCTTCTCGGCAATCAGAGCGTAATGATGAACGGTGTGGCTATAAACAAATTCGAGTTCGCGGCCGCCCGTAGAACGATGCCAAACAGAATCCTCAATCTCTGATCGAACCGATACTTCCCGATCTGCAAGCTCACCGGAAACTGCCCCCAATCTTTCAATCAAAAAAAGAAAGCGCTCCTTCGCATGCTGCCGGTTTTGTTCTACCTGTAGATCCCTTTCGCGGGTCACGTAGTCAATTCTCCCGCTTTCTAATCCCGCAAGAAAATTTGTTACAAAATCGAGATTGTGCCGCACGTGAGCACCAATGCTGCCAACACCGTCTCGCGACTTCGTGTAAATCTCGTCTGTAAGCGATTCAATTAAACTCACGCCAACGACGAGTTGTTTGACGAGCTTAGCAACCGAATTTCGTTGTTCTTTTTTCTCGCTCAATAAAATTCTTCCTTACGCCGAACATCCAATATCAGCTTCTAAAATTACTACTTTAGCCGATTTTATTCCATCCGCGTAAAAATGTCTTGAAAAAGGAGCAGATACTATAGGGTATCCCTTGTTGGGAGAGGTTAAAAGAAAATATGCCCGCGGAAGCCTTTAAGCGCAACTCTGGGCATTATTTAGTAGATTTCAAGCTAATTAACCGCGAAATTTATATTTACTACGGCCGTCAGATCCTTGTCTATCGAGGATGAATCGCTAATTCCGTAGTCTGAAACCTCAGTGGAATCTGCGGCAGTTATTTGCATTACACCCATCCTTGCCGAACGTATCGTTCCAATTGAATTGCCCGTGCTCGCCGCAATTTGCTCGGCCCGTCGGCGCGCATCAATCGAAGCCTCACCAAGCATCTCGATTTTAAGATCACCGAGTTTTGTGTAGTAATAACGGGGCGGAGAGGAGTTGAGCAGGATGCCCTGATTGATCAACTCGGTAGCCTCGCGAGCCACTTTTGCAACCAATTCGACATCACCCGATTTCACCTGAACATCCTGCCCCAAAGAATATCCTGTAATTTCCGACGTCGTGTTTCCGTTTTCGTCGCGCCCGTGAAGTGTACTTGATGAAATAGCCGAGATCGTTATCTGATCTTCCTTTATGCCTTTTTCAACTAGATACTTCTTTATTTTTGGAACATTTTCGGAAAGCCTCTTATACGCGATCGAGAGTTCCGGGGCCTGATACGAAACGCTCGAACTCCACTCGACAAGGTCGGATTTGATCCGTTTCTTCGCTGACCCGGTAACGGTTATGGTTTCATCGCCCTCTTTTTTATTGGTGTATGCCCACGCTAAAACGAGCGACGATACAACTAGTCCAACTGCGAGCGCGAAGCCCAGATTGAATAAATAATTTTTATTTGCCTCTTTCATCACATTGTCTCCTCAAAAAGTTTAATAAAAAGCTATTTTGATTAGACAATAATGACGGGACGTCAAATCAGAGTAAGGCGCACACCGGCCCCTTGTGGAGAACCACACCTAACGGGCGTACTAACACTCAAATGCTTTTTTAGCTAGGCGGTTTAATGTGGAAAGTGCAAAATTCTTTTGGTTCGGAGCCTTTTTTAAAAGTCCGCGAAACTGGATTGGCGCAGTGTTTAGTCGCACGCTGATCAAACACCGGACAAATCATTAACGAAACACTTTTTATCGGCGCGGTTTTTTGTTTTTTAGATGCCGTACTTCCCGACGATTGATCCTTTTCAGCATCTTCCCAGGTAATGAATGGCGTTGCAGTCGGCTCCGGAGTCGGCGCTCCATCGTCGATGGGTTTTACATCCGTGGGCAGAATCATTTTTGTTGGAACCGTCCCGGGTATAAACAGTTCTATCCGGCGAAACTCCGGCGGTATTCCCGAAATGTATTGCTCCTTGAGACTTTTTAGTTCGTCATTGTCATCGGCTTCGTCAGTTTCTTTAGATTTCTTTTTTAAGATTATGGTCTGAGCTTCTACCGAATCAGCCTCATCGTCGCTTAACTCACGAATTACACTTCCGGTTCGAATATCTATTTCCGCACGCCTCAGTGACCCAGGCATCGTCCAATCACCGTTCCATTCCGGATGTTGGCGTAGGGCTTCCCTCATAAACTCGGCCCAGATCGGCATCGCGGACTCCGAACCATCAAGACGCAGGTCGGAGCCGTCATCAAATCCCACATATACAACGACAACTAAATTTGGCGTAAACCCTGCAAACCAACCGTCGCGGGACGTGCCTGTTTTTCCTGCATAGCCACGTTTTCCGTCAACGTTCTTAAATCCCCACGCCTGCGCTTTGGCCGCCGTGCCCTTATTTATCACGTCCTTCATCATGTCGTTCATGATGTAGGCCACCTCAGGCCGAAAGACATTGCGTTTGTCTGTTTTCGTTTCTACAACTGTCTGACCTTCTCCGGTCGTTACGCGATTAATCGCAACCGGCAAAACCCGATCGCCAAGGTTTGCAAACGCGGTGTAGGCAGTCGCCATTTGAAGAGGTGTCGCTTCGCCCGTTCCCAAGGCCATCGAAGGAAACGCGCGTTTTACTTTTGGCAAACCTGCTTTGTGAGCAAGATTCATCACGCTTCCGACGTTTAATTCCATCGCCAGATCAACCGTGATCACATTTTTACTTTTGATCAACGCGTCGCGTAGTGTCATTTCCTTATTGGAAAAGTAGTCGCCGTAATTGTTGGGTGAATACGAATCTTGATTAAACGTGAAAGTCTTTTTCTCGTCCTTAAACGTACTAGCAGCGGTTAAAACTCTCGAAGCAGATTGATAAGGCGTGTTGATCGCAGCTGCATAAACAAAGGGTTTAAAAACCGAACCGGGCTGCCGTTGAGCATCCGCGGCACGGTTAAACTGATTTTCCAGATAATTCTTCCCGCCGATCATTGCGACAACCTCTCCGGTTTTGGGTTTGATCGCCACAAGCGCAGCATTCAGTTTCTTCCGCTTATTTTTCTTGTAGTATTTCTCGAGTCGTGCAAGTCGCTTTACAACAACCTTGTTCGCCGCTTTTTGAAGGTCGGGATCAATCGTTGTGTAAACCCTTAAGTGTTGTATCGCTTCAGGATCATTAACGATTTTCGGGAGTTGCTCGACAGCATACTGCGAAAAATACTGCATTCCCTGTAGATCGCGCCGGTTAATTCCCTTGTGCAATACCAGTTCCGTTTCCCTGGCTTCGTCAGCTTGTTTTGGAGTGATAACATTTGCTTCGGTCATCGACTGCAAAACTTGATTTCTTCGCTTTCTTACACGTTCGGGATTCTTATAAGGATTGTAGCGATTTGGACTTCTGATAATTCCCGCAAGAAATGCCGCTTCAGGAAGTGTGAGCGCTGAAACATCTTTTCCAAAATAGATGTTTGCCGCCTCGCCCACTCCATAAATCGACGTACCGGCGTTTTGCCCCAAATAAATCTGATTTGCGTAAAGCGTAAAAATTTCTTTCTTAGAAACGCGGCGCTCGAGAATGATTGCCATATAGGCTTCTTTTGCCTTGCGTTCGAGACTCCTTTCAGGTGTTAAAAAGAGGTTTTTCACGAGCTGCTGCGTAATCGACGAGCCACCCTGATTTTCAAGTGGTGAATCATTGTCTTCACCGTCATAACGCCTCCAGAGGGCGCGCGCAATCCCGCGTAGATTTACCCCGTAATGATCAAAAAACGAACGGTCTTCCGTAACCGTGATTGCCTGAACGAGATGAGGCGGAAGATCGTTAAAAGAAACAACCTTTCTTTGACCGTCTCCCTCCGAGGCAATGGAATTGAGCAGCTGAGGCTCAAGCGCGGTTTTTTTAAGCTTCTCGTTTGATTCCTTATCGGTAATTAAAGCAACGCGGCTTCCTTTTCTGTCGAATTTAACAACGACGTTTCGATAATTCCTTTTCCCATCGACTAGTGCCGTATTTCCCGGTTCGACCTCAATAGTATTTCCCGCAATTACATATCTGCTTCGTGAATCGTCTGCTTTACGATCTTTCTCAACGTAACCCGCGGCGCTCAGGTAAGAAAGCAGTTCGTCTTTTGAAATCTTTTCACCTTTTTTTAAGGTTTTCGGGCCTGAATAAATTCCAGCCGTACGTGTAAAAACCTGTCCGCCAAGCAGCAAATCGATCTTGTCAGAAAACTCAAACCAAAAATAGGTTCCGACGAGAAAAACGCCCAGCAGCAACAATGCGGACACGGCGAAGGTAAGAGGATTGAAAATCAAACGTAGAAAACGCCGAAAAAGCGAACGCTTCGGCTTAACACCAGCTGGCTTTACTCCGACCGGTTTCCTAACCGGCTTTCGGGCGCGCAAGGGCTTTTTTCTTCTGATTCCAGTTTGATTTTGCATTTCGGAAGTGAATCTCTTCGATTCTGAGAAAATATGGCGGGAAGAAACCCTTTAAAGTTTATAAACTTTTCTGCCGATGTGTCCAGTAAAAAACCGCAGACGGTTGCGAACGCAAATAAACTTTTATAAGTTTACGGGTGAAAATCGATGATCATACTTTCAAATCTCTCTAAGAGTCTAAAACGACGATTAATATACGCAAACGTAGCAATCATCTCGATTATTGCGTTGGGCACGGTGTGTTTTCATTACCTGGAGGATTTGTCGTGGCTAGAGAGTATTTATTTTACGACTGCTACAGTTACCACAGTCGGTTATGGAGATATTATCCCGAAAACCGAAGGTGGAAAGATTTTCACAACGTTTTTTATCCTTGCGAGTGTTGGAACGGTACTTTATGGGCTTTCGATTCTCGCTCAGGCATTTGTGCAAAACGAAGTTTTAGGAGCGCTCGGAATGCGGCGAAAATCAAGAGAAATGGAAAAACTATCAAATCACTATATCGTTTGCGGCACGGGTCGAGTAGGAAGGAGAATTATCGCAACCCTCAAACGAGAGGGGATTCCTTTTGCTGCGATAGAAATTGACCAAAAAAGAGCTGAGTTAATCGAAGATAACGATTCCGCGATGATCTTCATTGGAGATGCCACGCTTGAGAAAAACCTGAAAAAGGTCGGTGTGGAGAGGGCTGCCGGACTCGCCGCTTGCCTTGCCGATGATGCGAAAAACGTTTATGTGGCATTGACTGCGCGCGCCCTCAACAAGAATCTTCATATCGTTTCCCGCGCGGTTGAAGAACAAGCGGATTCAAAATTGATTCGTGCGGGAGCCAATCGTGTGGTCTCGCCTACGATCATTGGCAGCCAAAGCATGACCCGAGCGCTAATAAAACCCGCGATCGCAGATTTCATGGAGTCTATCGTCGCCGAAAATCTTGACCTGGTTTTCGAGGAGATCCTTGTAAACGACGGATCCGACTACGCTAATAAAAGGATCATGGATACGAATATAAGCAAGGAACTTAATATCCTCATCGTCGCGATACGCAGAAAAGAAGGCGAAATGATCTTTAACCCATCCGGCAAAACCGAAATTCACGAGGAAGACCTTCTCATCGCGATTGGAAAGGCCGAATCCGTACACACACTGTCACAAGTAATTTAGAGCGTTTATGAAAATTCTTGTTACAGGCGGAAGCGGTTTCCTGGGAACACACGTTCGTAAATTTTTTAATGCGGACGACTTCTCCCGACGCTCAGACCTGGACGTTTTAAACCTTCAGGACGTTTATAAAGCCGAGGACTACGATGTCGTTATTCATCTTGCGGCCCAACTTGATAAAACTCCGGAATCCGCCGAGGAGGTCTTTTTAAACAACGTAGAGGGAACGGTAAACTTACTGAAAGCTATTCGCGAAAATGCCGTCTTTATTTTTGCTTCGACAAAAGACGTCTATGGCCGTTTCGCGGACAATTTCGACCAAGTACCAGAAACTTGCCAAACGATCTATTCCGGTCAGACAGCCTTGGAGTGGTCAAAATTGATCGCCGAACAATACGTGACTTTTTACTCACATAAAAACCACTTTCGCTCGTGTATTTTCAGGTTATCTAATGTTTATGCGCCTCTAAGCGACGACAACACGCCGAGTTTTGTTACTTATTGTGCCGAAAAAGTGAAAAAGGGTGAGGAAATTAAGTTGCCGGGCGATGGTCGGCCGATTAGGGATTTCCTATACGTTACAGATTTTGCCCGTGCCTGCGAAGCCTTTTCGGACTCGATAGTGCGCCACGGAATATATAATTTGGGGGGTGGGCCAAAAAACGCGCTTTCATTACGAAACTTTGTTGAGATGTTAGGTGAGGTGTCTGGGCTTAAAGCAAATATCGACTCTTCGGCGAAAATTCCCAACCCCATCCCTCTAAATTATGTTTCCGATCTAACCCTGATCAAACAGGAACTCGAATGGGAACCTCATACTCCTGTAAAAGAAGGACTTAGCAAACTTTTCTAACCGCCCTCAACCTATGAAAATCGTTGTGAGAGGAACAAATTGGATTGGCGACGCTGTAATGACCATACCCGCGCTCCGTGGACTTCGAAAAATGTTTCCTGAATCACATATCTCTCTTCACACCCTGGATTGGGCTCGAGATGTTTTTCGAGATGCAGACTTTATCGACGAAATTTTAACGTTTAAAAAGGAGCGAAATCCGCTGAAAACCGTTCGATCTCAAGCTATGATATGGCGCGAAAATAAATTTGATCTTGCGGTTTTGTTCACTAACTCCTTCCAAACAGCTCTTTTGGCCAAACTAGGCAAAGCCAAAAAGCGCTTCGGCTACAAAAATGAAGGACGCGCGTTTCTCCTGTCAAACCCGATCGATATACCTTCCTGGAGAAAAGAAAAACACGAAACCTTTTATTATCTAAATCTCATTTCGGAAATAGGTAAACATTTTTCGATCAAACCAGGGGATGATAAGGAAAATCCGGACTTTTCGCTGCACGTTTCCGAACGGCGCCGAAAAGAAGCACGGGAAGTTCTAAAGGAAGCTGGCATTGATCACAGCGAACGCGTTGTAGCGATGGGTGTTGGCTCTGAAAACTCGCGTGCAAAACGGTGGCAGCCCGAAGGTTACGCTCGCCTTAACGATATGATTCAGAATGAGTTACAATCAAAAGTAGTTCTTTTGGGGTCGCAAAAGGAAAAAGAAATCGCTGGGCGGGTTTCGGAACTTTCGAAAACAAAACCACCGGTCTTAGCGGGAAAAACATCGCTCGGTGAAGCGGTATCGATTTTAGCTGAAGCAGATTTGTTGGTTTCAAATGATATGGGCCTGGCTCACGTTTCTTCAGCTGTCGGGACGAAAACTCTCACAATTTTTGGTCCGACAAATCCGAAAACGACAAAACCCTGGAATTCTGAAATCATCGTTCGCAAAGATGTCGAATGCGCGCCATGTCTGCTTAGAGATTGTCCGATTGACCATCCTTGTATGGCGAAAATTGCACCTGAAACAGTTTTTGAAAAAGCCGCCAGGCTCCTCAGCTAGATATGACAAAAGCAATCTTTTTAGATAGAGACGGCACGCTGATTGAAGAGGTCAATTTTCTATCGACGGTTGAGGAAACTCGCCTTTACAGCTTCACGATCGAGGCTCTTAAAATCTTACGCGATGCCGGTTTCACCTTTTATATAACCACAAATCAGTCAGGTATTGCGCGGGGGTATTTTGGTGCAAAAGCCGTCAATGCCATCCACGACAAGATTCAGACGGAGTTAAATGCTGAGGGCCTTCGGATTGAATCATTTCATTTCTGCCCGCATTTTCCGGATGAAGGGTGTGCTTGTCGCAAGCCAAACACGGGAATGATCGATGCCGCAAACGCTAAAGGAGACATTGATCTCGACCAAAGCTGGATGATCGGGGATAAAAAACTTGATGTTGAAATGGGGTTTAACGCCGGAACTCGAACCGCTTTAGTCTTAACGGGTTACGGAAAGAAACACGAATCAGAACTTGCACGAAAGCCCGATATTACAGCGGAAAATCTGCTCGAAGCTTCAAAACTTATTGTAAGTTGGGGAAATTAAGACGTCCGGCTTCATACATCGTCTTTTCGTCCAAAATCGTCATCGAGTCTGATGATGTCATCTTCGCCAAAATAATCACCGGTTTGTATCTCGATAAAAATGAGGGTTTCGTCTTTGGAAGGGTTTTCAATTTGGTGCGGAATTCCGATCGGAACATCAATCGATTCGCCGTTTTTTACTAGCTTTTGATCGTCGTTTAATGTTACCTTAGCTATACCACGTACGATAAACCAATGCTCGGATCGTCGCTCGTGTTTCTGATAACTTAGCCGCTTCTGCGGTAAAACTTCTAACCTTTTGACTTTAAAGTCGCGCCCGAAATCCAAAACATTATAAGTTCCCCAGGGGCGCTGTTCGAATTCATCTTTCATTTCCAATTGGTGTTTTAAGCAAGCCGGGATAGTTAGGAAATGTTAAATGATAAACCCTTAATCTTCAATGCTGCCTGACGAAAAAGAACGTTTTGACGACCCAACCCTAACTCAGCGAATTCAGACACTGATTATCGGTCGTTTGCTGACAATCTTCTTGTTGCTCGTAGCCGTCTGGTTCTGGAGCAGCGGAAATATCAAGCTTTCTTACGATAACTTCCCTCGAGTGTTATTTCTGATCTTTGTAATTGCGGTTGGACTAACGATCGTCTATTTCTTCCTGCTTCGGTTGAGCAAAAGCTACTACTGGCAGATACGCGTCCAGTTTCTTGTGGATGTGTTGCTGATTACCGGTCTTATTTGGAGAACCGGTGACGTAACCTCCCCATATATAACCCTTTACATAGTTTTAATTAGTGTCGCAAGTATTTTCCTTGGAAAACGCGCGACACTGTTACTCGCTAGTTCGTGTGTCTTCTTTTTCACTCTGCTTACATTCGCCGCCTATTCCGAGGTAATTAGTTCTTACTCAACAACTTCCGAAATTTCCAAGATTATTCAAATCGTGGGTTTCCACAGCATCGCTTTTCTGGCGGTTGGGTTGCTTTCGGCGCGGCTTGCGGAAAGATATGCATCGAGTAAGGAACTCGAAGCTGCAACAAAAACCCTCGCAAATCTGCGTGTCTTGCACGAAAGAATTGTTGAATCCATAAGATCTGGACTCATTACGATCGATCTTGATGGCAAGATCTACACATTTAACAAAACCGCTGAAGAAATTACGGGTTATCGAGCAAAAGATCAGAGGGGGGCATCGATATTTGATCTGTTTGGAGATATTCGCCGCGAAATTGAATCCGCCTTAAATGAAGATTTGCACAAAACAGATATACAACCGCGCCATGAGATTGGATTTACCACGCCGGAAGGGTTTGTTGTTCAACTTGGATACAGTATATCGCCACTATATTCCGAAGCGGGTGAAAAAACGGGGTTGATTATCACCTTCCAGGATCTAACCGAAATTCGTTCGATGGAAGAAAGCGTCAGGCGCAAAGATCGTCTCGCAGCTGTTGGTCGCGTTGCAGCCGGACTCGCCCATGAGATCAGAAACCCGCTTGGCGCTATGAGAGGCTCGATCCAAATACTTGAGTCGAAGGTTACAAACGAATCATCTCAGGCAAATTTGATGGAAATAATTTTGCGCGAATCGGATCGGTTGAACGAAATCATAACAAACTTCCTGAAGTATGCGCGGCCAAAAGCGAGCAAGTTTTCGGATATCGATCTCAGGCAACCGATTGAAGACACGATTACTTTAATGCGAAACAGCCTGGAGATTGACGATGATCATATACTGAAAACCGACCTGCCAGAAGATCCGATAATGGTTTCCGCTGACGCCTCGCAGCTCAAACAAATTTTTTGGAACCTGTCTCGAAATGCAATACAGTCAATGCCGGATGGCGGGACGCTCAAGGTTGCGCTTCAGAAGAATGGTCAAACGGGCGTTACAATTGTTTTTTCCGACACCGGCTGCGGAATGTCCCGAAAGCAAGTCGAACAACTTTTTGAACCGTTTTCCAAATCGACCACGGGCGGAACGGGCTTAGGACTTTCGATCGTTTATCAGATTGTTCGAGACCATAACGGTACGATTAACGTCTCCAGCAAGGAAAATGAAGGCACAGAAATTAAAATCCAGCTTCAAACGGTTGCAGTGAAACCAGGTGATTTGGCCGGATCTGAAGACTCGTCAGGCACAAACCTGGGAGATTATCTGACGGTTAAACAAGATAAGCCTCAAATTTCACCTTGATAATTTTGTCAGTTTTCTTGAAAATGTAGATAAGCGCTAAAATGCGCTCCGCGTAATTACCCAAATCCCCACGTTCATTAATCATTCCAAACGCTTTTTACCATGGCAAAAATTTTAATAGTTGATGACGAACAGAGCTATAGGCAATTGATAAGTCTCGTTTTTGAAGAAAGCGGCCATGAAATCCGTATCGCAAAGAACGGGAAAAAAGCCCTTGATCTATTAAAAGAAGAACCGGCAGACGTAATAATCTCAGATGTAAGAATGCCGGATATGGACGGAATAACTCTGCTTAGGGAAACTCGCCAGATACTTCCGGACGTGGGTGTGATTCTCATGACAGCCTTTGCAACAGTCGAAACCGCGCGCGAGGCTTTTATTCTGGGAGCCGATGACTTTATTCAAAAGCCCTTCGATGTTGAGGAGCTAAAAGTCCTGGTTAAAAAGACTCTTGAAAAACAGGAGTTGATCACAGAAAACCGTGCGTTTAAGCGAGCCCAACGCAAACAAGGAAGCGTAAAAAACATTATTGGGCACTCTGACAAAATGCAGGCGATCTTTCAAATGATCGAAACTGTTGCCGAAGTTGATTCGACAGTACTGGTCGCCGGTGAAAGCGGAACGGGTAAGGAACTTGTCGCGCGTGCGATCCACGATCTATCGCCGCGAGCTGAAAGACCTTTTATTTCTATTAACTGCGGTGCGTTTACCGAGACACTCCTCGAATCTGAGCTGTTTGGATACGTTAAGGGAGCATTTACCGGCGCAAACAGTGACCGCAAAGGACTATTTGAAGCGGCAAACGAAGGAACAATTTTCCTCGATGAAATTGGCGAAATGTCCACCTCAATGCAGGTGAAGCTCTTAAGGGTTTTACAAGAACGAAGGGTTCGCCCCGTCGGCTCACACGAAGAAATTCAATTTGATTCCCGCGTTATCGCAGCAACAAACCGAGATCTAAAAGCGATGACCGAAGACGGAAGCTTTCGCGAAGACTTGTTTTACAGGATTTCGGTGATTCCGATTTCCCTTCCTCCTTTACGCGAGCGCACTGAGGATATTCCAGAACTTGTCGAACATTTCATCGAAAAGTTTTGCAAGCAGACAGGAAAAGAGCTGTCAGTCTCGCAGAAGGCAATGGAAGTTCTCGAAAAGTATACCTGGCATGGCAACGTCCGCGAACTCGAACATACTATTGAGCGGGCGGTTGCACTCGAACGCGAATCGGAAATACAGCCTGAAAGATTTCCCGATAATATTACAAATTACAACCCTGTACGTATCAACGCTGAGTTTGAATTACCAGATGACGGTATAAATCTCGTGAGCCACCTCGGAAATCTTGAAAAAACTTATGTAGTAGAGGCGTTGCGCCAAACAGGGGGAAATCAGACAAAAGCCGCGGCACTTCTTGAAATGCCCGTGCGCTCACTGCGACATTTGCTGGACAAGCACAATATCCGCTCATTATCGGCCCAAATGCGAAGTTCAAATGGCTAAATCATCGATTTGACCGATTTTCGTTTATTCTGGCACACAATTTGCTCACATTGCTATAGACATTTCCTCCCCAAAACTTTGAGGATACAGAATATTATGAAAGAGAAAGGTTTTTCGTTAATTGAGGTTCTAATAATAGTAGTTGTGATTGGTATCATTGTTTCCATCGCGATACCGCGGCTACTGGCGGCTAGAAAAAAGGCTAATGAGAGTTCGGCTGTTGCGACGCTACGTACTATCTTTAGTGGTGAGCAGACCTATAGTTCAACTGACGGCAATGGTGAGTTTGGAACGCTGGGCGAGCTGCACGCGGCTGGTATCGTGGATGAACTACTTGATTCAGGCAGTAAGAGTGGATATATTTTTGACGTCGTCCCAACAGATTCGGACGGAACCAATCCGGCAATATTTGATGCCTACGCAAACGCACGCGCGTTTGGTACGGAGCCTTCCGCGACGGGAACGAAAAACTTCTACACAAATGAAGGCGGAGCGATTTTTCAAAACGAGGCTGGTCAGGATAATCCGCCGGATGCGACTAGCCGAACCGACCGCACTGTAATTAACGGAAGTCCGTTAAAGGATTAAGAAAAACTAAAACCGTTCGTTTTATATCGGAGGCTGTCTTCAGGGACGGTCTCTTCGCGTTTTCGCGAGTCGGCGTGTCAAATCATTTGTGGATTTTCTTTTTTTGCCCAGTACTTTAGCTCGCGGATTATTCTGAAGGAACACTATCTTTTCCGTTCTAATGGGCTTCTAAGTACAGGCCTAAGCCTCCTTTGGGAATAAGGACGCTAAGTTCCCGGTGATACTCCGCCAACCTCTCGACGCCCGTAGGCAAGGCCAAACATTTGATGCCGGACCTCAGACTATCTCTTTTTACGTATAAAACCCCAAAAAAGCCAGCTGTCTGACAATATTCGTCACTTTTTCCTACAAAAAACTGTTAAATAACATGAATATTTACCGGAATCTCACCTAGCTAAGCCACCTTCCAACTGTATAAACATTGCAAATACACGACTTATACGCATTCTGGCATTTTGGCACGAAGGTTGTAATAGTGAGGGTGCCTGAGAATGAGGTAGAAAAAAGACTTAACTAATTTTAGGAGATTGTGAAAATTAAAATGAAAAATCAAAAAGGTTTCTCTCTTATCGAACTTTTAATCGTTGTTGTAATTATCGGTATTATCGCCGCTATTGCTATTCCTAACTTGTTGGCTTCGCGTCGCGCTGCTAACGAAGGTGCTGCTGTTGCATCGCTCAGAACCATTACAGGTGCTGAGGCTACATATCAAGCTACGGCTGGAAACGGTGCTTATGGTACCCTCGACCTTCTTAACACGGCCGGTTTGGTTGACGCTGTTCTCGGTTGTGGTGCTGGTCCTTGTTCCAAGAGTGGATACGACTTCAATATCGCAGTAACCGCTCCGGGTGCTGGTCAAGCTGCTGAGTATGACGCTACGGCTGATGCTACACAATATGGTAGCGGATTCAGCGGAACCGGTGCGAAGAACTATGCTACGAGCGAAGCTGGTGTTATCTACTACATGGACGATACCAACGGTGGTGCTCAAGGTACAGGTCCTACGCGACAAGCTGACGGAACATTTGACGGTACGCCAGTATCTCAATAGTATCAGCACTAAATATAATCATGAGGCTGTCTTTATGGCAGCCTTTTTTTGTTTAAACCATACGTACTTACGGGTAGTGCAGTCTTTCCTGGCGATACAAATCTGCTACAATAATCTTGGTCTTTAGGCCGCTTCAGTTTTTAACTTACTTTCAAATTCATACTGTATAAAAAAATTCTCTTTGGCAGATCGTATTGAGACCCGTGAATCTATTCCGACTTATCTTTACCATTTCCCGAAACACGTTCCGCGAAGCGATACGCGATCGGGTTCTTTATAACCTTATTGTCTTCGTTCTGCTGATTACGGCCTGTGCGATATTTCTCGGAGAGTTAACGGCAGGGCAAGAGGCCCGTACAATTGTCAACGTCGGACTGGCGGCTGTTCTCTTCTTTGGAGTTTTTATAGCGATTTTTGTTGGAGTAGGCCTTGTTTCCAAAGAAATCGAAAAGAAAACACTTTATACGATATTTTCAAAACCGATTGGGCGTGGCGAATTTATCTTGGGTAAGTTTTTTGGATTGTCGCTTACGCTTTTAGTAAACATAGTTGTAATGGGTTGCGGAATTTCTTTGGCCCTGGTTTACGTTGGAGGCGCCAGCCTGATTGGCTCAGTTTGGGCATCCATTTTACTTATTCTTTTTGAATTGATGGTGATTACGGCGATTGCGATGCTATTTTCTTCTTTTTCTTCGCCCGCGTTGTCGGCCCTTCTAACCTTTCTCGTATTTATAATCGGACACTTCAGTACGAGCCTTAGGGAACTCAGCTTGAGTTTGAAAAGTTCCTTTGCGAGGTTTTTCTTTGATGCGATCTATTACGTTCTCCCAAATTTCTCAAATTATGAGTTTGCAACAAACGCTTCTCACGGCGAACTTCCGTCGGCATCTTATGTGCTAATGGTTTTCATTTATACGGCGGTTTATATCGCGCTTGTACTAACGGTGACTATTTTCATATTTAGTAAAAGAAATCTAAAATAGAGCCGAATGGAGAATTCCAGGAAGGCTCAATAGACCAACTTTGGATGGCATCTACAGACAATTACATTTTTCTCATATGACACAGAAGCGAAAAAGCACATTGGGGTTTATCGCTCTTTCGATAATATTCTTGTCCACCGTTATAGCGCTAAGTATTTTTCTTGATCGGACAAGACCAACTATTCGGGAGGGCTACGAAGACGAGGATCTATCGCTTCAAGCATATCGTTTGAGGGGATTTTCGTTTGGGATGGAAGGACTTATTGCGGATTGGTACTGGATGAGAAGTTTGCAATATGTAGGACACAAGATCGCGTCCGAACCCAAATCAAAGTTGAACATAGATGATTTAAGCAGACTAAATCCACGACTTTTACATCCGCTGCTCGATGCCGCGACAACTCTCGACCCGAAATATATTTCCGCCTACTCGTTCGGAGCCATTGTTTTACCCTCGATCAATCAGAATCAGGCAATCAATATTGCTGAAAAAGGTATAGAAAATAATCCTGATGAATGGCGGCTTTATCAGCACCTCGGATATATATATTGGAAGCAAAAAGACTATGAAAAAGCGGCAGAGATCTATTCGAAGGCCTCTAAGATTGACGGGGCACCGGCGTTTTTCGAATTGATGGCCGCAAAAATGAAAAATGAAGGAGGCCTACGTGAAACGGCGAGGGAAATTTACCGTCAGATGCTTGCAAACACTAAAGATTCGCGAATAAAAGCCAGCGCAAAATTTAGATTGGAGGAGCTCGACAGGCTGGATCAGATTGATTTAATTCAAGAATCGCTTGATAAGTTCCGCGAGACAAAAAACCGCTGCCCGAAATCATTTGTCGAGATACTTCCCCTGCTTATCGTGGAGGTAAAAAAAGGAAAGGTTGATTTAAACATTGATTCAAATCGAAACATAGTAGATCCAACCGGAATTCCGTATTTGCTTGATCGAGAGACTTGTAAAGTAAAACCAACCCCAAAGAAGGACAAAACTAGAAATTAAGATGAGCTACGTAATTGAAATCAAAGGCTTAACAAAAGACTACGAAAAAGGTTTCCTCAAGAAGCGGAAAATTCGTGCGCTTAAGGATTTAACGCTTAACGTAGAACCAGGACAGATTTTTGGTTTTCTAGGCGGGAATGGCGCGGGCAAAACTACGACCATTAAACTTCTAATGCGTCTGATTTTTCCCACGAGCGGTACGGCAAGAATCTTCGGAAAAGATATCTCGGACGTCGATATGCATGCAGATATTGGCTATTGCCCGGAAAACCCCTATTTCTATGACTATCTCAAGGCCTCAGAATTAATGAACTATTTCGGCGAGCTCTTTGGACTGGATTCGGCTGCACGAAAACAAAAAACTGTAGACTTGCTAAGCCGGGTTGGTTTGGACGAAAAGGATTGGAACAGACAGCTTCGAAAATTCTCAAAGGGAATGCTTCAGCGCGTCGGAATCGCGCAAAGCCTTGTAAACGATCCGGAAATAGTCTTCTTTGACGAACCGATGAGCGGACTTGACCCGATCGGGCGCCGCGAAATTCGTGAGCTAATCGTAGAGCTCCGCGAAAAAGGAACGACGGTTTTTATGTCGTCGCATATTTTGTCAGACATCGAGGCGCTTTGCGATAACGTCGCAATTCTTCGAAAGGGAAAATTGGTAGCCGAGGGCAGCCTAAGTAGCCTTCTCGAGGCCGAAAACCAAGCTTTTGAGATTATTCTAAGAGGCAAGGTTGATGAAACGCTTAAAAACTCTCTCGGCTCTCTTTCAGGGGTTTCAGTTGAGGAAAAACCGAAAGGGGCTGCGGTTCAAACCGACAGCGAAAATCGCATCGGTCAAATTCTTGAGCTTGCACAAAAAACCGACTGCAAACTCGTTTCGGTTCAACCGGTGAGACAATCACTAGAGGAGCTCTTCGTAAAAGAAGTCGAAGAATAGAAACGCCATTCCTGTCACTCTCTAAACTTCAGGGCAACAACTTTCCATTGCACGTTTGCACGGTCGTCATCTTGCTTAAATCCACCTATGTTTACGTTTACGTTAATGGTCTTTCCAGGACGCAAAACCTCATGTTCAGAGTTTGGGATCAACATAAAGTTCCTGGCTTTGATAACCTTATTTTCAGGATCAATTACGCCTACACGAACCTGAAGAGCACTTAAAACCTTATCGCCTTTGTTATAAACCGAACCGCCAACATGCATCGTAATAGTGCCTAAGCCCGTCATCGACTGCATCAATCGATCGGTGTTTGTCGTAACGATTACGTCCTTCGTGTACTTATCAAATTCCTTGGAGCCTTCGCGGAATGCTCCTGCCAAAAGATCCTCTTTCTCCAGGTCTTCAGGCGACATCTGCGAAAACAAAAAAATCAATCCGGCTATCGTGAGAAGCGCAACGCATACGCCGGCAAGAAGACCCAGATTCGCCCCTTTCTTTTCCCTTTTCTCGTCAACTAAAAACGTATCCATAAATTCCTATAATTTGACGCAAATTTTCACTAAAGGTTTCAATAGGTTATCATTTTGGATTATCAAATCATAGATACCAAAATCCGATAAATTACTGCCTCCGTTATATTTTGATGTCCAAAGGTGCGAAAAAATTCCAGGCTGAAAATGGTGTTCAAAGATACGTTGAAGTGACTCTTCCGATTCCTTTGCGACAAAGTTTTACCTATTCAATTCCACCGGAAATGCGTTCGGACATTCGCATTGGTTCTCGCTTAATTGTTCCGTTTAGAAATCGTCGGCTTACGGGTTACGCCGTTTCACTAAGCGACACGCTAAATAAGGAACTCGGAATTGAAATGGAGAGTATCAAGCCGGCAATTGAGCTCCTCGACCACAAACCTCTGATAACGCAAGAAATACTCAATCTAACTCGCTGGGCGGCGGGGTACTACGCATCTTCTTGGGGGGAAATGCTCAAAGCTTCCCTTCCGGCAGGTATCAACGCAACTATAGAAACTGAGGTGCGGCTTACTGAACTTGGGCGCAAGGAGCTGGAAACCGATCGAAAACGAAAAACCCAGAAGCGTAAGTTACTCAAAAGCCTCGCTGACGACAGTTCTTTAACGGTAAAGAAGCTAAAAAAGAAATTTGGTTCGGCGAGGGCGACGCGTGCGCTCAACGATCTGGTCAAATCTGGTTTTGTCGAAAAGATACAGAAGAAGGTCGCGGTTCGCGTAAAACCAAAAATCAGGAAGGCGGTTCGGCTATCGGCGGCAGAAGATCTTGATGCAAAAGAAGTAAAACTGACCACGCAGCAGAAAAAAATTCTAGACGTTCTAAAAGAAGAAAAAAGCTCTGTTTTGCTTTCGAAGTTAACTGATCAGGCGCGTGTCGGGCCATCACCGGTAAAAACTCTCGCAAAACGCGGCCTGGTCGAAATTTTCGAGATGGAAGTAAGACGAGATCCGCTCGCTCATCTGAAATCAGCCGCAAGAGAAGACATTACGCTATCAAGAAAGCAAACGGCAGTTTATACGCAAATCGAAAACGCACTTGTTCGGGAATCCTACAAGACATTTTTGCTCCATGGCGTTACGGGAAGCGGAAAAACCGAAATTTATATCCATGCGATGCGGCAGGTGTTAGAACGCGGAAAGTCTTCTTTAATGCTCGTTCCGGAAATCGCGCTCACTCCCGTCTTCTCCAAACGGCTTCGCGCAGCCTTTGGAGATGAAGTGGCAATTCTGCATTCCTCTCTATCATCCGGCGAACGCTTTGATGAATGGCGGAGAATTCGAAATGGAGATGCAAAAGTTGTGATCGGAACGCGTTCTGCAATCTTTGCGCCGCTCCAAAACATAGGGTTAATCGTTATTGATGAAGAACACGATACGTCTTACCGTCAGCACGAAATGCCCTTTTACAATGCTCGCGATGTGGCTATTGTTCGAGCCAAAAATGCTGATGCAGTCGCAATTCTAGGCTCGGCAACACCGGCATTGGAGTCGTTTCATAACGCCCATCTGGGCAAATATGACTACCTGAATCTGCCAAAACGATTTAAGGATCGCCCAATGGCGAAAGCCGAAGTAATCGATATGCGCGAGGTGTTTAAGGAAGCCGGTAAAGACCTGACCTTTTCCGAGGGCCTTGAAAGTGCAATTGATGAAACCTACGAAAAGGGCGAGCAATCGATTATTTTGCTGAACCGTCGCGGCTTCTCGCAATTTGTCCTATGCCGTTCGTGCGGCGAAAGAATAAAATGTAAAAATTGCGATATTACCCTGACGTTTCACAAACGCGATCAGCGCCTTGTTTGCCACTACTGTAATTTTCATATCAAGGTGCCGACGAAGTGTCCATCTTGCAAAGGAGAATTTCTTTTTTTTGTAGGCGACGGTACCGAACAAATCGAAAATGTCCTCTCCCAAAGATTTCCGAAGCTCAAAATTGCTCGAATCGATCGCGACACGACGCGAAAACCTAAACAACTTGAAAAACTCCTTTCGGATTTCGAAAACAGAAAAACTGATGTTCTCGTCGGGACGCAGATGATTGCAAAAGGCCACGACTTTCCCAACGTAACGCTTGTCGGCGTCGTTTCGGTAGATATGGGGCTATCGCTCCCGGAATTTCGCGCAGCGGAACGAACATTCCAGCTCCTAACCCAGGTCGCGGGGAGAGCGGGTCGAGGTGACCTATCAGGCAAAGTGCTGATCCAGACGTACTATCCAGAGCACTACGCTCTAAAACACGCCCAGAAACAGGACTACGATTCGTTTTATAAAGAAGAAATCGAATTTAGGAAGCGTATGCACTATCCGCCATTTGTAGCGATGGCGTCGATTATGATCAAACACCCAAACTACAACTACGCTTCCGGCAACGCAGATATTCTTCGAAGGGCTTTAGACAAGGTCAACCCGGAAAAACACTGCATCGTACTTGGACCCGCTCCCGCTCCACTGTCTCGTTTAAAAGGCGAACATCGCTTGCAGATTCTTATAAAATCTAGGAGCAGAAATCATCTTCGGAATACGATCGAGATAGCGCTGGCCGAAGCCGAGGCTGCGTCGTGTGACACAAAGATCGCTTATGTTGAAATCGACCCGGTAAACTTGCTGTAAACAGAAGACTTCTCCTCTGGTTATTTGCTCCTTACCGAGTTAGGGTTAAAATTGCGTTATGAAACTTTCAGAATTGGCTGAAAAAACCGGTTCCAAAATTGACCAGGGCGACTCGGATTTGGAAATAACAGCAGCGGCAGGACTCGATATTGCTAAGTCCGGCGAAATCTCGTTTTTGGCAAACCCGAAATATACACCGCAGGTTGAAACTACCGAAGCGGATGCGGTTTTCTTAAGCGACGGTGTCGAAATTGACCGCGGCGACATCGCAATTCTGCGGTCCCCGGACGCTTACGTGGCCTACACAAAAGCCTTACAAGCCTTTCATCCGTCACCGCGAATTGTTCCATCCGTTCATAAAACGGCGGCAATTGACGAAACGACATCCGTTTCGGAAAACGCGGAGATTTGCGCCAACGTCGTAATCGGAAAAAACTGTGTGATTGCGGCGGGCGTAAAGATTTTTCCAAACGTTACTATTTACGACGGCGTCAAAATCGGAAAGGATACAACAATCCACTCCGGAGTCTCCGTTCGGGAAAACTGTGAAATTGGCACTAACTGTATTATTCACAATAATTCCACGATCGGCTCAGATGGTTTTGGTTACGCCAAAACGAAAGAAAAATCATGGCTTAAGATTCCGCAAGTTGGTCGCGTAGTAATTGAGGATGACGTGGAGATCGGAGCAAACACCGCGATCGATTGCGCGAGCGTCGGCGAAAGTAGAATAAAACGCGGCGCAAAAATCGATAACCTGGTACAAATCGGACATTCCTGCACAATAGATGAAGACGCCTTGATCTGTTCGCAAACGGGGCTTGCCGGCAGCAGCGTGATTGGCAAACGTGTAATTTTGGCAGGACAGGTTGGAATCGCGGGGCATCTCAAAGTCGGTGATGATGCAGTAGTTACGGCGAAATCTGCGACCTCCCACGATGTCGAAAAAGGTAAAACAATTTCAGGAATTCCGGCTTTTGATAATCGCGATTGGCTCCGTTCGACAGCGGCATTCAGGCGCCTGGGGGAACTGGCAAAATCGGTTCGCAAACTTGAAAAAAAGCTCAAAGAGCTTACTGAAAAGTTCTAACTCTGCCCCCAATATGGAGTCTTGCAAGAATATGTCGTAAAATCTGATGTCCCCTCTTATTAATGGAATCAATGAAGCCAAAGAAAACCAGCAACCTTTCCGAGTCGGGTTTTGATCTGTCACCTATTTCGGATGACGCGCGAGAACGTTTGGCGCAGAGTTTGGATAAAGAGTCTTATCATATCCTACTCGAACACGGTACTGAGGCTCCTTTTTGTGGAGGTCTTTTGGAGAATAAGGAAACCGGTACTTATGCCTGCAAGCTTTGCGGGCTTCCGCTTTTTCATTCGGGGTCGAAGTTTACCTCGGGCACAGGCTGGGCTTCTTTTTACAAGCCGATTGATAAAGATCATATACGTTACATCGAAGATAGAAAACTCGGTATGGTTCGTACCGAAACGCGTTGCGCACGGTGTGACGGACATCAAGGACATGTGTTTCCGGACGGTCCCCCACCGACTGGGCAAAGATATTGCATAAATTCAGCAGCACTTGATTTCTTTGCCGAAGGCGAAGACATACCTCAAAAAAGCTAACAATAATTAACATGAAACCGCATAAGGTTTGTCCAATAATCACGAGGAAAAAGGGCTCGAAACGGGAGATCCTTGTGTTCCGTCATCCTAAAACCGGGATTCAGTTTGTTCGCGGGAATATCAAGCCCAACGAAAAACCAAAATTTGCGGCGTTAAGAGAATTGCATGAGGAATCCGGAATTAAGAAAGTCTCCACCGTGAAATTTCTTGGTGCCTGGCGGGCAAAGCACCGCGATCAAATCTGGTATTTTTACAAATGCAGACCCGCTAAAAAACTAAAACAGTCCTGGGAGTTTTTCTGTGAAGATGATGGCGGACACTTATTTGAATTCTTCTGGTTCAAACTAAATCAAAAACCGGATAAAGACTGGCGGCCGATCTTCATGCGAGCATTTAAACACGTAAAAAAACTGCTCTAATTATCACGTAACGTGTCGGAATTGATTCCGAGATTCTTCATACGTCGATGCAAATGACTACGGTCAACACCCATGGCCTCGGCGGCTTTCGTTACATTACCGTCCGTTTCCGCCAACTTGTGAAGTATAAATTCCCTTTGATACGCGTCCGTTGCTTCCTTAAATGACGGAAACCGAAATGAAGATGCGATTGGCTCATCGCCAGGTTTTACGTCGGGCAAATCGTCCAGGCGAATCTTCGCGCGGTGATTCATAATCACAATTCGCTCGACTGTGTTTCGGAGTTCGCGAACGTTTCCAATCCACTGATAATTCTGAAGTGCTTCAATCGAATCCGCCGTGAACTCTTTCGGAGTTTTTGCATATTCCACCGAAAATTTCTGGTTAAAATGTTCGACAAGTGCGGGAACGTCCTCGAGGCGATCACGAAGCGGTGGAATTTGAAAGGGAATCACGTTCAAACGATAAAAAAGATCCGTGCGAAACCCGCCGTTTTCAATTAGGTCGTCGAGTCTCTTGTTGGTCGCGGAAATCACTCTCACATCAACGTTTACAGGCGTATTGCTCCCTACGCGTTCAAACCTCTGCTCTTCAAGAACGCGCAGCATTTTTGCCTGAACCCTTGCGCTCATGTCGCCAATTTCATCTAGGAAAAGCGTTGCGCCGTCCGCAATTTCAAACTTCCCTTTTTTTGCCTTTGTCGCTCCCGAAAAAGCTCCTTTGGCATGCCCGAAGAGTTCGGATTCGACTAAATCCTCAGGAATCGCCGCCGAATTTATCTCAACGAAAGGCGCTTCTTTTCGTTTCGAGCGTGAGTGAATTGCTCTGGCAACAAGTTCCTTTCCTGTGCCGGATTCGCCTGAGATCAAAACCCGTCCGTCAGTTGGAGCAACAATAGAAATTTGCTTCCTCAATGCGCGCATCGCAACTGAATTGCCAACCATTTCATACTCGCATCGGAGTTGGTCACTGAGATTTTTGTTGACACGTTCGAGCTCTCGTTGCTTGATCGCATTTCTTACGGTGAGGACAGTGCGATCTAGGCTCAGCGGTTTTTCTATGAAGTCAAAAGCGCCCAATTTTGTTGCGTTTACAGCCGTTTCAATATTTCCGTGCCCCGAAATCATTACAACCGCCGAATCGTTTCCGCTCTCCCGAAGCTTCTTGAGCGTCTCCAGTCCATCGATTCCGGGAAGCCAAACGTCAAGCAAAATACAACCGTAATTCGTTGATTCCACAATCTTTAAGCACTCTTCACCCGATTCGACCGTATCAACGTTGAACTGCTCATCCTCGAGCACACCTCGCAGAGTCTCGCGAATTCCGCGTTCGTCATCAACAACCAGTACCGTGTTTTGCGTTGCCATAACGTAAATCGGGCAGGCTCAACACCCGCCCAACAAACTTTGCCATAATTCCAATCTAATTTGAAGTTGGCAATTCGATAATAAATTTCGCGCCTCCGCTCGAATTTGACGCTGCCCGAATCCTTCCGCGATGTTCACTTACAATTCTTTGCACGATCGCAAGTCCAAGTCCGGTTCCCCTTCCTTTTGTCGAAAAATAAGGCTGAAAGAGTCTCGAGAAATCTTTTGGCGGAATTCCGTTTCCATTGTCCACCACTTCCGCCACCGCTAAATCTCTCGCACTGTCGTACCTGGTGGATACTAGAATCTTCTTCTCCGAATGCGATGCATCAAACGCCTCGATCGAATTATCAATCAAATTCACAAAAACGCGTTTGAGCTGCTCAGCGTCGACCAAGGTATCCGGTAGGTTTTCGTCCAATCGCGACTCGATAATGATATCCGAGCTCCGATCCGTATAGAGCGCAAGTGTTTGCTCTATCACGTCGTTGATATTTCCGTTTTTGAGCTCTACATTTGGCAAACGTGCAAACCTCGAAAACTCGTTGACCATTGACTTGAGCGAACTAACTTCACGCAAAATCGTTTCCGTTCCGTCTTTAACTACCTTCTCCGTCTTGCCATCTCCGATCGGCGCATCACCCGAAACGGGACTGCTCACGAAGGTCGGCCGGCTCGAAACCTGCTTCGCAATTCGCTCAGCAGAAAGCTGAATCGGTGTCAGGGGATTCTTAATTTCATGTGCCATTCTACGTGCTACTTCTCGCCACGCCGAAGCCCTCTGCGCAGCGATAAGCTCTGACAGGTCTTCAATTACAAGCACTGCGCCGTTTCCATCAGGCAGGGCAGAAGCCGTAAGTGCAACCGGTAAATCTGCGCCTTTTTCCAAACTTTCTTCACCGTTTTCGCGCAACAATTTTGTTTGCTCCGTAGCTTGTCCTATTCTTTTCGCCCTGGAAATCAGCTTTGCCAACACCGAGTAGTTTTCGCCGCTAACGATCTGCTTGAGCCGGAGCTTGCCAAAATCGTCGTCTTCCAGCTTAAGCATCTGCTTTGCAGTTTTGTTTATAGTAGTAATTCGGTTTTCGTCGTCAAAAGAAACCACTCCCATTGAAAGTGATTGCAAAACTGTCTCGATATAGCGCCTGCGCTCTCTGAGTTCGTCCGCGTTTTCTTCCAATTTTCCGGACATCTCATTAAACGCGTTTATCAAAATTTGGAGTTCGTCCTCGGCGAAAACATCTACTCGATAACCCAGCTTTCCGCGCGTAATTTCCTCGGCACCTTCGGCAAGCGCCCGAATCGGTCTCGTAAGTCCTTTAGCTACATAAAATGCCATCCAGGACGAGGCAAATATCAACAAAAATGTCATCAACCCAAGGGTCGTCATTCCGATTTGACGTATAAACCCTTGCTGGGATTTCAACCTGTCAAACTGCGCCAGTGATTCTTGGGTAATTGGATTGAGATTCTCCATATCCAAAATCGCCACAAACTTTCGCCCATCAGACTGATCCTTAACGTCTGCGTCAAAATCCTTCCCATCGGATAACGACGCATCCTGAAATTTTCCTTCATTAATGAGCGTCACAACACGCGCCAACTCCTCAGTCTTTTCCGGTTCAATACCGCGCTCTGCTAAGGCAATCGATTCGAGCTTAGGAGATAGAATTTCCAATCGCGTAAAACTCCCGGCATCAATCAGCTTCTGCAGTTCAGCGCTCGTGAGATTTGGATTATCGGAGATTTTTGCGAGCATTTCAGAGGTCTGTCGAAAACCGGCTTCGCGCACAACCTTTTCGGGAATCTGCGTAAACCAGCGCTCAAGCGCGCGATTCATAAACAGATAGGAAAAAACTGCCATCGCAATCAGAGGTAAAAGGCTGATTCCAAAGAAATAAATCAGCAGACGCGTTTTCATTTTCGAGCCGATTTGTAGCGCGCGACGCTCCTGCCGCAGCTTTAGCAGGCTACGAATGAAGATAAACGCGAAAATGACAAAGGCAATGAAATTAAGCGAAGAGAGAGCATATAGAAGTATTGTGTCGCTCGCCGAATCTACTGTCAGAGTTTTCCAAAGATTTGACGACTGAAGCAAAAAGAGAAACGTCAGCAGCAGCAACACAATTCCGCCAAGTACCCACGGCGGTTTGCGCCTTTGAGGCATGTCAGTTTTTCGGCGATTTTGATTCACGGGCTCTAAGTTTAGCATAAAATAGGGGCGCGAGTTCGTGTGTTTTGCATTGCAATGAAGTAAAATCCCCCGAAGTGAACGACATTTTTTTCAATCAATATGGACGAATCCGAAGCGGGTGGAGATTCCTGTTTTTCCTGATATTCTTTTTCCTTTTGTCTGCCATTTTGGGTGGGGCTTTCGCTTTTATTCTCATCAAACTGCCGATCGGGTTTAGTGAAAACTCTCTGCTTGCCAGAATCTTCGGAAGTACGATCGGGCTCGTCACCGCATTGTTTCTCGGCTGGCTCTGTGGAAAATATTTCGAAGGACTGCCGTTTCGTGCGCTTGGCGCCTGGTTTACGAAAAACTGGTTTAAAGATCTCGCTCTCGGGGTTTTGTTTGGAGCCTTGGCTATCGGAGTAGCGATTTTATTCTCGGTCGCTTTTGGGAATTTGAGTTTTTCCTTCAACTCTGAAGCCGGAAGTTCAGCAATTTTGATTACGCTCGCGATGTCGCTAGTCATTTTCGTTTTTGGCGCAGCGTTTGAAGAGGCTTTCGCTCGCGGGTATATTTTCCAGACTTTCACGCGCGCAAACTTAGGTTGGCTTGCAATTGTTATAACATCTCTGCTTTTCGCCTCAGGACACCTTGGAAATCCTTCGGTGAATTGGTTTTCCTTTACAAACACAGCCCTTGCCGGAGTTTGGCTCGGCGCAGCGTACCTAAAAACGCGCACGCTCTGGTTAGCGTTTGGGCTGCATTTTGCCTGGAACTGGGTTCAGGGAGCATTTTTTGGAATTGAAGTCAGCGGACTAACAAACCTTACGCCAGCACCTTTATTTACTGAAATTGATTCCGGCCCGAAATGGATAACGGGAGGAGACTATGGTCTCGAGGGTGGAATTGCATGCACCGTAGCACTGGTATTGTCTACAATCGCAATTTGGTTTTTGCCGATCCTTAAATCTACTGACGAGATGCTCGCCCTGACAAGTAAGGAAATTCCTGCTGAAACGCTGATTGCAAAACAATCATAATAAATACTCACTGCAATTTTTGGTCGAGTGCAGCCAATAACTTTCTTACGTGACGGGCGTTCTCGCCAAAATCGCTCTTCCCTACTCTTGATTGCGAACGAACATCAACGCGCACTTTGCCGGCATCGGTTTCCTCCAGGGAAACTTCCAAATCATCTGTAAAAACAACGACCGGAACTTCTACCGAAATCACCTCTTTCGCCGTACCGCTTCCTGCCGCCCTTTCAACTATTTTCCACTCTCCCCCATATGTGGAAAGCGTCGGTATGATTTCTTTTACTGCGTTTTTTACTTGAGCGATGTCCTTCTCATAAACACGCGTTTTTAGGTTTTTGGTGCCACCGTCTTTTGACGTTTCCGCAATATTGTCCGGATAAAAAGTTCGCCCGACAAAAAGTATTGCAACAGCAAAAAGAACCAACAACACGACAATAGCGATCAGAATTTTCTTCATTTTATTTGTGTCCTAAATTTTGTTGCCGAACAATTATTCATGAAAAAAGCTGCAATGTAATTCCATCCCTTAGGATTTTATTACAATACCCCGGTCGTTTACGGCTGGGCTATTATCAAAATGTCCCGATCGGGCAAAATCTGGAAGACGATCCGCGCCGCCAACACAAACCCGGACACTCCTTTGTCGTTCTCTGAGGTCTACAACGTTTTTATCTTAAACGAAATATCCATTGCTCGTGCGGAGTGCGTTAAACGACCTACGGAGATCAAATCGACACCGGCTTCGGCATACGACCTGACAGTGTCGAGATTCATACCGCCAGATGCCTCCAGCAGCACGTTCGGATTCATTTCGCGCGCCATGTTAACAAGTTTTTCCGTTTCCTCGGGTGTTTGATTATCCAACATCACAATATCCGCGCCAGCCTGTATCGCCTCGCGAAGCTGTCCCCAGTTCATCACTTCGATTTCAATCTTATGCAAATGTCCAACCCTCGATTTAGCTGCATCGATCGCTTCTTTTACGCCACCGGCAAGCGCTATGTGGTTGTCCTTTATCAAAACTCCGTCATCAAGTCCCAAACGATGGTTTTTACATCCGCCAACCCCGACGGCGTATTTTTCAAGCATGCGCAAACCCGGTGTAGTCTTTCGCGTATCCACCACCCGTGCCCCCGTGCCCTCAACTGCATTCGCGTATTGTCGCGAAAGCGTAGCGATTCCGGACATCCGCTGCATAAGGTTTAGCGCAAGCCTCTCCCCGGTTAACAGTACATCAGCAAAACCATCGAGCGTTCCGAAAATTTTTCCCGATTCTACTTCATCGCCATCTTTGTGTTTGGTATCTATTTCAGGGCTGTCTGGATCTAGCTGTTCGAAAACCGCTTCCGCGATTTTCATTCCGCAAATCACCAGATCTTCCTTTGCAAGAAAGCTTCCTACGCCTTTGATTCCATCGGGAACCGTCGATTGTGTCGTAATATCTCCCCGACCGATATCTTCAGCGAGGAATTCGGCCAGCGCCGCCAGAATGTCGCCATTTTCCAAGAGGTTCATAACGAGATAAGTTAGCACATATCGGAAATATAGGCACGAAATGCGCTTCCTGATTGATCTGCGCTGGAGTCGTGGATCGACTTAAATGCGAAAACCGCTAAACGTCCGTTCTAATTCTTATAGTAGTTAGCCGACAGTTTCGTCGATGTTGACCTTGATATGCCGCCAATTCCCTTGTCGAAAACGAAATATACTCAGCATGCAACGGGTGAAATGTCCGGCGAGAATCGCAAGCCAAATATGCCAGGGCTCGAGCCCAATCGTTTGTTGAACCACAAAACAGATACCGAGTGGAACTATAACTTGCGAAACGATGGATATATAGAGAGGGCTTTTTGTATCGCCCGTACCCTGAAGCCCGCCAGTGTAAGCCAGCGCAACTGAAACAA
This sequence comes from Aridibacter sp., assembly GCA_965216195.1. Classification (GTDB taxonomy): domain Bacteria; phylum Acidobacteriota; class Blastocatellia; order Pyrinomonadales; family Pyrinomonadaceae; genus Aridibacter. Next base: position 557,868 of record OZ244151.1, on the reverse strand, counting down.
AAATGCCGGAGAGACTTAAAATGCGTAGGAGTTGAACCCCAATCTCAACGACGGTTGGATCAGTCATCCCAAAAATCGCAAGCAGTTGGGCGGGAAAGAAAAAGAAGAATAAGCCGACAAACGCCGATAAAATGAGTCCAAATTTCGCTGCTGTATGAACCGCTCCGCTCGCCCGCTCAGGTTGTTGCGCACCTAGATTCTGCCCGGCAACCGCTGCTGCGGCTCCCATAAGCCCGACTGATGTAAACGTTACGAGCGAAAAGAGTTGTGTATAGGAAATCGAATACGCCGCCTGAGCTGCTGCGCTTTGGGCAAGCGAGCCGACAAACGCGAGCATAAAAACGCCGCCGATATTCATCGCAATTCCCTGAAATCCGGCCGGCAAGCCAAACTTAAATAGTTTCTTAATAACACTCCAATCAGGCGAATAATTTTTCTGCCTAATCGAAACCACCCATTTATTATTCCACAAATTCCAAAACGAATAGATCGCCACAAGTCCCGCGGCGATGCATGTTCCCATCGCCGCCCCTTTTGTTCCAAACGAAGGGATAGGCCCCAAACCGCGAATCAAAACGAAATTAAGAACAATATTCAGCGAGGTCATGGCAATCCCGAGTACCATGGGAGTTTTCGCGTCTCCCGCCGACCGCAGCGCGCCGGATAACATAAAAAATATCATCATCCCGCTGCTAAAAATAAACATTATCCTGAGGTAAGGAAGAGCTTCGGCTTGCACGCCGGCTTCGGCATTAACGAGGTCCAGCAAAAACGGAGCGGCAAAATATCCGATCGGGGCAATTATTACCAAGGCGATGAAAAGAGCTGTAATAAAAGCCTGGTAAACGGTTCGATCGACCTTTTCCTCTTCACCTGCGCCAGCAAAACGCGCGACCAGAATTCCCATCCCTGTGAAAATCGATGCCACAAAAACGACAACCACAAGAAAAATTTGCCAGCTAACACCAATTGCTGCATTGCCCTTATAACCAACTACGTTCCCAACTACGATATGATCAACCAAGCCCTGCAAGCCGCCAAAGATATTTGCAAGCATCGTCGGCGCAGCGACTTTCCAGACAGCTTTGCCCAGCGGTCCTTCGACAATCGAACGGTCGTATTTAGGTTTCGATGACGGTTTTTCCTCAACGGAAATTTCGCCAGTGTCTTCAATTGCCTCTGTTGCCGCTGAATCGGTCATAATAAGCGTGTTTGCTCTTTACGCTCCAAGCTATCTAAGGGTTTCCAAATTCTGATTTAAGGTTTTCGTCTGCGCCTCGATTTCAGCAACTCTTTCCCTTACGGCCTCAACCTTTTCCGCAGGGGCTTTCTTCACAAAATTTTCGTTTGAAAGTTGTTTCGAGAGTTTTTCGCCTTCGGCGCCCAACTTAGTAATTTGATTTTCGAGTCGTTTTATTTCCCTTTCGAAATCAATGAGTCCTTCAAGCGGTATCGCAATCTCCGAACCGTTTGTTAGTACGCCTTTCGCGGACGCACTCGGAACATCCAGTTCATCTGCCAGATGGAGGTCACTTGCCCTCGCGAGCTTAAGAATTTGAGCTTCGTTCGCCGATAAAATTTCCGTTGTTTCGCTATCAGCTGCTATGTGAACCGAAATCCTGTCGGATGGCTTTATCTGCATCTCGGCGCGTATGTTCCTAACCTTGGAGATCAGTTCGATAATCGTCCGCATTTCGGATTCAGCTTTCTCATCGAGAAATTTTTCATCCCCTAAAGGAAAATCTGCAAGCATAATCGTCGGATCCGCAGATCGATATGCGCTGTTGTGCAAAATCGAATCAGCTCCCGGAAGCTTCTGCCAAAGCTCCTCTGTCAGATAGGGCATAAATGGATGTAGCAGACGCAAAGATTGCTCAAGAATTGTGATGATTCTCGTTGTCGCTTCGGTATCGCCAGCCGTTATCTCATCTTTTGAAAGTTCGATATACCAATCGCAAAAATCGTCCCAAAAGAAATGGTAGAGTTTATCGACCGCGACGTGAAAAGCATATTTATCAAGTGCTTCGTTTACTTCTTTAGCCGCCCGATTCAGACGCGAAATAATCCATTTATCCGCAATTTTCTCTGCATTTTCAAGAGTTGAAACATCAACTTTGGCTCCCTCGGCGTTCATCAAACAAAAACGTGTTGCGTTCCAGATTTTGTTAGCGAAGTTCCGGTAGGTTTCGACCTTTTCATCGCGCCAGGCGAAGTCCATCCCGGTTGACGAGCCCGCAAGTGTTATGCGAGTTGCGTCAACGCCGTATTGGTCAAAAACATCGATTGGATCGACGCCATTTCCTTTCGTTTTTGACATTCGCTGACCATCTTTCGCCAAAACCGTTCCCGTAATGTAAACGTCATCAAAAGGTCGTTCGCCTTTAAATTTCAAGGCTGACATTACCATCCGCGAAACCCATAGAAAGATTATGTCACGCGCCGTTACAAGGACATTAGTCGGATGAAATGTTTGTAAATCTTCCGTGTCGATTGTATCTCCATCCCAACCCATTGTGGAAAACGACCAGAGCCACGATGAAAACCATGTATCGAGAACATCTTCATCTTGAGTTAAGTTATCAACCCCTGCCTTGTGAATGGCCTCGTCTTTCGAGTTCGCAACATATACATTCCCTTCATCGTCGTACCAGGCAGGAATCTGGTGACCCCACCAAAGCTGACGCGAGATTGTCCAATCTCGCAGATTCTCGAGCCAATCGATGTAAACCTTTGTGTGCGGATTTTGCGGCGTAAATCGTGGATAATCTTTTTCGCGTTTCAGGTTCAACGCAAGATCGCGCATCTCGTCCATCTTTACCCACCATTGCTCGGAAATCAGCGTTTCGATAACGGTTTTACAGCGTTCGCAAACGGGCAAAACCATTCCGTAGTCTTCAACCTTTTCGAGTAATCCAAGCTCTTCAAATTTCTCAACGACCAGGCTGCGAGCCTCATATCTATCGAGTCCGTCAAAATCCTCTCCGGCGTTTTCATTCATCGAGCCGTCAAGGTTCATAACGTTTAGCTGCGGCAAATTTTGCCGCTGGCCCATCTCGTAATCGTTTGGATCGTGCGCGGGCGTAATTTTCACAGCGCCCGTTCCAAACTCCATATCAACGTATTCATCAGCAATTATTGGAATTTCACGATCGGTCAGAGGTAAATCAACTGTTTTCCCGATCAGGTCTTTAAAACGCTCATCGTTTTGATTTACCGCAACAGCCGTATCACCAAGCATTGTTTCCGGACGAGTCGTTGCAACCGTCAGTTTCTGGTCAGAATCTTTGATCGGATAGTTTAGATAATAGAGTTTGCCGTCCTTCTTCTCTTTATCCTCGACCTCGAGATCCGAAAGCACAGTTTGATCTTTTGGGCACCAGTTAACAATTCTCGCACCGCGATAAATCGAACCCTCTTCATAAAGCGCAACAAAAACATTTCGAACCGCCTTCGATAAATCCTCGTCCATCGTAAAGCGCTCGCGAGACCAATCTACTGAAATTCCCTCTCGTCTTATTTGTTCGAGGATGGTTCCGCCGTATTGATGTTTCCATTCCCAAACCTTTTCCGTAAACGCCTCTCTCCCAATATCTTGCGGGGTTTTGCGTTCCTCTCTTTTTAGCTGGCGAGTCACCATTAACTGAGTGGAAATTCCCGCATGATCGATACCTGGAAGGAAAAGCGTGCGATAACCCTGCATACGCTTTCGACGCGTTAAAACATCCATGATCGTATGCTGCAGCGCGTGTCCCATGTGCAGGCTACCCGTTACATTCGGCGGCGGAATGACGATCGAATACTTTTCCGCATCCGGGTTTTCGTTAATCTCCGGCGCAAAAAACCCGCTCTCTTCCCAACGTTTGCAATGATGCCCTTCGGCTTCTTTCGGATCGTAGGCTTTTGATAACTCCATAATCGTAACGTAAAAAAGTTAAGGTATTCTAAAGTAAAAGAGGTTAGTTTTCATCCCTTAGAAAACTAACCTTTACCTCAATAAAATAATGTAAGTCTTAGTCTTTGAGCTTCTCCTCCGCCACTTCTCTCACCACGCGCTCGGCGATCAAGGGCACAAACTCACCTGCAATATCTCTGATCGCATTCTCAGAAAGTCGTTCGACCACTCGCTTCGAAATCTCATCAATCAATTCCGGTGAAACCCCCTCGATCGATCGCTCTTCCTCAGCGTCAGCCCCCGTCTCTACGGGATCGGACACCGGGGGTTCCGGTTTTTCAATCTCCTCGCTTTCTGCATTTTGGAATGCAAAACCAGTTTCATAGTCACCTTCGTCAGGCGTCTCAACCGACTCGACTTCATCATCGTCGCTAACATCAATTCCCAAATCAATCTCGCCATCTTTATCATCAAACGAAAGCTCAAGCAGATTTAGCTCATCGAGTTCTAGCTCGGTTTCACCACCGGAGATTGTTTCGACCGCCTCAGTCGATGGTTCCTCGGTTGATTCATCGTTTGAAATAAAAGCAAAGTCATTTGAACTATCTTCCGGCTCAAAAGTGGAATCAGTATCCTGATCACGTTCCCCGATTGGCTCTTCGGAATCCTCTACAATTGCAAATTCTCCTGTATCGCCTTCCCGTTCCGGTGAAAAAGCAGTCTCGGTCTTCATCTCAAATTGTCCGGGATTTTCGGATTCCGTATCGCCCCCCCCCGGTTCATCTGTATCGAGCGCCCCAAATTTCGACATATCATCAACCGGAACACTTCCGATCTGATCCGTTTGAATCATTTCATCGTCCAAACTCGGTTCTGAAAAATCAGAAAAACTCGAAGTAGGATTAACAGAAGGAGCAGCACCGCCACCTGGTGTCGCGGCCGCAGAAAGCTCCTCGTTCTTTTCCGAGTCGGATTCGGCATCTTGAGAGTTTATAAGTACGGCTACAGTATTAACCAATTGGCTAATCGACTGAAATGGCTTTGTCAAATGCTCGTCCGCACCGACTCGATCGGCTTCTACCGTATCAAATGGTTCAAAAGAACCTACGAGCAAAATCACCGGCGTATTAGAGCTGTGTTCCGATGTTTTTATTTTCTCGCAGACCTCGTATCCATTAAGCCCCGGCATATTGACATCAGCTAAGACTATGTCAGGTGATTCCTCTCGAATCTTATCCATTGCGGAATTCCCATCGCCCACCGAAATCACTTCGATGCCCTCATCGGCGAAGGTCAAATTTACAACCTTTTGTATCGTAATTGAGTCGTCTGCTAAAAGCAGTTTACGTTTTGCCACATTTCGCTCCTTATCCGTCTATTGAGGGGGTCGTATAATTCCTATCTATGAAATCTACCTTAATCTTCTTCTTTCCTTTTCTTTCCAAACATCTGAAGCATTGTTTTTAGCTGAGCCGCCGTAAACGGCTTTGGTAGAAATGCAATAGCTCCCGCGGTAAAGCTATCCGACGATAACTTAGGGTTTTGCTCCGCCGTCATCATTATTACGGGAATATTCTTAAGCGCATTTTCCGACTGCATAAATTTTACAAGTTCCGTACCTTGTATATAAGGCATTACGACGTCAAAAATCGCGGCAGCAAAATGTCCGTTGTCTTGCAGCAATTTATAGGCTTCTTTCCCGTCGCGGGCCGGTATCACCTCGTAGCCTTCCTTCTCTACAATCGCTTTTACGAGCCGCAGTATAGCTGGATCATCGTCTGCTACTAGTACGTTTCCTTTGTTTTCTACGTTTTCCTCACTCATTAGCGGTCTCCCCTAAATCAAAAAATATATACTATCAGATTTTCAAGAATGATTACGAATTCCGGCTAACTTTCCGGCCAATTTTATCGCCACATTCATGCTTGATGCATCTGCCATGTTTTTGCCGGCAATATCGAAGGCAGTTCCGTGATCCACAGAGGTTCTAATTAGAGGAAGACCAAGCGTGACATTTACCGATGCTCCAAACGACAAACACTTAACTGCAACCGTGGCTTGATCATGATAACAGGAAATAACTGAATCAAATTCTCCTTGAAAACCTCTAAGAAATATCGTATCGGCTGAAAACGGACCCGAAACATCGATGCCAAACCGTTTGCGGCATTCCCGTATGGCCGGAAGAATTTCCTTCTCCTCCTCGGTTCCAAAAAGTCCGTCTTCGGAAGCGTGCGGGTTTACGCCGGCAACAGCGATTCTTACTTTCTTCTTTAACAATGCCTCCAATTGAACATTTGTGAATTTTATCAACTCAACAAGATTTTCCTTCTTTACCAACTCAATCGCCTTTTTTAACGAAACATGGGTCGAAAGCAACACCACACACATGTCGTTGGCAAAAAAACTCATTGCAAAATCTTCTGTTTCGGTCAATTTCGCAAGCATCTCAGTGTGACCGGGATAATCATACCCGCCCATCGCTATTGCTTTCTTGTTAATCGGTGCTGTAGTAATTGCATCGATTTTTCCTTCTTTCCAAAGATCTACGGCCTTCTCGATATATTCGACCGACGCCTTTCCCGCAACTCCAGATTCGGCGCCATCTGAATAATCCTGTGCAAGATTCTCTAAATCAAAAACCGGAACCGCCTCGTTTTTACCTACGTCGCTGATCTCACGAGAATCAAAAAACTTGACTTGTGCGCCCACTCCTTTCGCAACGCGATTCAATAATGCGAGATCTCCAATCACCAATAAATCAGCAACTTCAAAGAGTGCTCGATCGGTCAAAGCCTTAACAACTACTTCAGGACCAATCCCCGCCGGATCCCCCATCGTTATCCCGACTCGCGGTCGATTTTTTAACTCTTTCTTCTCGTCGAAGTTATTTTCAGCCCCGGTCTTTTTCACAAAACTACTATATCCCGATATGAGATCGTTTCAACATTTAAGGCAAATAATCGGAGCAATATCCGGAGAGATAGGTGGATTTAACCAGAATTCGGGGGATTTGATCAGATTGATCGTAGGCAAAAACAAGCGCCAAGGCTGAACAAACTAGTCAGCCTGACGTCGAATAAATGTTGGAACCTCAAGGTCCTCTTCCTCACTATCCTCATCCGAGGGTGCAGCGTTTGGAGCCGTAGCAGGAGCGGACGCCTGTCGAGTTCCGTAAGTTTGCGCAACGGCGCGCGCTTCTGCAACCGTTTCTTCGCTAATATTGTTCGAAGCAATCTGGTGTTCGAAACCGGTAGCGATTACCGTGATCTTAACCTCACTCTCGATTTGTTCGTTATAAACAGTACCAAAAATGATGTTTGCATTTTCATCGGCTTCGTTATGAACAAGTGCGATCGCCTCTTCGATTTCGTTAAGCGGAGTGTTTTCCGAACCGGTAATATTTATAAGCGCGCCCTTGGCTCCCTTGATTGAATTTTCTTCGAGCAGTTTGGAATCAATTGCATTTCGCATCGCTTGAATCGCCGCGCCTTCACCTTTCGCACGACCAATACCCATAAGCGCAACGCCCATCCCCTTCATAACAGATTTCACATCGGCAAAGTCCAGGTTTATGATTCCCGGAATCGTTATCAAATCACTTATTCCCTGAACAGCTTGGAGCAATATATCGTCGGCACGCTGGAAAGCTTCTTTAATCGTAATCTGCTCTTCGACTTCTTTCAGTTTTGAATTAGGGATCGTGATAATTGTATCTACACATCCGCGTAGCTCAGCCAAGCCCTTCTCTGCCTGGCTCATACGCTTCTTGCCTTCTACGGAAAACGGCTTAGTTACAACGGCTACCGTCAAGGCACCCATTTCGGTTGCTAGTGCAGCAATCACCGGTGCCGCACCAGTTCCCGTTCCGCCACCGAGTCCGGTTGTGACAAAAACCATGTCCGAGCCTTCAATAACGTCCATGATCTTCTCGGTATCTTCAAGCGCCGCATTGCGTCCAACATTCGGATCAGCACCCGCTCCAAGACCTCGCGTAAGGTCGCTGCCAAGTTGGATTTTTACCGACGCGTTAGAATCATTAAGCGCCTGCAGGTCAGTATTTGCGACGATAAATTCTACGTTCTGGACCCCAGCTTCGATCATTCGGTTTACAGCGTTTCCGCCGCCGCCGCCAACTCCAATAACCTTAATTCTAGCGCCTGTTATCGGCGGTTCATCCAGAAATATTTCCAATTTTTTCCCGTTTTGAAGACTTTCCGTATTCATTATTAATGCTTCCTTTTATTCAATTTTAATAAAAATCTCGTGGTGCGTTGGGGAAAATGTGATTTTTGCCCGTTCAACTATATGTAGTGCTTTTGGTTGCTAAGCATACAACGAATGGGGGTTAAAAACCAAATCGACACGTCAATTTTATCGAAATTTTCCACGAAAATTTTCAAACCACTTCGCCACCCTTTCTGTAGGCGACCTATCATCTGCATTTGCTTCCCTAATTTGGGAGGTCAGCGAAGTCAAGGCGAGTCCCGTGCTTGCTGCCCAAGCCGGACTATCGAGCTCATCTGCAAGCCCTCCCAATAAATCCTGCCGCGGTAGACCGACCCGCGTAGGCGTATCAAAAACTTGTTCGGCGGTTTCTACTATTCCCTTGATCGAAGCGCTTCCGCCCGTTAAAACGACTCCACTCGAAATCTGTGCCTCGACCCTCGCAACCTCAGCTGCTATATGCTGGAGCAACTCAACAGCTCTCGGTTGGAGAACGTCGCATAAAATCTCCTTCGTCAGCTCTCGCGTTTCCGTTCTGCCAACGGGTGTAATCTCAATAATTTCCTGTTTTTCCTCCTCATCCATGAGGTAGTTTGCCACGCAGCCAACGTCTTTTTTAATACGCTCCGCCTCCGGTATCGAAACCCGAAGCCCGGTCGCAATGTCCTTCGTGAAATTCATTCCACCAAACGGAAATACCGCACTGTGCTGCACAGCACCACGCCCGAAAATCATCATGCTGGTAATCTCAGCGCCAATGTTTACAAGGGCACAACCGTATTCGCGATCCTCATCGGAGAGTGTGCTTGCCGCAGCGGCGAGTGGTTCGAGAATGATTTGCTCAACCTCTAAACCTGAATTGTGAATCGCTTTAACGATATTTTGGCGCCCCGCACTCGGACTCGTCACAACATGTACAAGCGCTTCGAGACGCGCGCCACGCATCCCGACCGGCTCGATAATTCCGTCCTGCCCATCGATGATAAATTCCTGTGGTAGACGGTCTACAATTTCCCAACCGGTTGGAAGCTGAATCGCGCTCGCCGAATCAATTGCGCGCTCGACGTCTTCCTCGACAATTTCGCGTCCCGCTCCGGCAACCGCTACTACTCCACTTTTGTTTTCTCCTTGTAGATGTTCGCCGGAGAAATTCACAGTCGCCATTTGGATTTCTAAGCCACTTCGGCGTTCGGCATCATCGACCGCCTTTTTCACGGATTCGACGACTGAATTTGTCGTTGTCACAATGCCGCGGCGCAGCCCTTTCGATTCGCTCTCGCCGAATCCAACGATGTTCATCTTCCCATTGTCTTCCGGTTCGCCGATCACGCAGCGCACTCGACTTGTGCCGATATCCAACCCAACAGCTTGTATTGACTGGTTTATCATAAGTTTACCTGTCTTCTGGGGCTCCTTTAAGAATCTCGATACTCGATCACGGGTTGAGCACCGCTCATGATGATCGATTCAACCTGTTTACCGCGCCCGGCAATATTTTCCAACCCGCGCTGCAGAGCATTTCGATAATCTTCTTTTCCAAGATGGATCGTTACGGGCTCTCCGGAATCCAGAACAATTGCCCTCGGGTGTCGTAAATCAGAAAGGTCGATCGCCTTCACACGACTCGCCAAATCATACTTCCGCCATTCTTTGCGAAGTTGAGAGAAGAGCGCCACACGCTTTTTATTTTCTTCAAGGGCATCGATCGATTCACTATCGTCCCAACCAAACATCGTAAATGCGTATCGGTTGTCGGAGCTTGAAACACGGCTCAAAATCCTGGCCTCTTCGTCTACCCAGTAGTCTTTTTTTCCGATTCTCGCTATCGCTTTCGGAATGCGTTCCTTCACGATCACCCTTACTTTATTGGGTAAAACACGTGAAACGCTGGCAGCCTGAACAAACCGGAGTTCCTCAACTTCTCTCTTGATTCGATTGATGTTCGCATTCCATACACCGGTTTGAATGCTATTTCGTCTGACGATATCTTCAATATCTCCTCGCGAGGTTCGAGCGACACCTCTTACGGCAACCGCATCCAGGTCGAAAAACGAAGATGCAGTAGCGCTGCGGTAACCCATGAAGGTTAAAAACCCAAGGCAAAATAAAAGACAAAAAATGAAAAACAGCGGCACCACGAAATTCGCCAGCCGGTTTTTACTCTTTTTCCGACTCGTACGTCTTCTGGGTTTTGCTGCGGTTCCGGTTTTGCGACTTGTAGTTCTTCTTTTTCTAGCCATGCTGCTCCTTTAATAGTTCTAGAATTTCATCGGAAAGCTTTGTAATGCTTCCCGCTCCAAGTGTTATAACCAAATCATTGGGTTCGAGCTCTGAAACCACTTTTTTTGCCGCGGTCTCAACCCCACCAATGTAGTTCACGTTTTTGTGTCCGAATTCTTCAATCTTCTCAGTTAAAATTTCAGCCGTGATTCCTTCAATGGGCTTTTCGCTTGCCGGGTAAATATCTAGTAAATATGCAACGTCAGCGTTGTTAAACGCCGTCGCGAAATCTTCCATGAGATCTCGAGTACGGGAATATCTATGAGGCTGAAATACGACTACAATTCGTCGTTCACCCGAGCTGTTTTTCGCTGCGGAAAGAGTTGCCAAGATCTCGGTCGGGTGATGCCCATAGTCATCAAAAACTTTAATGTCGTTTACTTCGCCTTTATATTGAAAACGACGATTGGCGTTCTTAAAGGTTGCGAAAGCTCCCGCAATTTCATCAAATGGAACTTCAAGTTCGAGCGAAACAGCAATCGCAGCTAAGGCGTTGTAAACATTATGCTTGCCAGGCGCGGGCATCTCGACTTTTCCGAGCTCCTCTTCGCCCTTAAAGACTGTAAATGTTGAGCCAAAGTCTTCACTAAACGAAATATCGTGCGCAGAAATATCCGCCTGTTTGCTGAATCCGTAGGTAACAATACGTCGTTTAATGTCCGGTATAATCGATTGCACGTTCGGATCATCAAGGCAAATTATCGTGGCGCCATAAAACGGAACTTTATTTGCAAAATCCGTAAAACATTGAACTACGTCTTCCATTCCTTTGTAGGATTCCATGTGTTCGCGATCGATGTTTGTGACGACAGCAATCGTCGGATAGAGCATCAGGAATGAACGGTCACTCTCGTCAGCCTCGGTTACAAACCAATCGCTGGCGCCAAGTTTCGCATTCGAGCCAAGTGTTTCAACAACGCCTCCTACAACCGTCGTCGGATCGACCCCTGCGTGCCCTAAAACCGTAGCAACCATAGAGGTTGTCGAGGTTTTTCCGTGAGAACCGGAAACCGCGACGGAATAAGGTTTGAGAGTCATCAACTCCGCGAGCATTTCCGCACGCGGTATTATCGGAATTTTCTTTTCGCGTGCTGCCTGAATCTCTGGATTCTCTTCCTTGATTGCTGACGAATAAACGACAACCTGTGCATCCCCGATATTTTCTTCCGCGTGACCTTCAAAAATCTTTATGTCGAAAAGCGTCTCGAGCCGCTGAGTGTTTTTTGAGCGGTTCATATCCGAACCGGTGACATTGAATTTGAGGTTGCACAAAACCTCGGCGATGCCGGACATACCGATGCCGCCAATCCCTATAAAATGTATGTTTTTTACGTGTCTAAACATTTAGTCAGTGGTCAGTTATCAGTTCTCTGTCGTCAGTTTTTCGCCAACGTTTGAATTATGTTCACTGCCGCTTCCGCTGCATCTTCTTTTGTGAGCTTTTTAGCATTCTTTTCCATCTCGGTGATTTTTTCAGGTGCGTTCATAAATCGGATTAATTCTTCCGCCAATCTTTCTCCGGTTAAATCCTTCTGCAAAATCATTTTTGCAGCACCCGCATCCTGAAACGCCTCGGCATTGTTTCGCTGATGATCGTCCGCCGCGGTTGGCAAGGGAACCATTATCGAAACCTTCCCGGCTGCGGCGAGTTCGGCGCAGGTCGTCGCCCCCGCTCGCGAAATTATCAAATCCGTTTTTTCAAATTCTTTAACCATCTCCGAAATATAAACTGTTATATTTGCGTCGCTCCAATCGGCTTCGGCATAGCCTTTTTTTACCGTTTCAAAATCATACTTCCCTGTCTGGTGCGTTATATCTAGCTTTTCTCGATGCGGTTTTAAGTGTTCGAGAGCATCGATCATCGCCAGGTTAATTCCTCGCGCTCCCTGCGAACCGCCAAAAAGCAAAAGGTTTAATTTCTCGCCTCGCTCTTTAGACTTTACGTCGAAAAATTCCTTTCTGACGGGGTTTCCGGTTACAACACCCTTATCGCCAAAATATGAAAGAGCTTCTTCAAAAGTCAGCGCCGCCTTTGTGACAAACCTCGCTAACATACGATTTGTAAAACCGGGCAAGGCGTTTGAATCCATAACCAATGTCGGGATTCGCATCAAACTCGCCGTCAACATCACCGATCCGGTAACGTATCCGCCTGCGCCTACGACAACGTCCGGCTTAAAGTCCTTTATGATTCGCCGCGCTTCAAGAAAGCTCTTTGGCAAAATCATCAGCCCTTTCAGCTTTCCTGCGAGACCCACATTTTTTAGTCCCGCGCTGTTTATCAAAGAAAGTTCAAAACCATTTTCCGGAACGATCTTTGTTTCGAGCCCCCTTTCAGAACCTACGAATCGAACCTCGTTATTCGCATCGCGGCGCAAAATTTCATTCGCAACCGCTATCCCCGGATATATGTGTCCGCCGGTTCCACCAGCGGCAATTAAAACCTTCATTTCAAATCAACAATCACATTCGTCGTTTCACAGACTTACGTTTCTTTTTCTTCCGGGGCGTTCGCGTCGAATGAATTCCGTTTTCAAACGAAATGAAACCGGCGTGTTGCGAAAGATTAAGCAAAATCCCGACCGCAAAAAGTGTCACGATAATCGAAGAACCTCCGTAAGAAATAAACGGAAGCGGAATTCCTTTTGCGGGAAGTATCGAAATAACGACGCTGATATTAAAAAGCGCCTGGACGATAATTCCTGTGATTATTCCTATACCAAGTAGCATCCCAAAACGATCAGGCGCTAAAACCGCTGCGCGCGTTCCGCGCCAAAGCAAGATTCCAAAAGCGATCAATACCGCGAGCGTTCCAATCAGCCCAAGTTCCTCGCCAATGTTTGCAAAGATAAAATCGGAATGCGGGTAGGGTAAATAAAACAACTTCTGTTGCCCGTGAGCGAAACCCTCGCCAAAAATTCCACCTGACCCAATTCCCATCAGCGATTGGCAAACCTGATAGCCTGCGCCGACGCGATTTTCTTCACTACATGGTTCGAGAAAAGCAATCAGCCGCTGCATCCTCCAGGGCGCAAATATCAAGGCCAACGAGCCGATCAGAAACAGCACTGCACTTACGGCGAGCAGATGCAATATTTTTGCACCGGCAGCAAAATATACACTTACAAAGATCGCGCAAAGAACAATAACCGTTCCTAAATCCGGCTCAAGAAATATCAGTCCACCGAGAACCGCCAAAATCATTACGCACGGTAAAACCGTCTCTCTTAAATCTCCAACCAGCTTTTCGTTTTTCGTCAAAAAGTAAGCCAGGAAAATCGGAAGAGCAATTTTCGCCAGTTCGGATGGCTGAAAAGACATACCCGGCATTCGGATCCAGCGCCGCGCCCCGTTAATAGCCGGAAACGCAAAAACCGCCAAAAGTAAAACTGCTGCAATTGTCAAAAATCCGTAAACAATGAGTTTGTGCTCGTACCATTTGTAATGAATCTTGCTCGTCGCATACATCACGCCAAGCCCGACTACGGTAAAAGCAAACTGCTTGAAAAAGTATGCAAATTGCGTATCTCCGTCGGTTTCCCTGAGCGAAATCATTGCCGAAGCGCTGTAAACCATCACCGTGCCGAATAAAGCCAATCCTGCCGTGATAGCAAACAGAAACCAGTCTATTCTCAGCTTTTTCGCCATCCTTCGTAGATCAAACGCTCGTTGCCTGCGTTTTCAAATTTGCGACGCTTTTCTTAAAAACATCGCCCCGTTCCTCAAAAGAGCGAAACATATCAAAACTCGCACACGCTGGTGCCAACAAAACAGAATCACCGTTTTCGGCATTTTCAAAACTTTTCTTAACGGCATCCTCCATCGAACTCCCACGAATCGCTTCCGCTGCGTTTCCCAATTGTGATTCGATATTGTCTGCATCTTCACCGATTAAAATAAGCTTTCTCACATTTGATTCGACCAATTCTTCGAGAGGCTGGTACGGTGCGTTTTTCCCTAGACCGCCAAGTATCAACACAATCTCTCCCGGTTCTTCACTAAGTGCCTCAAGAGCTTTCAATGTCGCGTCAACACTTGTCGCTTTTGAATCGTTGTAAAATTTCACGCCTCCAATTTCGTCTACAAATTCGAGTCTGTGTTCGACCGCCTTAAATTTCCGAATCGTTTCTTTCATCGATTCCGGCGACGCTCCGCAGGCAAGTCCCACGGCTAGTCCTGCCAAGACGTTCTGCACGTTGTGAATTCCGCGAAGGGTCATGTCGTCCCGCGTTGTCAAAATCTTTTCCTTACCATTAAAGCGACAAACCAATTCGCGTCCCCTTAAAAACAAACCTTCGCCCAATTCCTTTGCAGTTGAAAAGAGCGTCACCTGAGCCCTCAAACTATCCGACCAAGAGCTCGTAATCTCATCGTCGGCGTTTAAGACAGCTAAATCTTCAGGTGTTTGGTTCATAAAAAGCCTGTGCTTCGCCGCGGCATAATCAGTAAAAAGATCGTAGCGATCCATGTGATTTGGCGTCACATTCAAGCAAAGCCCGATCTTCGGTCGAAAATCTTTTATCGTCTCCAGCTGAAAACTGGAAAGCTCTGCAACCGTCCAACTGTCTTCTGTCGAGCTCTCTGCGAGCGACAAAAGCGGCGTTCCGATATTCCCACCCACGAGAGTTTTCAACCCGGCGTTTTTTAGCAAATCGCCAATCAAGGTAGTGGTTGTCGTTTTACCGTTCGATCCCGTAATCCCAACAATTCGACCTTTCATAAAGCGATACGCGAGTTCGACCTCGCCGATCACTTCACCATCTTTGCGGTCAACGTAACGAGCTGGGATAACTCCGGTTGGAACACCCGGCGAGATAACTACTAAATCTATCTGATCAAGCAGCCACGAAGGAATATCCCCGCGGACCAACCCGACTCCATATTTTTCTTTCAAAGAACGAGCTTCTTCCGTCCAAGCCTTAATCTTTTTTTTATCGTGAAGCGCAACCGTGGCGCCTTTTTTTGCGAGAAATTCAGCCGATGCCACCCCTGACTTGCCAGCACCTAAAACTAAAATCTTTGCTTGGTGCAAAGAATCGGTTTTTGGTTTTCGGTTTTCGGTTTTTGAAAAACCCATCGCTCAGTCTCTTCTGTTTACTGCTCCGATATAGGCGTTTAGCTTAGGTGTTAGTTCACTAATTAGCTCACTCAGCTTATCAACCTGATCCGGCTTCAAGAGCTTCCTTTCGTGTGCACGTCTCAACCAGTGGCGTATTTCATATAACGAACCTCTGCTAATTTTTAAAAATCTCAGATAGTCTTTATCAGTTCCACGTCCGCTACCCTCAGCAATGTTCGCACCGATACTGTCCGTCGAACGTATAACCTGCTTCCCAATCGTATCTTGAGCAATTCGATTCCATTTCAAAGCAATTGACCATATCTCATCCGAAAGTTTTTCGGATAGTTGATAGATTTCCAGATTTTCAAAATTCGTCTTTTTCATCTATTCAAAGACCAAAAACCAAAGACCCAAGACCGTTTACCTGAGTTTCAGAGTCGACAAACTAAACAGCGCAAACAAAATCGCGACAATAACAAACCGAAATACCACCTTCGATTCTTTCCAGCCGGATAGTTCGAAATGATGATGTATCGGCGACATCTTAAATACGCGTTTTCCTGTGAGTTTAAAAGATGCTACCTGAATCATCACGGAAAGCGCCTCGATGATAAAAACCCCACCGATAAAAGGCAGCATAAATTCCTGTTTGGTTAGAATCGCCACGGTCCCAAGCGCTCCGCCGATCGCGAGCGAACCTACATCACCCATAAACACTTCGGCTTTTGGCGCGTTGTACCATAAAAATCCAAGACTCGCTCCGACCATCGCTCCACAAAAAACAGTCAATTCCGCTGCCTCAGGTTTATGAGTTATGTCCAGATGCTCTGACCAACGCGCGTCGCTGGCAACGTATGTAAGACCTGTAAGAGCAGACATAGCAATAAATGTAACGCTGATTGCCAGTCCATCAAGGCCGTCAGTCAGATTTACTGCGTTTGACGAGCCAAGCAGCACAAAAACGATAAAACCCAAATAAATCCAGGGCCCGATCCAGCTGATACTCGTGTAGGAATTCGGGTCCGCAGTAGCTTTTAAAAACGGAATTGAGAGATTCCAGGGATAATTAGCAACCAGCCATAAAACCGCCCAGATCCCAACCGCGATCAAAATCTGACCAAACAGTTTTTGTTTTCCAGTAAGTCCAAGATTGCGCTTCTTTATTACCTTTATATAGTCGTCGGCAAATCCAATCGCCGCAAAAAGCGTCGTTGCTCCGAGCGCAAGCCATAGATAAATGCTATCGAGCCGCGCCCATAAAGCGGTTGATATTAAAACCGATCCGATTATCAAAACGCCACCCATTGTCGGCGTGCCCTTTTTTGCTTGGTGGGATTCGGGACCTTCTTCGCGAATCTCCTGTCCAAATTTCAAAGCCGCAAGTTTTTTAATAACTTTCCCGCCAAGAAGGAGAGAAATCAAAAGCGCGGTAATAGTCGCCCAAGTGGTGCGAAACGTAACGTACTGAATTACGTTGAGTCCCTTAAACACGTACGATTCGCTTCCCGCGCCGTACTGCTTAAAAATTACCTGATACAAAAAATAGTAGAGCATCTAAATAAGTTCAAAAGTCGGAGATTAGGATTCTAAGAAACGAATCTTAGTCAGCTCCCAATTCAAACTGCTGAACAAGTTTTTCAATTACTTTTTCAGTTCGCACACCGCGCGACCCCTTAATCAAAACCAAATCTTTCTCTCTTATTTCGCCGCTAAGAAAATCTCCAGCCGCATCCGAATCCTTAAAAAAGCTCGCATTTTCCATTCCGGAATCCTTCGCAGAATCCACTAAATCTTTTGCCAAACCCCGAACGCCGATTAGATAATCAATTCCGCTTCCGGCAAGCTTGCGCCCAGTTTCGCAGTGAATCTCCTTTTCTTCCGAACCGAGTTCGAGCATCTCGCCCGCGACCACGATTTTCCGGTTGTCACTCAAGGCGCCCTCGTTTAAGGTTTCAACCATCTTTAAAAGGGCCGCAGGGTTTGAGTTGTAGGAATCGTTAATCACGGTAAAACCCTTGTCGAAATAAAGGATCTCTCCGCGCTGGCTTGGAGGTTTCACAGTTTTAAGCGCAGCCGAAACTTCTTTGGCCGTCATCCCAAAACTATGTCCTACGGCACAAGCTGCTAAAGCGTTCAAAACATTATGTTTCCCGGAAAGTTGGAAAACAACCTGTTCGTCCCCATCGGGCGTTTTTAACGTAAAATGTGTTTCGCCAAATCGTTTCATTTCAATCCCCAAAGCCATTACATCGGCTTCATTTTCGATCCCGTATGTGATCGTTTTTCCATCGTGAAGGTTTCGCATTTCCGCAACGCGCGAATCGTCGGCGTTTAAGATCGCCGTCCCCCCTTTTTTCAATCCTTCTACTAGCTCGGCTTTCGCCTTTGCAACATTTTCAATCGATCCGAGGTGCTCTACATGCACCGGCAAAACATTAAGTTCGACGGCAACATCGGGAGGGGTTATTTCACAAAGCCGCTGGATTTCCTTGTGGGGCGTTGACATTCCCATTTCGAGAACCGCGACATCAAAATCTGAATCCTCAGCCAGTTTCAACACGGTGATCGGATGCCCGAGTCCGTTATTTAAATTCTTCAAATTGCGAAGAACCTTGCGCCCCGAGCCTTCCAAAACGTGAGCGGTCAGCTCTTTTGCCGTTGTTTTTCCGGCGCTGCCTGTAATCGCGACAACCGGTTTTCCCCAATCCAGGTAGACATTGTGGGCAAGTTGCTGAAAGGCGGCGATTACGTCTTCGGCAAAAATCAGCCGATCGCGAAATGTTTTCAAAGATTCCGCATGCTCCTTAAACCGATCTTTTCGTGCGACGCATGCGACGGCTCCTTTTTCAAACGCCGAAGGTATGAACTTGTGGGCGTCCATAAAATCGCCGTTAAAGCCATTGTTTTCAAATTCGGGTTGCGAAAAAGCAAAAAATAAATCACCCGCTATTACTTCTCGCGAATCAGTTGGAAATGAAGTCACCTCGGCGTTAAGCAAAGCGGGGATTAGGTTTGACGCATCCGCGTCCATGTATCGAATTGCCGTTTCGAGCTTCAAGTCTTTCCTTTCTTTCCTACATTCGAACGCGCTTTGGTCGTCCGTTTCTTATCGTCCTTCGATTTTTCCCTGGGGCGTTTCTTAGGTTCGTTATTCTTCCGTTTCTTAATAACGTCATTACTGGAATTTTTGGCGGGCTTAACTTTTCTAGCTTTTATTGCGTCCGATTGCTTTTTCAGATCACGCGACTTCTTTTCCTCTTCACTCTTTTTATCACTTGGCGGTGCGCTTTGTTTGCGCTCGACCTCCTTCTTGGCTTCTTCCACCACGGGCTCCTCAGGAAAAACAAGGTCCGGCATTACGTTTAGTTCAGGTAAAACCTGTTCGGCAATCTCGCGAAAAACGGGCGCTGCAACTTGTCCACCATACCGAAACGCTCCTCTAGGCTCATCCATTACAACCGCGATGACAATTTTGGGATCGTCCGCCGGCGCAAAACCGATAAACGACGAAACATATTTATTGCGGTTAATCGCTTTTAACGCAGCATCGTATTTCCAGGCTGTTCCGGTTTTTCCGGCAGAGGTATAACCTTTCAATTGTGCCCTTCGCGCGGTGCCGTCAACCACGACTTCTCGAAGCATTTTACGTAAATCTCGAGCAGTCTCAGCGCTTACAACTTCCACCTTTTCAGGCGCTGCTGAATGAACTATCTCACCATCGGATTTACGTATTTCTTTAATGATGTGCGGTTGGACTTTTACACCATTGTTAGCAATAGTCGCAAAAGCCGTCGCACTTTGCAACGCAGTAACGCCGATTTCATATCCGATCGACATTGACGCTAAAGAATCCCCATTCCAGGACTTTGGATCGCGTAGCATACCGGTCGCCTCAGCTGGTAATCCGATGCCTGTTTTCGACCCAAAACCGAAATCCCGCGCGTAATCATAAAAAGTCCGTTTTCCGACTTTTAGTCCGGTTTTAATTGCCCCAACATTGCTTGATTCTGCAAACGCACGAGTATAGGTAACATTTCCGACGGCATGAGAGTCGTTGAAAGTGTGCCTGGCAATCGTAATCGTTCCATTTCCACAGTTTACTTTCTCTTCGGGAGAAATTATTTTCTCCTCGAGGGCCGCTCCGTACGTTACCAATTTAAACACAGATCCGGGTGAATAATTGTCCTGAATTACTCGGTTTCGCCACATCCCCGGCTTGAGTTTCCTAAACTTATTTGGGTCAAAGGAAGGATAGTTTGCCATTGCGAGGATTTCGCCGGTTTTAGGATCCAAAACAACGGCCTTGCCGGACTTAGCACGAGCTCTTTGAGCGCCGCGTGCGAGAGCTTCCTCCACCTTATATTGAATCGAATTACTCAAGGTTAAGACAACATCTTTCGGTGCATCACGTTTCGCGCCCCATTCGTCATAAACCCTACCTAACCGATCCCTCTCTCTTACGGTTCTTGTAGTTTCGCCGCGCAACGCCGATTCTTGGGACAGCTCAATGCCTGCCTGACCCACATCGTCAGCATTGCTAAATCCGATTACGTGTGCCGCCATTTTTTGATAGGGATAGCTTCTTTTCTGTTCTTTTGTCCAATGCAGTCCTTCGAATCTTGGAAGATCAAACTTCCTAAGCTCCTGCTTTTCAAGCTTGGCATTTACTTCTTCAACCTTTTCCTTCTCAAGTTTGCGCGCAATCCAAACAAAACGCTTTCGATTCTCTTTTCCGTCACGAATTCTTTTCGCGATGGCTTTCCGACTAACGTTCAAAACATTCGCAATTTTTCGTGCGGCATAATCAACGTCTGCTATCTCCGAAGGATCAGCATAAAGCGAATCCACTTTCATGCTCATAGCCAACGGCCGCCCGTTACGATCAAAGATGGTTCCCCGCAACATCTTGCTTTTTACCACGTCGCGCCTTTGCCCGAGAGCTTTCTTTCGAAACGAATCGTGTTGATTTACCTGCAGATGAACGAGACGAACACCAATCGCTCCAATCCAAAAGATAAAAAACGCGACTATCAACATAAATCGCGTAAACACGGTCTGCATAGACTTTTTTCTACGTCGTTTTGGTTTTGGCATCGGTTTCAAAAAAAGGGGCAGAATAATTTATTTTCTGGCAATCAAGGTTTCGCTTGGAATGCGCTTAACATTTTTCGGTCCTTTCTTTCCGGGGTTTTCTAAACTTTTCTTGTTTTTTGATTTTTTTTCGAGTTTTTCCTCGATATCCTTTAATCGAATTCGCTTGTCAGCCAGAACTGGCTTGGTGTTTGTAAATGCCTTAATCGGTTTATCCTTAACGTTGGTCGAAGCGATGATCGGAGCTCTTTCGGCCGTTTTCTTCAGATTTACCACCTCAATATTTTCCATCGTCCGCGGTCTAAACCCAATCTTGTATGCGGCTTTATTTATCCTGGAAAGCGCCATTTCGCGTCTCAGTATAAGGCGCCGTTTTTCCGTATTCAGAGTCTCAATTTCTCGGCGCAGTTTTGCGTTTTTAATTCCAAAATCCATGGAAGAAAAATGAAGCTTGGCTGCCCAGAAGAATCCGACAACGAGCGCAAGCCCGCAAATCAAGGTCAGGAAACAGTATTTCCATGGGATCGGGTCGCGTTGGCGACGGACTTTTGATTTTCGCGGCGTTGACATTTTTCTTCTTTTCATTATTTCTTCCTATTAGGTAAAGGGATACTTATTTTTTTTGAATGGCGCGAAGTTTCGCGCTTCTCGAACGTGGATTTCTATCTTTTTCTTCTTCCTGGGGGGTTACAGGTTTTTTCGTTAGAATCTCGCCCGTTTCAGACTTTCCGCAAACGCATGTTGGAAATTTCGGAGGACAAAAACAACGTCCGGCCAGACTCTGCATGGTTCGTTTCACAATTCGGTCTTCGAGCGAATGAAATGTAATCACAACCAAGCGTCCTCCAGTTTTCAAAAGTTCAACACCTTCGCGAATAAAGTCTGCTAGAATCTCGAGCTCACCGTTTACAGCAATTCGTAGCGCCTGAAAGGTTTTTGTAGCGGGATGAATCTTTCTATTCCTTTTTCTCGGAACGGCTCTTTCAACTAAATTAGCCAAATCCTTAGTTGTTTTAACCGCGTCGCCTCGATTCCTTCGTTCAACAATTCTTCGGGCTATCCGGCGCGAAAACCTTTCTTCACCTAATTCATAAATCAGGTTAGCGATTTCCTCTTCCTTAAGCAGGCGAAGTAAATCGGCCGCCGTCTCAACTTCGGAATCGGGGTTCATCCGCATATCCAAAGGCGCATCGAAACGAAAACTAAAGCCACGCGATTCACTATCAAGCTGCAGCGACGAAACTCCCAAATCAGCGATAATGCCGTCAATTTCGGTCACATTCAAATCGCTTAAAACTTCAGAAAGATCCGAAAAGTTTGCGTGAGCGAATTTGATCCTGCCGGCAAAATACTTAAGCCGCTTCCGGGTCAAACGAATCGCTTCCGAATCCTGATCGATTCCGATAACTCTCACGGATTCATTTACTTCCAGAATCTTTTCCGTGTGACCGCCTAAACCCAAAGTCGCGTCAACGTAAGTTCCATTTTCCACAACATCAAGATAATGAATCGTCTCGTCGGACAAAACCGATTCGTGTAAATTCTCGATTTTGTTGGTTGCGTTATTCAAAGAACGAAAACTTTTTATTAGTTTGTGTCGATTTTTAAAAACTAAGTGTTTATGTCAGCCGGGGAGTCATTTCACGAAAGAAGTGCTTAAAATTTTCGAGCTGTCTTAAACACTTTGTAATCTGGATTCGAGGTCTGTAAAATTTGTTTTTATACTGATAACCACTAGGTAAAAAGGATTTTACGCTTATATTTAGGTTTGTGTCAAGACTAATATCTCAAATTTACTTTAATCAAGTGCTTAAGCGAATAGTGTTGGAGCTCAACTTTAGGACAAAACACCTATTATCTTGTTGCTCCTCAATTGCTATCCCACAACATATTGCGTAAAGTGTAAATTTTATGGGAACGCCTTTTTTTTATCTCTTATTCTTAGGAATTCTGGCGGCTTTGGCAAATGTAGTCGGCGGGGCATCCGTTTTCCCTTCGAAAATCCTTAAACATTACAAGAGAATTCTAAAATATTTACTAGCTCTCGGTGCGGGATTTATGCTCGCTGTTACGTTCATTGAAATAATCCCTAAAACTATCGGCATCTGGCAGAATCTAAAAGGTTTACCTGCGTTTGGCGAATCCCTTTACGTCCCGATGCTCCTTTTACTCGCCGGCTATCTTCTGACGCAATTTTTCGAACACACGATCGCTCCTCATGTGCATTTGGGCGAGGAAGTAAAATCCGACCCCATAATTTCCGTCCGTTCGGCCTACTCAGCAATTGGCGGGCTTTTAATCCACACTTTTTTTGATGGCGTCTCGATTTCAGCGGCGACGCAGGTAGATTTCAAAGTCGGCATCTTAATGTTTCTCGCCATTTTACTTCACAAGATTCCTGAAGGTTTCACGATAGCTTCCCTGGTACTTGCAGCCGGAAAAGGCACACGGGAGGTGCTTATCGCAACCTCTTTAGTGGGAACGACTACTTTGCTGGGCGTACTAGGATTTTATTTCCTCGGTTCACGACTCGAGTCGTCTGTTGCATATGCGCTTCCACTTGCCGCCGGCGTCACTCTATATGTCGCGGCTAGTGATTTGATTCCGGAAGTAAATCATCACGGCGGGAAAAAGCCGCTAGTTTCGCTTTCGGTTTTCGCAGGTGTTGCGATATTTTTCGCGATGCATTTTTTAATTCACACATTGCTGGAAACATAGAAACCCTCCGCACCAGGCATCAATTTCCTTATTCTCCAATAATTTGGCAAAATGTCGTTACCGAGTATGGCTAACCGAACGCGCATTCAAATTCTTCTTGTAACGCTTTTTCTGGCTCTTGTTCAGACTGCGCTTTCGCAAAGCGGCGGTTTCTCAATTAATGAATCCCCCCTACCAAAACCTACAAGCCCTGTGGTCGATAACGCAGGGGTTTTAGATCCGGCTACCAAGCGCCGAATTGAAAACAAAATCATCGCTTTTCGGGATAAGACCAATCCATCGGTTGAGCTGGCTGTCGCCGTCGTTAAAACAACGCAAAACCGACCGATATTTGATTATTCTTTAGCGGTAGCACGTGGGTGGGGAATCGGCTCGCGCGAGGACGATAACCCCGGAGCACTTCTTTTTATTGCGATTGACGACCGAAAATATTTTACGCAGGTTAGTAAAGATTTAGAAGATGAGCTTCCCGATGGTCTTGTTGGTTCGCTGCAAAGAAGCTACCTTGTTCCGCAGTTTAAGCGCGGCAACTATGCTCAAGGGATTGAAGACACTATAGACGCTTACATACGAACGATCGAAGAAAGAAAAAGCGGCGTGCCGGCTTCATCGACAACTACCTCAGAACCAGTTGATAATGGCGATTTTTCGG
This sequence comes from Aridibacter sp., assembly GCA_965216195.1. Lineage (GTDB taxonomy): Bacteria > Acidobacteriota > Blastocatellia > Pyrinomonadales > Pyrinomonadaceae > Aridibacter. The sequence continues at coordinate 533,946 of OZ244151.1, read as the reverse complement.
GCGGGGACGTTTTTTGCTGCCTGGTAATAATCTTGGTTGGTTTATTTATTCTTATCCCGTTAATTTCTTCGGCGTTTTCTGGAAAATCCAAGCCTGATAAGAACGATCGCGACCGTTGGGGAGGCGGAGGTTTCGGTGGATCGGGAGGTGGATCGAGCGGCGGTGAAATCGCAATCGATATTCTTGGCGCCGTCCTAACGGGCCTCGCAAGTGGCGCATCGAGCGGAGGGAGCAGTTCGTCCGGCAGCTGGGGCGGAGGCTCCGGAGGTGGCGGAGGCTGGGGCGGTTTCGGTGGCGGCGGCGACTTCGGCGGTGGTGGTGCCGGCGGCGGCTGGTAATTTCATTTCCCAGACAATAGTCCCCATGGATCAAACGTTTTCGCTAAAACGTCTAGTAACCCAGATTTTCTGCAGTGCCTTCATTCTTTTTTCATACAATTTCGCCCAAACTGCAGACGCAACTTCCTTAGAAAAATCTCCAATTCCAAAACCGGCAACTTCGGTGGCAGACCTTGCAGGCGTACTGGACGAAGCGGCTAAACTCCGCGTTGAGAATCGGATAAAAAAGTTTCGAAACGAAACTTCTCCTTCTGTTGAACTCGCCGTGGCGATCGTCAAGACGACGGGCAAGCGTCCGATATTTGATTATTCTCTGGCAGTGGCACGTGGTTGGGGAATCGGCTCGCGGGAGAGCGACAATCCGGGCGCCCTTCTTTTAATCGCAATTGATGATCGCAAATATTTTACGCAGGTAAGCCGTGACCTCGAAGATGAATTACCTGACGGCTTAGTCGGTTCGATCCAGAGAAAGCATCTTATTCCGCACTTTCGCTCGGGAGAATATGGAAAAGGCGTTGGTGCCACGATCGATAGCTTCATAAAAACAATCTCCAAACGACAGAACCGAGATCTAGTACCAGCGATAATAAATCTCCCTCCCAAACCCTCGAACCTAGTTACGGATTATTACGGAATTCTTGAGACTCCGCTTAAAACCGTTATGAATCGTCGTTTAGAAAAGCTGCGCGCGGAGACAAATCCGCCGACGACGATTTACGTGGTTGTCTTTGAAACTACTGCCGGTGTTGAAATTCGTGATTTTGCCCGCGCTGCGGCTAACAGTTGGGAAATCGGAGTTGGTAGTAACAGCCGCAATTTACTGCTTTTCGTTTCAATGAAGGATAAAAGCCATTACACCGTTGTGGGAGGTGGGTTGCGGGATAAGTTAGACCAGGTCACTGCCAAGAACATTGAAAGGCGTTTCCTCGCTCCGGCATTTAGCGGGTTTTCAGGTGAATACAACAAGGCGATTTCAGAAACTGTAAACGCATTTATTAACAAAATCGACAGCGGCGCAGGCTTTATTGATTTCACAAAGGGAAATCCGGATGGCTTTCGCGGATACGACGGATTCACACACTACGTCGTTAGTAATTGGCTTCCAATACTGGTCGCCACGATCCTGATTCTGGTCTTAATCTGTTTGGTTTGGGCTATTTTTAGCTCTTTTAAAAATGGCGAAGCCGGAGGCGTCTCAGAAAGCTATAGCTCCGCAGGTAGTTGGTTAAACACGCCGGAATCGCATGGAAGTTGGAGTAGCGGTGCATCAGACGATTTTGGTGATTTCGGCGGTGGTGGAGATTTTGGCGGCGGTGGCGCTGGCGGGGGTTGGTAGTTTGAATTTTACGGGTTTCCGTTTATTATTTTGAAATCGGAATAAAGTAAAAAAATTTATGAAACATTATTTTGCGGATTTTATCGACGACGTAAAAAGCACGCACGGGGAAAATTTGGCTTCGGTTGTTCTCTACGGATCGGCTGCGGCCGGCGATTTTATTCCTCATGAATCGGACTACAACATCCTGATCGCGCTCCACCAAATCCGGCCAATCGACCTTCGCAATGCCCACGCGTGTATGCGGGAATGGAACAAAATGGGTCATCCGGTGCCTGTTTATTTTACTGTCGGCGAGCTCCAAAATGCCGGCGATGTTTTTCCAATTGAGTTTCACCAGATGGAGTATGCACGGGTTGTACTTTACGGAGAAGATGTGCTCGCCGATGTGCATATTTCGGATAGATATCTGCGGCATCAGACGGAATTTGAACTGAGAAGCAAGTTGCTACAGCTCCGTCGGCGCTACATACACGCTTCTGCGTCACTCGAAATGTTGCTTGATTTAATGTCGGATAGTTTAGCGAGTTTTGCCGCACTGTTTCGCGCCGTGCTTCTTTTGGATAAGATCGACCCTCCCGTTACGAAACACGAAATTGTACGTTTAACGGTCGAACATCTGGGAATTGATGGAAAACCATTTGAAAAAATCTTTGATATTCGGGAAAATGAGGACGCAATCCCCTTAAATGAAGTTTCCGCTAATCGGCTATTTGCCGATTATATGGAGCAAATCGAAAATGTGATTGATGCAGTTGATAAGATGAAGCAATCATAAACAGCTATTAGGAGAATAAAATGAGAAAAGCATTACTATTATCACTAACGATATTTGTAGCCCTAGGATTTAGCGGATGCAGTTATAACACACTTACGGAAAAGCAACAGGGCGTGAAAGGAAAGTGGGCAAACGTCGAAAGTTCGCTTCAGAGACGAGCTGATTTGATTCCTAACTTGGTAAAAACCGCTCAAATGGCCGGGGTACAGGAGCAGGAAGTTTTTGGTCAAATAGCCGATGCTCGCTCGCGTCTCCTGAATGCATCGAAGGAAGCCGGACAAGGCGCTGACGGGGCGAAAACTCCACAGCAAAAACAAGCTGTTTTAGAAGCGAATAATAGCTTTGGCGGAACAATCGGACGCTTACTGCTCCTTCAGGAAAAGTATCCTCAGCTTCGATCAAGCGAAGCTTTTATGAAGGTTCAGGATGAGCTTTCGGGAACCGAAAACCGAATAAACACAGCGCGAATCGATTATAACCAGGCGGTTACGGATTACAACACCACCAGAAACCAGTTCCCTGCTGTAATTACCGCAAGTCTTTTAGGTTTTGCAGAAGAGCCGTTTTTCAAGGCGGAAGAGAAATCCAAACAAGTTCCCGATGTTGGCAGTCCGGATGCTCTTAGAAAGGATAAAACAAAGGTTGAAGCAACTCCCGCTGCCGCAAATACAAGCACTGACGACAAAAAGGAAGACGAGAAAAAATAAACTAAAATCCTCTAGAGCTGCACATTGAGCAGTGATCACAAGACTTGCCGTTTGGTTCAAACGCGCAAGTCTTTTCTTTTTGGCTGCCGTCCATCAATCCATCCACAATTGCTTCGATTATGTCGAATCTTTCCTGGCTCGGATGTGTCGATTGTGGAGCAACAGTTGGTAAAAGCTGATTATTGCCAAGTCTCTCTTCAATTGAATCGAGCCTGGTATTTAGTTTGTCTATCGAAGACTGCAGCGAAGAATCTGAATCTGAGATCTCCGAATCTAAGATTTGAGCAATTTTTTCGGCAAGCCGATTTACGTTTCTGTTGGTCATTTCTGCTCAAAATACTGCGAGTGTTTCGGAATCCGTTATATTCCCTTTAGTTCTTTTCGTCAGGCAGCAAATCAACTCGATCAACAACGCCAACGATCGCTGAATCGATCGCGGCTCCGGGTTTTCCCGTAGCTGCGGTCGACGCACTAAAACCCTCGCGGGCAATTACGACAATATCTCCTTCGCCGGAATCAACCGAATCGAGCGCGAGCAAGGTTGTTTTTGTGTCGGCACCTTCGGGCGTGATTTTTCGGCAGAGCATTATACGCGCACCCTCATAACGCTGATTTTTCTGCGTTGCAATAACATTTCCCAGTACGCGTGCGATGATCATAGTTAAGGGTCTTGGAAGTCCTGTATGTCTTTCGTGTCCGAGAAGTTCCCTTAGTCTCACTGGCCTTACCTTACTATTTCTCAGGCTTCCCAGACTTTCCTGACTTTTCAATGTTATAAATGTGCGAATCTGAATCGACAATCCCAACGATTGTGCAATCGGTAGGCGTAGCGTCGCGCTTAAAGGGAAAAGCCGCTTCCTTTCCCCGACACCAGAAAACCAGCTCGCCTACTCCGGCTCCAATGGCATCCAACGCAACAAGCGGCTGTCCAAAAGGCTTAAGATCTTCCGTCAAGTTTTGAACAATCAGAATCTTCCTTCCTTTCAGCGATTCATTTTTAACCGTCGCGACGACGTTTCCAACTACTCGTGCCAGCTGCATTGTTTTCTCTTTGGTGGTTCAGAAGGGTTACGCTGCGCTCACCCCGCGCTTTTTACCTTTATCGCCTACGGCGAATGTTGTCTTTTTTCGGTAAAATCGAAGTGTCAATTATGCGAATTTTTTATACTTCCAGAAAGTTGGGCTATCACCCAGGTTGATTCACTTTTTTCAATAATCGATTCAAATCTGTTCAAACCAAAAATCTCGTCCCGACCTTGACCGCTGCTTACCGCTCGCGGCCAACCGCCTGCCGATAAGCTACCCTTCCTTGGTATATTCAATTGTGTCGATCACACCAACGATCGCCGTATCCACCGGGCAGTCTTTGTTACCTTCCGCCATTCGCGCCGAAGAACCGCCGACAATCAAAACCTTCTCGTGGTAGCCCGCGCCAACCGTATCCGCCGCTACAACGTAATCCCCGATATCGTTTCCTTCCGGATCGATTGGTTTTACAACGAGCAGCTTCTTTCCCTTTAAACGTTCGTCTTTTTGGGTAGATACAACGGTTCCAATTATTCGGGCTATGCGCATGATTTCACGTTGCTGGTAATTGGTAAAAGCAGGAAGTTACACAAGCACTTTAATCAAAAACTACAAGCCAATCACCGATCACCAATTACGAATTACTACTTCAAAGCCACCGGGAGATTGTCATCGACAGCTCCGTGAGGACGGGGAATTACATGAACGCTTACGAGTTCTCCAACACGCCGGGCGGCGGCGGCTCCAGCGTCGGTCGCGGCTTTAACAGCAGCAACGTCTCCTCGTACAATTGCCGTTACAAATCCGGCTCCGATTTTTTCATAGCCTACCAAATGAACGTTTGCGGCTTTTACCATCGCATCCGAGGCTTCGATCATCGCCACAAGTCCTTTAGTTTCAACCATTCCCAATGCTTCTTGCATTTAGTTTTTGCTCCCTAAATTAAAATGGATCAGACAGGTAAATTTAACCGATACTACCTAATTCTTCAACTGCGCCACCTGATTTAACAAATCTATCAACTCCTCTCTCGAGAAGGAAATTTTTGTTCCGTCGCCATTCGTAGATGCGTCCAGTTCGCAAGTAATTTTTGTATCGTGTAAATACCCGCATGCCTGACAACGCGCAGACTCGTCCAAATAGCCAGCCTGCTCTCTTATATGAACCAGTTTCTCAATTGCGTCAGGAGGAAGATCATTGGCCCTCCCAAGTGCGCGCGAAAGAATCGCGATCTTCGCCGTATGTTCGAGGGTCTCCATCCGATCAAATGCCTGCCAAAGATCATCGCCGTACGAGACGGCTCCATGATTCGCCATCAAAAGCGCATTGTGATTTTTTACAAAAGGCTTCATCGCATCGGTCAATTCATTGGTCGAAGGTGTTCCATAATCCGTCAGCGGAACACATCCCAGCGTTAGAATTACTTCGGACAAAATTGGCTTATCAATCGGAAGTCCCGCAACGGCAAAGGCTGTCCCGTGCGGCGGATGAGCGTGACAAACGGCTTTTACATCCGGGCGCATTTTGTAAATCAACAAATGCATCGCGAGCTCAGAAGATGCTTTGTTTTCGTTTAAGGGATTGCCCTCGATATCCGTCAAGGCAAGCGAATCCACCGTCATACGCCCTTTCGAGGTCATCGTCGGCGTAGCAAGAATACGGTTTTCGTCCACACGAATAGAGACGTTTCCGTCTGACGAAACCACATAGCTTCGTTCGTACATCAAACGTCCAACTTCAACAATCAGTTTTCTTGCTTCCGATTCGCTCATTATCTTCCAGCGCGTTTGTTCTGATCCGAGGAGATCGACACAACAATCTTTCAGACTCCGACCGATGATCCCGCGCATCAAAATTCGCTTTTTAAAAGATTGAAACCACAGATTAACACAAACGAAGGCAATCTTCATTTGCATCAATCTGTGGTTAAAATTCTGCGAAAATCCGCTTAGCTATTTGGCGCTTCGGGTGGAGCCGGAGGAGCAGGAGGAGCCTCAGGCGCAACCGGTGCCGGTGGTGGTGGAGGAGGCGGTGGAACGTTGAGATCTCCCTTTCTAATTATTAATCCACCGCGCTTCTTTTTCATTTTCTTCAAACGTCTTAGCTTTCTCATCAGCCGCCGGTTTTCTTTTTCGCGACAGTGTTTGCCGCTGTAACTCGAAAACTTCCTGACCTCAACTTCTTCACTCGAAAAAACTGAAAAAAGCCCGGCTATCATGATTCCTATAATCATGGCTGCCACAAACGGTACGATTCTCTTTGCAAAACAAACAAATTTCATCTCATTTCCCTTCCGTTCTTTCTCAATCAAGATTATCTACGACAATAATACCATTTCGGTTTCAACTAAGTTACTTTTTGTCATTAATGTTCGAAGGCTGGGCTAGAAAGTAGGACAAACTCTCAAGCGATATTGTCAAATCTACAGTTTTGAGTTTGATATCCTTTCCGGCTTTGAGTGGCGTCGGTGCAAAATTCATCACCGCTTTAACGCCTGCTTTCGTAACCCTTTCCAAAACCCCTTGAGCAAACTGCGCCGGAACCGCAATTACAGCAACATCAATCTTCTCGCGTTTTGCAATTCTCGCGAAATCCTTTATATCGAAAACTTTCGCGTCGCCTATCGTTGCGCCGATCTTTTTCTTGTCGGAGTCAAAAAGTGCGGCGACATCAAAATTCGATTGCGTAAATCCATAGTAATCGGTTAACGCCGTGCCCAGACGCCCGGCTCCAATTATTGCCACTCTGTGTTCGCGATCAAGACCGAGAATTTTCGCGAGGTGTTCGCGCAATTCATCTACATAGTAACCGACACCTCTAACGCCAAATTCACCAAAACACGCCAGGTCTTTACGAATCTGTGCCGAGTTCAGGTGGAAACGCTTCGCCATTTTGTTTGAAGAAACTGTCTTTATTCCTTCCGAGGCGAGTTCGTTAAGACAGCGCAAATAAACGCTCAAGCGATTTGTTGTAAGTTCGGATATTTTTTCGGTCTTCATTTGACGCCTCGATTATAGACACATTCACGCAATTTGTGAAAAAGATTACAAACGAAAGATGGTGTAAGATAACCCTGCGTTGCTAAGGACCGATTTTTGGATTACAATTCGTTTCAAGTGTGAAACAAAGATGATCTCTTACCTTTCCGGAAAACTCATTGAAAAAGAAGCAAATACGGCGATCATTGATGTCGGCGGTGTGGGATACGAGGCGATAATTCCGCTTTCAACCTTTTACGAACTTGATGAGATCGATTCAGATGTTTCCCTGCGTATTTATACATATGTTCGCGAAGACACGCTCCAGCTTTTCGGTTTTAAAACCAATCGCGAGCGTTCTCTTTTTCTAAAACTGATAACAGTCTCTGGCATCGGACCAAAGCTAGCGATCACGATGCTTTCGGGAATGAGCGCAGACGAAATTGTAGGGGCGATTAAAATCGATAACCTTGTGCATCTTACAACTATTCCCGGCGTTGGAAAGAAAACCGCCGAGCGCCTTGTAATCGAATTGCGCGACAAGCTCGACGGAATCGGAGCCGGCACAAAAGCAATGGCGGTTGGGGATGAGGCCGCTGCCACTCCTGGAAATGAGATTTACGATGACGCCCTTTCAGCTCTGGTAAACTTAGGATATCAGCAAAAAGCCGCGTCGAAAGCACTAAAAAAATCAATTGATAGAGGCGAAGAAATGTCCGTTCAGAAATTGTTGAGAAGAAGTTTGCAGTTTCTTGCAAAAAAATAACTTAGCCGATGCAGAATGAATTCGAAATAATCGATACCCGCGAAGCTGCCGTTATCAGTGACGAAGAGCGGCTGTTTGAGGCGTCTCTGCGACCGACTCATCTCGGCGAATACATCGGACAAACCAAAATCAAAGACAATCTCCGTATTTATATGAAAGCGGCTCTCGGGCGTCGCGAGGCGCTTGATCACATACTTCTCACGGGACCTCCCGGTACCGGAAAAACAACCTTGGCGGCGATAACTTCAAACGAAATGGGTGCTGAGTTTAAATCCACCGCAGCTCCGATCATCGAAAAAGCGGGCGACCTTGCCGCACAGCTTACAAATCTTGAAGAGGGTGATGTACTTTTCATCGATGAAATTCACCGTCTGAACCCCGCCATCGAAGAAATTCTGTATCCCGCGATGGAGGATTACAATCTCGACATAATGATCGGCCAAGGAACAGCCGCACGCTCGATTAAACTCGAGCTTCCAAAGTTTACATTGGTTGGAGCAACGACAAGACCCGGTTTGATTACGGCTCCTCTGCGCGGGCGTTTTGGCATCATTTTCAATCTCGATTTTTATACGGTTGGTGATTTGAAAACGATCGTGACGCGTTCGGCTGGAATTTTGGAAGTAGAAATCGATGAAAACGGCGCGCGTGAGATTGCCACGCGTTCGCGCGGAACGCCGAGAATCGCAAACCGTCTCCTTAGACGAGTTCGAGACTTTGCTGAAGTCGATTATGACGGAAAAATTTCCGAAGAAGTTGCAAAAGATGCGCTTAATCGTATGGAAGTTGATGTTTTTGGTTTGGACGAAACTGACCGCAAGCTTCTTCTCTCAATTATTGAAAAATTCGATGGTGGTCCGGTCGGGTTAGGTACGATTTCCGCCGCAATAAACGAAGAAAAAGACTCGATCGAAGAAATAATCGAGCCTTATTTAATTCAAACCGGTTTTCTCAACCGCACCCCCCGAGGGCGTATGGTTACGCGTTTAGCTTACGAACATTTTGGTCTCGATAACTTGATCAAAAAAGCAAACGCACCGAATTTGTTTGACTAAAGAAACCCAACGAGAAAAATGCTCTGAAATTTTACTATTCGGAAGCTTTTAAGAATTCCCGGAATTCTCGGAGTGCAGCACTTTGTCCAAGCTGGCGGCTTTTGCTCAAATACTCGGTTAAAATATCCGGTGAAAGTTCAGGAAAAGCGAGGCTGCTTTGGGTCTCTTCGTAATGCCCCTGCTCAAGTTTCAGAAACGACATTGTCTCACCATCGTATCGCCAAATCTCCAGCACACACAAATTCGCATAAATCTCAAATTTATCTAGCGATTCATTGGTCGTATCGATCTCCACCACGACATCCGGTGCAGGATCTTTTTCAAAGTCAAAATTTTCCTTACCGATTACGAGTTCTACATTTTGAACATAAAAACTCGTATCGGGTTCCACTCCTTGTGCTTTACTGAAACGTCTGTACGTAGTTGAACCAAAAGCCTCAAGAGGTATATCCAAGACTTCCGCGTACAAGGACACTAATCTAATTATAAATTCTTTCGCTTTTTCGTGATCGGGTCGAGGACTCATAATTTTTAGATTTCCGCCGTTGTAAACGAGGCGGTAGCCAGGATGCCGCACCATTTTTTCCAGAAGATTCTCGTAGTCCTCCCAGGAGACATCCCGAAGACTGAGGGTGCCCTTTTCGGGTAAATGCTCAATTGCGTCCAAATAAATTTCAGTTTGAACCTGCATAGTTCTTATTCTGGCTCATCTTCACCAGATTTTCCAGCAATATCAGACTTATCTAATAGCGAAGCGCTTGTAACCGAATCATCATCTCCCGTTTTGATCAGCGTCACACCTTGCGCAGATCGTCCAGTTTCACGCACGTTTTCTACGCCGATGCGAATCAGCTTAGCCTGTTTTGTGATCAGCATGATTTCCGAATCATCTTCCACAGGAAATGTCGCAACGACGTTGCCGGTTTTATCTGTCGTCTTCATATTGATAACGCCTTTTCCACCGCGTTTGGTCAAACGATAGTTGCTTACATCCGTCCGTTTACCAAAACCTTTTTCAGAAACGGTCAGCATTTTCTCGTCACCGTCTTTTGAAACGGCACAAATACTAATCACATAATCGTCTTTTCGAAGCCTGATCCCGCGAACGCCGCGCGCTGCCCTTCCCATTGGACGAACGTCAGATTCATCAAACTTAATCGCCATACCTTCATGAGTGGCGATCAAGATCTGACGCTCTCCATCGGTAGGAATGATATCCAAAAGCTCGTCACCTTCGTCAACGTTTATCGCGTTAATGCCGTTTACGCGTATGTGTTGATACTGAGAAAGGGCCGTCTTCTTGATCGTTCCCTTTCGCGTAACCATTGTAACGAATACATCATCGACAAAATCGCGAACCGGCAAAACGCCAACCAGACGTCGCGCCGAAGGAATACTCACGAGATTTACAATCGCCTTACCGCGCGCGGACGGCAATGCGTCAGGAATTTCATGAACGCGAAGTTTGTAAACCTGTCCGTCATCGGTGAAAACCATCAGATAATCGTGAGTTGACGCAACAAACAAATGCCTTACAAAATCGTCGTTTTTCGCTGTCGCACCAAAGCGTCCTTTCCCGCCGCGTCCTTGCCGCGAGTAAGTAGCAATCGGCGTGCGTTTTACATAACCTGCCTTGGTTACCGTAATCGCAACTTCTTCGTCCGGAATCAGATCTTCGACGTCTAGCTCGACACCCGCATCGACAATCACCGTGCGTCTTTCGTCGCCAAATCTATCTTTAATTTCCTGAAGCTCATCAACAACGACCTGTCGCAATACGGAATCGTTATTAAGAATATTTTCGAGTTCGGCGATGTATTTGATGATCTCTTCATACTCATCAAGAATCTTCTGACGCTCAAGCGCGGAAAGCCTTCGAAGCTGCAAATCAAGAATCGCCTGCGCCTGAACCTCGGAAAATTCGAGACTACCGATAACTTTCTCGAGTTTCTTTCGGAAATTATCAAGTGTTACGTCGGTCGGAACACCACGCCACTTTTTCCTGTCGTAAAGGGTTTCAAAATTGCCAGTCAACCACTTCTTAGCCTCATCGACCGACTTAGAATTCCGTATCAATGGAATTATATAATCAAGCGCATCAATCGCCTTATTTAAGCCTTCCAAGATATGGGCGCGAGCTTGCGCCTTCTTAAGGTCATATTCCGTTCGCCTTCTTACAACTTCTCTTCTGAAGTCAACAAACGCTTCGAGCATCTGTTTGAGATTCAGGATTTTCGGTTGGCCATCGACGATCGCGAGGTTAATGATACCGAAAGAAGACTGAAGCGGAGTAAGCTTAAATAGTTTATTTAGAACGACTTGCGGCACCGCATCCCGTTTTAGTTCAACGACGATTCTCATTCCCTCACGGCTTGATTCATCCCGAATCTCGGAAATGCCGTCAAGTTTTTTAAGGTGTACGAGCTGGGCCATCTTTTCAATCAGCTTCGCCTTGTTTAGCTGATACGGAATCTCTGTGATAACCACTGCGTTGCGTTCGCGCCTGCCGCGTCCGATCAAATCGATGTTTGCTTTCGCACGCATCTTGATGATTCCGCGGCCTTCTCTGTAAGCCTTATGAATCTCCTCGCGACCGTATATAAAACCACCGGTTGGAAAGTCCGGCCCCGGAACTTTTTTAATCAATTCGTCAATTGAAAGGTCTGGATTTTTGACCAGTTCGATTACGGCATCTACTACCTCGGAAAGATTATGCGGCGGTATTTTGGTTGCCATCCCAACGGCAATTCCTTCAGAACCATTGACAAGCAAATTCGGAATGCGCGTCGGTAAAACAACTGGTTCGGACAGTGACTCATCGTAGTTTGGCTGAAAATCGACTGTTTCTTTTTCGATGTCCGCTAAGACCTGATTCGTAAACCGCTCCATGCGAACTTCCGTGTAACGCATAGCTGCCGCCGAATCACCGTCCACAGAACCAAAATTTCCCTGCCCGTCTACGAGCGGATATCGCATTGAAAATTCCTGGGCAAGACGAACTACTGTGTCATAAACCGCCGTGTCACCGTGAGGGTGATATTTACCGATGCAGTCGCCGACGATACGCGCAGACTTTTTGTAAGGCTTGTTGTAATAATTACCGAGCTCCTGCATTGCCCATAGAACGCGTCGATGAACGGGTTTTAATCCGTCTCTTACGTCCGGCAAAGCGCGTCCGATGATAACGCTCATCGCATAGTCCAGATAGGACCTACGCATCTCGTCTTCAATATTTATTTGTTCTTGGTCTAAAACGTCCATTGCGATATCCCTGTTTGTTTAACGTAAATTGGGGTCGACTTCAATAAGGTGTGAAAAGCTGAAAAACTGGATTTTTATCCACTTAAGATGTACACTTATTTTACAAAGATTGCGTGTGTATAGCAACCGCGCAAATCGTTTCAAATCTAGGTTTTATGTTGATTTTGCGAGGGTCTCGTCGCTAATGCTGAGACGGCTCTTCCCGTTAAGCCCGAGAGGTGGAATCGACAATGTCAATTGACCACGACCGAAGATCAAAAAGACTGAAAATAAACGTCCCGCTGAAGGTGTATGGAATGCATGATTCCAGTTCTTCGTGGACGGAAATGACAAACACGCTGGATTTGTCATCTTTTGGTGCTCGGTTTGTTTTGGAAAACAAAATTGAAACCGGTCGTTTGCTTCAACTCATCCTGGCTATGCCTCAACAGTTGCGTGCTTTTGATTTCCTAGAACCACAATATAAGGTGTGGTCGATTGTTATAACCTGTGAACCTTTTGAAAACGAAGGTAAGAGTGAAATCGGTGTCGCCTTTCTTGGGAAAAACCCTCCTGCCAGCTATCTTGAACGCCCTGAAACGCATTACGAAATTACAAAGGACGAAGAAAGCGGCTCGCTGAGCGTCCGACCGGCTTCCGAGAGCCCTAAAACCAGCTCGCGTGAAACTTCAAGAGAAAAGGTAGAGCGCGCTCATTCGAGATACGACATACCGATTTCGATAGAGTTGAGTGTTATCGATAAGTCAGCCACTCCCACGGTAACCGAAACAACCGTGACAGAGAATATAAGTCTCGGCGGAGCATCGATCTTTAGTTCTATCGACCCTCCAATAGGTACAAAACTTCAAGTAAAAAGTGAGCAGTATGGCGCCGACCTTCCGGCAATCGTACGCGGAAAGAGAACGGGCGACGACGGCATTCCCAGGCTGCACGTTGAATTTGTCGATGGACTTTTCCCGCTGAAAGGCATCGTCGGCTAATCAGTCCATTCTTTCCTTTTCAAGTTGAGTAGAATTTTGGAGTGAGCTATCGTAAAACAGCTTCGGATAAGGAGTATTCAAAACCTGTAGTAGAAGTCGCCAGGACAATTTCCATTGTGCTGGGTAAATTGCTTTGGAGAGTTAAATTTCATGGCCGGGAGAATATTCCGAAAAACCTCTCAAGCGGGTTAATAATTGCTTCAAACCATCAGACCTATCTCGACCCCTTTCTGATTTCCATTCCGATAGAGCACAAACTTCGATTTATGGCCTGGGATAAAGCTTTTGAATGGCCGCTGATTGGAAGAACAATCAGGAAGCTTGGCGCGTTTCCGATGAGTCTCAAGGAAGGTGGAACAATAAGCGGACTTAAGAAATCAATCGAGATCTTAACAAAAGGTGAGAGTCTGGCTGTCTTTCCTGAAGCGTCGCGCGAGTTTTCTGACGGAAAGCTGTTGCCTTTTAAAACCGGTGCAGTAAAACTCGCAATCAAGACGAATACTCCAATTCTTCCCGTAGCGATCCGAGGAGCCAATCGAATCTGGTCGCAAGATCACCGGTATCCACGGCCTGGGAAGGTCGATGTTTATTATCATCCGTTGATTGAAATTCGCGGGCCAAAGAAAGGGGAAAGTATGAGTGAGCTTGTCATTAAGGAAACAGATAAGCTACGAGAGGTGATTTCATCAGCACCGCTATAAAATTTCGGCTTTCTCTTCAAAAAACCGTTGGGTCATATCAAACCAAATTGCAAGTCCTTTCCAATCGCCAAAACCGCTGTAAAACTTCTCAATCTTTTTATCACTACAGGATTTCCCGTTGTTGTGTTTTTTGTAAAACTCCGAACGCAAAAACGAGTCGAGCGCCAAACCATCGTATCGCCCAACGAGTTTGAGAAGATTTTCAGCGGCATAATTACCAACCCCCTTTATCTTTTTTATCTCCCGCTTAAGTTCTTCCGTAGGTAAATCACTTTTAAGCCACTGCTCGGGATTGAGCTTGCCGCTAGCCACCGACTCCGCAAGTTCGACAAAATAGGGAGAACGATAGCCGGCTCGAATTTTTTCCCGATAAAACTTCTCGTTCTTCAGAGCCATTGCAGTCGCCGTAGGAAAACACTTTCCTTCGTTTCCAATAGGCTCGCCAAGCTGGTCGACTAAATTGGCCACCATCGACTTCGTCAGCCCCCAAGAACAGTTTGTCGTGCAAATTGTTTTCACGAGATCTTCAAAAACGTTGGGCGAACGTACAAGTCGTCCGGCCTTGAGTTTGGTAACCCAGCGTAGTCCTTTATGTTTTCTGGCTAACCTGTAAAACTGCCCAAAATCTTCATCAAGCCGTAACATGTGTTTTACTCGCGAGGTGATTCGGCTCTTTATATTTGCACTTACTCTTCTACCAGTAGAAATTTTTAGACGCTTGTCGGTTTCGGAAATCGTTACTCTGATTGGCTTTACCTTTCCCGTGCCCCTAAACGAGTATGTGAAGTTCCACTTCTCCTCGTCGAAAACAAAAGGTTTGAGATCGACCCATCCATGGCTATAGATCGTGACCTTAAAATCAAATCTGTCTGGTTTTTTTAGGTAGAAATCCACGTTGTGAAGAGACCCATCCATTATAGGCATCACCTATTCCAGATGGGTTCGCTGGCTGATATTTACTATCTACTATTTATCGCGCTAAGGAGACTGTTTGCCAATTGTCTGTCGATTTTTACGAGCTCATTATATTGTTGCCGTGCGGCAGTTTTATTGCCTGTCTGAACGTACACAAAACCCAAATTGTGTCTTGCGTTAGCAAAATTAGGACTGATTCTAAGACATCTCTGGTAAGCTGAAATTGCTTTCTCCTTTTGATCAGTCTCAAAATACGCGTTACCAAGAATGTAAAAAACATCCGAATCATCCTGTTGGGCGGCAGATAGTTTTACAAGCCCATCAACGGCAGCTTGGTAGCTCGCCCTGGACAGGCGGCTGTTATCAGTCGAGGCGTAGGCGCGACCGAGATAATAATGGGTTTCGCCATCGCCTGGTTTCCTTTCCAAAGCTTTTTTACACTCTCGAATCGCGAAAGAATATTGTCGTAAATCATTGTATGCACGACACAAATAGGTATAGGCTTTGTAGCCGTTCGGATCAAGGCTAATAGCCTCCTTCGCGATCGCCATTGCTTGGGGATGCTGTTTCGCAAGACTATAATACCAGCTCAGGTTAGTTCGCAGAGCGCCATCATTGCGAAACCTTCTAACACCTCGCTGCGCGGCCTGAATGGCCTCGGCAAACATGTTTAAATGTCGATAGCTTTCCGCCAGATTGTTATACGCATCGTAAATATCCGGATTGACCTTAAGGGCCTGATCGTATGCTTCGGCAGCGTCACGATATTTCCTTTCCCGTTGATACGAATCACCAATTAAGAACCAACTCTCTCCCGGGAAAGTCGAATTTCCTTCCAAAGCTTTTTTGGCAAAAACTCGCTGTTGAACGTAATCGCCGGAAGCGTTAGCAGTCTGAGCCATAAAATAGTAGACGCTATAATCCTTGGTTCCTAAATCGACGGCCTTTTGGAAGGCAGTAAATGCCTCATCATAGTCCCCTTTCCCGCTGAGGACTTGCCCTTCCGCAACATAAAAGTAGGGGTTTTTCTTTGCTTTCTTTTGGGCAATCTTTATGTCGGCAAGCGCGTTTGTCCAATCTTTGTTGAGATAATGAGCACGCCATCGAACCTCGTAAACCTTCATCGCCCGATAGCCCTGCTTCTTTGCCCTCGAAAAGTCGGCTACTGCCTCATCGTAATTCTTAATATTGAGATGAGCGTGTCCCCTTGAAAAGTATGCGAACGGAAACTTGGGTCTTAAACGAATTGCCTCAGTATATTTGAGGATCGCTTCGTTATATTGCTTATTGCGATAAAGGTCGTCGCCTTCTGCCGCAAGAATCTGTGCTCTCCTTTTTTGTTTCTTTCGCTGCGCCTCGGTATCCTGCGGTAAAAAAGCGATAGCCGTCAAAAAAACAAACAAAGCAATTATTGATTTCTGAATATTCCTCGTCATTACCAAATATCTCCATTTACTGAACAATCGTAGGTCTAACCCTTGGCCTCGGTTTCCGCGTCGGCTTCGGCTTGGGTCGCGTTGCTTTGGGCGTTGGCTTTCTAGTCGCCCTCGGTCTCACGGTTTTGCGTGGCGTCGGGGTCTTCACTTTGCGAGGAGTCCTGGTAGGTCTCGGAGTAGCCGGCGCAATAGTCGGTTTAGCCTCTACGGTAGGACGTTTTTCGTTGGCCACGTTTGTGTTCGGCTCAACATTTGCGTTCTGGTTGTCGGAAGTGTTGGCGTTTTCATTCGTGTTTCCATTGTCCAAAACATCTGTGTTTGAAATCTCCGGGGTTGTTTCTTCGACGGCTGGAGATTCTTCAATAGAGGGCATCGTTGATGGCTCAGCATCAGCATCCCCGGGCCCCATACTGAAAGTTCCGTTCGTAACGTACCAGCCAACAGCGAATACGGTTCCAAGCAGCAAGAGCAACAGCGCACCCATACCGCCCAAGACCGCCAAATATTTTCCAGTCGAACTCTTCTCACTCGAAGCTGCCGCAACCGCCGCTGAATTTTCCTTTTCAGGCACAGCTTCCGGCTCCGTAAAATCCTTCTGCTCGACATTCTCCGAATCCCCTATCGAAACCCGTTCATCTCCCCCTTCATCGACGACGTCTTGAGCCTCAGAATCCAAAGAAATTAGCGGCACAGTCGCAGCAGGAAGAGAACTATCTTCGGCTTCCTCTATTTCATCAGCTAAGGGCGTGGGCTCCGAAAAATCTTCAACCACGTCCCCGACGTCTTCGCTCGTCTCGTAAACATTGGCTTCGTCTGTATCGGAAAATTCGTCAACTGCAGGATATTCCTGCGTCACCGGTTCACTCTCTTCAGAAACTTCCTCGACAGGGAAAATACCCTTCTTCATCGTCGAGTCAAAGTTTTCGTCTTCAGCGATTTCTCTTACATCATTCTTATTAATGACCTCTTTCTTATCAGCGGAAAAGTCTTCTTCCGCGCCGGCCAGCGAATCAGATGTCGAAACATCACCGCTGTCGTCAGATACCTCCGCTCCGGGGACGATAGCTCCCAACTCCGCACCGGAAATAACTTCAGTTTTTTCAT
The DNA here is from genome assembly GCA_965216195.1 of Aridibacter sp. Lineage (GTDB taxonomy): Bacteria > Acidobacteriota > Blastocatellia > Pyrinomonadales > Pyrinomonadaceae > Aridibacter. The sequence goes on along the minus strand of OZ244151.1, from coordinate 516,565 downwards.
CGGCGCCACTAAAATCCTCATCGGCGACATTAAATGCGACGGTCTCAGCAGACATTGAATCCTGTAATGAATTAAACGCCCTTCGCAATTCCTTCTGCATATCCCGCGCCGAGCCAAAGCGCTTCTCCTGACTGATCTCCATTCCATTGATAATAATTTCGGACAATTCTTCTGAAATCTCCGGATTCAAGCCAGTTAAGGGTTTCAATGGATCTGGCGAGCCGGCCAACAGTGCGTCAGCCCTGGTAAGCGCGTCAGGCGGTACCTCACCGGTTAAGAGATGGTAAAGCGTAGAACAAAGTGAATAAATATCGCTCCGAGCATCCGTCCCAGTTCCGCGAATTTGCTCCATCGGTGCGTAATGCGGGGTGTAGCCTACGATGCTTCCAGAACTCGTAACCTTTGTGTCCCCGATGGATTGTTTGGACAATCCAAAATCAAGCAAGATGACATTATTTTCAGGAGTTAATTTGAGATTTTGCGGTTTGATATCGCGATGAATAATCGGAGGATTGTATTTGTGCAGATACTCCAATGCCTCCAACAACTGATCCGCCCAAAAGAGAACCCAGTTTAAGGGAAAAGGTTTATTCGCGTCTTTAAGCCGCGTCGAAAGATCCTCGCCGTCGATGTAATCCATTACGAGAAACTGCTCGCCATCTTCGAGGAAGTGGTCGCTGACCTTTGGAAGAACCGGATGGCGGAGCTGCGCCAAAGTCCGGGCTTCCTGCTCAAAGGCTTCTGCCAAAGCTACATCATCTCCAACGGTAGTGCGCTTTAACGCAACGGAATGGCCGAGCCTTCTATCGACTGCAAGATAGACTTCCCCCATTCCGCCTCTGCCGATCAGGCTGCCAATTTCGTACCTATTTTGTAGTAACGCGCCGGGGGGTAATGGTTTCATTTTTATTTTTTCGCCTGGTTTCCCAAAATTTCTCGATTTTGGCTAGTGTTCTTTTATCAACAACTCCTTTTCCGACAAAATCGCTTCTCTTCCAAGATGCTGCCAGCACCTTCCGCCTCCTTTCACTTTTCGCGAACAAGGCGTTCCTTTTTTTGTAGCCGCCCCACAAAAATAGACGGGCTCCTCAGCCTTCTTTTGCAAATGCGCCTGGCTTCCTCCCAACCTCGGTGGCTCTTTTGCCTTCGATTGCCTGGGAGCTACTGGTTCCGCCTTCTCTGGTTTGGAACCTTCGATCGCGGATTTTTTTTCAATCTCACTCGAAGTTTTTTGTTGCTCAGTTTGCATCTGGGGAGATGGCTTCTCATTGGCCACCTTAACCCCAGGTTTCGAAATACTGACTTCCGAGATCTCTAATTTCGCCTTCTTCCCTTCACCGGAAAGATAACTCCCAACACCAAAAACACCCAATACTGCAAGAAAAAACATCCCAATCTTCTTGAGAATATCTTCAAACTTAAATTCGGTTTCACAAAGCGCACAAAACCGTCTGTTGGTGAAGATGTTCCAATCAAGTCGTTCGATCTTTTCCCCGCAATTACAACAATATGTTGGCTTATACAACATAGCCCCCTAAGCGTTGAGGTTGAAGGAGTTTGAGCTTACGCCGCGGACTCTGATCCTTCGATGCTTCCAAATCCGAATAATTCTTGAGATTATAACTCATACAGAGACAGATGTTAAGATATTTCGCGGTTAGTCTCCGTACAACCACCGTGTTTTTTTTCGCGTCTGAACATCTGTATTTTTTACTATGCGTTTTATATTCAAATTACTCGTTCTAATCGCCGTATGTTGCTCGGCGTTTTCAGTCTTGGCACAAGACGATGACGTTATCAGCGTTGACTCCACTTTAGTAAGGCTCAACGTGGGTGTCGTTAACCGTTCTGGGCAACCGATCACAACGCTGAATCGAGATGACTTCGAGCTATATGAGGATGGAGTTAAGCAAAAGATAACGCGATTTGAGCCTACTGTTTCGCCGTTTTCAGTAGTTATGATCTTGGATATGAGCGGCTCGACGCTGGGTTTTCGCCAGACGATTCAAACCTCGGCCCGCCGTTTTGTTACCGCCCTTGCGCCGGACGATCGCGTAGCGATCATCGAGTTTTACGACAAGGTCAATGTTTTAAACGACTTCACAGCCGACCGAAGAAGAATGTTTCATTCGATCGGTGCTGCGAACGGTCGTGGTAAGACTCAACTTTATAAAGCGCTCGAGGTTTCGCTCAAAAAGCTTCTGAAAGAAAAGAATCGAAGAAAAGCAATTATCGTTTTAACCGACGGCGTAGACACGGCGCTCAGAAATCAGGACCGCGTAATTCTTTCGAAATTGGACGATAAGGATATGAAAAACGCTATTTCGCCTGAGCGAAACGGGAAATTGAATAGTGTTTTGGCAAATGCTGCGAATCAAGGTGTTACGATTTTTCCGCTCGCGCTGCCGACCGGCGACCCTTCAAAACTTGCCGATCCGCTTCCGATTCAAGTTGAGATGTTTTCGATAGCCCGCTCGCGCCTAAAGATCCTTGCAGAGCGAACTGGCGGAACGCTTAACGCTATAAACCGCCTGGAAGAAATGGGTAGGCTTTATGCCCAGGTAGCTGCAAACGTTCGCTCACTATATACAATTGAGTACCAACCGCGGAACGAAAAGCGCGACGGAAAATGGCGTGAGATCAAAATCAAAGTTAATAATCCCGAACTAATTTCCCGCACACGTCCCGGCTATTTTGCAAAGTAGGAAATCGGAAGCTATATGCGAGAAGTCAGATGTTGGATGTCAGACGCCGAATAACGAATAACGAAATCCTGGTATGGACAGGAGAGGTTGTCAATCCTTCACTTTTCACTTTTTTACTTTCCCTTTTTTACTTTCCCTTTTTACTTTCCCTCCGATTCCTTGACATAAAAACGTGGTATTTGTAGGCTGTATGTTCTTGCGCACCCGTAGCTCAGCTGGATAGAGTGCTTGACTACGAATCAAGAGGTCATAGGTTCGAATCCTGTCGGGTGCGCCACAATTAAAACCTCTTCGCAAAAGGTAAAACAGGCTGTTAGCCTGTTTATTTTTTTAGGTTTTTACGACTTATTCGGCCATCGTGTCAGTAGCCCGACTGTTAAGAAGGGCTCCCTTCGAAACATGTTCACGTGAACTACAAAACCCCACGCTAACGCCGGGCTACTGACACGCATTCTAAGCTCCGCGACTAGGCGTTCTTAGATTCTGTGATCAAGCATCGAGGCTTTTAATAAATACTCCCTTGCCTGTTTCGGATCTTTCGCCACTTCCTTCATTGCCGCATTGCGTTGCTCACGCTCCTTATCATCGACAAGTACTAAATCTGAGTAGTTTTTAGCCGCTTTCTGCTGCACCATGTTTCGGTGATAATCGCGTCTTGTGTCTGAGTATTCATCAAGCAGTGTTTCCGGCGCTCCCCGCAAAACCCGGTCCAGTGCATCTGCCAGCATGGCTGCATCTTGCGCCCCGCTATTTAATCCCTGCCCGCCAGTAGGGTTGTTTAGATGGGCCGCATCACCTGCAAGACAAACCCGACCGATCCGAAATGTCTCAGCAGCCCGCTGCAGTACGCTGTAGTAATTAACCACCTTAATATCGTAGGCGTAATCAGGCCCAACGACCTTTTCCAGGCGTTCACGACAAGACTCGTCACTCTTTAGATCCGTCGTGTCTGCATCGGGAGGGATACGAAAAACCGTCCGGGTCATACCTGGCAATTCCATACAAATAATCCATTCGTCCGGGTCATAGAAATAGGCCACCGAACCTATTCCGGGATAGATTTCCTGCAAGTTGATATCAGTACCAATCAAAAGGAAGCGATCCTCGTAAACGCTAACGTCGGGAAAACTGATGCCCAGCTGTATACGAGCTGGACTGCGCGGACCATCGCATGCACATAAATAGCTGCCCTTTATCGCCAACTCTTTTCCCGTCGGTGAATCGACATAAAGCGTGACGGCATCGCTATGATCTTCAAACCTGCGGCTGGCATGCGACATATGCACCGACACATTGCCGGTTTCCAAGGCGGCAGGCAGCAGCTCACGCGTGACGACGTTTTGCGGACATTGCAATCGGAAAGGAAACCGGGTGTCCCCGCTGATCAATTCGTAGTCGTATTTAGCTACACATTCTTTTGTTTCACGCTCATAAAATTCTAATGAGTATGATCTCAATCCTTTGTCGATGATTCGATCTGCGGCGCCTAAAGTATCCCAGTACTCCAGCGTCGCCGGATGAATTGTGCTCGCTCTAATCTCATCTGCTAATTGCTGCTCCGCCTCAAATACTTCAACCTTGTAGCCCGCCTTGCCTAAAGCCAAAGCCAGCGTAAGGCCCGTCGGTCCTGCTCCGGAAATCAATATCGGGAGTTGCTCACTCATAGTTTTCACCTGGTTTAATACTTTCCGTTGAGCCCGATGCGTTAAAACTCTTCCAGCAGGCGACCGAGGTTTTCAAACTTATCATTCACACCGCAAGCACGAAGCGCATGCCAACAGCAAGCAACGTTAATTGAGATGCACGGCTTACCCAACCACTTTTCGAGGGTCGGAAAAATATTTGCCGTAGAAAGATTGGTGCCTACCTGCACAATCGCGTCTACATCATCACCATCGATCTGCCGCACTACATCCATTATTTCGGGCTCCGTTACTAAGGCGATAGCATCTGTAGCATTTGCTGCTTTTAGGCCTGCCACATTGAGTTCATAACCTGATTCTTCAAAAAACCGTCGTACGTTTTCGTCACCGACAGGTTGGTAAGGCCCCAGTACGGCCAGCTTCTTAATTTTTTCATGCCCCCCGTACGCATCCAGGGCTGCCAAGACGGAGTTTGCTCCCGTTGTGATGTTGAGGTCACCGCATTGATCCTCCACACGCTGTACAAAATCGTTATTACCATCTACGCCACCCCAAAAAGTCTCAGCAGACATTCCCATCATAATATGGTCAGGTTTTGCAGTTTTCACATCACGCGCGGCGATGCTGATTTGCGGCCGTAGCAACTCCAAAAACTTGATGAAATCCTCGTTGGTACTAATATTTTGATGCTCAATAAAAAAGCGTGCAAAATTCCAAACTACACCTGATGGAATAATCTTCTGGCAGTCATACTCGACCGAAATATTAGTCGACGGAATAATGACTCCGATCTTGGCCCGGTAACCCACATAATTGACCAGAAAGTTGTTTTCATCACGCTGGCTGCGATCTCTCGTTTTCGTTAGATCAATACTCATGACTGATTCCCTCTTAAATTATACTGCTAGCTGTCTTCGTAAAAAGATACAAATTATTCATAGCACCTCGCCACCGTTAGCTGGCAAACAGCGCCTCTGGCTCACCCGAAATCTCAATGCCGGCCGCATCTAAACGACCACGCTCGGCCGGATAGGCCTGTACAATACCCATGGCTAACTCACGCAGCGCTCTGGAAGGTATGGCGTTATTCAATGTACCACTGGTACCTGCTGCTTTTAGTGCCTTGGTTGCCAACTGATATCCAGACTCGGCTACCTGACCTTTACAGAGCCGCCACATTTGTATGACCTCGGTTTTAGGTAGTAAAGGAGGCTCCGAAGTCTCCAGTTCCAACTGCCTGCGCAGCCACAACACGGCCGTATGAAAATCGGTCATCATGTCCCCAAGCAGCTGCGCGTACATGGGACCGGTTCCCAGTGGTTTGCCCGTATCTTTAAAGGTAGCCGTTCTTAATTTTTCGACGGTGAATTGATAAGCCGAATAAGCAACTCCTAAATACACACCGGCGCCAGCAAGTTGATTACCCACAAATGAACCGCGGCTTACGGCCAGACTTTTCGAAAATGCTCCGGGCAGCGCGAGCGAAAAATCGTCGGGCACAAACACATCCTTCATTACCAAGCCATTGGTTGCACTGCCGCGCATACCCAGAGCATCCCATTCAATGCGTTTATCCAATCCCGCCGATGAACTGTCGACAATAAACGTGCATAAATCATCGGCTGTACCGTTACCTTCGATACATGCGGTCACCATATAGTAGTCCGCAACGCCATAGGCACAGGCAAAGGATTTTACGCCATTAAGCATGTAGCCGCCATAGACTTTTTTTGCGGCCGTTTCAATCGTCAGCTTGGCTTTTTCAGATTTCTTGTTTTCACTGGTGTAGTTCCCCATCCATTTGCCCTCTTTACCAATCAGCCGCAGTAGCTTTTCCGCCCACGCGCGCACTTTTGGTGCCTCGTCCGCTTCAAATAACCCTTCATCGAGAGCCTTCAATAACAACAGACCGCGCGAAGTGGCAGAGCACTGAAAGAAATAACACAGCGCCGTTGATGGACAGGCTGTACCCATCGCGAATGTCGCCGCCAGAAGATCACGTAGCGAACCTCCCAGGCCGCCGTACTCTTTGGGTACCATCAAACCAAGCAAGCCGGCCTTTGAAAGCGTTTCCACATGGGGCATATAAAACTCCCCGGCCTGATCCACCGCTTCTGCTTGTTCGGCTAATGCCGGCAGCACCGATTCAACCAAACTAGCTCGCTCCCGCTCTTCATCGCTCATTTTTTCTACTAAAATCTCACCGGTTAGTGGCATAACGTTCTCCTATTTTTGTTTATATCGTTCCGGGTACCGTTCGAGTTGGCTCAATGCCATAGGATTATATCATAATGGCTATGAGGACATATCCAATTAAGTTGCGTAAATATGTCTATTTTTCTCTGATCAAGCTAACTCCGCCTCGGAAGTTGCTCAATAGTTTCTTGGCTTGTTCTCGCCCGACTCATTTGGGTTCCAGGCGGGCGATACCGTATTAGCTAAACTCGGACGCGGCAAGGTGCGGCACTGGGCTGAGATGGTTTTCACCAAACGATTACCCAACTCCTCTCCATATAACATATCAGCCATGTTATTTGCCGGGTCACGCTCACATATATTCCTGCGGATGATGTGATCTCTCTCAGCGATCTTCTCGCGAATTTCCACGGGTGTCTTTGGCGCCTGATCGACCCAGCCCAGCCAGCGCTCCAAACGAGCTAAATATATTTCCCGTATCTTGTCATATACCTCATCTTCGGGTTCGGCGCTGTACCCCACTGCAGTCGGTGTCATTGCAAAACGAGTAAACAAGTCTCGACTAACAAACGGCTGAAAACGACTGTCTTCAGCAAAGGCTAAAAACTCTTCGTTTACTTCTGTATAAAACTCATCGACATAGTCGATATTAGTCCAGGTATCCACCCGGGGAATGTAGTCGTTGTACATAAATAGATTGGGAATGGTTCCCAATGCACAGCCAAAATTGGGCACAAGAACCTGCGGCCCCAGGGTAATCGTGATGTGCATATTGCTAAAGCCCCTGTTGGTATCTCCACACCAGGAATGAACGTACCAATCCACTTCAGGCCCGCTGTAAACTTCCGTATTACCGGTAATCCCCGTTGGCGCCGTGTAATTGATGAGATCCTCACAACATGGGTCCCGCTCAAGTTCAAAACGCTTCACAATTTTTTGATGCATCTCGTCCAGAATTGACCACAGACGCTTAAAACTTTCAGTCGTATCCGTTTGCGGCGCATCTTTCCAAATATCAATAATCGGTGTAACGATACGTTCGGCTTGTTCAGTCATGTTGATCTCCTTAAGTTTGTACTTTTCAATTTCGGATAGACAGGCTATTCATACACAAAGTCAATGAAATTCATTAGCATTTTTTTGATCTTGCACCCACCGCGCTATCGACATTGCTTCCCGACTAAAACTCTTCCAGCAGGCGCCCTTTACCATGCACACGATCGTTAATCCTGCAGGCGCGAAGGGCGTGCCACATCGACGCGATGTTAATAGGCAACAAAGGCTTTTGCAGCAGGTGCTCCAATGCCGGGAAAATATCTACCGTAGATAAATTGGTGCCGGCCTGAACAATCGCATCCACGTCATCAGCATCAACTTCTTTTATGGCATCCAGCACAGTTGGTATCGGTGTTTCCGCTATTGCCCACGCATTGGCTCGACCAAGGCATTTGATTTTACCGACTTCAAAGCCCATATCCTCAAAGAATTGCCTGACATTATCGCCGCCTACATCCGGATAAGGATTAATAACAGCTACCTTTTTTGCACCAAAAACATTTAGCGCTTCAACGATGGCACCCGCACCGGTGGTCAAACCTACAGGGCGATCAATTGTCATATCCCCCTGCGGAGTAAGAGCCTTAGCCTCTTCCATGCTTTCGACAATTCTGCGCTCAAATTCAATATTGCCTTCCTTCCCACCCCAAAAGGTTTCCGCAGACATTCCCAACAAGACGTGGTGCAGATCACCCGCCATAACACTTTTTATACTCGGCGGAAGCTCCGGGCGTATACTGACAAGGAAGCGCTCGAATGCATTATCGACTCCATCCCCTTCCTCTTCACCTGCCGTCCCCCAGTTGGGAATTGGCACCCAGAAGCGGCTTACGTGCCACGTCACATTCTGGAAGCTGAACTGTTGTAGGTCGTATTCGACACCGGTATTTGTTGCCGGTACTAATACCCCTATTCGCGCACGTTGAGCTAACTGCAGATTATCCATTATTCACCCGATACAAGCGGCACCGGGTCGAAAACCCAGCCTTTTTCTGTACGACGGCGTGGGGATGGAATAGCAAAACACTTGTTGCTATTCTTCTGTGCTTCTTCGACTGCGCGCGAATCAATCCGCCAGCCGCGTTTATCCCACTCCGAAAGAAAACGCCTATACTTAATCAGCGGTTTGTCGTGTGCCATCATTACTTCACTGGCGAGCGTATCAGGAGTACGTAAGGGATAAATATCCTCTAATACAACAACATCCTCACCTGCAATCGTGGCGTTCATTTCGCGAATATCGTCATCATCCACTACATCTTCGTCGAGAAAGTTAGACATTTGCACGTTAAATGCGTGTGTCTTGTACTCGTCTATTGGAGTTTCGTATAAGTACTGGTGAAGTTTTTTCTCCGGCGATATATGGATATGCGTCCACACCTGATTGGGACCGGAATGACCCGCGCCCGCTTCCCTACCGCCGCGTTCCACCGCTTCGCCGGCCTTATGCAAGGCCTCCGCAATACTTTCTGGAGCGTCGTCGAACCAGTGCATAAAACCCTGCCCCCACTCGTGCTCCATGGTATCCAGCTGATTTACTTTGTAGGTTTCAGCATATTTACCGCCAAAACCATGAGCAGCATGTACAAACTCATTGTGGGCCGGATCCATACCATTCTCGACACAGCGTTCGTAATTGGCGTTAACAAACCAATTCTGCGCTACCGAGCGCCATTTCTGCCCATCGGCTCCGGAATAGTCAATTTTTGTGGCATTGTTGCTGGGTGAATTGAGTGGCGGCCGTTCCTCTTCGGGTAGGTCGCCCAGGAATGCAAAAATGAGCCCAACTTCTTCCTGAACCGGATACGAATCGATTCGCGTACGGGCGGGAATCCTTTGATTGGCCGCACCCTGCGAGGGGATATAAGTACAGTCGCCGGCACCAGAAAATTGCCAGCCGTGATAAGGGCATTCAACGTTGCCATCCTTGCATTTACCTTTTGATAAAGCACCGCCGCGATGTGAACACACATCATGCATGCAGTGGGCTGCGCCTTCCTTATCTCGAAACAATACGAAATTCTGCCCCAACGCTCGAACCTGTATGGGCTTATCCGCGGTCAGGTTACGCGATTCTTCCATCGCGTACCAAAAGTTAATGTACATAATAATCCTCCCCCGGTTCAGAAGATGCTGATTCGCTTGCTACTTTCCGATTCAATTTGCCTTTGCAGCAAAAATTAATATTTAACATGTGGACATGTCCAATCGTACGGTTATTTTCGGTTTAATTCAAGCCTTAGTATCATCTTTAGCCGCCACCTGACCACTAAACCCAATTACGACAATAGGCATGTAGCCCGATTTAGTCTATGATATATCCACATAACCAATTCAAGCTGGCCTTTTGTTTAGTTGCTGAAAATGACCTTAATTGATACATCGACACCCATGCCCCTTTACTTCCAAGTGTATTCTTCATTGCTGGAGCGTATTCGTGACGGTGAGTTTGACACCAACCAGCCGTTACCTTCTGAGAGGAAACTGACTGAGGAATATGGTGTTAGCCGAATCACTATCGTCAAAGCGATGGATTTACTTAAAAACGAGGGCTTCATCGACCGCCAACACGGACGTGGTACGTTTGTTCGTGACGGAAAGATTAGTAATGACCCCTCTAAGCAACTGAGCCTTACTGACCATCTTTTAGCCCAGGGGCTCAATCCCGAATGGCAACTTTTAAAAAAGGAGTGGATCGATCCTGCCGCGGTCGGCTTCGCGGGTTTCCCTGAGGCATCCGCGGACGACCCATATTTTCAGGCAACGGTAGGGTTACTTACCGAGGGGCAACCGATAGCGTATTTGCAGATGCAGGTTCTGGCTGACGTAGCCCGCCGGAGTCGTATCGAACTTATGACTGATAAGGAGTTGCTGGATTTCTATCGCGACTATCCAAGCAAAACGAACTGCGGTGTTGAGCGCGGATTTGAAGCCATTTCTGCTGATCCGGATGTGGCAAAATACCTCGATATAGAACCCCACGCACCAGTCCTGGCGATCGATCTGCTTTATCGCAATGGCAAGGGTGATGTGTTGGAACTGATCAAATCCTGTTTTCGCGGCGACAGCTTCAGATACAATTTATAGAACACTTCGATCGTTAAACAATTGAACTTAGTATAGGAGAACCTATGTCTGATGCAGAGGAAATAAAAATCTTAGGTGATGAACTTGATCCGGATGTGGAATTTTCTATGGAGGCTTGTGAATCACTTACGGCCGTGCCAAAGATCTTCCGAAAAATGGCGCTAAAAACCATAATTAAAGGTGCAAAAAAGGACGGCGTAACGCTGGTTGATAAAGACTACGCGGAAAAGTTCAAGCCGTAGAATATGTTCTTCGGACGACGAGCCCGCGTCAACACCGAACTGTCTGGAGCCGTTTGGAGTCCCGCCTTCAGGCGGCGTGTCTGTAGCCCGACTGTGAAGGAGGGCACCCAAAAGGACAACGTTCATATAGAAAAGAGCCCGCGCTTACTCTTAGGCTGCGGAAACAAACAGGCTAACAGCCTGTTCTACATGACTCGGTCAACGCGCTTCAACCTCAGCCATAACAATTCTATCCATCGCCGCCATGTTTTTCTCTATCTCGTTCGCCAGCTTAAACTGGCTTTTTACGCGATCCAGGTTGTGTGTTTCGTATTTCGTTCTAAAGTAAATATCGCCTTCGAGAAAATCGGTGAGCATCCTTAACCCGACAATAAAGGTCATAACCTTTGCGCTAAAGGCCAAATTCTCAACATCGACATCCGACAGATCACCACGCATTTCGCCGACAAACCCTTTAACAAAGGCCTCGAAGTATTCGAGGTTAAAATTCACTTTATCGAGATCGCGTTCGTCTTCGTCGCCGGTGTTGCAGATCGTTCTCACCGCATCGCCAAAATCAAAGTGGACGATCCCCGGCATCACCGTGTCCGTATCTATGACACAAAGTGCTTCGTCATCCTGAGAAAACAGGGCATTTGAGATCTTGGTATCGTTGTGGGTCGCCCGAATCGGAATCTTACCGTCTGCGATCAGCGTTTCGAGTCTTTGAATTTCTATGCGGTTCTCATTTGCAAACGAGATCTGCTCATCGCCTAAATCTTTACGCTCCCCCGAAGCCGCTTCAAGTGCGGCGTCAAACTGCTCAAACCGATACGACATCTTATGAAAATCCGGAATAATTTCCGAAAGCCTCGATGCATCAAAATCGCGCGTCAGATAAAGAAACTCCCCAAAAAGACGTCCGGCTTCAAACGCAACTTTTCCACTTGTCACCCTTTCATATGTCATGCAGCCGTGAATGTTAACGGTCAAATTCCAGTAGTTTCCGTCATGGTCGCGGTGGTAGTTTTCACCCGACTTTGTTCGGACAAAGCTCAAAACGCGCCGGTGCAACTCGCGTTTAGGTATGCCGCTGAGAGCTCGCAGAAGATGGTCAGAGATCAAGACTTTGTTTCTGACAAGAGCCGGAACGTCCGGAAAAATAAGGTGGTTTATTCGCTGGAGGACATAGTCAGGCTCACTTTTTGTGCGAATAAGATAGGTGTCGTTTATGTGCCCTACACCCAGCTCGACCCCTTCGCGAAACTCGCTTTCGACATCAAAATTATTGAATATATTTTCGAGTTCAAACATCAATCCCAAAGCCGTTTCGGATATTCCCCCTGCTCTTTCATTTTTTTAATCTCTTCCGCAACCCGTTCGCGATCTCCCATGTATGTAACGCCGAGCCACTGCGCATCTGTCGTCAACACTTTAACTGCCGCAGTCTTGCTCTTAATCATTCCGTCAACCGCCGCCGGCAGGAAGTACTCAGCCTCAACGTCTTCCGCACGCTCATTAAGAAACTTTTCAAACCCGAGTGCGAGTTCATCAAAAACCTGCGGTGTAAACCCCCAAAAGTTCATCGAAACCAAAGTTTCCGTCTCAAGCGCGACCTGCTCCTCGCCATCCCGATAGTGAACTCTGCCCTCGCTTTTCTCAATAGCAGTTCGCTCGACAACGCTTTTCAGGAATCCTCGGCCATCAACGAAACACTCGCCTCTTGAAACGGTCCCGTTCTCCGACAAAGTGTTTTCTAAAATGAAGGCCGCCAATGAAAAGCTCGTGCCCAAGCGATCGGTTTCATGAAGATGTTTCCTCATCATCTCAAAAGTCTTCCGGCCATAGAAGTCGTCAGCATTGATGACGCAGAAATTCCCAGAAACGGCTTCCCGCGCGCTCAAAAGCGCATGGCCAGTTCCCCAGGGTTTGCGGCGTGTAATTCCCGAGTAACGTTTCGGAACCGCCTCGATTCTTTGGCAAACAAACTCTACGTCGATTCGCCAACCAAGCTTCGGCCCGAAGTTGTTAATGCATTCCTCAAGGATTGATTCCCGAACCACAAAAACAACCTTCGAAAAACCGGCTCTGGCAGCGTCGTATATCGAAAAATCAATGATCGTTTCGCCAAATTCGGTCACTGCATCAAGCTGTTTCGTCCCGCCGTAACGGCTTCCCATTCCGGCAGCCAAAATTACAAGTGCCACTCCGTCCATATCGCCAATTTTAACTTTCGCCCCGCGTCGGATATCATCCAATAATCCGTACAAACGCAAATCGTATTTTCGCGAGCACTTGAGGAATTCATGCAGCTGGCCGCGCTAGATTACATTATCATTTTCGGTCTCTTTTTTCTCATACTGACGATCGGATTCCTGGTTTCGAAAAAGTCTGGGAAAAATACCAACGAGTATTTTCTTTCGGGTCGAAATATCCCCTGGTGGCTTCTTGGAATGTCGATGGTTGCGACGACGTTTTCCACCGACACCCCAAACCTCGTGACCAACATAGTTCGCAAAAACGGTGTGTCGGGAAACTGGGTTTGGTGGGCTTTTCTTTTAACGGGAATGCTGACCGTTTTCATATACGCGCGCCTCTGGCGAAAATCGGAAGTTACTACCGACCTCGAATTCTACGAACTCCGTTACGGCGGAAAACCGGCGAAGTTTCTGCGGAGCTTTCGCGCGCTCTATCTGGGACTTATTCTTAACGTTTTGATGATGGGCGCCGTGACGCTCGCGACGATTAAGATCGGTGAAGTGATGCTTGGCCTCCCACCACTTGTGACCGTCGGGATCGCGGGCTTTGTGACGGTTGTTTTCAGCACGTTAGGCGGTTTTCGGGGTGTCGTTTATACGGATTTTATACTGTTTTTTGTTGCGATGGTCGGGGCGTTTGGAGCAGCCTACGTTTCCGTAAGTCACGAAGCCGTCGGCGGGCTATCGGCGCTTTTGACTCATCCAAATGTCGCCGGAAAGATCTCTATTCTTCCTGACTTTAATGACACACGACTCCTTTACACATTACTTATAATCCCGCTTGCGGTTCAATGGTGGAGCGCCTGGTATCCGGGCAGCGAACCAGGCGGCGGAGGTTATGTAGCGCAACGTATGCTTGCGGCAAAGGACGAAAATCACGCGATTGGTGCGGTGTTTTTGTTTAACTTAATGCACTATGCCATGCGCCCGTGGGCGTGGATTTTAGTCGCGCTTTCGTCATTAGTTGTTTTCCCTGACCTAGCAAGTCTTCAAACAGCTTTTCCGGCGATTTCCGTTGATAAACTCGGCGATGATCTCGCTTATCCGGCGATGCTGACGTTTCTACCAAGCGGTTTGCTTGGCCTTGTACTGGCGTCTCTCGTCGCCGCATATATGAGCACGATCTCAACCCATCTGAACTGGGGAGCGTCCTATCTCGTTCACGATTTTTACCGCCAAACGATCGACAGGAATGCCTCTGAAAAGACGCTTGTAAATGTCGGACGCATCGCTACGGTTCTTTTGATGATAGTCAGCGCGGCCTTTGCCCTTTCGTTTACCAATGCGCTGCAGGTTTTTGAGATCATCATAATGTTTGGAGCCGGTTCGGGCTTGATATTTATACTCCGCTGGTTTTGGTGGCGAATCAATGCCTGGAGCGAGATTGCAGCTATGACGGTATCGGGAATCGTTTCGCTTTTGATTTCGCGCACGGCTGTCGGCACTTTGCTGTTTGGCGAAACGGGCGTTTTCGAGGATTACTACAAGTTTCCGTTTGTAGTACTGGTTACAACAGTTGCTTGGCTATTAGTCACGTATGTAACCCGACCGGAAAACGACGAAACACTCAACACCTTTTATAAACAGATTCAGCCTGGCGGAAAAGGATGGGATCCGGTTCTTCGGAAAGCCAAAAGCGAGGGAATTGAGCTGCAGGAAGATTCCGTAAAGTCGAATCTCGCCGGAGGAATTCTGGCGATGATTGTCGGAACATTTTTGATCTATTTTGTACTTTTTGCGACCGGTTACTGGCTTTACGGCAGATATGTGGTCGCGACTGTATTGACGCTGCTGGCGTCTGTATTTACGTTTATCTTGATATCACTTTGGAAAAAACTACGCGCTGATCTTCTTTAAGGAGCACGAGAATTATGAAACGAAGAGACTTTATAAAGACCTCGGCGATTACCGGTTTGTCTTTGGCGGCAGCCGGCAAAAACACGCTTGGGAATGAGAATCAAAAAGTCAGCTTGGGTCTTATAGGCGTTGGGCTTCGCGGTACATGGCATCTGAAAAATGCCCTTAAGCGGAGCGATGTTGAGGTTAGGGCAATATGCGACATCGACAAAACCCGACTGACTATTGCTCAAAGCATGATCTCCAAAGCCGGTCGCAGGAGGCCTAAAATATTTTCAGCCGGTGATTATTCTTATCGCGACCTTTTGAATGAACGGAATCTTGACGCAGTGATCATAAGCACGCCCTGGCTGTGGCATGTACCGATGGCCGTCGATTCAATGAGAGCGGGAAAGTATGTAGGCCTGGAGGTTTCCGGTGCAAGTTCCGTTGAAGAGTGCTGGAGTCTTGTCCGGACACACGAGGAAACGGGCACGCATCTGATGTTTCTTGAAAATGTCTCGTACCGGCGCGATGTGATGGCGATCCTGCGTATGGTTCGCCAAGGAATGTTTGGTGAGCTCATCCAGCTTGAAGGCGGCTACCAACACGATCTTAGGCATATAAAATTCCAACCCGGTGTCGAATACGGCGAAAAAGGCCGCAGCGAATCGAAGTGGCGTGCTCAGCATTCGATTAAACGTAACGGCGAACTCTACCCCACCCACGGTCTCGGCCCAATAATGAACTACATCGACATAAATCGCGGAAACCGTCTTACAAGCCTCACTTCGACCGCCACGAAAGCAAGGGGTTTGCATAACTACATTGTCGATAAAGGAGGCAAAGATCACCCCAACGCAAAATTGCGTTTTAAGTTAGGCGATGTCGTGACAACGGTAATTACTACTTCAAACGGCGAAGTTGTCGTCCTGCACCATGACACAAACCTCCCGCGCCCGTACTCTCTCGCTTTTCGTGTTCAGGGTACTAAGGGTTTGTGGATGAAAGACGGCAATCAGATCTACCTGGAAGGAACGAGTCCAAAGTCTCACCGTTGGGAATCGTCGCTTCCTTACATTGAGAAATATGATCATCCTCTCTGGAAGAAATTTGAATCAGTCGCTGCCGGTGCCGGCCACGGGGGAATGGATTTCTTTGTCTTAAATGATTTTGTGGAATCGGTAAAGAGGAATGCTCCGCCGCCAATTGACGTTTACGACGGCGCAACGATGATGGTTATCACACCGCTTTCGGAGCGTTCGATCGCAAAAGGAAGCACGCCGCAGGAGATTCCCGACTTTACAAGCGGACGCTGGATAAAACGAAAATCAATCTTCGCTGTCTAAGCGCAGTTCCATCCGTATGTTTGAGCGTTTGAAATGGGAGTTTGGGTCAGGGGCGATCTCTTGAAAGCCAAACTTCCTGTAAAGTCTGATCGCCGGTATTTGTTTTGTATTCGATTCGAGGATTATGCTCTTCTTTCCTTTGGATCTTGCGTAATCTATGCACGCCGTCATGAGAGCGCTACCGATGCTAAAACCCCTGTACTCAGGGTCAACAGCCATTTTTGCGAGCTCAAATGATTTGTCGTTCATCTCGATCATCGCGACCGTCCCAACCGGTTTATCATCGACAAGGGCAAAAAATATCTCGCCGCCTTTAGAAATAACATAGTCATGCGGATTATCCAGCTGCTCGCGGTCATGCTTTTCGATTCCGTAACCCTCTCCTATCCACTGATAGTTCAAATCCGCATAGGCCTTCGCATACTTCTCATCAAACCCCGAAATACTGACCGCATTCTTCTTTTCAAGGCTCCTTAACGTCCTCTCCTTAAACCCCTTTTCGGAAATCTTTTCTTCGAGTGAATCCAGAAACTCAAGTGCGTGCGTATCGGCGAGCATCCTTTTTATCCCCGTCACGCCTGAATCCCAAATCTTTTCAAACTCAGGAAGTTCTCTCCTGGCCTTTTCGCTCAAATCCAGCAGCTTGCGTCGACTATCAATCTCGCATTGATTTGACTCAAGATATCCCGCCTTGAGCATTTTGTTTACGATCGTGATCACCGACGGATGCGCAAAACCAATCTCATCAGCAATTTCGGTTACGGTCATTTCGCCACGTTGCTGAAGCAGTTTGAAAACAACATACCAGTTCGGCTCGATATCCATACCAAGCTCTTTATAAAGCTTCCGTCCATCATGCAGCATCGCATCGCTTACACGCTTAAGCCTCGTCACAAAACTTAAAAACCCAAGTTGTTTCAGAAAATCTTGTTCGCTCATCTCAAAACCCAGCTTATGTAGTGCACTACATATTATTGAAAAAAAGATGAGCCGTCAACAATTTCTAAAGGTTTTCCAGTACAACCAGCCCCGTTTGCCCGCCGCCTTGAGTTACGTTAACTAACGACGAAGACGAAAGACGAACCATTCCTCCTTCTACCTGGTTTCGAAAAAGAAATGGATCGAAATCAACGAGGAGTTTTTCGAGTTTTACTTCTTCACCAAAAACGGGAAATTCTTTCTTTTCTACAGCCGCCCTTTCCTGAGCAACAAACGAATCCCCTAGCGCCTCTTCCAGAGCAGCTTCCCAAACGCCCTCCGCTACTTCCCAGCCAAGCACGATACCTTTACCTCCATAATCGTCGTTTGGTTTGATCAGGAAGCGCTCACGATGTTTGCGCAAAAACTCCATCAAATCGATTTCCCCACCTTCAAACACTGTTTTCGTTTCTTCAACCTTCCGGGTCCACGGTACGTATTTACCGATCATTTCAAGCTGTTTATCAGTAAAAATATCAGCGTACTTTTCGTCGGTTAATATCGCAAAACTTGCCTTTTTATGTGGTATTTTTACACGGAAGGAGTTGCAAATGCATAAGTTGCCGTCCTCATAAGCTTTTAAGATCGGATGTGTATCCTCACACTTTTCGAGTAGCTCGTGGATCAACACGCGCTTGTAAACTATGTCAATTTCAAAGCTATCGGCGTGTAGATTTTCACCGTTATATTCAAGCTCGAATGGGTCGGCGACGAGCGTTCGAAAACCCAACGACTCAAAATAGTCCTTCAAAATGTGAAACTCGGCCTCGGTCGAAACGCCATCCCAATCGACGATCGCAATATTGGGCTTGTGCTTTTTCCCTCCAAATTCGCGGTAACACGTATACAAAGCTTGCAGCAGTTTTTGATGAGGTTTCGGTAGCCAATGTGGATTTTTTCCAAGGAAATCTTTTATTGTCGGAACCTTTTCCAGAACCTTTTCTAGCGGTGTTTGATCGCCTACCCCGGCCGGTGTTTCGGCGTTAAACTCCAAAAACTTAAAACCGTCGCCGGCAATAAACGTATCAAAACGACTTGATGCGCAGATTTCCTCGTAACCCGGGTCGATTCTTGCCAATCGTTTCTCAGGTTCCGTAAGATTAAGCCGATCAAGCAAATCATCGTTCTCAAGAGCTGCATATGTGAGACGCTTTTCGGCTTCAGCAACGATTTCCGCGGCATGCGAAATTTCATCATATTTTCCGCGCGAAAGAAAAAGCGGACGCAGGAAGGGGCACGTCGGACGGTCTCCAAAAAGCAATCCGAGCTGACTTTGAGTTTCCGTTAAATCAGCAAAGAGGTCGGTGTCGCCGCTGTGCTCCTTTAGCAGCTCGGTATTTAGTTTTTCAACGATCTCGCTGACAGGATTTCCCATTGAATTCTTATTCTACTACAAGCCTTTTGAAGCAACTAAAAAGGGCGCTTTCGAGAAAGGCGCCCTCAGTATGCGAAAAACAATCTATTTTGTGATTACTGCGGAAGTTTCCTATCCTTAAACGCTTCAAAAAGCTCAGTATGACGACTCGTCAAAGGTATCTGTCGTCCGCCGATAAACATATGCTTTATGTTTGTACGAATCTCGAGAAGATCGCCATCGGTCACAACGATGTTTGCCACCTTCCCCACTTCGAGCGACCCAACCATATTACCGACACCCAAAATCTGCGCCGGATATATTGTAACGGCTTTAAGTGCTTCCGCTTTCGGTAACCCATAAGCAGAAGCCATTCCAGCCTGAAACGGCAATTCACGCACCATCGCGCCATTGTTACCCGTCGAAATGCAAAATGTTATTCCAGCTTTTTGCATCTTTGAAGGCGCTTCAAAAAACGTGTCATAAGGATCGTCAGGCCTCGCAGGGTTGCTGTGGATACGATTGTAAATCACCGGTATATTATTTTTTTTGAGTGCGGCGGCTTCCTTCCAGGCTTCGGCGCCACCATAGATGATTGCTTTGACTTTCATCTCCTCCACGAATTTAACAACAGCGCGTATATCGCGAGCTCGCTGCGCGTTGAAAATAATAGGTTTCGATCCGTTTACATATGGAAACATCGCTTCCATTTTTAGTTCCGTATTTTGCTTCGGAAGCGAACTATTCCTCGAAAAAGCCGTCTTCACCTTTGCGTATCTTTTGGCTTTTTCAAACGCTTCTTTTAGTTCCTTCACGCGTTTGTCGCGACGTTTAACCGCCTGACCAAAATCGATAAATCGCGGTCCGACACCTGGAGAAAAACCTGCAAAAGTGCTTATCGTCGGGAAATTTACTACAAGCGCATATAGGGGCCTAACCGCCATCTCGTCCTGGGTAGCGCCATTCAAGTTTATTATTGTAGATTGCCCGGAAATAATCCCACCACGCGGCATCGATTGAACCATCGTAATTCCCGCCACCCTAGTTACGTTTATATGAGAAGTATTGGGATTTAGCCCAAGAATCGCTTTCGCATTTGGATTTATGTTTCCTGTTTCAGCGACGTCAACCGTACCGATCACGGCGTTGCCTATCTCGAGCAGTCCCATGTTTGTACCGGCATCGATCATACCCGGATAGACGCTCAAACCAGTTCCATCGATTCGCGTAGCACCGCCAGGAACGGGCGTATTTGCACCCAAAGCCGCAATTTTGCCGTCTCGAATAACAATCGTACCTTTAGAAATATCGGCACCCGAAACCGTAACAATCCTCGCCCCGGTAATCGCAAAGGTACCGGACACTCCGATTAAATTTTGCTGCGTACCGCCGTTTTGGGCGTTGACAGTGAGCAGTAAGCAGTAAGCTGTGAGCAGTATTGAAAACAACTTCACGTGATTCGTAATTCGTATTCCGTAGTTCGTGTTTTTCACTGTTTCACCCCTCCTTCAGGAATCGGAGTTTTTGCTGGTTTCGCTTTGGTTTTGGGTTTCTTCGATTTACCGCGTTTATTCGGTGGAAGATTTGGCTCCATCGCTTCAAGACGCTTGCGCTCCGCTTCAAGCTGGCTACGTATCGCGATGTCTTTCTGTCGATCAAAAAATAATTCTCCATCAATGATTGTCATCTCGGCGCGCGTATAAACGCTAAAGGGGTGCTTACTCCAAATCGCAATGTCGGCATCCTTTCCGACTTCGATCGAACCGGTCATCTTACCAATTCCAAGCTGCTTCGCCGGATTCAGCGTTACCATTTTTAAGGCTTCTTCCTCCGGTACACCTCCATAACGAACTGCCTTAGCCGCATCCAAATTCAAACGCCTGATTCGCTCACCTGAATCCGAGTTTATCGAAACAACTACGCCATTTTTCCAAAGGATATAAGCGTTGTAAGGAATCGTGTCATAGGCTTCCATTTTGTAGCCCCAAAAATCCAGGAAAATCGAGACGCCTGTATTGTACTTCTTAATTTCCGGAGCTATTTTATAAGCTTCGAGTCCGTGCTGAAGCGTGGCGACAGTAAAGCCAAATTCATTGGCGAGCTTCATCAAGTTCAAATGTTCGTCAGCTCTGTAGCCGTGTGCATGCACGAGTCGCTTTCCCTCTAAAACTTCGACAATTGGGTCGAGTTCGACGCTGCGTTTTGGCGGCGATTTCATTCTACCGGCACGGTAGCGCGCCCATTTGTCTTTGTAGTCTCGCGCTCTTACAAAAGCATCCCGCATTACTTCAAGCGTTCCCATACGCGTCGCGGGATAGCGTCGCGGCTGTCCGGGAGCATTCCGCGCACGTTTCACGTTTTCACCCATGGCGAATTTTATTCCAGGTGGTGCCTCCGGAATCAAAAATTCCTCGATCGGGCGTCCATATTTGAACTTCACAACCGTATTAAGGCCTCCGATCGGATTTGCGGATCCATGCATTAAATTCGCAGCCGTCACACCGCCAGCGAGCGCACGATAGATCGTCACGTCGGTTGGGTTTAGCACGTCGCGAATTCTCGCCATCGAGGTCACCGCATAGGAAATTTCGTTGACCGAATCAAGCATCGCATGGGAATGAGCGTCAATAATTCCGGGCGTTACAAACTTGCCTGAGGCATCAACAACTTGCGCATTTCCCGCCTTCAAATTTTTACCGATTCGCGAGATCTTGCCATTCCTTACCAACACATCGGTGTTTTGCTTTGTGCCGTTAGCCGCCGTCATCACCGTTGCATTCTTGATCAAAAGATTCTGGCCAAACGCCAACCCCGGCAGTAACAAACCCATTAAAATTATCGTCAAAAAAATAGTCTTATTTCTCATTCCTATCCTTCTTCAACTCCGAACTCTAAACCCTGAACTCTAAACTCCAAACCCTAAACTCTGAACCCTGAACTCTAAACTCCAAACCCTAAACTCTGAACCCTGAACTCTAAACTCTGAACCCTAAACTCTGAACCCTGAACTCTCTTCTATGGATTCCTGGTTCCTCTAAAAGGCGCCGGTCCCTGATCAGTATCGGCAGTTCCTTCCACTTTATTTCCTGTCACAACTCCCGAAAACGAAACTTCGATCTCTTGTCCCTGCACGGAAAGCGTTACATCAAATGTAAACCCGCTATCAGTTACTTCACCGTCTCTTACTGTTGCCGTGCCAAAGAAATCCGACGAAAGGGTTCCCGTAAGAGAACTTCCCTGCTGATTTAAAACCAGCTTCGCTTCGATGCTCTGCCCAGGTGGTTCGATTACTAAATCCCAGGTACCATCCAATTTCAATGCCTTCGCAGCTGCACCGCCACCGGTAGTAGGCTCGAAGGTTGTCTTTTTCTTAGCCGGTTTTTTCGGCATTTCAAAGAGTTTTCCATCGACAAAAACGTGTGTGATTGCTTTGTCTTTCGCAAAAACATCACCTTTCATAACGACAAGATTTGCGATCTTACCCGTTTCAATCGAGCCCAACTGATTGCTAACTCCTAAGATCTCAGCCGCACTCAGGGTCATCGCGCGAATCGCATCGCTTTTACTCAACCCGTTTTTCGTCGTTAAATCGGCATTTTTTAGAAAGTCCTTTAGGTTCTTAAGCCCACCCGATTGAAACGCGAATTTCACGCCCGCTCGTTTTAGTTTCGCTGCCGTTTTCGGAACTTCAACTCTCAATCTCAAGGTTCTCAGAGGTTCTGGATCAGCGTTCTTGTTTTCGGAAAGCGTGCGGACCGGGAAATTGAGCGAGAGCAAAACCGGTACATTTTGCGCCTTCAAACGGCTCGCCAATTTACCTGCCTCGTGTCCACCCGAAATAATCAGTTTCAGATTAAATTCCTTGGCAAGATCGAGTGTTCTTACAATCTGTCTTTCCGTATTCGCATTAAACACGATCGGCATCTCGCCGTTTACTATCGGAATTAACGCCTCAAGCGCCGGATCGGCTTCCGGCCGTTTTAACCCACGGGGGCTTTTCGCGTACATCTTCTTTATCTGGTCAAGACGCTTTGCGTCGTAAAACATCTGACGAAGCGCGGCGAACGTTCCCATCAAAGATGTCGGAAACATACCGCCGCGATTAGTTCGATACGTGACGTGCTGTGCAAACGCCGGACGAACAATCATTGAAGACACCGAATCGCCCGCAAGATTTATTACCGCAGAATGGCCGTTAAAAATGCCATCTGGAAGCCCGGTCAAAACGGTCGTAAACCCATTGTTTCTTTGTGTTGCAAATTGCGCATCACCCGCAGTTAGGCGATCTGTCACCCTGCGCTCTGGTCGCAAAACCGCCGGGTAGTTTGAATTCGATTGACTTTGTCCGGGTGCGGAAGAGGCAGGTCTCGTCGCCTTCTTAATTCCGAGATTCGTGTTGGCATCGAAAAAGCCGGGATAAACGGTAAGCCCTTTTCCATCAAAGACCTTTGCATCAGCGGGAGCTTGCGCATTTGCGCCGACAGCTTCGATTAAGCCGTCACGAACTACTACGGTGCCGTTTGAAATTGAGGCTTCGGAAACCGTAACGATCCTTGCATTCGTAATCGCATACGATCCAGTTTGGGCATTCAAAGCGCCCGTTAAAACAAATACACAAAATGCGACTGAAAAACTCAGTATATGTTTTTTCATAACATTTGAAACAGACTAAATTGTAAATTGGAACTCTTAAGAACCTATGTACGGGATTGTAAACCAAAAAGTTGCATCTAGGAAGAAAGGCTCGAAAAGGGTTGTTTTTCTGGCCTTGCGGCACACCCAATCGCGCATCGACAGCAGCCGGTTGAATCTATTCGTGTAACGCTTCATTTTCGAGGAGTTTCTTTTTCCGCTCAATTCCCCAACGGTAACCCGTCATCTTTCCGTCGCTTCCGACCACCCTATGACAAGGAATCACCAGCGCAACACGATTTCTCGCACAGGCATTCGCAACGGCTCTTACTGCTTTTGGGTTTCCGAGTTTTTCCGCGAGCTGTTTATACGTAACGGTTTTTCCATATGGAATCTTTCTAAGCGCCTCCCAAACCTTCATCTGAAACGCCGTCGCCCGAACATCAACCGGCAGATCAAGCTCGGTATCCTTGCCCTCAATGAACTTCAAAATAATATCGACAAACGTTTTAAGGCCCTTCTTATTCTCGCGAATTTCCGCTTTTGAATACTCGGATTCGAGGTCTTGTAATAAAGGTCTGTCTGCGTCTCCAAATTTCAGGCCGCAAACGCCTCGTTCGGTTTGCGCTACAAGCAGCCTTCCCAAAGCGGAATCCGTTATTGCATATTCAATTTTCACACCCTCACCCCCTCTCTTGTAGCGTGCGGGAGTCATCCCCAACTTCCCCGATACGTTTTCATACAAACGGCTGCTTGATCCATATCCGGCGCCGTAAATTGCCTCCGCTACTTCCTTACCTTCTTTCAGTTCGACCTTAAATCTCGCTATTTTCCTGGCTTCCGAGTACTTTTTAGGAGTTATGCCAATAATTTTCTTGAAAGTTCTTTGTAAATGATAGGGACTTATTCCTAGCTCCTCTCCCAAACTTTTTAGCGTTGTGGTTTCACTCTCATCGATCAAACGGCAGGCCTCGAGCGCGGTTTGAACCTGCGGGTCGATTGCGAAAGCATTTTTGGGTTTGCAACGAAGACATGCACGAAATCCATCTCGTTCCGCCCGCAGAATTGTTTCGACAAAATAGATGTTTTCCCTTTTTGGTAAACGCGCCGGACACGAAGGCTTACAGAAAATCTTCGTTGTTTTAACACAGGTAAAAAACACTCCATCGAAACGTTTGTCATTTTTCTTAACGGCTCGCCAAAACAGTTCTTCATTCATAATTCGACTCCCCAACTCAAGTTTGAGCTTCGAGTATCCTCAAAAACGGTAGTTAATTCTATCCGAAAATTGCGGTAGAATTTTAATCGACCATGAGTGATCGCGAAAATGCCATTATTTTATTCGACGGTGTATGCAATTTCTGTAACGACTCGGTGAATTTCATTATCGAACGCGACTCAAAAAATTACTTTAAGTTTGCACCTTTGCAATCGCAAATTGCTGAGGACTTACTAAGGACTCACAAAATCGATGTTAATGAAACCGATTCCATTGTCCTTATCGAAAACGGTAGCGCGCACACTTTTTCAACGTCAGCACTAAAAATCGCGAGACATTTAAGTGGGATGTGGTCTTCGCTATATGTGTTTATTGTAGTGCCAAAATTTATTCGTGATTTCTTTTATAAGCTTTTTGCGCGCTACCGATATAAGCTATTTGGAAAAAGAGACCGGTGTATGATGCCGACCCCGGAAATCAGGGAAAAGTTTCTTTAAGGGAAACGTGGTAATTGGTAAGTGGTAAGTGGTAATTGGTAAGTGGTAATTGGTAAGTGGTAATTGGTAAGTGGTAATTGGTAAGTGGTAAGTGGTAATTGGTAATTGGTAAGTGGTAAGTGGTAATTGGTAAGTAATATGATACATGTGCCGTAATGCGAATTGCGTTCTACGAATCACGAATCACGAATTACGAATCACGAATCACGAATCACGAATTACGAATTACGAATTACGAATTACGAATCACGAATTACGAACTACGAATCACGAACTACAAATTACGAACTACGAATCACGAATTACGAATTACCAATTACTGATAACCGAATAACTTCCAGGATGTTTTCAATCGAAACTCTACAATTCAAGCAGTTGCTTACGCTCATCTCGCGTTACGCTCAAACTCCACTCGGCGAATCGCGAGTTCTGGATTTCGAACCGCACCGAGAGCGTTTGAAACTCGACCGTGACTTAAGAATACTAGCGGAAACTATAGATTTGGCGTCGGACGATGCGATTTGGAGCTTCTATGATCTGGAAGAACCACGCGAAGCAATCGACCTTCTGCGAATCGAGAACGCCGCGCTTGAACCGTTGGTATTGCGTGATGTTGCAAAACTTTTGTCGCAGGCTTTAGAAGCAAAA
Organism: Aridibacter sp.; assembly: GCA_965216195.1. Classification (GTDB taxonomy): domain Bacteria; phylum Acidobacteriota; class Blastocatellia; order Pyrinomonadales; family Pyrinomonadaceae; genus Aridibacter. The sequence goes on along the minus strand of OZ244151.1, from coordinate 490,886 downwards.
AGAATGCTTCGCGAAGAACGCGAAACTGCACCGACCTTGTGGCAGATCGTTGAAAGTTTGCCGAAAGAACTTTCAAAGACCGCTGACAAAATCGTTAAGAAGATTCTACCTGGAGGCGAACTCGATGACGCAGCCTCACCCGAACTCCGCCGCCTTCGCCGAGAAATTAACGCCCAAAGAGGACGACTTACGAAGTCGCTCGAGGCGTTTATGCGCGAAAAGGGAGACGCAATTCAAGATGCGATCGTTACGGTAAGAAACGGGCGTTTTGTGGTACCGGTAAAATCAAACTTTGCGGGCAAGGTAAACGGCGTCACCCACGACGCATCTTCGTCCGGCGCGACCGTTTTTATCGAACCTCTTGATTCGATTGAGGCGAATAACGAGATCCAAACCCTAAAGGCAAAGGAAGAAAGCGAAATCGCACGAATCCTATTCTCGTTGACCAAGGAACTTCGTGAAAGCCTTCCGTTTATTGAACGCGCGATCGAAATCGTTAGCGAGCTTGATGCGATCAAAGCAAAACTCGTTTTCGCACAGAAGTTTGATGCATTGGTTCCCGATATTTCGAATGATGAAACGCTTGAGCTTATTGATGCCCGTCATCCGCTTTTAGAAAAATCGCTTGACGCCTCTTCAATGGAAAGTGGAAAACGGAAAATGGAAAATAGTTCCGGTGTCAAACAGGCAGAAACACGACCGCCAGGGAGTGTGCAATCAGTACCGCCTGCGTCATCGGGTGCGAAAGCCTCCGGTGGAAATCCGACGGTTGTGGAGGGTGTCAGTAGCCCAAACGTCAGTGCGGGCTTATCTTCCGAAAGCACAACCGAAATCGTTCCAATCTCGTTCTCACTAACAGAGAAAAACTCCGTGATGATCATTTCCGGCGCAAACGCAGGCGGAAAAACCGTTGTGCTAAAAACTGCCGGGCTGCTCTCGCTTATGGCAATTTCCGGTCTTCCGGTTCCTGCAAAACAGGCGCGAGTGCCTTTTTATAAATCCGTTTTAGCAGACATCGGCGACCACCAATCGATCTCGGCAAATCTTTCAACCTTTTCGTCACACGTTTCAAATATCGCAGCGATGATGAAAGATTTATCGACTCCGGCGCTCGTTTTGTTGGACGAGGTTGGCACGGGAACCGACCCCGAAGAAGGATCAGCTCTTGGCGTCGCGGTAGTCGATCACTTCCGAAAAAATGACGCGCAGGTAATCGCCTCGACCCATTACAAAGGCTTAAAAATCTACGCCGCAAATGACGAAGATGTGATAAACGCATCGGTCGAATTCGACGAAAAAACGCTTGAACCAACGTATCGACTGCTAACCGGAATCGCGGGAGCCTCCTCAGGGCTTGAAATTGCTCGTCGCTTTGGCATCCGCGAAGACGTGATTGAAAACGCTCGAGAAAATCTGGATGTCTCCGCTCAGAAAGCTGAAAACTATCTGCACAAGCTCCAGAAAGAAACTAAACAGGCAGAAGATCTACGCACCGCTCTCGAAGAAGAACGCGAAGCGACCGCCGAAAAATACGCAAAACTCGACGTCGAATTCCACAAAAAGGAGAGGAAACGCAGGAAGGAGTTTGAGGTCGAACTGGACAGCGCGATCCGCGATTTTGAACGGCAAAGTAAGGAGTTTCTAAAATCGCTCAAAGATAAAAAGGAGCGTAAGAAATTTGAGAAACAGATCGCTTCACAGAGGGCGAAACTAGTAAGGGAAAAGGAAAAATTAAAAGGGCAAAATGAATCCGGGGCTACAGTACGGGAAGCGGTAGCGACCCGTTCGACTGAATCTGCACCGGAAGTTGTGTCTGTGTCAGACGCCCCCATTGAGCTGGGTTCACGTGTACTTTTGAAAAGTTTCGGCACAAACGGCACGGTCGAAAAAATTGACGGTGAAACCGCCGAAGTTTTGGTCGGTTCGATGCGTATAAAACAAAAACTTTCTGAGCTTCAATTAATCAAAATCGAATCGTCCTCGGACAAAAACCGACTCGAAAACCTTCAAAAACAGGCGAAGCAGTCTGACGTTGATTTGGAAGTGTCGGACGTTCAATCGGAGCTGAACTTGATCGGCAAAACGACACTCGACGCAGAAATTGAGGTTGATCGCTTTCTCGATCAGTCATATGTTTCAAAACTCGCGAAAGTGCGAATCATCCACGGTTTCGGCACCGGCGCGCTAAAAAATAGTGTTCACCAAATGCTTAAAGGACATCCGCATGTCGAGGGTTTTGGCTTTGCGCCGCAGAATGAAGGTGGAAACGGAGCAACGATTGTTGAGTTGAAGCAATAACTGGAGATAAATATGACACAACTTAAACTACTTTTTATAATAATTTTCACTTTTCTCTTATCTTTAGTTGCATTTGGACAAGAAATTGATCCGAATGGAAATTGGTATAAAGAGATAAAAGGTGTTGATGATTACTATAGTCATTATGATTTCAAACAATACTCAATAAGTGATGTCGTCAACGCCAAACGTCAATTCGAGTTAATTAGGAAGAATCGCGGAAATAATGAATGGGAAGGCATCTATCAAGCCGGAACAATTCTTGGAACCGCCGAATTAGAGTGGAATACAGAAGGCGGTTTTATCTATCATTATGTTTATCACACACTAGCCAGGCTTGATTTTGGGAAAATTCGAAATAAACTAGATTCCGTTACATTAATCTCACTTTCAACCTCGAAAAAGAAGTCATATTTCTCTACGAAACTCGTAAAGGTAAAATTCTTAAACGGACATTATTTAGTTCCGGAAAAACGTCTTAAGGATTTCGCTGAAAGAGCTGTGGGATTGAGCACCGACTTAGAGGACTGGCGCTATTACCTTTACAAACCGAATGAACCGAAAGTCAGTGGTAAAAGGCAACTGCTACCTAAGCTACCTAACAAATACAAACATCTTTTGCAATTGCCAATCAAAACGAAAATCATAGAAGTTGGTAGACGTATTATTCATAAAGACACTTTTGATGACGGAACAGTAAATTATGAAGAGATACATTGTTTTGTAACCCTCGGTAAAGGCAAAAGCGAAAAGATAAGGAAAGGCATGAATTTCTTCGTCAAAGACTTGGGTGAGTGGATTGAAGTTGTAAAAGTCTTGCCCAAATCTTCAGTCGGCAAAATTCGACGGGGCTTCTACAATAAGAAAGAAGCATGCTACAACATGGAGCTCGGTCAGGGACTAACAATTCCCTGTAAAATGCCAAAATCAGGCATGAAAGTGGAAACTAAATTAAGCGAGAATTTTTTTTAGAGCTATCAACTTTAATTGTAACCTTAACATCGCCTTGTATTGGATGGTTAATTTTGTTAGACCATTGTAAAATCTTGTCTCTATGGGCAAAAGGAAACTCGGCATCGCGGTCGTCGGTCTTGGCGGCGCAGTTGGCACAACGATCGTCGCGGGTATCGAACTTCTAAAAAAGGGCTTGATCGGCACCGAAGGTTTGCCGCTTACTGAAATTGAAAATGCTGACCTCGCGAAATATGAATCTATTGAGGTTGGCGGTTGGGACTTGAATCCGGCGAACCTCGCCGAAGCAGCTTCAGAACACGACGTCCTCACCCATAAGCAGTTTGTCGCGATCAAGGATTCGCTTGCGGATATAGTACCTTGGAACGCCGTTCACGATAAAAATTTTCTCTCGAATTTAGATGGTAAAAACCTGATTGAAACGAAATCGCATCGCGCGGCAGTTGATGCGATTCGCGGTGATTTGGGAACTTTTAGAGACGCTTGCGATTCGGTGGTCGTCATCAATCTCGCCTCGACTGAAAAACTCGCCAACGAAACGCTCGATGTTTTCTCGTCCATTGAAAATTTTGAAAAAGCGCTCGACGAAAACTCGCCGGAAGTTTCGCCCGCCATGCTTTACGCATACTCAGCGATTGCCGAACGAGTTCCTTATGGAAATTTCACGCCTTCTGTTTCGGCAGATATTCCTGTGCTTATTGAGTTTGCAGAAAAACAAGACGTTCCAATCGCGGGAAAAGACGGTAAAACCGGTCAGACTTTTCTAAAAACGGTTCTTGCCCCGGCGCTAAAATCTCGCGCTCTCAAAGTCGAGGGTTGGTATTCGACAAACATTCTCGGCAATCGCGACGGTCTGGCTCTTTCAAACGAAGATTCGCTCGCTTCGAAAATTAAAACGAAAGCCTCCGTTTTGCGCAGCATTCTTGGATATGAAGTCGAGGATCACATCGTTGATATACGTTACTACAAGCCTCGCGGCGACAACAAAGAAGCTTGGGATAACATTGATTTCACAGGCTTTCTCGGGCAACAAATGCAGTTGAAGGTAAACTTCCTCTGCAAAGATTCAATCCTTGCCGCTCCGCTAGCAATCGAAATTGCTCGTTGTCTAGACCTTGCAAAAACCCGAGGCGAATCGGGTATTCAAGAACAACTCTCAGTATTTTTCAAACTCCCTATGAGCGCGAGTGGCACACCAGTTCACGCTTTTCATAGGCAGGAAAAGATGCTTTTTGAGTGGCTAAAAGAAAATACGACGCTTGGTTAACTGGCGGAAACACGACCGCCAGGGAGTGTGCAAAACCTAAGGCTATGAACAATTTCATCGAACAATGGGACGACAACGAATTTCCTTTAGCCTATCTAACAACCATCAGAACCTACGGAACTTGGCTTCACGGAGACAAACGAAAATCTGTCGATCTTCACGGTAAGAATGTTTACGGCACGCCTAAACGCAACCCAAACAGAAATCTTGAGAAGATTATGAAAAGAAATATAGCCCAGGATGCCGTAGTTTTTGATAAAACTCAAAGAAAGCTAGTTGAAGAGTCGTTTAAGGATACATGCAAAGCTAGAAAATATGATCTTTTAGCAGTTAACATCCGAACCAATCATGCTCACGCGGTGATCTCGGCTGCTTCCAAACCTGAAAAAATTATCAATGGGCTTAAAGCACACGCGACTCGAAAGCTGAGAGAAAATCATCTTGTGTTAAAAGACCAACAAATCTGGTCACGGGGCGGCAGCAGACGATACCTCTGGAAACCAAGACATGTTAATCTCGCGATCGACTATGTGCTTTACGGACAGGGGTTGTTGCCGTTTGAGTTGGAATAGGCTCATTCTTGTGCACACTCCCTTGCGGTCGTGTTTCCGCCTGTTATCATATCTTCACCTATGGAACCGCTCGCGAACAAAATCCGTCCGAAGTCACTTGAGGGTTTTATCGGTCAGGAACACCTCGTTGGCAAAAATCGTCCGCTCCGCAAAGCAATTGAACAAGGTCATATTTTTTCATTTGTTCTGTGGGGACCGCCCGGCGTTGGCAAAACGACACTCGCAAGAATCTATGCGAACGCTATAAACGCTGACCTTTATGAGCTGTCTGCCGTCACCGCCGGTAAAAACGATATTCGAAAAATCGTTGAGGATTCGGCTCGTGTCGGTAGCCCGCGCGTAAGCAAGGGCTCGAATGACGAAGGTGTCAGTAGCCCAAGCGTGAGCAAGGGCTCGAATGACGAAGGTGTCCGTAGCCCAAGCGTAAGCGCGGGCGCAACCTCGGAAAAAACCAAAGTTCTTTTCCTCGACGAGATTCACCGTTTCAACAAAGCTCAGCAGGATTTCCTTCTTCCTTTTGTCGAGAGCGGCGAACTCGTTCTAATCGGCGCAACCACCGAAAACCCGAGTTTTGAAGTTATATCGCCGCTTTTGTCGCGTCTGCGAGTCTTCGTTTTAAATGAGTTAACCGCCGAACAAATGTCTGAAATTATCGACCGCACCGAGATCGAGCTTGATGAAACCGCCCGCGAATGGTTGATCTCAATGGCAAACGGCGACGCGCGACAGGCGATCACAATGATCGAAAACACTGCCGAGCTCTACGACGATGTGAATGTCGAGAATCTTACTAATACACTCCAATCAAAGTTTTTGCGGTACGACAAAAAAGGCGAGGAACACTACAACACGATCAGCGCTTTTATAAAATCGATGCGCGCCTCAGACCCCGATGCAGCAATTTATTATCTTGCTCGAATGGTTGATTCAGGTGAAGATCCGAAGTTTATTGCCCGGAGGATGGTGATTTTTGCTTCAGAAGATATTGGTTTGGCACAACCAACTGCGCTCGTAGTGGCAAATGAAGTTTTCCAGGCGGTTGAGAAAATCGGCTACCCGGAATGCGCTATCAACTTAGCCCACGGCGTGGCGTATCTAGCCAACGCCAAAAAAGACCGCAGCGCTTACGATGCCTATAAGGCCGCAATGAAAGACGTAGCAAAGCACGGTAATCTCCCAATTCCGATGAAACTTCGAAACGCGCCGACTGAGCTAATGAAGCGGATGGGCTATGGGAAAGATTCGGGTGAGAGTTCGGATTTGCTTCCTGAGGGACTTGAAGGGAATAAGTATTTGAAATAGCAGAAAAGCTATGTCTAAAAAGTGGCAGAAACGCGACTGCTAAGGAGCGTGCACGCTATCATTTGGTAACTCAGTAGTGAAAATGATGACGAAGGACTTTCCCTAGACCAACACTCCGGATTACAACCGGCACACTTCCTTGCGGTCGTGTTTCCGCCTGTTAGAATTTGGCACATATTGTACATTGAGTTTGGCAAAATCGATTCGTTTCACTGAATTTTTAAAAACATGGATCATCTCACAAACTCTTATATCTTTTTGCTTTAAGGGGTTACGTTTTTCATCACAGATTCAATTCAAATTCTCATATTCCTTCTTCGCCTCAATCAAAATCTCCAAATCTTCATCCGCGTCTTTCCACCATTCAAAGAATTTTTCATATTCACGTTTATCTTTCGTCGCGCGGGCTTTTCCAAGCAGCGCGAGGGGATAAGGATGCGAAAGTGATCCTTTGCCCCGCATGTCGAGTATTTTTTGAAATTCAGCTTTTGCCTTTCTGTTTTCTCCTGATTTCAAATAGGCTTCTGCCAGAATGTATTGCGGTTGAAGCCACGAGCCAAACGCCCATTCATACTCTCTAGCGTTCTCCATTATTTCTACGGCTTTTTTGGCGTTACCTTTTTCCAGTTCGATTTGAGCCTTAAACATCGGAATCCATAATCCATTTTCTAAAGTTCCATTCGGGTATTTTTCTCTGAGTTTATTTATCTGTCTTTCAGCCTCAGCAAATTTACCGCAACGGGCTAATCCAAGCGGTGAAAAGGTTGAAGGAAAAACATTTACGTAATAATCTACCGGACTATTCTCAAGTATTTTTGTCTTTGAACAATCACCAAATACAGTTGCCCTTGACACATAGGCAACCGAATAGAGCGTCGCTTTCTCCTTGTTATTCTTTTTTTGTTCAAGAGCCACAGCTTTCTTAACGAACCGCTCCGCAGACTTCCATTTTCCCTTGACTATTTCCGTACCTGTTCGTAGCAACAAGTTGTTGCATTCGCCATCTCGATTTTCATTCAATCTTAGTATTTCATTTAGTTCCTTTTCATTTTCTTCAACAAACGCGATAGCAAAAAGCCACCCGAGACAAAGATTCGAATTTCTTATACCAGACTTATCAAAAAACTCTTTCGCTTTACCGGTCTCTCCCTGAAATATTTTAATTACTCCCATTTGAACATTGGGGTTAACCGAAATGCCATTACTTTGAAAATTGAGATCAGCCGAGATAATCTCATTCATAATCCTGGTTAACTCTCTGTATTCTGTGAGAGCTGTGTCAAATTTTCCTAATTTCAAATAATAACTTGCCAGAAAAGCTCTTATCGCCCCGTCACGAGGGTAGTTTCTTTTGGCAATCTCTAAAATCTCCTTACTCTTATTTATGTCTCTATGTATCGAAGCATAGTAAGAACTTTCAATCAGGACTCTTTCGCGTTCGCTGGCGTGTTCTCGCAACTCAAAAGCGTTGCGAAGGGCTACGTCAGCAAGTTTATATTTTGCAAGCGATATATAATTGCCGCTAATTCTGAGATAAGCCATCGCAAACTTACGGTCTAATTCAATAGCTCGCTTGAAATACGGCAGTGATTCATTTTCTTTACCACTGGCGATTAAATCTACTGCGTCGGAATAGGCTTTCAGTGCTTCAAAAGAGTTAGTAGTCGCTTCAAGAGGTTTGTCAAACCTCTCAATCGTAACCAAAGATTCGCCTAGTTTTTTACGCATTTCGGTTGAGGCTTGTGAAAGTGCTTGTAGAATCTTTTCTTTGTTTTCTGCTTCAACCTGCGTTATCGCAAATGTTTCAGCGCTAACGCTATTTACAGCCTCCAAAGTCAGAGCATAAGCCGTCCCAAATTTTGCAATTGTTCCACCAACGTAGGCTTTCAAGCCTTGTCTTTGGCAAATTTCTCTCGCTAATTCGCGTGTAATGCGTTCGTCCTTTGAACGCTTCATCAATTTGAGTGTGTTTCGTGTCTGTTCGTCAGGAAATATGCTCAGAAAAGGCGATTGCCGAAGTTGTATCCAAAGCCCCTGTTTGAGGGTTCCATCAAAAATATCTTCGCCTGTTTTGTTCTCAAAATCCGTTAACAAAATAACGTCTTTATCAGTTAAGGCTGAAGTCGTAGTTGCATTTGAGTAGATGTAAAAGCTGAGAGCGATGGCTGAAACAATCAAAGTTGCCAAAATTCCAAAGACTGCAAATTTATTTTGTTTTACACTTTGTGGGATGTATCCAGCACTTGAGATATTTCTTTGTTCAGCGGTTGTGGCAATCTGTTTTACTGAATCTTGTTCTTTGATAATTGCTGTTTTCTCACCTTCATTTTCGTTGAATTTTACCAAGTTTGGCGAAGCTGATTGTTCTAATTTAGCTTCAAGTTCTAATTCTTTTAAGTCTGACAGCAGGGCTTTAGCATTTTGATAACGTTTCGATTTATCTTTTCGCAGACACTTATTAACTATTGCCTCAAGTTTTGATGAGACATTGGGTACATAAACGCTTATCGGCTTTGGCCCGCTTTTCAGAATCGCAGCAATCGTTTCATTTGTAGTTTCAGCCGCGAATGGATTTTGTCCCGTAATCATTTCATAAAGCACAACACCGAAACTAAATATATCCGTTCGCTCATCAACCTTTTTGCCTTTTGCCTGCTCGGGAGACATGTAATTTACTGTTCCCAAAATCACGCCTTTTGCCGTTTGATTCTGTTTAATCGTTTCGTCTTCGAATCCGATTTGCGATACGCATTGTTGCTCAATGAGTTTTGCGAGACCGAAATCGAGTATTTTCACTACGCCGTCAGAACGCACCATTATGTTTTCGGGTTTGATATCGCGGTGGACCAGTTTCGATTCGTGGGCGGTCGATAGCGCGCTAGCGATCTGGATGGAAATATCTAAAATCTTGGTCAAGTTTAGAGAGTTTTCCTCGATGAGCGCCCTTAAAGTTTTACCTTCAACATATTCGCTTACGATATATTGAAGTTCATCGGTTTCTCCGACTTCGTGGATAACGAGTATGTTTGGATGATTCAAACCGGAAGCGGCTTTTGCCTCGTTGATAAATCGCTGCAGACTCGATTCGTCACTGCTGAACTTTTCATCTAGAATTTTAATCGCAACTTTTCGGTCGAGTTTTCCGTCCTTAGCTAGATAAACGTTACCCATGCCGCCTGAGCCAATTTGCTCAATAACGCGATAGTGACCGATTGTTTGACCCGCTGCGAGTTCAGTTTTCTCAAATTCAACGGCAGCAGGAGTTTCTAAGAAAGAATCGGCATCTTTGTAGGAAGAAAGAAGCGATTCAACCTCGCGACGGATTTCCGAATCTCCACCGCAAGCATCGTTTAGAAAATCACTTCGTTCATCGGGCTTTTGACCGACAACATCAACAAAAATCTTTCTTACCCGATTCCAGTTTGCTGGTTCCATCTTTTCAATCCTGCTGCGGCAAACCGACGCGCCTAGCCAAATCCTTGAATCTTGGATCGTCTCTCAACGGTTCATAAGCTGGATCGGCGTAGAGAGTAATCAATTGGAAATCCTTGCGTTCGTAAGCCTTCTCTAGCATCCAGAAAGCCTTGTCATTATCGCCCAAAGCACCGTAAATAATGGAGAACTCTGTATAGGAAATATATCCATCTTTCGTTCGATCCTTTTCCTCAAGTTTCTTGAGAATTTTTAGAGCTTCTTCACGATTTCCGTCAAGCGCATAGGCGGCTCCAAGATAAATGTGGTGACTTCCAATCTCATTAGGCTTGTAAGACAATTCGATAGCTTTCTTATACGATTCGATAGCTTCCTTATAATTACCGTTTCCAGCAAGTGCATAACCATACAACATACTTCCCAACGGCGTACCAGGGTTGAGTTTAATATGATACTTTATCTTTTCAATTGCCTCTTCGAATCTTTGAGCCTCCAAGAGAAAATAAGCTTCTCCGAAAGCGAAAGTGGCTAAAGGATCCAGTATTTGTGCGTTTTTAATTTCAAATAGCGCCTTATCGTGCTCACCCATATACGATAAGAATTGACCATAACTCGTACGAATCTTTGCACTATTAGGAGCTAATTCAATGGCTTTTTCAAATCTCCTTTTCGCACCATCAAAATCCCATTCACGCATCTTGATATTAGCTAAAATTAGATATGCTTCGGCAAGATTCGGGTCTAATTCAAGGGCTTTTTCTACTAACTTTTTGATTTGCGACATTGCATCCTGAGGATCCATCTCGCTTAACCAAGATTTGCCCAAATATACACCTGCAAGCCCTACATAAGACAAAGCAAAATCGGGATCAAGCTCGATAGATTTTTCATAGTACTTAATTGCTTCGTTTGGTGAACTCGGACCGCCTTTGCTGGCGATTATTCGCCCGCTCAGATAAGACTCATAGGCTTCGACGTTAACAGTTCCTACTTCTGCGATTTTTTGCTTTTGTTGTCCTGTTAATTGCAAATGCAGTTTTTCCGACACTATCCGGGCAATCTCATTCTGAATTACCAATACATCGTCAACTGTTTTGACATACCTTTCTCCCCAAATCTGTTTGTTATCCGATGTGTCAACCATTTCTACGCGAATAGTTAATCTGTCTCCAACTTTTAGAATTTTTCCTGCGACAACTGCTTGAACATCAAGTTTATTTCCAATCTCCCGAAAATTTGCATCTTTACTCTTAAACTTAAAACTCGATTGTCGTGAGATTACTTTGAGTTGCGGTAACTGTGATAAACGATTAATTAGATCTTCACTCAATCCATCTGATAAATATGCGAGGTTTTCATCATCGTTACCATTTTCAAACGGCAAAACGGCAATAGAAGTTATCGACGGCTCAGGAGCGAAATAGGCATAGTAGCCAAAGGCAGCGAGTGCGATCACGAGAGCTGTCAATCCTGCGAGCGCAACGTATTTGTGACGCCTGATTTCAGTAGTAATATACTCGGCGCTTGAACTGTTTTGAACCACTTGCGGACTTGTAGTAGTTCTTGTTTTGTCTGTTTGGACGTCCTGGTAGCCGGTTTGAGGAGCACTTCGTGATGATTTTCCGTCAAACTCATATTCGTTTCGTAAATCGATGAGATCGTCTAACAAATCTTTTGTCGTTTGATAGCGTTCTTCGCGTTCTTTCTGCAGACACCTTGCGATTATTTGCTCTGCTCCCGTAGGCGTATTTGGTGCCAAGTCACTAAGCGGTTCCGGCTCAGTTTTTAGGATCGCGGCGATTGTCTGAGCACCGTCTTCCTTATTAAACGGCTGTTTGCCGCTTAACATTTCATAGAACATCACACCAAAACTAAATATGTCTGCTCGGGAGTCAAGCGGTTTGCCCTGCAGTTGTTCTGGCGACATATACGGAGTTGTTCCCATAATCGCGTTGGGATGGCTCAACATCTTCAGCGTTTCGTCCTCGCTACGAGATTCCACGACCTTAGCCAACCCGAAGTCTAGAACTTTTACCTGTCCTTTTTTACTGACGATGATGTTTGCAGGCTTTATGTCGCGGTGAATAATCCCGCTGGTATGGGCTTCCTCTAACGCATCAGCGATCCGTATTGCCAAATTGATCGATTTTTCAATTGTTAAGGTGTTTTTTGCAATCTTTTCTGAAAGAGTTTCGCCTTCAACATACTGCATTACAATAAAGCTGAAGTCGCTTGTTTCGCCGATTTCATGAATCGTACAGATATTAGGGTGTTCGAGTGTTGCCGCAGCACGTGCTTCGCGCAGAAGCCGTTCGTTGGCTTGCGGTTCGACAGAAAACTTATTACTCAGAATCTTAAGGGCAACCTTTCGTTTTAGCTTTGTATCTTGCGCAAGATAAACCTCGCCCATTCCACCCAAACCAATTTGGCTAATAATTTTGTAGTGTTTGAGGATTTGTCCGGTTTCTAGCTGAGGTTTTTCAGAAAAACCGGAAACTTCCAGCACCGCAGGCTTTTCCATAAAGCTTTCTGCGCTGTTATATGAAGACAAAAGCGATTCGACTTCTCTACGCACGCCATCGCCTTTGCACGCATGGTCTAGAAATTCCTCACGCGCAGCGGGTTCTTGCCCTAAGGCTTCAACAAAAATTTCTCTTACATTTTTCCAGTTTTCCTGTTTCATTCTTAATAATTGGAAAAACCGCCAATCAGTATAGTGAGCAATAGCGAACACTAATATCATTAGGGATGATATTTCCTATAGTTGCTCACTACCGTTCGCTATACTGATTCTTTTTCCCGATTAAACTAAAAACACACCTATTTAATAGCGCGATATCTATCGAAAAAGCGTTCGGCTACCGAGTTAGTTCACGATGTAGCCACGATTTCGCCATTTTCCAATCCCCTGCAACAGTCGTTCGCGAGACACCCAAAGCCTCCGCAGTTTCTTCTAAAGTCAAACCGCTAAAATAGCGAAGCTCAACCACCTTAACCAGTCTTTTATCCAACACCTTTAGACGTTCCAGAGTTTCATCCAATTCGATCAAATCAACTTTTTTGTTGTTATCGATCACTATCGTGGATTCATCAAAGGGAATTGTAATCGCATCGCCGCCGCGTTTCTGGCGGCGCTTTGCCCGGGCATGATCAACGAGTATCCGTCGCATCATTTTAGCCGCGATAGCAAAAAAGTGCGCACGATTCTGCCAGTTCACTTTCTTCTGATCAATTAGTTTGAGATACGCCTCGTGGATCAGCGCAGTTGTTTGGAGTGTGTGGTTTTTTCGTTCGCGCCTGAGATAACGCGCAGCTTGTTTGTGCAATTCGTCATAAACGAGCGGCATTAATTCTTCGAGCACTTCCCGGTTTCCGGCTCTCCATTCGTGAAGCATAGCGGTAATTTTGTGGGTTTCGTTCATTTCGTCCCCCGAATCCTTTGTCCCAAAGCATGGTGCGAGAATATACATCTTGTGTTTTCTAGTCAATATTTTCTGGTTACGCTGAACGGTTTTTGATTAAACCGCGCGCTAAGGGGTGAAGGCGAAAATTATTTTCGCAATCAAAAATTACGGAGGTCCAAGATGAAAAATAAAACTTTACAAATATGTTCATTGGTAGGTTTGGCAATTATTTTTGCTGCGACGTCGATTAGTGCGCAGGGCATAAAAAAGTATGAAGCAGAAATACCCTTTGATTTCGAAGTTGGAGGTGAAATCTATGAAAGCGGAGACTATGCGCTTTATATATCGACGCCATCTAATTTAGCGACTGTTTTAACGATCAGAAATGCTGACGGACGCGAACTTTACCGCGCAGCTTTGATAAAAAACGGGAAAACCGCAAAAAGGGATAAAACGTCACTTGTTTTTGAACGCTATGGAGGGCAATTTGTCTTTAGCCGTATCGCGGCTCCGCAGTTTGGGTTTAATTTGTGGAAATCGAAACGCGCGAAACGTTTGGCAAAGAAGTGGAAAGGCAACAGGGAAACCGTTTCAGTTTTGATACGGAAGCCAAAGGAAATGCATGCCGAATAATCCTCAATCCTCTCCTAAGCAGAAAGGTGGGCGTTAATCGCGTCCACCTCTTTTATAAAACCTAATACTGTTTCTTCATCAAAATACAAACGTTTGGCATTGTAATCAGCTACGTTTGTGTGTATCGCAAGCTTGCTGGGAGTATCTCGCGTCAGCACTTATTTCATAGCTCCTCCAAAGCAAAGGAAAAGTGCCACGCGTGTTCCTCCCAGCAGTCGGCACATATCGTACTCTCAGTTTGGCGAAATCGATTCGTTTCACTAAATTTTTAAAACGTGGATCACCTCACAAACTCTTATATCTTTTTGCTTTAAGGGGGTTACGTTTTTCCCCACCGATTCAATTCAAATTTTCATACTCCTTCTTCGCCTCAATCAAAATCTCTAAATCCTCATCCGCATCTTTCCAGTATTCAAAAAACTTTTCATATTCGCGTTTATCTTTCGTTACTCTTGCTTTTCCAAGCTGGGCAAGTGGATACAGCCCGTCAAGAGGAGCTCTGCCGCGATTATCGAGTATTTTTTGAAATTCAATTTTTGCATTTTCGTTTTCGCCCAATTTTCTATAGGCTTGCGCCAAAATGTACTGTGGATAAAATCGCGCACCATACGCCCACTCATACTCCTTCGCGTTCTCCAGCAATCCTATAGCCGCTTTCGGATTGCCTTTTTCAAGTTCGATTTGAGCCTTAAACATCGGGATCCAAATTCCGTTTTCCAAAGTTCCGTTAGGATACTTTTCTTTGAGTTTATTTATCTGGTTTTCAGCTTCAGCAAGTTTGCCGCAACGGGCTAATGCGAGAGGAGAAAAAGTTAAAGGAAAAACACTTACGTAATAATCTACCGGAGTATTTTCGAGTGTTTCGGTATTTGAACAATCACCAAACTCTACTGCCGCCGAGGAAAGCGCAACTGAAGAGAGCGTCGCTCTCGCGGGATTATTCTTTTTTTGCGCGAAATCCACGGCTTTTTTATAGAACTCCTCGGTCGACTTCCGTTTCCCCTTAAACGATGCAGCCTTTGCCTGAAGTAGAAAGGTATTGCATACGCCGTCCCGGTCTCTATTCAATTTTTTTAGTTCATCCAGTTCCCTTTCATTTCCTTCCATAAACGAAATTGCGAAAAGCCATCCAAGACATACATTTGAATTTCTTACGCCCGACTTGTTAAAAAACTCTTTTGCTTTTCCGGTTTCTCCTCGCATTACTTTGATAATGCCCATTTGAAAATTGGGGTTAATCGAAAAGGAACTACTTTGAAACTCAACATCAGCCGTTTTGACTTCATTCATTATCCTTATTGTTTCTTCGTACTCTTTGAAAGCTTCTTCCAATTTTCCTAACCTTAAATAATAATGTGTTCGAAAAGCTCTTATCACGGCATCACGAGGATAGTTTCTCTTAGCAATTTTTAGAATCTCAATGCTTCTCTTTATGTCTCGCTGGATGAAGAAATAGTAAGAACTTTCAATAAGAACTTTTTCACGTTCGCTCGCATGTTCTCGCAACTCAAACGCCTTTTGCAGGGCTTCAGCGGCTAGTTTGTATCTTACAAGCGAGGAATAATTGCCGCTAAGTCTTAGATAAGCCATTGCAAAATTATGGTCTAGCGCCACAGCTTGCTGGAAATACCGCAACGCTTCTTCTTCTTTTCCATCGGCGACCAATTCTACAGCATCGGAATAAGCTTTTAGCGCTCGCAGCGAACTAGTAGTAGCTTCAAGGGGTTTGTCAAATTTCTCAACCGTTGTAAGGGATTCGCCAAGTTGTTTCCGTAAATCACTCGTTGCATCAGACAAAGACTTCAAGACGGTTTCTTCACTTTCAGCTTCTACTTGGGCGAGAGCAATTGATTCGTCAGTCTGGCTATTAAAGGCTTCTAATGTTAGAGCATATTTAGTTCCAAATTTCGCAATTGTTCCTACGACATATGCTTTTAAGCCTTGTCGTTGGCATATCTCTCTTCCAATTTTTTTGGTTATATTTGCATCTCTGGAACGCTTCATTAATTCCAAAGTCTTTCGAGCCCGTGCTTCGGAAAATATGCTCAAAAATGGCGATTGCCGAAGTTGTAATAACAATCCGGTTTTTAAGGTTCCATCGAAAAGAATGTCACCAGTTTTGTTTTCAAAATCCGTCAGTAAAATCACATCTCTATCAGTTAGGGGTGTGGCGCTGATTGTTTTCGAATAAAAATAAACCCCGGCGGTTAAAACCGAAATGATTAAAACTGATGCAATGATGGCGATTTTTGATTTTGTTTTTTTTTGAACTAAATCAGGTTCCGGAACTGTATCTGAAGACTCTCCAACTTTTACTTCTTTAACAGGGGCAACAAATCTATACCCTCGTTTAGGAAACGTTTCAATATACTGGAGATTTCCATCGTTCTCCGAAAAGACTTTCCGCAAAATTGAAACGTTCTTAACTAAGTTAGATTCATCTACAAACGCATCTTTCCACACGGAGTCCATGAGCGAATCTTTATCCACGACATGACCATGATTTTCGACCAGAATCGCGAGCGTATCGAAGACTTTTGGCGTAAGAGAAATTTCTTTGCCATCGCACAAGAGTATGTGCTCGACCGGGTCTAACTGGAACGAGCCGAATTCGTAGAGGTATTTTTGCCGCCCATTCATAGATAAATATGGGGTGCGAACGAAAGTAAGGAAAATCCCAGCTTTTTGGAATGACTTTACGCCTGCTCTTTCTATACCTTCGGAACGCGGTTGAAGAAAGTCGGCAGCTACGGCTTCTTTAACCTAATTTGCTTCGGCACATTATATGCCCAAAGCAAGTGTCGGAGCAAATTTTTTTATTTCGTAAAACTAGTGAAATGGAGAAACCAATGAAACGTGCAGAAAATAAGGTTGTAATTGTAACAGGCGGAGCATCGGGAATCGGACGAGGCACTTCACTCCTGCTTGCCGAACATGGTGTAAAAATTGTTGTAACAGACACGAATGACGCTGGTGGCGAAGAAACCGTTCAAAGCATTGAAAACGTCGGCGGCGAAGCAGTTTACCATCATCTCGATGTCACCAGTGAAGAAGAAGTAAAAACTGTTTGGACAAAGGTATTTGACGAGTTTGGACGAATCGATGGACTTGTAAACAATGCCGGCATTGTGGGAGCGATTAAGCCCACCGATGAAACATCTGAGGACGAATGGAATTCGGTAATGAACATAAATACCAAGGGCGTGTTTCTTTGTATAAAACACGCGATTCCATTTATGAGAAAATCGGGTGGCGGAAGCATCATAAATATTTCGTCAATTTGGGGGGTGGTGGGCTCTCCGGGGGTGATTCCATATCACGCGTCAAAAGGCGCCGTGAGAAACATGAGCAAAAGCGCCGCTCTTGGGTATGTAGGAGATAATATTAGAGTTAATTCGGTTCACCCCGGTATTATCCAGACTCCACTTTTAGAGGCGTTTACGCAGGAAGAAGTTGATGCAATCGTTGCGGGACATCCAATGGGAATGGGACAACCGATCGACATAGCTTACGGAATACTCTATTTGATCTCTGATGAGTCGCGGTTTGTAACCGGAAGCGAACTCGTTATTGACGGCGGGTATTTAGCCCAATAAGTTGTACCACTCAAACTTCCTTGAGTTATACCAGTATCGGGAATTTCTGAGAAGTTTCGATACTGGCATGTTTGCATTTTTAGAGGTTTTCAAACTCCCTTTTGGCTTCGATTAAAATCTCTAAATCTTCATCTGCATCTTTCCAGTAGTCGAAAAACTTTTCATATTCGTGTTTGTCTTTCATCGCTCTTGCTTTTCCGAGTTGGGCAAGCGGATAAAGCACCGAAAGCGGTCCCTTACCGCGATTGTCGAGAATCTTTTGAAACTCAGCTTTGGCTTTTTCGTTTTCACCCAATTTCAAACGTGCTTGTCCTTTAATAAATTGCGGATAGAAATATGCGTGTGCCGCCCATTCAAAGCGTTTTGCATTTTCTAGTAATCTTATGGCTTCTTGCGGATTGTCTTTTTCCAATTCGATTTGAGCTTTGAACATCGGAATCCACAATCCGTTTCCCAGAGTGCTTTGCGGGTATTTCTCTTCTAGTTTATTTATCAGAGATTCTGCGGCGGAAAACTTCCCACATTGTGCCAATGCAATTGGGGTGAACGCGGACGAATAACCAGTTGTAATTAGGTGAATGGGACTATTTTTAAGTGCCTGAGTTTTCGAACATCGTCCAAAAATTGACTGTCTAATTTCGTGTAAAATAGTGTAATGTGTTTGGGCTTGCGAATTACTATTTTGTTTCGCGATACTAATTGCCTGTCGGGAAAACTTTTGTGCTTCTCTAAATTTTCCCTGAAATGCCGCGGCATCTGCTTGCAAATTGAGCATTCTGAATTCATTGGGTCTTCCCTTAAACCAATCAATCTGTTTTTGCATCGCTTCCGAATCATTTTCAATAAACCCAATTCTGAAAAGTCTATCGCGATACCAACTATTATCAAATCCCTTTTGAAAAGCCTCTTTATTTATTTTTTTGACATCTTCAAAACGATTATCCCGCATATAAACCCACATCAAACCCTCATAATGGGATCCGGTGATATTTAACTTGAGACGGAAAAGTTCCTCTTGTTCTTCGATGGCTCTTTCAATTTCTCCGATAATTGTATATTCAAAGCCAAGGTCAGCTCTAAATACGTCATCTCGCGGATAAATGCTCTTTCCGGTTTTTAAGACTTCGATAGTCTTAACGCTGTCTTGCAAATTAAAAGCGTAATACCATTCATCTATGTTGATTTTTTCTCTTTCGCTTACGTTTTCTCTCAGTTCGTAGGCCTTGTCGAGTAACTTTTCTGCCAAATCGTATTTTGAAAGACTTGCATAACTGGTATAGAGTTCAAGGTATGCAAGGGCAAATTCAGGATCAAGTTCTATCGCCCGCTTATGAGAGGATATTCTTTCCGATATGTTTCCTTTGTTACCGTGTTCGAGTCCCAACGAGTAGGCTTTGAAGGCATCTAAAGATTTAGTTGTTACTTCAAGAGGCTTGTCAAATTTTTCAATCGTCGCCAAAGATTCACCTAGTTTTTTACGCATTTCGGTGGAGGCTTGTGAAAGTGCTTGTAAAATCTTGTCCTTGTTTTCGGCTTCAACCTGCGTTATCGCAAATGTCTCGCCACTGATGCTATTTACTGCTTCCAAGCTCAAAGCATATGTGCTTTCGAATTTTGTAATTGTTCCAAAAATGTAGGCTTTCAAGCCTTGTCTTTGGCAAATTTCTCTGGCTAATTCGCGTGTAATACGTTCGTTCTTTGAACGCCTCATAAATTCAAGCGTTTTTCTTGCTTGTTCGTCAGGAAATATGCTCAAAAATGGGGATTGCCGAAGTTGCGTCAAAAGCCCCAGTTTTAGAGTTCCATCAAAAAGTTCCTCACCAGTTTTGTTATCAAAATCTGCCAGCAAAATGACATCTTTATCGGTCAAGGCATTTGCTTTGTAAGTGTTTGAATAAAAGTAAAGACCGATTGCAAGAGTTGAAATAGTTAAAAGCGATGCAACGACAGCGAATTTTGTTTTTGAGGTCTTTTGAACTAAATCGGATTCAGGAGTTATATATGAGGACTTTTCCGCTTTTATTTCTTTAACAGGAGCGACAAAACGATAACCACGTTTTGGAACTGTTTCGATAATTGGAGATTTCAGACCATTTTGCGAAAGGACTTTTCTTAAAATGGAGATATTTTTAGCGAGATTTGATTCCTCAACGATTGCATCTGCCCAAACTTTTTTGAGAAGCTCGTCTTTTTCTACTAAGCGACCATTATTTTCAATTAAAATTAGCAAAGTATCGAAAACTTTTGGAGTTAAAGGAATAATCTCACCATCTTGCAAAAGAGTGTGTTCGGCGGAATCAAGTTTGAAAGAGCCGAATTCGTAGATTTTTTTGTTTTCATTGCTCATTTTTCACTAGTTCTTAATTTTCCGGAAATCCAATGCGTTTCAATAAATCCTTAAAACGTGGGTCATCTCGCAAATTGTCAAATTCGGGGTCGTTTCTTATCTCCACCAAGAGTAAATCATGTTTTTCGAAGGCTTCTTCAAGAAATTCAAACGCTGTGTCCTTTTCGCCAAGTTCGGCATAGACACGAGCCAAAGTTAATGGCGATGCGGGGTCTTTTGATGTTTTTAGTTTTTCTAAGATAGAACGTGCTTTGTCGTGTTTTCCCCATTTTGCATAAATCCATGCTGAGAACACCATGTGAAAATTGTTGTCGCCAACGCGTTCTGCCTGTTTTTGATTAGCCGAGAGAGCTTCCTCATACATTCCTTTTCCCGCATAGCAAAAACGCCGAAAGTGATAAATAGCCCTGTGATTAGGTTCAAACCCGGCGAGTTCTTCGATAACTTTAAGACTTTCATCATAACGTCGGGCAACAAGCAGAATACTGGCTTCCGCCACTTTTGTTCCATAAAATAACGGGTCAAGAGATTCACTTCTTTTATAGATTTCTAATGCCTCATTGTGTTTTCCGATTGTTGATAGAAAACTTGCATAGTGTGAGTTAACGAGAGCGAGGTTTGGGTTTAACTCAATGGCTCGATTGAATTCCTGCTCGGCACCTGCGAAATCCCAGTCAATCAACTTAAGTTTTCCCAATACAGCGTGAGCAATTGCAGATGAATCATCAATTTCCAGTGCCTTATCAACATATTTCCTACTTAAACGTAAGTTCTTTTTTGCTTTATCACTAGAAGAAGCCCTTTGCCACATATAAACATGAGCCGCCATTGCGTAAGCTTCAGCATAATTGGGGTCAAGTTCGGTTGCTTTTTTGAAAGATTCAAGAGATTTCTGAAGCTTCCCTTTTTCAGTGTAGCTTCTGAAGTGGTACATTCCATTCAAATAATTTTGATGAGCATCAGGATTATCGGTTCCATATTCTGCGAATTGTCTATTTTGTTGATTAGTCAAATTGACACGCAGTTCTTCCGAAATCGTTCGAGCGATGTCTCTCTCCAATTTGATTAAATCTTTGGCTTTTCCTTCGTATTTTTTACTCAATAATTGTGTGTTTTTCGTAGCGTCCACAATTTCAAATTTTATTATCAACTCTTCATTATTTTGAGTAATTTCGCCTATCACAATTGTTTGAACATTAAGCGTATTTCCGATTTCAGAAATGTCTAACTCTTTTCCTTTGTATTTAAAACTTGAATGACGGGCAATGACTTTTAATTGCGGAAGGCTTGATAAATGGTTAATCAAACCTTCGGTCAAATTGTCGGATAAATTGTCGAGTTTTTCATTTCCACTAACGGTTTTAAATGGCAAAACAGCGACCGATTCAATCGGTTTTTCTCCATTTGAAAAATGCCAAATGCCCAATCCAATTGCCGTTGCCAGCAAAACAAGCGGAATTATCCAATGTTTTGTTTTTGCAAACGTATCTTTAGTTTGAGGTCTAGTCTTTTGAGTTTCCTCTTCTGATTTAAGAGTTTTAATTTTTCTAACTGGAGCAACAAAACGATAGCCGCGTTTTGGAACAGTTTCGATAACTGGAGTTTTCAAACCGTTTTGTGAAAGTTCCTTTCTCAAGACCGAGATGTTTTTTGCTAAGTTAGCTTCCTCAACAATCGTATCTTTCCACACTTTTTCCAATAACTCATCTTTCTCGACAAGATGCCCGTTACTTTCTATCAGAATTAAAAGAGTATCGAAGACTTTTGGTGTTAGAGACACGGTTTTACCGTCGTGCAACAGAGTGTGTTCCGCGGGATTGAGTTGGAATGAGCCAAACTCGTAAATATGTTTATTTTGAGTGTTCATTGTAAATCCTCATATTCTTTTTTCGCCTCAATCAAAATCTCTAAATTTTCATCCGCATCTTTCCACCACTCAAAAAACTTTTCGTATTCGGCTTTATCTTTCATCGCCCTTGCTTTGCCTAGTTGCGCTAAAGGATAAAGCACTGAAAGCGGTCCTTTGCCGCGATTGTCGAGTATTTTCTGAAACTCAACTTTTGCTTTTTCATTTTCGCCCAATTTCAAATGTGCTTGTCCTTTAATAAATTGCGGATAGAAATGTGCGTGGGCTGCCCATTCAAAGCGTTTTGCGTTTTCAAGCAAGTTTATGGCTTCTTGCGGATTGTCTTTTTCCAATTCGATGCGAGCTTTAATCAGAGGAATCCAGAGTCCATTTCCCAGTGTGCTTTGCGGATATTTCTTTTTGAGTTTAGTCATCTGAGATTCTGCAGCGGAAAACTCTCCACATCGTGCCAATGCCATTGGAACGAAAGTGGACGCATGCCCATTTTTAATTAGATGAAGGGGGCTATTTTTAAGTGCCTGCGTTTTCACACATTGCCCAAAAATCGATGCTCTAGACTCGTGTAAAATGGAGTGAAGTGTTTGGGCTTGCGAATTATTATTTTGTTTAGTGTGATTAATTGCCTGAAGAGAATACTCTTGAAATTCTCTTAATTTCCCTTGAAACGCCGCCGCCTTCAATCGCAGATTAAACGCTCGGAACTCATCGGCTCTTCCTTTAAACCAATCAATCTGTTTTCGCATCGTTTCCAAATCATTTTCTATAAACGCAACTTTATACCGTGTTTCGCGAATAAAAGAGTTATCAAGTCCCTTTTGAAATGCCTCTTTATTTATTTTTTTTACATCGTCAAAACGATTATCCAGCATATAAACATCAATCAAACCAGCATAATGAGATGCGGTAGTATTCAATTTGAGACGGAAAAGTTCCTCTTGTTCTTCGATGGCTCTTTCAATTTCTCCGATAAGTGAATATTCAAAACCAAGGTCCGCTCTAAATATATCCTCCCGCGGATAAATGCTCTTTCCGGTTTTTAAGACTTCGATAGTCTTAACGCTATCTTGTAATTTAATACCGAAATACCATTCATCTATGATGAGTTTTTCTCTTTCGCTTATGTTTTCTCTCAATTCGTATGCTTTGTCGAGTTGTTTTTCTGCCAAATCATATTTTGCAAGAGTCGAATAACCGCCATGGAGTCCGAGGTAAGCAAGGGCGAATTCGGGATTAAGCACTATTGCCCGTTTGAAAGAGGATATTTGGTCCAATGTGTTTGCTTTGTTATAGTGTTCGAGTCCCAATGAATAGGCTTTGAGGGCTTCTAAAGATTTAGTTGTTACTTCAAGAGGCTTGTCAAATTTTTCAATCGTCGCTAAAGATTCACCCAGTTTTTTACGCATTTCGGTGGATGCTTGTGAAAGTGTTTGTAAAATCTTTTCTTTGTTTTTGGCTTCAACTTGCGTTAATCCAAATGTCTCGCCGCTGACGCTATTTACCGCTTCCAAAGTCAGAGCATAAGCCGTCCCAAACTTTGCGATCGTTCCAACAACGTAGGCTTTCAAGCCTTGTCTTTGGCAAATCTCTCTGGCTAATTCTCTTGTTATGCGTTCATCCTTTGAACGCTTCATCAATTCGAGTGTGTTTCGTGCCTGTTCATCGGGAAATATGCTCAAAAAAGGTGATTGCCGAAGTTGAAGTTGAAGACCTGTTTTGAGCGAGCCATCAAAAATATCTTCGCCCGTTCTGTTTTCAAAATCTGCCAGCAAAATGACATCTTTATCAGTCAAAGCGTGTGTTTTAGCGGAGTTTGAATAGAAATAAAATCCAAGGGCAAGGGCGGAAATAATCAAAATTGCACCGATAATAGCGTTTCTCTTTATTCCGGAATCTTGAAATAAATCGGATTTGGAGGATCTGCTGACTGATCGAGAATTTTCGGAGTTAATTTCCTTAACCGGTGCAACAAAACGGTAACCTCGTTTTGGAATCGTCTCAATATATTGCTGATTTCCATCGTTTTCCGCCAAAACCTTTCGTAAAACGGAGATATTCTTCGCCAAATTGGATTCATCTACAAACGCACCCCTCCAAACGGATTCCATGAGCGAATCCTTATCCACGATGTGACCGTGATTCTTCACCAAGATCGCCAACGTATCAAAAACTTTTGGTGTTAAAGGGATTTCTTTGCCGTCACACAAAAGTATGTGCTCGACCGGGTCTAAACGGAAAGAGCCGAATTGATAGAGGTTTTTTTGCTGCCCATTCATCGTATAACTAGGGGTTACGAAAAAAAAGTAAAGAAAATTCCAGGTTTTTGGAAAGACTTTACACGAGTCTTTTCTGTACCTTCGCCGCATGGTCGAAGGAAGTTGGCAGCTACAGCTTCTTTAACCTATTTGCTTCGGCACATTATATGCCCAAAGCAAGTGTCGGAGCAAATTTTTTCATAGCTGCAATTGGGCAACAACAGAGGTAAAAATGAAAAACAAAAATCTTACGGCAATAATTCTAATTATTTTAACTCTGGCAGTTTCGGCGGTTGCGCAAACGAAGACCAGTGTGGACGCAAACGATCTATACAATAAAGGAACGCTTCTGCATAAAAACGGCAATTTCGCTGAGGCTATCGTTGCCTTAAAGAAAGCGATTTCGCTAAACCCGAATCACGCGCGGGCACATAATAATCTTGGAGCGGTTTACAGCGATCTTGGCGAATACGCCAAAGCGGTTGACAGCTTTTCAAAAGCGTTGGAGCTCAAGCCCGATTTCGCGGAAGCTTATCGGAATTTGGGCGTTACGTATTACCGAAAGGGAGACCTTTTAAAGGCCGTACTGAATTACCAAAAGGCGATTGAATTCGCGCCCGATTTTGTTGCGACTTACAGCGATCTCGGTGCCGCACTCTCTCAACTGAATCAGGACAAGGAGGCGATTGAGGTTTTAACGGCCGCTGCGAAAATCAAGCCGCGCGACGCCGTGGTTTTAAATAATTTAGCGTGTGCGTTAAACCGGAACGCTCAATATAAAAAGGCGGTGAGGATATTTCGAAAAGCGGTTCAGCTCGATCCAAATAATAAGAATGTGCGTTTTAATCTAGCTGCTGCATACATTTCGTTAAACCGCAGAAACGAAGCGATTCAACAATATGCATCACTCAAAACCCTTGATCGCAATTTAGCAAAACAGCTTTTCAACGCGTTATTTGAAAATAAACTTACTGCGGTAAAGTGAGTTTATGTTTGCCGAGGTGCAAACGTCGCGATGTACTTCATAGCTCCTCCAAAGCATTGGTGCAGCGCAAGCCGTTTTCATCTCGGCATTTTTTTGTCTTTTTGCACACTCCCTCGTGGTTGATGTTATAAAAAACGGCTTCTCCAACAATGAACTACAATCATTGTGACAAATAACCCCGTTCTTTGAAGGAGAAACCGTTATGACATTATACATTGGAGTAGATTTTCATGCGCATCAGCAAATGATCGCCTGGTGCGATAGCGAAACGGGCGAAACTGATACTTTTGAGCTGTTTCATAAAGACATAGAGAAAGTCAGGAAGTTTTATGAATCGCTTGATCAAAGTGCGGTAGTAGGTATCGAAGCCTCGTGCCGGGCGCAGTGGTTTGAAGACCTAATTGAGAGGGCAGGACATAAGCTTTTGGTCGGAGATCCGTATAAGATCAGAAAGCGTGCGGAGACGCGTCATAAGAATGACCGGCTTGATGCTGAGCTGATACTGAGGCTTTTGTTGAGAGGAGAGTTTCCAGCCATTTGGAGGCGCTCGCGAGAGGAGAACCGGATACTGGAGACGCTCAGACTGAGGCTGTCTCTGGTAAAGATGCGAACGGCTACCTACAACCGTCTACAGGTTCTGGCCCATACGGTTGGACTTCCGAAAGGAAAGATGAGAACTCTTAGTTTTCAAACACGGGTTAAGGATGCCAACTTAGATGAAGCGTGTCAGCTGCAGCGAGTCCATTTGTTTGATTTGCTTGAGTTCTACAATCAGGAGATTAAGAAACTGGAGAGATGGCTCAGCGACAAGGCAGATAAGGACAAGCGGGTACAGCTTCTGTTAACGCAAAAGGGGGTCGGCTATCTAACGGCTCTTGCAGTTGTTAATACGATTGGCGATATCTCGCGATTCGACAATGCACCAAAACAAGTAACTAAATTTATCGGTTATGATCCGCTGGAGGATTCAAGCGGAGGAAGAAGAAAGTTTGGGAGCATCAGCAAGGCCGGATCGCCTCTTGTTCGCTGGCTTGTTGGACAGGCAATGCTGACGTCGATACGTTATGACCCTAAGTTAAAAAGCTTTTACAAGCGTTTGCTAAGAAAGAAACACCCGGCGGTTGCAAAGACTGCCGCAGCCAGAAAGCTTTTGGTCAAACTCTCGATAATGCTGCGTGACGAAATATCAGCGCAGGAGTTTGACCGCCGTGGACGCACAGTTGGGGATACTCGGGGAAACGCGGGGCCTGAAATGACCGTCGGTTGATGGAGTTACCCAACCCTCCTGATCCCTTAACCGGGACAGGAAGTGTGAATACATACATCATGTTCAAAAAGGAAGCGAAAAACGCTCCCCTTAGTAATGTTCGAAGAGATGTTTGAGTGAACCCACAGCAGGTTTTACTCGTGAGTCTGGTTCCACGTAAAAAAGAACCGACAAAAACCAATTAAACAAAAACCAGATGAACGGGTCTTATTTGTCAGAAGCTAACAGCCGATCATCTCGCCCTAAGGGCGAGTCGTCGGAGGTTCGTCTTGACACCGAAGTCGTCTTTAGAGACGTGTTTCCGTCTGCCAGGCTATCTTTTCTGTTCCGCTTCAGCGGCAATATATCCAAAACTCGACCATTGGTTCCCGTTTGTGATCTTGCGAAAAGCCTCAAAAGCTTTTTCTTTTTTGCCGTTCATCAAGAACCAATTTCCAAGACCGTAACCAATCGAGGCATTGCCGAGGTTGTTTGTGTCCGAAACGATCTCTTTTAAGAGATCATCAGCACTTATTTTACCCTGATAAACTTTTATAAGCTTGTAGTAGCTGTCGTTTTCGATGATGTCGAGACCGTCTTTAATCCGCCGCAGTTCCTTTTTCGCTTTCTCGGCCTTCCCTGCGCGGCCAAGGGAAATATAACGCCAGTTCATAGTCGCGACCAGCATATCCGGGTTTTTCGACACGTTGAGACACTTTTTGTAAGCCTTTGCCGCTCGTTTGAAATCGCCCTTTAGATAGTAGGCTAGCCCGAGGTGATACCAGATATTTGATTGGAGCGTGGAAGTCGGAATGTTTCGCGCGTTTGGCAAACCATCCGGCTCGATCTCGTCAGGTTTTCCTTTGATCAGTTTCGCGGCTTTTTCGAAATCTTTAATCGCATCGTCAAAACAGCGGAGCGTGATCAAACGGTGACCGCGATGACGATAAAAGCGAGCGTCGTTTGGGTATTTTTGAATTCCTTCGGCGTAGATTTCAATTGCTTTTTTGTAGTTTCCAAGGTAAGCGTGGCGACGACCAAACCAAATTGTTGAATCCGAGTCGTTTGAAGATTTATCGAAAACTATCTGGGCTTCCCGAAGTTTTGAAGTGTAAACGTTTCTCGCAGTTTCGGACAAGATAGGTTTAACACTCTTTGCGTTCTCCAAACATTCCGTTTGTCCAAAAATTCCAATTGCAAACAAAACAGGCAGAAACACGACCGCGAGGGAGTGTGCATAAATTCGTTTCATAGGTCGAATTATAGCATTCAATTGCCCTGGGACTGGAGCGTAAGCATCCTGCTTGCGCGGACACTTCTGCGTCCCAAGACAACTGTATTTCGTCAACCATATTTCGTGCTTTGCACTCACGCAAGCAGGATGCTTACGCTCCACAGAATCAATGTCCTATGTTAAATTATTGACATGCTTAATCAATTCACTTATTGTCTTCCAAGCACTCTGGAAGGCGCCGTCAAAGAAGAACTCAAAAATTGGAAATCCTCCGATAAAATTGGTCGAATTTGGAACAAAGATTCTAGCGTTTGGACAGACACAGACGAGGATAAATGGCTCGGCTGGCTCGAAATTGTTGAACGCGAACAAGGCGAGGCAAAAAAATTTACAGAATTCGCAAAAGACGTAAGTTCAGCAGGTTTTGAAAGCATCGTTCTCCTCGGAATGGGCGGTTCGTCACTTTGCCCCGAAGTGCTCTCGATCACTTTTAACAAACCGCATTTTCACATCCTCGATTCAACCGTTCCAGCTCAGATCAAGACCCTCGAATCAAAAATTGATGTATCAAAAGCGCTTTTCATTGTAGCGAGCAAAAGCGGTTCGACGCTTGAACCAAACACTTTTTACCAGTATTTTCGCAAGCTTGTTTCTGATGCGTTTGGCGAAGAAAACGCCGGCAGGCACTTTGTGGCAATCACCGATCCCGGATCAAAATTAGAGGCACTAGCGAAAAGCGATGGCCTTCGTCATATTTTCTATGGCGAACCAACTGTAGGCGGTAGATTTTCTGCGCTTTCCGTTTTCGGGATGATTCCTGCAGCGGCGATGGGATTAGACGCGGAAGATTTCTTAACGCGCACGATGGAGATGGTTCATTCATGCAAGTCTCATTTGCCTGATGAAAATCCGGGTGCGCTTTTGGGTTTGATACTTGGGGTTTGCCACAAGCACAACCGCGAAAAATTGACGATTTTTACATCGCCGGAAATCTATGATGTAGGAGCATGGCTGGAGCAGTTGATCGCAGAGAGCACAGGGAAAAAAGGTGTTTCGATAATTCCGATTGATCGCGAGGCCCCTCTCTCGGCAGATGATTACGACGATGATCGCATTTTTGCTTTTGTGAAACTCAAGGGCTCAAATGATGAATCGATTGATGCAAAGATTGATCTCTTGGAAAGCAGCGGATTCCCGGTTGTGCGTATGACATTAGACGAAAAAGCGAATCTCGGACAGGAGTTTTTCCGTTGGGAATTTGCAACAGCAGTTGCGGGAGCCGTTATGGGAATCAATCCGTTTGATCAACCGGATGTCGAAGCGGCAAAAATTGAGGCAAAAAAGATCACCAGCGCTTACGAAGAAACCGGTACGCTTCCAAACGAAGAACCATTTTACGAAGAAGATGGAATTAAACTTTTCACGAGCGACGAGTATCTACAATCACTAAACAAGCTTGTGGGCGACAAAAAATCTTTGGCCAAATATCTAAACTCGCATATCGAACACATCGAGGAATACGACTACTTCGCGGTGCTAGCTTATATCGAAATGAACGCAGAAAACGAAGAATTATTGCAAAAGATTCGTCACTACGTTTTACGCCGAGAATTGTGCGCAACCTGCTTAGGTTTTGGACCTCGTTTTCTACATTCTACCGGGCAAGCATATAAAGGCGGCGCAAATAACGGTGTATTTTTACAGATTACTTCTGAAGATGCAGCGGATTTTGAGGTCCCTGAACAGAAATTTAGTTTTGGAGTTGTAAAAGCCGCACAAGCTCGCGGTGACTTTCAGGTTTTGTTAAATAGAAACAGAAGGGCTCTGAGGGTGCATTTGGGGAAAGACGTATCAAACGATCTTAAAAAATTGATCGCTGCACTCTAATTTATGCTATTAAGCAACTATCGCGTAAACGCAGATAAAAGCTATGAGCAAAAAGATAAAAAAGTTGAAAATCACTCGAAACATAAATCGCTCCTAAAAAATTGGTGTGAGGATATAAGAATTATGTAAGAATGAAGAAATTTTGAAAACGTGGATTCCCACAGTCTGGAGGGCACCCTCCATAACTGTCGGGTTTCCGCCTCCCTCTACCGGCACGCTTTCTTAAAAACACTCCAAATATTTTACGCCCGCTCCAGTGTTATAAAGCACAACCCTTTCTTCTTCCTTAACCCAGTCTTCGGCGATTAGTTTCTTAAGCGTCGGCAAACAAGCAGCTCCTTCAGGCGCAACAAATAAACCTTCAGCTGAGCCAATTTCTTTTACTGCATTCGTGAGCTCCTTATCCGAAACAGCCACCGCGGTTCCGTTTGATTCGCGCAAGGCATCGAGAATCATAAAATCCCCGACGGCTTTTGGAACGCGCAGCCCCGACGCAACTGTCGCGGCGTTTTCAAACTCGTTCGCAAACCGCTCTCCTGCGTGAAATGCATCTACAATCGGGGCGCAACCGGTTGATTGCACCGATACCATGCGAGGACGCTTCGTGCCCGTAAGGCCCATTTCTTCCATTTCGTTAAAGGCTTTCCACATTCCTATCAAGCCTGTGCCGCCGCCTGTTGGATAAAGGATGACGTCCGGAAGATTCCATTCAAACTGCTCGGCGATTTCATAACCCATCGTTTTCTTACCTTCAAGACGATAGGGCTCTTTTAGCGTCGAAATATCAAACCAGCCCTCGGCGTCTTTTCGTTTGGCGATCTCCGCCCCGCAATCAGTTATTAATCCCTCGATCAGCGTAACGAAAGCGCCCGTTTGCTCGCATTCAACAATGTTTGCGCGGGGCGTATCCTGCGGCATAAAAATATGCGCTTCCATGCCGGCTTTTCCAGCGTAGGCGGCCAAGGCGCCCGCGGCATTTCCCGCAGACGGCACGGCGACCTTCCGCACTCCGAGCTCTTTTGCCATCGATATCGCGGTGGTCATCCCACGTGCTTTAAAACTCTGAGTAGGGTTATTTGATTCGTCTTTGATAAAGAGGTCAAGCTTGAGCGGAAGCGTTTTAGCAAGCCGATCAGCCTTAAGGAGCGGTGTCCACCCCTCACCGAGGCTCACAATGTTTTCATCGTTTTCGACAGGAAGTATTTCTCTATAACGCCAAAGACACGAGTCCCTTGTTCTCAGTGCATCCTTCGTAAGCTTCGCGGCCGCATGTTCCAGGTCATATTTCGCTGAAAGCGGCTTTTCGCATTTTGAGCAGAGATTTAGAAGTTGATTGGGTTCGTAATTTTCGCCGCAAAAGGCGCAGTCCAAATGTATAAGAAACATTGAGGTATTTTAGCAGTCGGTGATTTTTCCGAAAACCGTGGGCCGTTATTTCTCCAGCATTTCCCTCAGCGTCGAATAGACATTCGTAGTCATTATTTTGGTGCCATCGGGATTCGGATGGATGCCGTCTTTTTGATTGAGTTTTGGGTTGAGTGCGACTCCTTCCAATAAAAAAGGAACGAACTTGAGTTTGTATTTACTGGCAAGGTCAGGAAACGCATTCATAAAATCGCGTTGATACTCTCGTCCCATTGTGTCTGGAGCAAGCATACCGCACAGCAGTACCTCTACACTCTTGGCTTTCGCCTTTTTAATAATTTTCTCAAGATTCAACTTCATATCACTGACCGGAACCCCCTGAAGCAGGTCATTTGCACCGAGTTCGAGAATAAGAATTTTTATGTTGTCCTGACCTAAAACCCAATCGACGCGTTCGAGTCCGCCAAGGCTCGTATCCCCCGAAACGCCCGCGTTGACAACCTCGTAATCAAATCCGTCCGCCTCAAGCCTTTTCTGAAGCAGGTAGGGATAAGACTCGTCTTCGGTTAAACCAAATCCGGCAGTCAAACTATCTCCAAACGCAATTATCTTAGGTCTTTTAGGTGCCGCCTTTGGTTTTATTAGGGGTTTATCTACACGCTCAAGCTTTTTCTTTTCGACTACTGTAGACTCGCACGCAACAAATAGTAGCGAAAGAAAGATGAAACTAAAAAGGGCTGAAAATCGAAATATATAAAGCATATGTAAAAGGGTTATACGTAAACTCCGTGGATTTGGATGCAAGGTTTTTTATCGCGGTTTGCGTTATTTTCCGGTTCGTATGATTATTTTACTTCGAAAATGATTATTCTTAAAAATGTTACGAAAACGGTCAAATCCGGAGCTGAGGATTTGACTATACTTGACGACGTTTCGCTGGAAATTCCGAGCGGGCAGTTTGTTGCGATTACCGGTGCCTCGGGGAGCGGTAAATCGACTCTTCTGGGTTTGATTGCGGGTTTAGACGCGCCTTCAGAGGGCGAGATTACGATTGACGGCGAGAGCGTTACGACTATGTCTGAGGATGAATTAGCGACGCTTCGGAGTGAAAAGATCGGATTTATTTTTCAATCATTTCATTTGATTCCTTCTCTTACGGCTTTTGAAAACATACTAATTCCGCTCGAGATCCTTGGAATCAAAGATGCAAAAACGCGGGCAGAAAAGCTACTCGAAGATGTCGAACTTACTGATCGCGGCCATCACTATCCTTCAGAATTGTCAGGCGGTGAGCAGCAGCGAATTGCAATCGCACGTGCTTTTGCCAATCAACCGGTCATCTTGCTTGCAGATGAACCGACCGGAAATCTCGACTCGAAAAATGGAAATCATATTTTTGAGTTGATGACGAATCTCCATATACAAAACGAAGTAACACTCGTGCTTGTAACTCACGATCAGGAGCTCGCCGATAAAGCACAGCGGCAAATACGCCTGCGCGATGGACGCGTTATCAACGACGGGTAGCATCGATGGAATTCATTTTAAATTTAACGATCCGCGAAATCCGTTCCTCCTGGCGACGCCTGCTTTTCTTTTTTCTTTGTATTGCGATCGGCGTTGGGTCAATCGTCGCGCTGCGTTCACTTGTCCAAAATCTGGCGCAGGCCGTCGGAGGCGACGCACGCGAACTCTTAACCGCAGATTTTAGGATTACATCCACCAGCGATTTCTCGCCAACCGGCATTTCAAAAATAGAAGACGTGCTGTCGGATTCGAGCATCATCGAAGCCAAAAATGAACTGATGCAGGCCAATGCTATGGCTCGCCCGGTCGGTGCCAGTAATCGCACCGTCGAATTTATCTCGCTTAAGGGAATTGAACCTCCCTTTCCCCTTGTCGGAAAATTCCGAATGCCTGACGGCAATCCTTTTGATTTCAAACTTCTTGAAAACCGAGGAGCTGTCGTCGCACCGATTTTACTTGAAGAACTCAATATCAAGATCGGCGAAAAGATCCGGATCGGAAAAGCTGAGTTTGAAGTCCGCGCTGCGTTTGAGGAAGAACCCGGGGGCTCTGGAGGAATCCGTCTTGGAGCCCGTGTTTTTGTAGAGAAAAAAGCTTTTGAAGAAGCAGGGATCCTGCAAAACCGTAGTCGCGTCAGCCAACGTATACTTTATCGAACATCCGAAAATCCAACCGAGCTCGTCAAAAAACTTCGGGAGAATTTAAAAGGCACAACACTTCGCGTCCAGTCTTATCGAGAAACACAGGAGCGACTTAGCGAACAATTTGAACGCACCGAAAATTATCTTGCACTTACAGGATTACTGATTTTAGTTCTTGGCGGCGTCGGTGTTTGGAATGTGGCGAGAGTATTTGTCGAACAAAAACGAAAATCCGTAGCTGTCTTAAAATGTCTGGGCGCAAAAGGAACAAAAATCATTACGGTTTATATCCTGCAGATCCTTACACTTGGATTTATCGGCAGTTTGTTTGGCGTGCTTTTAGCGCAAATGGGGCTCTGGCTTGCTCGTTGGAATTTCAACGCTGCATTGCCCCGCACGATGAATTACTCAGTCGGTTTCTCAACCGCGCTTCAAGGAATCTTGCTCGGCGTTTTAATATCGCTCTTGTTTTCCGCGCTTCCACTCCTACAGGTTCGTACAATAAAACCGAATCTTCTCTTGCGCGATGAAAACAACGAAAACCTGAGAAGCCTCGATTGGACAAAGTGGATTTTTGGACTTCTTTCGCTAATAGGTTTGCTTGGCTTGGCCGCCTGGCAGGCTGGCTCTTTTACAGTTGGAGCCTTTTTCCTGGTCGGGCTTGGTGTAACGGCATTGGTGCTTTACGCTTCCGCTACTTTGCTCACCTATTTGCTTAAAAAGATAAAAAACTTTGGTTCGTTTTCGATCAGACAGTCAATCAATTCACTCTACCGTCCGGGTAATCAGACTCGGATTATCTTGCTAGCCGTCGGGCTCGGGGCGTTTGTTGTTCTATCTGTTCAATCTTTACAGACGAATTTGGTCCGCGAATTCGACCTCACTCGAAACCAGCGTTTGCCAAGCTTGTTTTTCATCGATATTCAGAAAAGTCAGATTGACGAGTTTGAAAAACTAATAGAAACAGCTTCAGGAGAAAGCGCCGAGATGATTCCAACAATTCGCGCACGAGTCGCTTTTGTAAACGGTGAACCTCCAAATTATCAAAATCGTGAGGTTCGCCAACAGCAGGGACAAATCGGCCGCGAGTTTGCAGTAACCTACCGACCCAATCTTGACGACAATGAATCGGTAATCGAAGGAATGTGGTGGGACGGTGAGGCAGCAGGCGTTCCAGAGGTTTCTATCGAAGAAAATATGGCAAAGCGGCTAAAAGTTTCCGCCGGCGATTCGATAACCTTTGATATTTCGGGACGGCAAATCACTGCGCGTGTGGCAAACGTGAGAAAACTCGATCTGAGAAATACGCGCACAGCGTTTATTTTCGTCTTCCGCCCGGGTGTGCTTGAAAACGCGCCGCAGTCTTTTGCAGCAAACGTCCTAAAGAGAATGTCGGCAACAGATCGGCAGAGATTGCAGCGCGATGTCGTCGATCAATTTCCAAATGTAAGAATTTTTGACGTGGCTGAAATCGTCAAGGTTTTTCAAAATCTAATTGAAAATTTCGTGCTGGCGATATCGTTTGTCGGAAGTTTTGTAATTCTAAGCGGTATTTTGATACTGATTGGTTCCGTGGCACTGACGAAATCACAACGCGTATATGAAAACGCAATTCTCAAGACACTCGGCGCAAAGCGCCTGACCTTGTCAACGATCTTATTTGCGGAATACGGAATTCTTGGATTGATGGCGGGCTTGATTGGCGCTTTGTTTGGCACCGCGCTTTCCTATGCCGTAACAAAATATATTCTGGATATTGAATGGGAATTTGACCCGCGAATTCCACTAATCGGGATTGTTGTTACGGCTCTGCTCGTGATGATGATCGGTGCGTTGGCAAGCTTTGGAATACTTTTTAAGAAACCGCTTTCGACGCTTCGCTCAAAGTAACCTAGGAAAACATATCCATCGGATCAGCCTGAAGCGGCTCAAACGGATGATCGGAGAGCACGGCGCGCATATTTACTTGTCCGAGTAAGGTTTCCAGATAAGCGCCAAATCGATGGAGTATCGGCACGAGATCCGAATCATCCTGAATAAGCATAACTTCTTCAATAAATCGCTCGACCGTTTCGACATCCTTGTAAAATATAAAACCTGTACTGTCGTTCTTAAACTCGTTCATTTGTGCGCGCAACGGATCGAGTTCGTAGTTTTCAATATCTTTTTCAGCTGCCTGCACTTCCTGCTGCAAATTCCACAGGTCTTGCCGCAGTTTTATCGATTGCTCTTCCTTAACCTTAATCGAAGGAAATATCTCGCCAGGTTCTACGTTTGGCTCGATCAAACGAGCAAAGTTTACAAGCGTGAGCTGAATACTATCGTTGAGCAGGCAATAGGCGTTTTCAATTTTCGCGTAAACAACTGGTGACGGCCTTACTGCAATTAGCTCACGGAGTTCCTGATCATATACCTTTCTGAGCTCGATCGAAGCGGTGTAGGCGGCGCTGTCAAGCGAACCAAACAGCTCATCCTTTTCATTTGGATAGCGCATCAGGCGGTTGTTGATGAAGTCCATCATCTCGTGCATCAGTTCGTTGATTCGCGCAAACAAAACAAGTGACGTCTTAAGCGGTCGGTCCTCGTCAAGCATCCTTCCAATTACGCCTAACCATTTCAAGACCTTTGCAAAATATGGAAGCACAAGTTTTAAATCAGCTTCGAGCGCGGAAGAAATTTCACGTTCTTTTAACAAACCTTGGAGCGCCTCCGGCAAAAATTCTCCCGCCTCCCTTTCCGCGACAGCCGCAAGTTTCTTAGCGACAGCCACGTTTTTCAGCTTGGTTAGAAGCGAATTGTTCCAAACCGTCCAATCACTAAAGCTCAAAGGCTTCGCGCGCAAAAGCCCCTCGCTTAATAGAACCGAATCCCTTAGCGCAGTCGAAAGCTCAAAAAGCTCGTCAGAGGTAAAACCCGCCAATACGGAATAGGAATCCAGGTTGTCGAGTAGCTCGAACTCGTCATTTTTGGATCCCGATCCATCTGCTTCTTTTACGAGACTGACCAGGTCAAGCGTCAGTTTTGAGCTCGAAAGGAGCACCGAATGCGTCACTCGAAATTCCCGCGACCAATCGTGAGTCAGATAGTTTTCCTTAGCCAGGGTGCTATTGTGCAAATTTAAAAAACTCTCTAATCCGGACAACCACAAACCGAGTTTAAAAATTGTCTCTTCAGGATCAATCGGCTCGATCAATATTTCATCCGCCGTTCTTTCTGCAGTGATAACTTCCGGCTTCGCTTCTGTTTCTGATAATATTTCCGTTGTACTCAAGGTAGGTTCCTTTTGCGTAAAATTGGATGGCAGGGGCGTAAAACCCCAATACTTATTTATAACCCGAAACACCTATTTTTGGCAACAAAAATTGTACAACAATGTTTAAATTCTTCTCAGATGCGAACGCGATTTAAGATATGTCCGAACTGGTAATTGCTACAAATAACGCTGGAAAACTCCGGGAGTTAAGGAAAATGCTCGCAGATTCGCCGATTGAATTAAAAGGTCTCAAAGATTTTAACGTTCAAGAAGTAGAGGAAACCGGCACTACATTTGAAGCAAACTCCCGGCTAAAAGCGTCTTCCTATGCGCTTCAGACCGGTTGCTGGACGTTAGCAGACGATTCCGGATTAGAAGTTAAAGCACTTGGAAATTCACCTGGCGTCAGATCCGCAAGATTCGCAGGAGAAGGTTCAAGCGATGAAGAAAACGTGCGGAAACTCCTCGACGAGCTCTCCCAAACCATTGAAAACGCAAGAGTTGCGCGCTTCGTCTGCGCAATGAGCGTTTCAGACGGTAAAGGCAATATTCAGTTTACTTCAGAAGGGACGTGTGAGGGCCGGATCGCGGAGGTAGCCAAAGGTGTAAACGGATTTGGGTATGATCCGGTTTTTATTCCTAAAGGCTTTGATCAGACTTTTGGAGAACTCACCGATGAGATTAAAGAGCGTCTCAGCCATCGTTCGAAAGCCCTAAAAAAAATAATTTCTTTTTTCTCTCAGATTCCTCATTCCAAACTTGACCAATAACGTTTAGGCCTATAAAATTCGGCTTTTGATAGCGTTTCGCACACTTTCAAAAACTCCCGGGGCGTAGCACAGCCTGGCAGTGCGCACGGTTTGGGACCGTGAGGTCGCAAGTTCGAATCTTGCCGCCCCGACCATCTACGACAATACTGTTTTAGATAGAAAAGCCCCAATACATGCCGTTAAGTTTTTGGCGGTAAAAATTAACAAGTAGTTTTATTTCACATTACATAACTTTTGGAGGTTAAAATTAACTATGGCTCGTATGACGCAAACAGAAATCGTTAGCCACATGGCTGACAGTACAGGAATGACCAAAGCTCAGGCGAAGGAATTCTTCAACAACTTAGCATCACTCGCTATGTCTGAAACTAAGAAGAACGGTGAATTCACGATCCCGGGAATTGGCAAATGCGTTAAAACAAGACGTAAAGCTCGCACCGGTCGCAACCCAGCCACGGGTGAGCCGCTGCAGATTCCTGCTAAAACAACGGTTAAATTCCGCGTTGGAAAAGCTATGAAAGATTCAGTCGCGTAAAGCGCCTCTGAATTTGGAAAAAGTGAGAAACCGGCGGGTGTTAAACTTGTCGGTTTTTCCTTGTTTTTATTGGGAATAAATGGCTTACGCGACCGGAAAAAAAAATCGTGACAAACCCTTAAATTTCTGTTAACATATCTTTTTTTCGAGACACAGAATTTACCGGGGGATAAATTCTAGCTTGCATTTTGAACTAGATTTTCATCTACGTTTTCACGGAGTAAAATTTGTTAGTAGGAAGTAGGTTTTTATACGCGTGAGGGTTTGAGATAATTTTCACAAGCTTTCGCTTTTCATATTATACTGAAAAACAAGGGAGGATAATTAAAACGTGGCAGCAGCTAAACAGATGACATTGCAGGATCGGATCTTGCAAATTGACCATATTCAAGCGCGTCGTTTTTCTAAGCTGGCGGGGGAACCTTTAGAAATTGCTTCTGAAGGAATCGTTAGGCATTTACAAGCTTGCGCGCGAATGGAAGTTAATCCAGACGCATCAGCAGTTCGGGAAATAATCGATGACGCTTTAAATGGCAGAAGAGTTTTCGCGGAAGTCTCCAATGACCTTCTCGCCGCTTAAGCGCTTTAATACCAAGTAGTAAAAAAAGAAAGACCGGCGATTATTCGTCGGTCTTTTCTCTTAGTTTAAGTTTGTACAGTTTGTAGATCCCCAGCGTTTCCCCACCATCCCGCTCATACCACTGATCCACCCTTGTCATATCCACCTTCCACTCAGCCGGCACAACCAGGTATGACAACTCGGGCGTTGCGGCATCCCGATAAGAAAAGTTTTCAATGAAATCTTTATATAGACTAGCCTCATCTCTGATTTCTTTACGAGTCAGCGGCGTTGCGTCCACGGTCAAACGATTCGTATGCCTCCCCCAACCAAAAAGCGAGATCATCGAAACGAAATCCCCGTTTTTCAAACGCTTCTCGAGCCACCTTTCATCAAGATTTTGATAATAGAGATATTGATAATAGCGCTCCTTATTTTCTTGCCAGGTAAGCCCTGCGAAAACGTGTTGGTGACGCGACCAAAGAACATTTTGAGGAGCTATGGTTGGTGAATCGTCACTCTGAATCGTGCCAATTGAAAGAATCGTTTTCTTGTAGCGGCGAGGATTTTTTCCATCAAGTTCGACCAACTTTTCTGCAAGTGGAATTCCCCTATCACGAATCAAATTCGCCTCATCCAAAACCCTCACCGTGTAATGACATTCAACAAAGCCCCAGGAAGCTGCGACGATTCCCAAGCTTGCGGAAAGAACATTTCGAGCGAAACCTTTGTCTGTGAGCGTACCTCGAATCAAGAGCCCGACAGCTGCAACCAAGGCCAAGGCCGCGACATAATTCCCTATAAACACCTGATAGTGAATGGGTTGAAGCGATCTGCCGGTGACTACCTGCTGATTAAACACAACTATAGGAACAAGCGTAAAGGAGATTGCAAACAACCCGTGCTTGCTTCTCAGATTAATAACCTTTAGTCCGGCACCGATTAAGATTGCCGCCAATACAAGAACGCTTATGTACTCGGGAAACCTAAAAAGATCCGGTGAGCGCGTAAACGCCAGCAGCTGAACGTGGTCCATCGTATCCGCGCGTTGGGAGAGCAAATATCCATAGGCTGCTAGCGGAAAAACGCACGCAGCACCAAGCATGATGAGTTTCTGAAACCGACTGAGCCAAATCTCACTTCGAAAAATTAAATAGAGGAGTGTTAGACAAGCTAGCCAGGCTGCCGCAGTAGTCCATAGATAAAAATACGAAAAGACCAAATAGGCGAAACTCAGGAAGCCGATTGCTCCCCATGTTAGGTTAGCCCTAAGAGATGATGCTCCGATCAATTTCCACACCGATCCAAAAAGCAAAAACATAAATGGAAAAGGGACAGCGGGTATGTAGCGCCTTAAAAATGGAAAATAAGGGTAGGAAATTCCGTTGCCCAAGATCTCGCCTATCGCGCCCTCTCCGGCTGCCAAAGCACCGCCGCAAAGAACAATCAGACTTCCCGCCGCGGCAAAAACCGAATCTTCCGTAATAAGTCCTATAACCCAAAAACAAGCCAGTGCTGAAAGAAATCCAGCAAATGCGCCCGCTAGTGTCATCGCCCAAGGAGCCGAGATTCCAAGTATACGCGCAGGAATCGCCACCGTGTAAGGTGCGGCAAATTGTATCGAAAAAAGTGATTCAGGCTGGGGGTTCTCGGGAGAGTCGTCGTTACCGGAATAGGGATCGTTTTTCCTGGGTCTTCCGTCTATTAAAGCCCTCAAATAAGCAGCATATGCAACTTCGTCCAGGTCGTTATACGCGTAATGACCATTCCATTGATCACCCTGCACATACCACATTTTAAGCTGCGGAAAACTGGCAAAAATAGCCAAAAACAGTCCCGCTATAATTCCGTATCGCCAACGAAGTTTGGTCATTGAACATTCAAGATCGAACCATTATTATTGATCTCAAATAATATAGAGTATTAGGGGCGTTTGGTAAATGAGTCTAAGAAATCAGATTCTCGATGATATGAAGGCGGCGATGAAAGCTAAGGAGAGCGAAAGACTCTCCGTGCTTCGAATGGTCAAAGCGTCGGTAATGAATAAAGAAATAGATAAGGGTGAAGAGCTCACAGATGATGAGATTATAAAGTCCTTAAACACTCTCGTGAAGCAACGTCGTGACTCTGCGGAACAATATAAAAATGCCGGCCGCCCGGAACTGGCAGAAAAGGAAAACTCGGAAATCGCAATTATAGAAACCTACCTTCCCAAAGCCGCAACAGAAGAGGAAATTGAATCAGCTGTGGCCCAAGCTATCGACGATACAGGCGCATCTTCGATGAAAGACATGGGAAGCGTGATGAAAGCCGTGCTCGCTCAATTGGCCGGGCAAACGGTTGATGGTAAAGCGGTTAGCGAAAAAGTAAAAGCGAAACTTGCCTGAGTTCCGCTTTCAAGAGCTCACTTATTAGAAGTGAAACCCGTGACTAAAGAAAACAGTTTGCATTCCGAGCAACGATAAACTTCCCAGCGTTAATCCTAAAACCAAAAAAACAAACGGTAGATAAACCAGCTTCCTGATAACCGAATTTTCCCAAGATACGTGGTGCAGGATAGGAAGCAGAGCAAAACCAAGCGCAAGCCCGAAAAATGAAAACTGTAGCATCATTAAACAAAGTGCTCCGAAAACTATTCCGCAAACAAGCTCGAACCCCTGGATAAACTTATTGTCGGGGTGACTTCCCGCGGCAAACCTTCTTAGCGCTGCCCCTAGCCTCGAAATCAAACGTAGCGATTCAGTCTCTTCAAGTTTGTTATTAGCCTGATCTCGGTCCGCTGTAACATGAAAAACTGCCTTTCCCGTGATGGCAAAGAAAACGATTCCAACGCAGGATAGGGGACCGAGAGTGCCGTAAACCGCTGTACTCTTCGCCAAAAACCTTGTCAAAACAATTGGATTCCGAATCAACTCAATTATAAAACACAAGATCGGCGCAAACAGCGTCATTATTGTGATTGCATAGAAATCTGGTGTCATTATCGCCATAAACGCCGGATCAAAACCATAGGTTGGTATCACGATCTCGGAAGCACCAAACTGCATGGTCAAAGGTCGCGGCTTGGCAAATAACATCGCCATTATAAGATTTGCGTCAACTAAATAGAAAAAATAAAAAAGCGCCAGCGGCAGGTTTATAGTCGGGAAAATGACATCGAATTTTTCCACCAAGCCGATTTTCTTTGACCTTAGAACGCCGCCCATTTCTTTCCAAAGAAATTCGCAAGTTCCTCGTGTCCATTTCATATGGCGTATTCGAAATGCTCTTACCGTCTCCGGAAAATCCTCATAACAGACAATGTCTTCAGCGAAATGTCCTCGCCAACCATGCTCACGAATCCTTAGCGCGAACGCCAAATCTTCACTTACAATTTCGGGAAAACCACCAATATCTTCCCACGCTTTGCGGCGTAGCAGGGCACCGTGTCCAAGAAGCATCACGAAGCCGTAACGATTTCGGAGCGGATGATACCATTTCCAGTGGGCATCTATTCCCGGACCAAGTGCTACAGCTAAAGCGCTCGGCGCGTGTGGATTACTTTTATGATTAGCCTGAACAAAGCCGCATTCGTCGCTAGCGAGAATTCGTTTTACCGTTCGCGTTAGAAAATCGACGGGTAACACCTCATCTGCGTCAGCAATTGCAAAAAACGGCTCGTCAGTCGCTATTTGGCTCAACCCATTGTTTATATTTCCCGCCTTGTAGCCTTTTCGATCCGGACGCCTTACTACCTTTACCCGACTTGGATACAAACTGGCGAATTCGTCCACTTGCTTTTTATATTCGTCATCCGAACTATCGTCTAAAATGTAAACGATATAATTTTTGTAATCTTGTTCGACACAAGAGAGCATGCTCTCCACGCGGAAATCATTACAGGTCGTATAGAGGAGCGCTACCGAGGGTGGGTCTTGCGGCAACTCTACGTCGATTAAGTAGCTTTCCCCATGCCGAAATCGGTAGACGGCTGCAAAAACCACTACCCCGATATTGTAGAAGGCGTAGAGCCAGGCAAGTGTGATAAAGATAATAAAAAAACCCAGGGCGCCATATTCGATCCAATTTTCCGCAAGAGTGAGAAGCCCGATCAATTTAGGACCAAACCACAAAACCGACAATCCCCATACCCCGAAAATGAAAAAGTAAAGATAATTTTTCGATTCCGAAAGTTTTGGCTCGACCGTAGTCTTGGTCTGTGATTTAG
Source organism: Aridibacter sp. (assembly GCA_965216195.1). Taxonomy (GTDB): domain Bacteria; phylum Acidobacteriota; class Blastocatellia; order Pyrinomonadales; family Pyrinomonadaceae; genus Aridibacter. The sequence continues at coordinate 448,735 of OZ244151.1, read as the reverse complement.
GTCTTAGATTTTCAAACCAGCCCCGAGGAGAATCTACAAAAACCGAGTCTCTCCGTGCCGTGTTCATTTGAGCTCCTTATTGCTTACCGTAAACCCAAAACTAACGACCGTGGTGTTTGTATTTCCAACATCCTCCCGACGCACAATAAATTGTGGTCGAAAGTATTTCCAAGCTGGTGCTGAAGTTCTAAAAAACACATCCGTAATGTTGTCGTCAGTCAAAGGACTGGGTCTGAAAGACTTCCCCGCAGCAAAACCGCCGCCGATCTTAAATCCATTGTCGAATGTGTAATCACCGGCTAGTAAAACTCGGAATTGTCTTTCTCCTTCAAAACCGCTTTGAGAATAGAAAAATGTTGGCTCAAGCCGTAGGTTCTCACCGACCGGCACTCCGACCCCCGACCTAAAGATGAATTCCGTTCGGTCGTCGCTTCGGGGGGCAATCGTTGCTCCTATGTTGAACGAATAATTTCTTGGCAGGAAGAAGACCTGTTCAACGTCAAATAGGTTTTGACTTATGTCTCCCGGGAGATTTCTTCGACCATAGGCAAACTTCGTCAGATAGTTCCGCTTATAGTTAACAAGCCCTCCAAACCAATATGTCGGTGCTCTTTCATTCGTCCTTGCGAGAGACGGATTATCAAGACTCAGACCGTTATCGAATTGAAACCAAAAGCGTGTTTTTCTTACGGGCTCAACGGCGATCTCCAAAAAACGGACGCCTGTTTTGCTGGTCGTTCCGGGAACCCCTTCGATCTCTGCGCGCGTATAACCGCCCAAAATAGTGAAGTCTATTCGCGGCTTGTATCCGACATATTCGCCATTTTGCGGTGCCTCTTTTAGTCCTTTCGGTGTTTCTTCAATAGGCAAAGATACACGCGGTAAAGGTTCGCTTTTTGTATCCTTTAGTTTTTGAGCATTTTGAGCCAACGTTTGTCCGCTCGCCACGAAAGGCTGACTCTCGCTAAAACCTCCCTCAAAATCCGTCGTTTTTGCCGCCGCACCGGAATTAGATTGCGAATCTGTCTTCGAGATTAATACCTGTTTTCTTTGTTCATTTCGCGGCTCGTAGCGTAAATTCTTTACTGTTGAAATCGGTTTCTCTTTTGCTACCACCCGATTTCGAATAGTTAGTTTTTGTTGTCGGTTCTGTTTAGCTCGCGCCTTCTTCGCCATCCGACCGGATAGATTTGAGAGTATTTCGCTGCCGTCAGGAGCTTGTTTTTCGAGTATCTCGAAACGCACCAGCGAGTTCTGAACGTTAGACTTCCAAATCAAAACGTTTGATAGCCCTCGCGAGGCTGCCAAATTGTTCCGTTCAAAACGCAGAACCTTTCTGAAGACAGCTTCAGCTTTCGTGTAATTTCCCGTCCAGGCGTAGTTGTAAGCAAGCACGAGCAACGCATTTACGTTTCCGGGTTGCAACCTCAAAACCCTTCGCAGATCATATTCCGCTCGATAATGTTTCTTTTGCCGCGAAAGAGCTACCGAACGAAGCAGCAATAAATTGATATTATTTGGATAAACCCTTAGCAGCTTGTCTAGCTCAGATTCAGCCAGAGCAAACTGCTTTCCTTTTACAAAACTTGATACTTTCGCAAACTCTGCATAACTCGCGTTCGTATACCGCGCCTGAGCGCAAATGGTTGCCGATACCACCAAAATCGTTATAAACGCTAAACTAATATGAATCCTATTTTTAGACATCTTTACCTCCATGTCCTAAAGTTATCTTTACTTCCAATGGTGGTGCAGATTAGCGGGGAAAGACGCCGCTGCGGCTAATCGAGTCACCGATTTTACCCGTTTCGTAATGCCTGCGGCGCTATATTTTCTTCGTTTTACAAGTTGACAGCCCAAAAGGCAGGTATGCTGGGCAAACTCTCACAATTCCTGTGAGTAAGGGAATTAAGCCTATTAGACCCAACCAAGATTGGTAGTAGACTCCCGCTGCCAGGATCGCGAAACCAAGGAAAAGACGAATAAATCTGTCGGTTCTTCCGACATTATAAGTAAACATCACTACGCCTCCGTTTTTTTTATACTTCTAATTCTTACAACGGAAGCTAAAGCGTGTCTGTAACTTTGTCACATAGGTTGTCCGTTAAAGGCAATTTTCCTTAATTCTTGAGCTTTGAGGATATTTACAACACCTCTTGAAAGAGATACGATATTTTGTTTCTCGAACTCCTTCAGAATTCTACTTACTACTTCACGGGAAGTGCCTACTTCTGAAGCGATTTCATAGTGAGTTTTGTGAACGTCTGCACGTATTCCGCCCAAAAGATAGGCAGCAATGCGGGAGTCTACCCGTCTGAAGGCTACCTCCTCTACTACGGAGATAATCGCCGACATTCTTCTCGCCAATAGGCTAAAAACGTATCTTTGCCATAAAGGATATTCGTTAACCCAAGCTCGAAACGTATCAGCCGGAACTGAAAGGGCAGTTAAATGAGTTTCGGTGGTCGCAAAAGCAGGAAAGACGGTATCGGACATCAGACAAGACGCGGTAAGAATACAACTCTCTCCCTGCGAGATCCTGTAGAGAGTAATTTCCCTGCCGTTTTCAGCTATTTTATATACACGAGCTTCACCGCTTAGAATAAGAGCTATATTTACGCATTGGTCACCCTCATTCCAAATCGTGGTGCCACGATCCAGCGTGACCTCAAACGCCGATGCAAAAAACCTTTCCTTTACCTCATCAGACGCATCCTTCAAAAACGGAAAAGTTTGAAAGACTTTTTCAGGCGCAAAATCACTCATAATTTGATTCCTTTTTTTCTTCGAATTTTTTCAAAATAACAAAAATTGTTAAGTTTTATCAATAGACAGGTTCATTAAAGAGTTCTAATCATAGTTACTTTTGCTACTTTTAAAATAAAAAAAGGCGCCAAATAGCGCCCGAATGAGTAGTACCTAGGAAAACTGCTTAGCTAAAAATATTTCTCACCTTATCGATAAATCCTTCTTCCTCGAAATCCACGTCTTCGATCTCGGCAAGCTGTTCCAGAAGTTTTCGTTGCTCGCTGCTCAGTGTCTTTGGCGTTATCAGAGTTACAGCAACATATAGATCGCCCTGTCCACTTCCGCTCAAACTCGGCATCCCCTTTTCTTTAATTCGAAAAACGGTCCCAGTTTGTGTGCCTGCTGGAATTTTTAGGTCTTCTTCGCCGTTGAGCGTCTTTACCTTAATCTCCGCTCCGAGGGCTGCCTGGGCAAAGGAAACAGGTGCAGAAGTGTAAAGGTTTGCCCCCTGTCGCTCAAACAAATCGTGCTCAGCTACGTGGATAACAACGTAGAGATCTCCATTCGGACCGCCGCCAACACCAGCCTCGCCCTCGGCTCCAATTCGCAAACGTGACCCGGTTTCAACACCTGCCGGAATTTTAACTTCTAGTTCTTTCTTGCTTTCAATCCTTCCCGCACCAGAACACCCTTTGCAAGGGTCTTTTATAATCTGTCCATTTCCGTTGCAGTTCGGACACGTGCGCATAACGCTGAAAAAGCCTTGCTGGTAGCGTGTTTGGCCGTTGCCGTTACAAGTAATGCAGGTTTCCGGCGAACTTCCCTCCGCCGCCCCTTTTCCTTTACATTCTTCGCAAGTCTCCAAACGCGGAATCTCAAGTTTTTCGTCCTTCCCGGTCGCAGCTTCTTCTAAAGTTATCTGCAGGTCATACCGCAAATCTGCTCCGCGCTGCACAGACGAGCGTCTTTGTCTACCACCTCCAAATACATCTCCAAACCCGAAAAGGTCAAAAATATCCTCAATATTTGTAAAGCCGGGATCGAAACCAGCTCCGCCAGCTCCGCGGACACCGTCATGTCCAAACTGATCGTAACGAGTGCGCTTATCACCATCGGAAAGCACCGCATACGCTTCGGCAGCTTCCTTAAACTTCTCTTCCGCCTCGGCATCACCCGGATTTTTGTCGGGGTGATACTCCACCGCCAGCTTGCGGTACGCCATTTTTATTTCGCGATCAGTCGCGCTCCGACTAACTCCCAAGATTTCGTAATAGTCTCTCTTGCTCATCAATTAACAATATTATTCCTTGATTCTGACGATTGTATAAAACTTAACGCCAGCCCGGGTCGATACCGGACTGACGTTATACAATTTTGCGTTATGTGCACGAATTTCTCAAGTGAGAAACTATGCCATTGCCATTAAGGACTCGGTTAGCTTCTGAGCGGCAGCTTCAACGTCAGACAGCGCTTGATTAATTGCATCCAAATCATCTCCGCTCGCAGCCTCTTCAGCTTTTCCTAGAACACCGATAATTTCCTTTTGCAGTTCCGCATCAATATCGGCGCCAAATTCTGCAACTGTTTTCCTGGTATTTTCGATCAGAGATGACAATCTGTTTCTTTCGACAATGAGCGTCCTAGTCGCCTTGTCGTCTTCGGCAGATTTCTCAGCTTCCATGATTAAACGATCAATCTCATCCGGCGCAAGACCCGATGATGGCGTAATCTGCATTGCCTGCTCAAGCCCGGTCATCTTGTCTTTCGCGGAGACATTAACTATACCGTTTGCATCAACCTCAAATTCAACGTCAATCTGAGGAACTCCACGAGCGGCTGCAGGAATTCCAACGAGTTCAAATTTACCCAAACTCCTGTTTTCCGCGGCAATCTCGCGTTCGCCCTGTAAAATATGTATTTCCACGGTTTGCTGATTGTCAACAACTGTCGTAAACGTCATTGAATTCTTAAGCGGAATCGTCGAGTTTCGCTCAATTAGTTTAACGAAAAGCCCTCCGCGAGTCTCCAAACCAAGGGAAAGCGGTAAAACGTCCAGCAATACAATATCTTTAACGTCACCCGTCAATACACCACCCTGAACAGCCGCACCCATTGCAACAACTTCGTCAGGGTTAATTTCTGCCGATGGTTCGATTCCGAAAACTTCCGTAACCGTTTGGGTAATAATCGGCGATCTCGTTTGTCCACCGACGAGAATTACTTTGTCGATGTCAGATGGTTCGAGTTTTGCGTCCCAAAGTGCTTTCTGACATGGCTCAACCGAGGATTCAACTAAATCTCCTACGAGCTCTTCAAACTTATCCCTTGTCAACACAGTGTTTACGTGTTTTGGGCCATCGTCATCAGCCGCGATAAACGGCAAGTTGATGGTCGTTTCCATCACTGAGGAAAGTTCGCATTTCGCTCGTTCGGCTCCTTCTTTCAAACGCTGGAGCGCGAGCTTGTCTTCTTTCAAATCGACACCGTGTTCTTCCTTGAATGACTCGACCAACCAATTGATGATCCGCTGGTCAAAATCTTCTCCCCCGAGAAACGTGTTTCCGGAAGTTGAGAGTACTTCAAAGACGCCGTCGCTCATTTCCAGGATCGTGATATCAAACGTACCCCCCCCCAAGTCATAGATCGCAACGCGTTCGGATTCTTCTTTGTCGAAACCGTAAGCTAAAGCAGCGGCCGTAGGCTCGTTAATAATTCGTTCTACTTCAAGGCCGGCAATTTTTCCCGAGTCACGAGTTGCCTGACGCTGCATATCGTCGAAATATGCGGGAACCGTTATGATTGCTTCGCTCACGGTCGTGCCAAGAAACTCCTCTGCGGATTCCTTCAACTTTTGAAGCACAATCGCTGAAATCTCAGGCGGGCTATAAACCTGCTCCAGAACCTTGATGTGAGCATCCCCATTTGGCGCTTCGACAATCTCAAACGGCACAGTTTCACGCATTTGCTCCACTTCCGGAGAATCAAACTTTCTTCCGATCAGTCGCTTAACCGCATACAACGTGTTTGTTGGATTCGTGACCGATTGGCGTTTTGCAATTTGCCCAACGAGTCGTTCGCCTTTTTCCGTGAAACCTACCGAAGATGGCATCGTTCTGCCGCCCTCTTTGGTGGGGATAATCTGCACCGCGCCACCTTCCATTACAGAGACGCAGCAGTTTGTGGTTCCTAGATCAATTCCGATTACTTTACTCATATTTCTATCCTTAGTTTCTAATTCAACTAGATTAAGGGGTTTCTAAAATATCCTCTGACTCAACTTCCTGATCTGGAGAATTCGCTGAGGATACTCTAACCATTGAGGCACGAATTACTTTTTCGTCAACTTTGTATCCTTTCAAAATCTCAAAAACTATTGTGTCCGGCGGCGAATCGCTATCTTCAACGATTTCAACGGCCTCGTGATACTCTGGATTAAATTTTTCTCCAACTGCGGGAATTGCCTGAACACCCATTCCAGCTAATACATCCGTAATCTGCTGGTTTACGAGTCCAACTCCTTCAAAAAACCTTTGAAAATCATCTGATTTTTCAGTTGCTTCGTCAGATGACAATGAATCAAGCGCCCGACCCAGGTTGTCGAGTATCGGCAAGATCTCTGCGGCAACATTGCACACAACGTTGCTAAACGTCTCCGTTCTTTCACGCGCTGTTCTATTTCGGAAATTATCGAAGTCTCGCTTTTGCCTTATATAGGCTTCCTTTAGCTCTTCAAGTTCTTTTGTGACTTTCTCAACCTGCTCGTCTGACATAACCTGTCCGGATTCACCAGGAAGGAGATCAATGTCGTTTAGCTTTGACTCGGTTGAAGGTTCAATTTCATTCGCCGGTTCAACGATCTCGACGTCGAGAAACGAATCACGAATATTATCGTGTTCTACTTCCGACTCATCTACCTCGATGACGAGATCAGACGAAATGTCCAAGTCCTTTTCTTTTTCTTCGAGTTCTTTGATGAAGCTGTCGACCGAAGTCGAATCGACTTTTTCTTCACTTGAAGTATTATTTGCACTCATTATCGCTTATTTACCCTTGTTAAAGTTGCTAGCTGGTTGAGAGTTTTAGAGATTTGCCGATTCTTTGAGCATAATTTTTTCGAGTGTTCGAGCCATGTAGCTGACCACTGAAATCATTCGCGCGTATTCAATTCGGGTTGGCCCGAGCACGCTCAAAGTTCCGACTGCCGAATCGTTCCCGACTCGGTAAGGAGCGGTGATTATCGCACAGTCTTTAAGCTGCTCATCGGAGTTTTCACTTCCGATCACAACCTGTACTTCGTCGGAAACTGTTTCGTTGGTAGTGATACATTCACTTAAAACCTCTACCAAGCGAGATTTCTCTTCAATTGTCCGAAGAAGATTGCGAAGCTGTTCGAGGTCATCAGAAAAATCACTCTTAGAAAGAATGTTTGATGCTCCATCGACGTAAACTTCGCCGTGCGTGTCGTCCTCGCTTTCAATACTCTGAGAGCAAAGGATCATAGCCGTCTGCAACATGTTGTCAAAGAGTGCTTTTTCTTCGTGCATCAATGTTAAAATTTCCGCTCGAATGGCAAGCAAGCTTTTCCCGCTGAACTCGACGTTTAGATAACGTGCCGTTCGATCAAGCTCGTTTTGGCTGAAAGTTTCGTTTAACCGGATAAGTTTGTTATGAACAATATTCGGAGCGGAAACCAAAACAACCAGAACTCGCTTATCCGAAAGATTTACGAATTCAATATGTTGCAATCGGTCGTGAGCCAGTGAAGGCGAAACGACAATACCGATGTTATTTGAAAGAGCAGACAGCAAATGCGAAGTGCGTTCCATCAATCTATCCGGCGTTTCGTCACCATCCAATTCTCCAAGACCGAGCTCTCTGTTAATCAAGCTCAAATCCTGGTCGTTCAGACTTAAAACTCCCAATAGATTGTCAACGTAGAACCGATAACCGTCGTCGGTCGGCACCCTTCCAGCTGAAGTGTGCGGTTGCTCAAGCAACCCGCGTGACTCCAAATCACTCATTACATTGCGAATTGTCGCCGAACTTAAGCCAGATTCGCTAGCAAATTTTTCCGCGATTACCTTTGATCCTACCGGTTGACCGCTCGTGAGATGTTCGCTAACTATTGCTGAGAGAATTGCTTGCCCGCGCGTGTCGGGGAAATTGTCTTTCATTTCCGAATTAGAGTTTCCGCGGACAGCCATCTTCTTTTCGTGAGTTTATAGCACATCTAAAGTACGATATGCTTACTGTTAAATTGAAGCATTTTAGACGCCTTTCTGTCAAGAACAAACTGTTAAACAATGTCAAACAGCACTGCAGATCCTTCAGTGTCCCTGCTCCGCCAAATCTACGAAGACGAATACCAGGCAATAAATCCGTCTAAGAAACTGCCGACAATCGAAATAAGCTACTATCCATACGTAAATATTAACCATACGATCAGGATCCGAAACAAAACGATTTTTGTAAGGATCTCCGATCTTTTTAAAACCGCACCTGTCGAAATTCATCGAGCCTTGGCGGCGATACTTATCTCAAAACTTCTTGGCAAGAAAGTGCCGAAAGCTGCGCGGGAAAAGTATCGTAGATTTGTAAATAGAGAAGAGTTTCAGCTACTCGCGGTTGAAAATAAAAGGCAAAAGGGGCGCAAACAGATTACTACGCCACAAGGAGTGTATTTCGATCTCGATGAAATATTTGGAAAGATAAATCTGATCTATTTTGTGGGCTCGATCGAGAAACCGATTCTAACTTGGTCAAAACGAAAAACCTATCGAAGACTCGGACACTATGACCCTGCCCACAAGGTGATCACGATCAGCAAATCCCTAGACCAACGAAGTGTGCCAAAATTCGTTGTTGAATATGTCGTTTATCACGAGATGCTCCACATAAAACACCCGACGCAACACCGAAATGGACGGCGCTACAGCCATACTCCGGAGTTTAAGCGAGACGAGCGGCAGTTCCCATACTTTGAAGAGGCCGAAGACTGGATCGAAAAAAATGTAGCGCGTCCTAAAAAGAATACTCGATTTAGTTTTCGTCGAAGTAAGCGATAGCAGAACCCAAAAAACCAAAATCTGAGATATACGTTCGTTCGATGCCTTCGCTGGTAAAGCGCGTTTTGGTTATGCCATAAGTTTTCGCCTCGGGCTTTGCCTCTGAATATCCTAAAACCCTCGACACGGCTCCGGTTATTTCCGTTTGCCGCTGAAAAGTAGCTGCCGGCGATTTCGAATTGCGAACCAGTCCAAACAGGCGGGATTTTGTCAGGTCTTTTTCTGCGGGAATTGGCGACACCTTACGCTTTGTGATTGAAGCTAAAACGGAATCGATTGCCCTCTCGCTACCCAGAATTAAATGATTCTCAATCAAAGCGGCAGAGACATCGGGACTCTCTGTCTTCCACCAGCGGGCATCACCAACCTCTTCCGGAGTTTTAACAAAATCTACCAAAACACTTTTTCCGATTTCTTTGAGATTCCGAACTTTGACGATAGCGAAAGTTCTTTCGCCTCTTTCATCAAGTTGGGCAGTAACGATTTCGGGCTCGATTCCGTTCAAAAACTCTTCGGCCTTTGAAACGCCATATGGCTCGAGCAAGGAATTTGAAAATGCTGCTATTAGCTTTCCGTCAGACGTAGAAATATTTTTAGCTGTCGCCAAAACCGCACTTCTAAATGCCACTCTCGGATTTTGTAAATTGTAACGCGTAAGGGTTTTGAAATCGGGCGGAATTAATTCAAAAATTTTACCGTCGGTATCGCTCGCCGGTTTGATCGTTTCCTTCGCCACTGCGGCGAGGTCCGAACTCGTTTTTATCAGTACTCTGTCCTGAATTCCTTTTTCGATGCCATCCGCGCTCCACTCAATACCCTCCACAGCGTTTGTCATTAACTGAGAAATAATTCGAGAAATTGCACCGCGGGAACTGGCTTCTTTAGCGCGATTCATCGCTGCCGAAACACCCACGACATCCGCTAGTCTTCTTGTTCCGATTTTCGAAACGTATCCAAACGCGAGAGATTTTTTTATTTGCGATAGCGCCGCATTAAACTCTTCGTTTGTAGAGAGAGCCCCTATTTCTCCGCGTTTTGCAGCCAGCGACTTGGCGATCAACTCTTCGTCATTGCTGAAAAAAATCTGCGTCCCGGCGATCACGGCATAAGCCTTCTTTCCTTCGGCGGCCGACCAAACGTACCAATCGGTTTTATTTCTGATTTCCCTATCCAGTTTTATCCCATCGCCATAAGCTTCACGTACAAAAGAATTAAGACCGTTTTCTACCAAAGGGGTCAGCTGCCAATTCCACACATTTGTTTCGGCAACAACAACAAATACGGGTTTCAGACTCAAAACGGACGACTCCTCCGACAAGCGACTTTCAGACGTATCAAGATCGGAAACAGCAACCGCCGCACGAATACCATTTAGCTGCGAGCCATCAAACGACTCGCTTGTATTTCTCCCAATTGCTTCGTTCTGAACAATTATTGAGAAAACCTTTCCCAGGTCGTTTGTTTCAAAATAGGCGATTGAATCCGCGGAAACGAGCGTGCGCAAATCGGTCTTGTCTGCACTACAGGAATTCAAAACAGCTGCTAAAATCAATAAGCACACTGCTGCAAAAACACGTTTCAAGAAACGGTTTGCGTTTTTACCCAGTCGTCGGTTTTTGTTAAATCTTTTTCCTTTTTTCACCACTCCGCTGCGCGAAGACTCTGTGTTAGAATCTCTCACAATATGACCGATAAGATTTTTGCAGATAACATTTTACAGGGAAAAGTTGCGTTTGTAACAGGCGGCGGCACGGGAATCACAGGAGGTGTTGCGCGAGCGCTCTCAGAAAAAGGAGCCAAAGTAACGATCACATCGCGTAAAATTGAAAACCTCGAACCAATGAAAAAATTGATTGAGGATGCTGGTGGAGAGTGCTTCGCGGTTGCGTCTGACGTTCGAGATTACGAAGCGGTCGAAAAAGCGATAAACGAAACGGTAGAGCATTTTGGAAAAATCGATATCGTCGTTAATGGCGCTGCCGGAAACTTCCTGTGTTTTGCAAAAGAGTTGTCCTCCAATGGCTTTGGAACGGTAGTTGATATCGACACAAAAGGAACATTTAACGTCTGTCGTGCTGCATTTGAGCAGCTCAAAGAAAATCAAGGACAAATCCTTAACATCTCGGCGACGCTCCATTTAGCCGCAACGCCAATGCAGATTCACGTTTCCGCAGCAAAAGCGGGAGTGGATTCGATCACTAGAAGTCTGGCTGTAGAGTGGGGTCGATATGGAATTCGCGTCAATGGAATTGCTCCCGGTCCAATCGAAGATACGGAAGGTATAAAGCGCCTGTTACCCGCCCATCTCAAGGAAGCGCTTACAAAGAAAATCCCTCTTAAAAGAATGGGACAAATAAAAGATATCGAGGACACGGCTCTATTTTTGTGTTCGGATGCCGCAAGCTATATCAACGGCGTCACATTGGTTGTTGACGGCGGGCATTGGCTGACGGGCACGAGTTTAAGTTAGAAATTTGAAGGATTGGAGCGTAAGTTTCCTTGCTTTGCGTCATACGTTAGCGTTTCGGTTGAGGCAAATTCGTACGTTACACTCAAACACACGAGATGCTTATACTCTAGTAAAAATATTAATGCTCCTGATCATCGACAACTACGATTCTTTCACTTACAACCTCGTTCAATATCTGGGTGAACTCGGTGCGGAAATGAAGGTCATTCGAAACGACGAAGCGACCATTGCTGAAATCGAAGCGAGATTTGCTCCGTCTAAGCTCCTCATTTCGCCCGGACCCGGAACTCCAGATGACTCGGGCATCTCTAAGGATATAGTAAAGATTTTTAGCAAAAAGATTCCAATCTTAGGCGTGTGCCTCGGACTCCAGGCTATTGGCGACGTGTTTGGCGGGAAGGTTGTGAGAGCTCCGGTACCCGTTCATGGAAAACCATCGAAAATTATTCACGACGGCAAGGGAGTCTTTGCAGAAACTGATAATTCTTTTAATGTTGGGCGATATCATTCGCTCGTAGTCGATCGAAATAGTTTACCTGAATGCTTGGAGGTTTCGGCTGAAACGGAAGACGAGCTCATCATGGGGTTGCGCCACAAACATTTACCGATCGAGGGAGTACAGTTTCATCCCGAGTCAATACTCACGCCGAACGGAAAAAAAATCTTGCAAAACTTCCTCGATTTTTGAGACTATAGTTAAAGGTGCTTTTCCTCAGATACCGGCGCCGATTCCCACTCTCAGCCCCTTTTCATTTCCAAAAACACTCGCAACAGTTAATCTTAAGTTGTATGTCAAAAACGAATTGGCTGCTTGATGCGCCAAAAACATTCGTAAACAAAAAGGCTGATACGCCGTTATTCCCGTATCTGCTGCGACTCGTAAAAGGCGAGAATTTAACTTTTAAGGAAGCCGCTGAATTTTTTGTTCATCTCACCGCCCGCGATGCCCATCCGGAACAAATCGCAGGTTCGCTCACCGCGCTTGTTTCAAAAGGTGAGACATACGAGGAACTTGCGGGAATGGCGCGAGTGATGAATAAGCAGGCGCTCAATCTTTCTACACACCACAAAAATTTTATTGATCTTTGCGGCACTGGATCGAGCCGTGCGAAAACGTTTAATGTTTCAACCGCAGCTGCCTTCGTTACGGCTGGCGCTGGATTGCCGGTTGCAAAACATTCCAGTCGTGCCGTAACAAGCGCGACAGGGAGTGCCGACGCGATTAGCCAACTCGATGTAAATATTGCAGGTGATCCAAAATTGGCTCAAGCATGTCTAAATGGCGCTGGAATTTGTTTTATGTTTGCCCCAAAATTCCATCCAACTTTGCTTCGGGTTGGCGACGTCCGGCGCGGACTCGGAATTCGCACAAGTCTGAATCTCCTCGGCGTTTTGTCAAACCCATCAAACGCTCCAAAACAACTAATCGGTGTTTGGCATCCCTCACTCATTGAACCGATAGCGCAAGCGCTGGCGCTTTTGCGAATTCAACACGCCTGGGTCGTACATGGCTCTGACGGGCTCGATGAAATTACGTTAACCGGAAAGACGCGGGTTGCTGAAGTAGTTGGTAACAAAATCCGTACTTTTGAGGTTTCACCTAAGGATTTTGGTCTCCAGCCGGGCAATATAAAACAGCTCCACGCTGAGGATCCGCAGACGAGTGCAAGAATTATTGGCGAGGTTCTAGAGAGCAAACGTCGCGACGAAGCGCGTTCCCTGGTAGTTCTCAATGCTGCTGCCGCGCTTATTATTGGCGGAATAACCGATGATCCGATGCAGGCTGCAAGACTTGCTGAACAAAGCATTGACAGCGGCTCCGCACGAACTAAGCTTGACCGCTTAATCCAAACTACTAACAAAAAACAAAAGTGAGGCTTGAGGTTTTTAGTTTACGATTGATAATTGTCGTATGATCTTGCCGCTTGGCTGGCTATACGAAAAATTCATCAATTTGCGCAACTCGCGTTATGAACGAGGTACCGTTCAAGCCCAGGGGCTTGGCGCGCCAACGATATCTATTGGAAACATCACAGTTGGCGGAACCGGCAAAACACCGCTTGTTCGTTTTGTCTCGGAAGTTTTGTCTGAAATGGGCGAAAAAGTTTGCATTATTTCCCGGGGCTACAAACGCAAAAAAGAAAAAATCCGGGTCTTAGTTTCCGACTGGGAAAAAGTTTTGGCCAATGTGGACGAGGCAGGTGACGAGCCCTTCGAACTTGCAACAAAGCTACTCGGACAAGCGATTGTAATCTCAGATGCGGATCGTGTTGCTGCCGGAAATTGGGCGAAAGCAAGATTTGGGATCACAGCATTTGTCCTGGATGATGCGTTTCAACACCGGCGTGCAAGGCGCGATTTGGATATAATTGCAGTCGATGCCTCGAACCCGTTTGGAAACCGGAAAGTCCTCCCGTCAGGCATACTTCGTGAGCCGCTCAATAATTTGCGGAGAGCAGATATCGTTGTGATAACCCGCACAAATCTGGTCGAAAACATTGACAAACTTTCCTACGAAATTCATCAGCTCGCAGCCGAAAGCAAGATATTTTCGTCGGAAAACTATGTAGAGAGGCTGCGCAAACTTCAAGACTTCCCATCGGGCGATGATGCGAGGAAAACGGTTTCGGAGAAAGCAGCTTTAGCCTTTTGTGCCTTAGGAAACCCCGAAAATTTCTTTCGGCAATTAAAAGAGGAAGGGTTCTCGATCGCAGCAACGAAAGAATTTCGTGATCACTATGTCTATAAACAGAGTGATATCGATTCACTTGAAAAAGCAGCGATGAAGGAAGGAGCACGAGCCTTTCTTACGACTCCAAAAGATGCCGTTAAGCTCACTCAGCTTAACTTTTCAATACCGTGTTACGTAGTCGAAAGCGGCTTGAAATTTGATAACGAAAAAAAACTACGCCAACGAATCAGCGCAGTTTTTGAATAAAATTGATACTTCCCTTTAAGCGTCCTGCTCCCGGCCGCTAACTTTCTTTTTGCTTTTGGCCGGTGACGTGGGCTTTGATTTTGGCTTTTCAACCGGTTTCTTTTCAGGTTTCTTCTCAACGGCCGGTGTGTTTTTCGGTTTTGGAGTTGGCTTCTTAGCGGCCTCCGGTTTCTTGACAGTCGTTCCACCATCACCTTTAGGCTTATCAGCCGTGGCTTTTGGATCGTCTTTCTTTATATCTGTCTTTCCTTTTGAGTCCGGTTTCTCAGGCGATTTAGTTGGAATCGGTTTGCGCACCAAATAGATCGGATTGCCCTTGTCGTCGTAACCAACGAAATCATCCTGCGTAAAAATGCTTCCCGAATTACCAGGAACGGTCACAACATCTCCACCAGGACCAATCGGAGGTTGGTAAGTTGGTTTACCACCTGGAGGGGTTCCTGGCCGCGCCCATGGATCGTATCCGTCTCCTCCGCCACCGCCTACATCCGGGCGTGTCAAAAGATCATCAGACCCCAACGAATTCGTCGGATATTGCGCCATGTTTGGCAAATTCTGCTCGGGTAATCCCGTTGCCGGATTCAGCGGTTGAACAGGCTGTCCATCTTCATCAATCTGCCCAACCGTAGTCGGATTGGTTTGCTTTACATTTGTCCAGTAAATCAGACCAAACGCCAATAATGATATCCCGGCTAAAACGACGAAGGCCGTTTTCCACACATTATTTGACTGCGGAATTGCAGCCGGATCAACTTGCGAAATCACAATAGAATCATCAATACCGTCTAAACGGGCAGCTTCACTCAAATCCTCAGCAAACGCAGACGCATCTTGGTATCGCATATCGGGATTCTTTGCTAGTGCACGCAGCGCAATCGGCTCAATTTCTTCAGGGATATCATCGCGGAATGCGGCAAAAGGAGGGGGAGGAACCTCAGCGTGCTTGAGCATCAAATCGGTTGGATTATCAGCGGTGAACGGAACTTCACCAACCAGCATTTCATAAAATATTACGCCGAGGGAATAAATATCTGAGCGCTCGTCAACCTCACTTTCTTCCGAACATTGCTCAGGCGAGAAATACGCAAGCCTCTCAAGCGAATCTTCATCATCGAGATCTTCCCGACCAACCGCGTCCAGAGAACCCAGGTCAAAAACCTTGACAAGCTCCGACCCATTTCCCATTTCGGTAAGCAAAACATTCTCACTCGTTAAGCGCCTATGGACAATCCCATTTGCGTGAGCCGAAGATAATGCCGCTGCTATTTGTCTGGCAATTTTAACCGCGCGCTCCACGCCAAAGGCACCCTCTTTTCTTAGCGCCTCCTTCAAGGAGTCTCCCTCGGCAGATTCCATTACGATAAAAACGATTCGATCCTCATCCTTACCGAAGTCCGTAACGTTAAGAATATTCGGATGGGATAGCCTCGAAATTGTACGAGCCTCAACTGAAAAACTGTTTACAATACTTTCATCAACGGCCAGCGCCGACGCGAGAATTTTCACCGTAACCGGCTTTTCCATCAACAAATGCTGACCTCGATATACGCTTTCGTATTCGTTTTCACGAATAAGCTCTTCGAGTCTGTATTTGCCTGCTAAAGTTTTTCCGACTAATTCATCAATCATTTTTCTAACTAAAGAACGTTGGGCTCAATCTATTTTGCACAATATTTGGTGAATGTATGATTCAAACTTTCCCACTTTAGTTGTAACATACGACCGCTAAAATTGGAATAAAAAATGCAGGCGGAATCCAATAACGAACCCACCCACACAGTTTTTCCATCTCTCTTTCGTTAGAGCTTTACAAAAACAATCAAAAGAGCAAAGAGTACGAGTGACTCGATAAGAGCCAGAGCAATAATCATAATGGTTTGAACCGTTCCGGCAGCACCTGGGTTGCGGGCAGCGCCTTCAGCCGCTTTTGATCCGACAAGACCTTGTCCGATTCCTGCAAGCCCGGCAACTATACCAAAACCAATTCCACCGCCAATTGCCTTAGCAGCGCTCACAGTTTCCGCATTGTCAGCAGCACCGCCGGGAGCGGCTTGTGCAAACGCAGCAACGGCAAATAGAGCCAAAAGCAATGTCGCAAAAGTTACGAATTTAATTTTTCTCATTTTTTTCTCCTATTAATTTAGAAGACTTACTAAAGACTAACGACACTCGCGGGTATTAGTTCGCCTCACTTCCGGTATGCCTTGATTTCTACTCTCGTTGGAGTCAAGGCTCCTGTCGCGTGCGGGCATATCTGATATAAAGTGCAAGTTTATTACCCTCTATTAAGTCTATACGTTTTGAAGCGAAGTTTGCTCCAAAATATTTCAAAAATCTTTAAGCTGACGCTGCTTCCGGTAGCGTCTCTGGCGCATCTTCTTCATGGTCGTGCTCATCATGATGATGCGAAACCTCGCCAATATAAATCATCGATAGCAGCGTAAACACAAGGGTCTGTACAAACGCGACAAAAACCGCAAGCGGCATAATCGCAACAGGCAGCAGAAACTGTGTAAACGGTGGTGCTAAGTTTGATATTTGCATCGCAATTTGCTCATCGGCAAACATATTTGCGAATAAACGAAGAGCGAGCGTAGCCGGGCGAATCAGGTTAGAGATCAATTCGATTCCAAAAATTAGCGGCGTGATAAACAGCCCGATCACAAATGGAAGTCTCGGACCCGCAAGGTGACCAATGTGTTTGAAAAAGCCGTTTTCGTGAATCCCCACATAGTTGTAATAAATAAACGATGTGATTCCGAGCGCAAAGGTGACGCTTATATGCGCCGTCGGCGACATAAACATCGGGAAAAGTCCCATTAAATTCGATATCAAAATCAATACCGCGAAAGTCGCGACTACGGGGAAGTATTTATAACCATGCTCGCCTACTACGCTTACGACCAAATCCTTTATAGCTAAAAAGCCTGATTCAAGCGTCAGCTGACCATCAGTCGGATCGTCTTCGGAAAGCTTCCCTTTTAGAATCCAAATAACGACAACCGAAAGGATGCAGGCGATCACAAACATTACCGTGTACCAGGGGATTGCGGTCTCCGGGGTGTAGGCACCGAAAACAGCTTCGGGTGTTGTGTTAAGGCCGAGGTAGTAAAAGATTAATTCCCAGATCGGTTTCGTAACCGCCATCTGAAACTGATGAACCGGCTCACCCAGATAATGATTTACAAACTCAACGACGAGCGGCGTATGATGTCCTCCGCCACCGCCTTCAGAAAATAAAAACATTCTAAATTTCCCCTTTGACGCTAAACGCTATTCGAAAAATCCCTTCTAGAACCACGGCGAAGGCAAAGCTGCATAAACCTAAAATAACCGCCGCTATTGGCAAAATATCTGTAATATAAATTAGAGCAATAACTAATCCGAATACCAAATACCGAATTATGTACTGCGCACCGAAAAGTTTCGGCTTCACGCCTTCAATCGCCCCTTGAAAAACCATCTTTAGCGAGAACTTAAGCCAGTAGTAGTTCAAAAATGAAAGAATTCCGCCAATCAAGACGCCGAGACCAAATCGCCGCGTCAAAAACCCGAAAGCTAGCACACTTCCAAGCAACGTAACAACAGCCATAAAGACCAAAATCCGTGTCTGTTTTAAGCCTACGGATTTTACACTTTCATTTTCAAATATTTTGGAACTTTCGCCCATCGCGAAACAAATATCTTATAAGGAAGACGCCCAAAATTCAAAGACAAAAGCAGAATTTTCGCGATAAAATTTATTTATTTACTCCGACGTATTTCGAAGGAAAAAACGAGGCAGGAGCTAACTAGATTATTTGTCGTTTCCACTAAGAAAAAGCGGGTTATTTTTGAGCTCTTCCTTTGGAGGCTTGAGGATCTGAGCTGTCGTTCTAAAAAATTGGACAAAGCCGATAACAGCACCTAAAATTATTCCGCCAACGACTCCCCAGGGCTGTGTAGCAAACTGTAAATCCACAAACCAGCCAAGCAACATCATAAAAGCAACCGAGCCAAACAAAATGATCGCGGCAGACCAAGCCAGTCCCGTTTTTCTAACGGTTTCGCCAGCTGAATCCGGCTTAAAATCTTTTCTTAAAATATGTATCGAATCCGAATCATCTGAGGTTGATTTCGATGAAGTCTGCACCGGTGGCCTCACCTTTTCTGAGGTTTCCGTTTGTGCAAGAGAAGGTTTTGCTTCCGGTTTGGTTTCCGTAAGGGTACGCTCAGTTGTTAAAGGCTTGTCGAGCTCCAAAAGTGCTGGAGAGCTTTCGCTTCTCCTGTGCGCAACCGGCTTCGAAGGTTCTATCGCCTTCGGTTTCCCGATCGGCGTCGAAATCTCAAAAGGCTCCACACTCATAGGTTCCGGCTCGGTCGCTTCTCTTTGCTCGGATGCCTCCCGCTCCTTCAAAGAAACGTCCTCTTTCTTATCGCTTTTTTCCTGCTTCGTAGTTTCTTCTTCGCCGAGCAAGCTCTTGATCATACCCAAACTCCCACTTTCGTTAATCTTTAGGGGACTTAAGAAAGCGATATCGCTTTTTCCGAATTCTAATTATGCGTCGCGATTTATAATAACAGTTTCTTGCTCGGATTTTAATTCATATTCCGTGCCTCTCCACACAATTCGTCGCGAAAGTGTTGCCTGAATGTTGTTAAAAAGAAATAGAAATGGCGAAATTGTCCATAGAGAAAGTTGCCAAAAGGTTTGCTGCTCTATTTTGGACTTGTATTCAGTAAGAACTAATCCTACCGCTTTTAGGCGAAGCCAAGCCTTCAATGTCCCCAACAAGCACATTATGAGTAATAATGCCGCTACAACCCAAAAATGCGCTCCGCTCAGATAAAATAAAAGAAAAATGCTGCTCGTTGTCACTGCGCAAAATAGAAATGCACTCATAAAAGAAACGGCCCAGAGCTTCGATGAGTAAACGCGTGTAATCTTCATCTGCCGGGTTGTAAACTCAACGAGGTCACGTAAACCGCAATCGCCTACTGAAGGCGTTAGGCATTGCGGCACAAATTTCATGTTCAAATCAGCTTTGTGAATCGCGGTCGTCAGCGCAAAATCATCTGACAAAACGCCTCGCCATCGTTCGCGAATATCCAGGCGCTCAAAAACGCTTCTGCGAATTGCCGTTGAGCCGCCCCAGCAAAAATTCTTGCCTCCATCTTCTCCTAACGCCGAAGCGATAGAAGCGTTCCAGACCGATCTCAGATACGTAAAAAACCCGTCCGTTTCTTGGATAAACCAACGATAGCCCGTGGTGCAGCCGATACCTTCATCTTTTAGCGGCGCAACCAAATTCACTAGCCAATCAGGACCCGGCCGGGCGTCTGAATCGACAAAAACAAACACCTCTGAATCGTCTGAAACTTCCAAAATCGCCGTTCTCAAATTATGTACTTTTTGTCCGCAGCCCGTCGCTTCGCCAGCTACAACAACGTGAAAAGAAACTGCTTGATTCTCAAGATCCTTAATTACAGTAAGAGCCTCGTCATCATCGCTCTGAACAACAAAAATCACCTCATACGATGGATAATCCTGTGAAAAAAGCGCTTCTAAATTTCCGTTAAGACCTGTTTCGAGTCCACGACAAGGAACAATTATTGAAGCGTGAGGAGAAAATTCTGGCTTTAAATCACCAAGTTCGCTTTTGAAATAATTGAGATAGCGAAAACCGCCGAGGAGCGATTGGAAACTAAAAAAGATTTGTATCGCGGCAAAAAAATAGAAAAGAAGCATCTAATTTACTGGACTTTCACCTTCATGCGCTTCTTGACCTTAAGGTATGGCCTCAAAAATTCGATTGTCTTGGCGGTTGCTCCGCCATTTTTCCCTGCAGCAACTAATGCGTTTTCCGCCATTTTCTCCCGAACATCTTCATCCTCCAAGAGCTCGGAAAAAACTTCCGCCAAAACATCGACGCTTTCTTCCTCGCTCAATTCCGGAAGCTGCCCAATAGCATCGTGTTTGAGAAACTCTGTGACGGCGGAAGAAAAATTTTCAGTGTGCGCGCCGGTAACAATCGCGTTTCGCGCAAACGCCGGTTCTAAAATACTCTGCCCCCCATGGGGAATCAGGCTGCCGCCGACAAAAACAATTTCCGCCAGCGGATAAACTGCCCGAAGTTCGCCGACCGTATCGAGAAGTATGACCTCCGCTACGCCATCTCTATTTGATTCGTCTTCCGTTCGTTTTGCCCAGTCAAAGCCGGTTTTCCTTACAGTTTGTTCAACCGTATCAAAGCGTTCCGGGTGTCTCGGAGCAATTAGAAGTCTCGGCAATTTGTCCTTGGAGTTTTTCCAAACCCTCTTGAAAGCTTCGAGCACAATTTGCTCTTCAGGTTCATGCGTGCTTGCAGCTACAATAAGCGGCGCCTTTTCGTTTATCTTGAAACGCTCGCGAATTTCAGCAGTGAGTTCGGAGTCTCCGGCGTCTACGCTCTGGTCGTATTTCAAATTCCCCGTAACCTTTACCTTGCTGCTTCGTATGCCGAGCTGAATTAGACGTTTGGCATCCTGGTGCTCCTGCACGAGAGCAAGTTCCAAATAGTGCAAAACGCGTTTCATAGTCTTCTTAACCCAGGCGTAACGCTTTACACTCT
The DNA here is from genome assembly GCA_965216195.1 of Aridibacter sp. Classification (GTDB taxonomy): domain Bacteria; phylum Acidobacteriota; class Blastocatellia; order Pyrinomonadales; family Pyrinomonadaceae; genus Aridibacter. The sequence continues at coordinate 427,924 of OZ244151.1, read as the reverse complement.
TTTCCGAAAGTCTCCCGTTTACCAGGAAAACCTTCGCCCGTCGTTTATAAGATTCACGAAAAAAGTTAAACCAGATTTCGGTTTCCAAAACCAAAATGACTTGCGGCTTGATTCTCCTGAGTGTACGCCTAACGGAAAAACGCCAGTCGTAAGGAAAATAAAAAATGCGTTCAACTTGTCCCGAAAAAAGCTTTTTCGCGAGGTCTTGTCCGGTTCTGGTTGTTGTCGATACCACAAATCGATGACTCGGATTCTCTGCACGAAGCCTTTCGATAAGCGGAATCGCGGCGTTAGTTTCTCCAACGGAGACGCAATGGATCCAAACCACCGGCGATTTTTCATCGTCATCGAGCGGCTCAACGTATCCAAAACGCTGCGTAAATCCCGAGGCATATTTCTTTCGCCGAATTAGAAAAAGTGGCGACATTACGACAAAGCCGATCGTATAAATGATGCTGTAAAGAAAGAACATCTTTTAAAGTGTAAAGCCTAGCCAGCCGTTAGACTTACTAGACCTTCACACGCGTTTTAAGTCCTGTTTAGCGAACCCTTTCAATATATTTCTCTTCGCTTGGATTAACTCGAATCTTCTCGCCTTCCGTCATAAACGGCGGCACATAAAGAGTTACTCCGTTTTCAAGCTTAGCAGGCTTATTAGAATTCGACGCGGTTGCGCCCTTCATAACGGGTTCGGTTTCGACGATTTCGAGCTCAAGCGATTGCGGGAGCTCGACACCAATTGGCGTAGCCTCATAAAACTCAATTTGAATCTTAAGCCCTTCCATTAGCCATTTTGCGGCATCGCCTAAATCCTCTTCAGTCATCGAAATCTGCTCGTAGTTTTCGGTGTTCATAAAGTGGTGGCTGTCGCCATCGGAATACAAATATTCCATTTCATTCTGATCCAAAATCGCACGCTCGACGTTTTCGTTCGAACGAAATCGATGATCAAAGGAATTCCCGGTTACAAGATTTCGAAGACGAGTCTGAACAATCGCCCCCCCCTTACCCGGCTGGTTTCGATCAAATTCCATAACCTTACACGGCGCGCCGTCCAAAATAATCGTATTTCCCCTGCGCAAATCGTTTGCAGTTTTACCCATAAAAAAACTTTCTATATCTCCGTTATACAATATTAAAGACGGAAAAGCCTTCCTTTCCCGCCTATTTTTGCTAGTAGTTTATTGCCTGAATACGGAGCTGTCTAGTTTGCCAAATTCACCCAAAAACAACTTCCGGATGTCTCTCCGCTATTGCCAACAATTTAAGAGCAGATCCAGAAGGTTGGCGAAGTCCCTGTTCCCAAGCCTGAAACGTCTTTACAGACACATTTAGACCGCGCGCGAAAACCGCCTGCGAATAGCCAAGTTTCAAACGGAGAGTTTTTATTTCCGTTCTGGAGCGTTTTGGAGGAACGGCTGGCAATACGGTAGTTCTAAGATCACGCTTTCCGTCAGCGTGGTCGATCGCCTCTTTCAATCCTTTTCTTAAATCTTCCCCTAAAGTTCCCATGACTATTTGTAAATTCCTTTTAAATTCTTTACCAATTCAGCGATTACCCCTTTTATCCGCTTTGTCTATATTTTCTTTCTCGCCTTTCGAAAAAAACACCAATAAATAAATTACGCCCGCTTTCTCAAGGTACAAATATAAGTATCGAAAGCTCCCACTTTTCCCGCGCCTGTTTTTCTTATCGGCAACGCGCCCCTTCCTGACACCATTCGTTCCTTGAACCACCGTTCCACTCTTTGGATTCCCAATCAAATCACTCTGAATCCTAAAGAGTGTCTCCAGCGAAGCAAGCTTATCGAGCCTTTTCCTGAAAATATCTACTTCGAAAAACGTGAAAAGCTTGTGAGGTTTTTTCATGATTAACTATACTACAAAGTCGGATAGAAAGCTAATTCTTTACAAAAGCGAGGGGCTTAGGCTCCTCACCCTCTGCCGGAATTTCCCGATTCATAGTTTTGTAAATATTTGAGATTGTCGCAATCCACTTTTTTGATTCCGAATGATCGGGAACCTGCTTAAGCGCCTTACGATAATCTCCAATCGCCGCAGCATATTGACGCGCCTGGGTTAACGCAAAGCCGCGTTTGAAGTAGGCTTCCGCTAACGCGTTTTTTTTCGCCGAATCGCCCGCTGCAGACTTCAATTCTTTCTCCGCATTAGCTATCGCCGTATCAAATTCCTTTGTATCAATTGGATCGCCGCTTCGCGTCCACTTTGTCTTCTTGTCGGATTTTTCAACCGGAGTAGCTTTCGGGAGATTTTTCGTTTCCTTTTGCTTTTCCAGATCGTGTGCTGCAACCGTGTTTTTTTCGCGCTCTGTTTTGGCTTCCGTCTGCTCGACCGGCTCTTTCACAACAGTGGTTGACCCACCGCATGCGTTAAACAGAAATGCTGCGACTACTAAACAGTATATTTTTTTCATTATGTTAGTTTTCGATAAAAGGGCGTGACTGCAATATAAAAATTCGTCCATTTTTGTAGCCCCATTCGATATCCTGATGCATTTTGCCACCAAATACCTTTTTGATTCTAGCTCCGGCATCTGCAAGCCGCCGAGCAACAAGATCGGTCAGGACGTTTCGATTCCCTGAAATCGGCACCTCCTTCACACCGCCATTTTCGTCAAACTTCAAAAGTGTGTCTTCTGCCGAGCGTGTTAGAACCTGCACCGCATTCGACGCTTTCCGATAAAGTATCTGCTCGGCGATTTTCTTGCCATCAACTACTTTTATCCCAAGTCCGCGTTTCGCACTGATGTAAACGGAATCAACATTTTCAGAATCAAAAGGGTCCTTTGTAATCAAAACGCCGCTCGAATCCATATCAACACCTGTCTGGATCAAAACGCCCATATATGTTCCTTCGTGTTCGATGAAATTCCGTTCGCGAGCTTCGTAAGCCTCAAAATTCCAGAGCGATGCCCAGACCGTTTTAACCGCTTCGATAACTTTGTCGGGATCTTTTACGTTTGGAACCGTATCGTAAAGCCCTGCGCCGCTAAAATTGGGCATGTCTTCCGCGTTTGAAGAGCTTCGGACAAATACTCCGCCCCCACCCAAATATGTTCGCCACCGCGCGAGAATCTGACGCCGGAGTGCAGGATCAAGCTCCGCACTTTTTATCTCCTCGCGGAATCCTTCGAGCTTTTTGCGTCTGATTCTCGGATTGTGGACAAAATCCATATCAAAACCAAAATCGAATAGCTTCTCGTCGAATTTATGCTTTTTCATAAACTCGACGTAATAGTGAAACGGAACCGCAAACCCTTTCGGCACAATCACACGCGGAATCCGGGCACTTGTCACCTCACCCAAATTTGCGGCTTTTGCGCCAAAAATCTTGCTGTCAGCTTTGCGTATCTCCAATAAAGATTTCAGCCTCTTTTCGGTCAGATCAGAAGGCGGCGCCTTGACAACCTGATTTAACTCCTTCCGGCGTTTCGCTATCCAGTCAAGCTCTGCTTTGCCGGCAAGTTTGAAAATTGGTTTTGTAAGCGTGGTCTCAAATTCAATCCAGCGACCGTCAAACTCCTTAAACAATTTGTTTGCATCTTTAATGTACGCATTTGGAATCCCCCAACCCTTTGCAAGTAAATTCACATGGGAAAGCGGCGTCGAAGGTTTTGAAACTATAATCCCCGCTACAGGCGGGAGCGAAATGGGCACTTCGCGCAAAACAAGAATCTCGTTATAACCAATTTCTACAGTGTCATCGAGCTTGTCAATAATATGCACGCGTCCTACCGTTTTCGCCGTATTGAGTGCTAGATATTCCTGGTTTTTCGAGATTTCCGAAGAGGTCACCCGACCGATCGACATATTTGCCGTCAGCCCATCATGGCGCGTCGAATTCGGTTTGAAATAAACCTTCTCAAAAAACGACTTGTTTATGATGTCGTATGTGAGTTTGATCTGTTCGGCAGGCACGAGGTCCCCTTCCCAATATTCAAATGTAAATTTATCTACGGTCTTCTGCCACGCAATCGTTCCAACAATAAAACGCCGATTAGGTTTTATATACAAATCCTGAAACAGATCCTGTCCTTTTAACACCAAGTGATTGGCGCGCAAAAAATCCTTGTGAAAGCGATATTTTTGCGAGTTAACATAATAAATCGTGTTGTTTTCCTTTCGGTCAATTACAAACATGGCGTGGGGCAGCGCATATGCAGTGCCTTGATGATAGACACGCGCCATTAGATTAAAATCCTTGCGCGAACGAATATTATAAAGCGCCCTGATCTTTGAATCAGGAGTTTTTGACATTGCGCCTTCCGGTTCGCGAGTGGGCGAAGGTTTTCTGGTCAATTGAGCCTGAACGCTCGAAAAAACCAGGAGGCTAAGGATTAGGACTGCGAAGTATTTTTTGAGTAGCATAAATCCCCCGATGTTGGGACAAAACAATTATTTAAAAACCCTTAAACAAAATTATATCAAAAACTTATTAACCTGCTAAAAACTACAAAAACGCATATTTATCCAAATTTGCGTCGGTTTCTTGCTTTCATTTGACACCTAAACCAGCTCCTCGATCGCATCGCAAGCGATCTCGGTGCCATTTTCCAAATCTACGATGCTTTTTGCCTCTTGTGCCTTTGCCCCGTAACTTTCATCGCCAAGCAGTTTATCAAGTTCGAAAGCGGCGCTGGTTTCGTTATAACGATCTCGATTCACGGTTCTTGCAACGCCGATGCGTTCGCAGCGTGCTGCATTGTCAGGTTGGTCGTGTGAATATGGCATTATCAGATGAGGCACCCCGGCGCGTAAAACCTGAGCCGTAGTTCCAACACCGCCCTGATGAACGACGCAGGCCACGCGCGGAAAAACCCTGCCGTAAGGTGCGTAATCAAACCCTACTCTTTTCTCATCCAGCCCTTTTGGCGGTTCGTTAAAGACTCCGTAAAGCAGCACAGCTCTTTTGTTTAGCGATTTCGCTGCCATAACACTTTCTTCGAAAAAATTGCGTGGATCCATAACTGCGGCCGAACCAAGTGTAAAAACAATCGGCGGATCTCCCGCTTTTAAAAATTTATCCAGCTCCTCAGGCATTGCGCCGAGATCTTCTTGCCCATCATAAAAACAAAAACCTGTCTGAAGAGTAGGGGAATGCCAATCCGGTTGTGGTTTTCCGAGGGTTTTTGAAAACATTGCCAAATGTAGGTGTTTGGAGTATTTATCGATAAAGACGGGATCGTGGTCTTCGTTTAATCCTATTTCCTTTCGGAATTCCCGATACGGCTTAAACCAATTCCAAATGGTTTTCTTCATGCCAAATTTCAAAAGCTTTCGCATCGTTGTGCCTAAAAAGTTGAAGTATCGGAGAAACTCAGCTCCCGGGTATATGTTTGGCTCATAGACAGAAAGCATCGAAAGCGGAGCTAAAGTCGTAGTAATAATTTTCATCCCGCTTTTTTCCGCGACAGAATGCGACGGAAAAACAATTTCGCCCGAAATCAAAAGGTCTGCGCCCTCGGTAGCGTCCATTAAATCCTGATAGGTCGCCCTCAGATTTGTAAGCATCAAACTTCGAATTATCGTTTCAGACCCCGTCTTTGGATCCATCGCCTGACGCGCCCACTCCCTGTCGTTTTCATCAATTTCGGGGCGAAGAGGCTTAAACTCAAACCCCAAAAGCTCAATCTTTTCCTGGTAAACCTCGAGCGAACACAAGATCACCTCGTGTCCGCGTTTTTTTAATTCAATTCCAAGCGCAAGATGAGGGTGTAAGTCACCTAACGACCCATAAGGCGCTACAACGATTCTTGCCATGCTACTTTTGAGTTTCCTTGATGTCTTGCGGCTTCTCCTGCGCAATGTTTGAGGCGTCAAACTCTTTCAGCTCCTCGGCAAAGCCCTCGCCGTACTTTTCTTTGATAATCTCAGCGTTTCGCTTATCGACCCTCTCTTTCACCTGAAACCGTATGCTTATAAAGAACGCCACCGACCCGAGCGCCGCGGTTACAAACGCCATTTCCGGGTTTCCATACCACAAGAAAAATGCGGCGACTCCAACCAGAACCACCGCTAGTATTTGAAAAATTCTTTCCATAGAATTATTCGAAAAGATCTATCTCCTAAGCTACGGTGCCTTTTCAGCAACTTCCTTGAAAGTGGCACCTCCAAAAAGTGCCTTCATTGCGTTTACCATTCTCCTTAATGCGCGAAATACCTTCGGTGCAAACCACAGAAAGAAAACCACAAAGATTACAAGAACAATTGCGATTAGTATCGGCGCTAGTACAGCAAGAGCGGCACCGACAAACGCGATAATATCTTCAACAATCGACAAAACCCAGTTTGAGACCGGCTCCGGTGAAAGGTTTGCACCGGCGCGAACTGCAGCTTTCGTCCCATGAGACGACAATGCCAAACCACCGCCGAGAAGCGTGGCAATAATCCCAACGCTTGCATCCATTTCCGCAGTGGCTGAGTAAGCCATTACGGCCCCGGCAGGCACCCTCACAAAAGTATGAACAACATCCCAGACACTATCAATGTACGGCACCTTATCCGCAACGAATTCAATAATATAGAGTCCGCCGGCAATTCCAATAACCCACCAGTTGTCTAGTACATCCAATCCACCTGGGAGCTCAATCGCGGCGAATTTCTGCAAAAGCCCAAGCACCGAAACCGTCGCGTACAGATTTATTCCCGAGGTCCAGGCCGAACCTAGTGCCAACGTTAAAGTGGAAAACCATTCCATCAGTATTTCTCCTTTTTATTAGGGGGGAACAACCTAACTGCCAATATCTACTACGAGTTTTCTTCTTCTTCCGTTCCGTCAGAATCCTTTTTGATACCGTATTTTTCCAGTCGGTATTGCAGGGTACGAAACGTCAAACCGAGCAGCTTTGCCGATTTCGTAATGTTATTATCCGTTCGATCCATTGCCTGCATAATGAGACTCCGCTCGACGTCTTCAAAATCCACACCATTTGGCGGCAGTTTGAACAACTCAGACCCACTCGAAATTTCTCCCTGCAGCATTTCCGGCGGTAAGTCTTCGACCGTAATTGTATCATTTTCACACAACAAAATGGCACGCTCGATTGCCGATTCGAGTTGGCGAACATTACCCGGATAGCTATAGTTTTCCAGTAACTTCTTTGCTCCTTTATCGATTTTGATTTTGCGCTTCGTATCGCGCGTGTTTTTCTTAACAAAATAATCCATCAAAAGCCCCGTGTCGGAGGCACGCTCACGAAGCGGGGGAATTTCGATCGATAAGACATTCAAACGATAATACAAATCTTCGCGAAAACGTCCATCTTGTGACATCTTCAGAAGATCCCGGTTGGTTGCAGCGACAACCCTTACGTCAACATTAATTTCCTTTGTTCCGCCAACTCGTCTTATCTGCTTCTCCTGAAGCGCACGCAGCAGTTTTGCCTGAAGCGAAATATCGAGTTCGCCGATCTCATCAAGGAAAAGCGTTCCCCCATCTGCGATCTCAAAAAGCCCTTTCTTATCCGACACAGCCCCCGTAAAACTTCCCTTCTGATGCCCGAAAAGTTCTGATTCTAAAAGATTTTCGTTAATCGCAGCGCAGTTTACGGCTTGAAAAATCTGTCCCGAGCGAGGTGAATTTGTGTGAATCGAGCGCGCAATCAATTCTTTGCCCGTTCCGCTTTCTCCTCTCACAAGCACCGTTGAATTCGACTTCGCAATCTTTAAGATCAGCTTCTTGACCTTATCCATTTCAGGCGATTCGGAAATTATCTCCACATCGAGCGTCGAAAGTTTTTTGAGCGCCCGAGAAATAGTTTCGAGCAGTTTTTCGCTATCGTACGGTTTTTGAAGGTAATCAAACGCGCCGAGACGGAGTGCGTCGACTGCGGAATCAACTGAACCATGTGCCGTAAGGAGTAAGACGATTATTGATTTATCAAAATCGGTAAGCTCCTTCAATAAGTCAAGACCGCTCATTCCGGTCATTTTCAGATCAGTCAAAACAAGATCGAAATGACGGTCCGCAACAAACTTCATCGCAGCTTCACCAGACGAAGCAGTCGTCACGTCGTAGCCCTCGCTCGATAAAATCATTTCCAGGATTTCGCGCTGACCTTTCTCGTCGTCAACAACTAGTATCGATTTTCGTGCCATATATTAATTCGATTCTGGCAGCAGGACTGTAAAACACGTGCCTGTGCCAAGTTCCGATTCAACTTCGATTCGTCCCCCGTGATCATCTACTATTTTTTTCGTGATTGCCAAACCCAGTCCTGTGCCGGTTTCCTTGGTTGAAAAATACGGTTGGAAAATCTTGCTCAAATTCTCCTCAGGTATTCCACCTCCGGTATCCTTTACCTCAATTCTAACCCACTCTTCTTCCGATGAGAGAACGACGCTGAGCTTCCCGCCCGCATTCTCCATCGATTGGACCGAGTTTATAAATAAATTGTTAAATACTGATCGCAAAACTTCCGCATCACCCTTTACCGTCGGTACATCCTCGCGCTCGACTACGCTTATTTTAATGTCCTGTTCGGCGGCTTGCGGTTCGACGATTCGCATGGAGTTTTTAATAACGTCCCTAATCTGGGTAGGTTTAAGATCAAGTTTTATCGGCCTTGAATAGCGCAGAAAGTCCGATATTTGCTGATTGATTCTTTCGACTTCCATTTTTAGCTGAGTCGTAAGCTTTTCAAAGGTCTCGCGATCTTCAGAGACTTCAGGCTTAAACTTTTTGCGCAGATGATCAAGCGACAAATTAATGTAGTTAAGAGGATTGCGAATTTCATGTGCGATCGCCGATGCCAATCTTCCGACGACCGCGGATTTTTCTGCCTCTTGCAGCTGCGCCTGTAACTCCCTCGTTTTCTCAAGCTCCGCAGTCATTTCGTTAAACTGCATTGCAAGCCGCCCCATCTCGTCGGATTTGTGTGCATCGGAAAGCCGGAAGTTTAGATCCCCACCGGCAACCCTTTTTGCAGCCTTTGAAAGATTCGTAATCGGCCTTGTAAAACGCCAAACAAGAAAAAACGCTCCAAGCGTGGCAAGCAATAGTACGGCAAGCGTAGGCAAAAGTGATTGCGCTACTCTCGAATTGCTGTCAACCCGATCATTTTCGATGATTACCATCACATACCAGCGACCCTGATCAGTTTCTACGGGAAAGGTATGGGCTTCGCAGTCGTCGTGAAGCTCCGTGGCGTTACTATTCGGAAAGTTATTAATATCCTCTCCGAGCTTTTCTTCGCCCTCCATAAGTGGCGGCAACCCCTTTGCCGTCCTCAAATCCAGATAAACTGCTTCGTCATTATCATCCGTGTAAGGCATGTACTTCTCCTGAAGAGCGTCTAGAATTCGCCATTTGTCGTCGATAACCAGAATGTCTTTAATCCGCTTAGAAGTCTGCTCGGTGTAAAACGCTTTGCCGTCCGCCTTTATAAAATCAGTAAGACGAGTCTCACCGGGAATGCTGTTAACTCCGAGAGCAAATCCCGCAAGAAGTGCCTGCTCGCGCATCTCCGTGTTTCGAATATTTTCTTCCTGAGTTTTCATATTCAGGTAATACTGAACGCTCAGGGTGGCGATGAGCATCAACGCGAGGAGGAGGAGCAAGCGTATTCGAAATGAACTAAAAATATTCATAAAATTCGTGACAGAGCCGTTTTTCTTGCAGTTTCTACGACCTGAATGTTATAGTTTTATTAAGCTCGATGGCAAACAATCGGGTTTTAATTCTCTCCAGTTTTATACTCTCCAAAAATTCCATACAAACTTTTCAGCACGAGGTAGCCTTTTTGATGCGTTTGTCCCCAAATAATTTTCTTCAAAAATTCACATTTCTTATTTTTACTGTCTTATTCCTAGCTCTCGGCTCGTTTGCTCAACGGGATGATTTCTCGCTCAGAAGCGAAACAATCCAAAACATCGAAAAGGACGACCTACGCGGCGAGGACCTGAGTATCCGGAAAGCAGCTCTTCAAGCTCTCGGAAAGCGTGCCGGAACCGTTGTAGTGATGAGTCCGCAGTCTGGAAGAATATACTCGATCGTTAACCAAGACTGGGGAATCAGACGCGGTTTCAAACCTTGCTCAACGATAAAGCTCGTTACAGGAATAGCCGGTTACAACGAAAACTTGATTAAATCGAGCGGGAGTCTCACATACGGAGCTTACCGTCTGGGGTTAAACGATTCCTTAGCCTATTCAAACAACACATTTTTCCAGAGAGTGGGTTCCAAGTTAGGAAATAAAGCAATGGTCCGCTATTCGAAGCGCATGGGTTTAGGCGAACCAACCGGAATCAATGCCCGCGGGGAGTTTGCCGGACGACTTCCATACAACAACGGCAATCTTCGAATTTATTCCCATGCTGACGATTTTGAAGTCACTCCCTTGCAGCTCGCTGTTTTAGTTTCGGCGATTACAAATGGCGGTGACCTTGTAGTTCCTCAAATTCCGCGCTCACGTTTTTCAAAAACAAAATTCCGTGGTTACTACAAACGCATGCTGGATCTTGAGCCGACGGTTTTCGAACGAGTGATTCCGGGAATGATTGGTGCCGTAAAATATGGAACTGCAAAAGGAATTCATAATTCTCATCTGCAGATCGCAGGAAAAACTGGATCCTGCATTTCGAACAAAACTTGGGTCGGGCTCTTTGCTTCCGTCGCACCGATATCAGATCCAAAATTTGCCGTTGTCGTAATTACAGAAGGAAAATATGCACGCGGAAAATATTCGGCGGTAATTGCCGGGAAGATTTACCAGTCGCTTCGAAACCGCATGAATGAAAACTATCGGGGAACGCTCGCCAAAATGAACGTTCCGGCCCAAAGAGAATCAACATTCTCTTCGAAGTCGAAATCCAGACGCATTGTGATAAATAACCCAGTAGCGAAAAACACTCGGAAAAAATCTCTCGTGACCCCCAAAAAGAAATCCAAGCCTTCTAAATCGATTGCTAAAAAAAGAAAGAAAAAGAAGAAAGCCGCGCAAACGATCATAATCGAAGGCAAGGCAGAAATTACGAGACCAAGGGTAGTAGGAAATCGATAAAATCCGAAAATCTAAATAATGTACGAAATTAACCGGCGTTTGAGGAACAAACCTTGAATTCGGGTTTTATATTTTTGCTTGACATCGTTAGGCACTTTGCGTGAACATTGTTGTTTACATTTTTGCGAAATTGATCTAATTTTTGAACGCTGAGCAAATTTTTCTCGTCACCGACTTATTTGCAACTTTTTATTATCGGTCTTCATCTGAATTTTCGCATAACGCTGGAAACACTTCCTGAGTAATTGTTTCCATACCAATAAAAATTTAGGATTCTAGAATTGCTTGGAGGGATATAACTTAATGAAAACCTTTGTCAAAATTGTGGCAATCGCTCTTTTTACGATGGCATTGTCAGTTGGCGTGTTTGCGCAGGAAGAAAAAACGGCTTTGTATGAAAAGATAACAAACAATTATCAAGGCGATAGCTGCGCAGGTGATGATATTTCGTGTCTGACCGGCTCGATTGCTAAGAAGCAGATCGCCGTAAAGGCCGGTAAGGAATACATGCAGAAGTATGGAAGCGATGCTGGCGATCAGGTAGCCGCTTGGTTAAAAGATGCGATTCCGGCAATTGAGAAGAGTATTGACGCCGACCAAAAGGCAATTTCGGCTGAAAAAGTAAGACAGGCAAAGCAAGCTCGCTACTCAAAGTTTAACTCCGCAATGGAGTCAAAAAATTGGGATGGCGCATACCAGTTTGGCGGTGAAATTCTCGCGCACGAACCAAATATGCTTGATGTGATTCTGGTTTTGGGTTCGATAGGCCTTGACGAAGTTGGTAAGACTCCGCCGGTAGATAAGTATAACGACGCGACGATCAAGTATGCCCAGATGGCTATTCAGAAGATGAAAAGCGGCGTCTCTTCCCAGAAATATGGTGCTTACGCATACGAATATAAAAAGAAGGACGAAGCAATGGCTTGGATGAATTACACAGTCGGAATGATTATGTATCACCGCCAAGGTAGAACAGACGCTATGAAGAAAAAGCAGGCGTTAAATTATCTTTACGAAGCTACCAGATATAATTCTGATCGGAAGCAGGAGCCTAGAATCTACGGAATGATCGGAGACGCTTACTTCAATAAAGCGATTGCGCTCGGACAAGCGCGAAACAAGCTTGATAAGACCGTGCCGGCTAATATCAAAGCTATTGACGACTCCGTTGCCCTCGAAAAGGCATATGCTGAGCGTGCGTTAGGCGCTTACGCAGTAGCATATAAATATGCGAAGGCAAACCCAAAAGAACCAATGGCTTACAAGAATAGTCTTTTGAAAATAATTAAGGATCTATTCAATTTCCGCTATCAAAAGCCTGCTGAGAAAACTACTTTAGTAATCAACAATTTTATTAACAGCGCGATGCCTTCAAAACTTCCGCATCCTGCAACGGCTGTGAAACCAGTTGCCAAACCGGTGGAGATGGTTGATAAAACTACGGAAGCGGCCTCTAACAATTAATCGCAGCTACTAATCCCTTTTGGCTTAAGCCGGATGCTTCGAGGCGTTCGGCTTTCTTTTTTTCGAAGCTTTTTTGCTAAAATCAATCGATGACCTCGTCTTTCTCAAAACTGGAGACCCTTCTCAAATATAAATTTGGATCACCTGAGTTATTAAAACGTGCACTAACGCATCGCTCTTGGGCCAACGAGAATCATTTGGATTTAGAAGAATCAAAAAGGCGCGATATCCATAACGAACGCCTTGAATTTGTTGGAGATTCGGTGCTCGGCCTGGCAGTCGCTGACGAATTATATATTTTGCATCCGGAGCTTAGCGAAGGCGATTTAACGCTTATGAAGCACCATCTCGTTAGCACCGAGACTCTTGCCAGAATCGCTAAAAAACTCAAACTTGGAAGTTTTATGCTTATCGGGCGCGGAGAGGAAAAAACCGGCGGCCGAAAAAAACAAGCCATTCTCGCTGACACAATGGAAGCTGTAATCGGAGCGGTTTTTTACGATAGTGGATATGCCTCTTCCCGACGCTTCGTAATTGATGTGTTTTTTGACGAAATTGTTAAAGCAACTCCGAAGGCGTCGCTTGATTACAAAACCCTGCTTCAGGAAACCCTGCAGGGACAAAAGAGAGACACACCAACATATCGGGTTGTAAAAACCGATGGTCCGCCGCATAATCGTTTATTCACTGTCGAGGTTGAATGGGACAATGGCTCAGCGGCGGGCGAAGGAAACACGATAAAAAGTGCGGAAATGAAAGCCGCAGGCGTTGCAATGATCGCCGTTAATGACGAAAATTTCGAAAACAATTTAGAATCTTAAGCGTAATATTCCCTGTATGAGCAAGACGGAACAAAAAAAGGAAACAAAAATTAAATCGAAACCGGCCGCACCGCCAAAAAGCATATTCCTGGAATACCTTGAATCGTTTGTCGTCACACTAATTATGGCGATCTTCGGAATGACGTTTGTTATTCAAGCCGTCACCGTCCCAACGGGTTCAATGCAAAATACGATCCTCGTTGGCGATTACCTGCTCGTAAATAAGTTTATCTTTAATGCAGGGGGTAACCCTCTTCCATTTCTGCCTCAACGCGAAATCAAACGCGGCGACATAATCGTCTTCAAATATCCTGGAAACCAATTGCATCCGAAATGGGATGCTGAAAGAGATCCGCCGATCGTCCCCTATCAAATAAATTACGTAAAGCGCGTTATCGCTTTGCCTGGCGAAAAAGTCGAGTTTAAGAATAATCAGGTTTTTATTAATGAAAAGCTCTTGCCCGAAAATCGTCTCATCGGTGAAGAACCTACACGAATGTCAGCACTTGATTTGAAATCTTTCGAGCCGGAAAACCCCGATGCTTCCTACAACGTCTATTACAACAACGAAACAACCTCTGCCGTCCTGGCTGGCCAGGAATTGCGCAACCCGCGACATCAATTTGGTGTTAAAGGCAAAACGATGATCGTACCCAAAGACAGTTTTTTTGTAATGGGTGATAGCCGAGACAATAGCGAAGACAGCCGTGTTTGGGGGTTTGTTCCGCGAAACCTGATAATCGGAAGAGCAATGTTCGTTTATTGGTCGTGCGACCGGGGAGCGAGCAACGGAAATCTTCTGGGTTGTATCACACACCCTCGCCTTAGTCGGATCGGAACAATGATCAAGTGATTCGCCTCGCCTGAATGGGTTATGGAAATTGTATATTCTGATGAAGTGCGTAATGCGCTCGAAAACAATTCACCCGTTGTGGCACTTGAATCAACCGTTATTTCTCACGGTCTTCCCTATCCTGAAAACCTAAAAACTGCTTATTCGCTTGAAAAGATTTGCCATGAAAATGGAGCGGTTCCTGCAACGATTGCTGTTTTTGATGGTGAGTTTTGTGTTGGTTTAAGCAAATTCCAGATCGAGCATCTTGCGAAAAACGGTGAAAACGTCAGAAAGATTTCTACTCGCGACCTCCCAATCTCCGCCGCAAAAAAGCTCACGTGTGCAACAACAGTTGCGACAACAATGTCCATCGCTGATAAAGCAGGAATAAAGGTCTTTACGACTGGCGGAATTGGTGGAATCCATCGCGGATTTTCAGCCGATGTTTCGGCAGACCTTCCCGCGCTCGCAAATATCCCGATTGCGGTCGTGTGCGCTGGAGTGAAAATAGTGCTCGATTTACCAAAGACACGCGAATGGCTTGAGACCTTTGGCGTGACGGTGCTCGGCTTTCAATGTAATGAAATGCCTGCATTTTACTCTAGAAAAAGCGGTGTCCCGGTTGACGAGAGAGTAGAAACCGTAGCGGAGGTGGCGGAAGTCGTAAGCTCGAGAGACTACTTGGGGCTTAAGAACGCAATTCTTTTAACGGTGCCGATCCCTCAGGACTCGGAAATCGAGTCAACTGAACTTGAAACGATGTTGGGAGAATCTTTGGAACTCGCTGAGCAGAAAAAGATTCATGGAAAAGAAATAACCCCTTTTCTTCTTTCGAGAATGGCCGAGCTTAGCTACGGAAACACGCTTAAGGCAAATATCGCCCTGTTAGAAAACAACGTATTGATCGGCGCGCAGCTTGCGCAAACAATGATCAGCGTCTAGCCTCGCCTTTCCATTTTCTCCTTTAGTAAATCGAGGCGCCTTTGAGCCTCCTTAGATTCTCCAGATTTGGGAAATCTGCCGACTATCTCATACCATGCTTCACCGTCGTAATGATAGGATTTCGTTTTCATATTGAACAAAAACCTAATACCCAGCCTTCGATACCGATCAAGCCCGGCAAAATTTAGATAGAAACTATGCAGCGGGGCCCCCGAGGCCGCCATTTCGCGACGATCTAGTTTTTGCGAAGCTTTTTTTGACAATACCAGGGCCTGCTCTTCAACCAAGTCACCGAGAAGGAGCAAAATCGAAGGCCTCAAAACAGATTTGGGAAATAACGTAAGAAAAAACATCGCACGCTCGACCTTTACAAAACCGTCCGAAGCTTGCACCAATCTAGCGAGCCGGCCCTCGTCATCGCGCCTGAAATTTCCTATCACAGCTTCAGCCTGAACCCAGCCTTTTTGCTTGCTTTGCGGCGACGGCTTAACCTCGTAGAAAGTCACACCGTCGGCTTCCTTTGAGCTCAAAACGAGAAGCTGTCGGCCTCTACGCATCCGTTGAAAAGGAACGGCATAAAGACTCGGTTCACTGAGCAAGAGCGAGAGCCGGTCATCTACAACAATCGCTACACTTGCGGTCTCTTTTTTCTTCTTATCGCCCTTAGCTTTTTGCTGCGCGGCAACATTTATCGAGGTGAGAAGAATTATTAGTAGAAATGAGACAAGGGAGTTTTTCATAGAAAACCTCTTTTACATGGATCAACTTTAAAGGCGGGGGCTTACGATATTCCAGCTTTCTTTATTTTGTCATCAATCCCAGCGTGATGGAAGTGACAAATAGCGGTTGCGAGGGCATCAGCCGCATCGTGAGGCTGTGGTATTTTATCCAGTTTCAATAGAATGCGAACCATTTCCTGAACCTGAGATTTGTCGGCATTACCGTATCCAACTACGGATTTTTTAATTGAACGAGGGCTATATTCTGAGATCGCCAAGCCGGATTCCTCGCCCAGCAGAAGCACGACTCCTCGAACCTGTCCGAGCTTTAACGCAACCTTAACATTCTGCGCATAGAAGGCTTCCTCAATCGAAAGTACTTCCGGTTCGAAACGCTCAACAACCTCCTTCAGGCCGTTATATATTTTCAATAATCTTGCTTGAAATGCGTCTTTTGGGCTCGATTTGACCGTTCCAAAGGCAATTCCGCGATATTTCGAACCATTGCCCTCGACGATTCCCCATCCCAAGGTCTGGCTGCCCGGATCTATGCCTAGAATCTTCATTGACACTATCCTCCCAATTCCACTTCATCAATATCGAAATTGGAATAGACGTTTTGGACGTCATCGTGATCATCAATCGCATCGTAAAGCTTTAGCATTGTCTGTGCGTCTCCGCCTTCGAGTTTTACAAAGTTCTGCGGGATCATCGAAATCTCAGCCACCTGCGTCTCCACACCCGCTTCGCCCAGAGCGTTTTTGACGTCTTCAAAGCTATCCTGATCTGAAAAGATTTCGAAATTGTCATCGTCGTCTTTTAAGTCTTCTGCGCCCGCCTCAATTGCGATTTCAAACAACTCATCCTCAGATTTTGCAGCCTTATCAACAACAAAATAACCTTTCCGGTCAAACATCCACGACACCGATCCAGACTCCCCCAGATTCCCGCCGTTTTTTGACAAAAGATGTCTGATTTCGGCCACGGTTCGATTGCGATTATCCGTCATCGTTTCGATCAGAATCGCTACTCCGCCTGGTCCATAAGCCTCATAGGTGATCTCATCGTACGAAACCCCTTCCAGCTCCCCGGTGCCGCGTTTTATTGCCCGATCAATATTATCGTTGGGCATATTCGCAGCTTTTCCGTCCGCAATAGCCTTTCGCAAACGCGGATTCATATCCGGATCACCGCCGCCGTCGCGCGCCGCCACTGTTATCTCCCGGATCAGACGGGTAAAAATCTTGCCACGTTTCGCATCCGCCGCACCTTTTTTGTGCTTAATACTGTGCCACTTAGAGTGTCCTGACATATTGATTTCCCAAACCTTTTCTAACCTTGTGAAACAAAATCCGCACTATATCATGCCGATTTTTCGTTTCGCAAATTTGTGCTTTGCGGCACTTACCTTACAAAACTAAATTTCAAAGTTTTCGTAAAATATCTCGCCTCTCAAGCCCGTGAATACGCAATCTCTTTGTTCTTGAGGCCTCGCCGCTCACAATTTCAACCTCACTTTTTGCGACACCAAACTTCGTTGAAAATAGCTTTATCAATTCCTTGTTGGCCGCTCCATCCACCGGCGGTGACTTCAGCTTGACCTTTAGCGCATCTTGAAATTCTCCAACAATTTCCGTTTTCGAAGAACGCGGCAAAACCCTCACCGAAAATAAAACGGCATCTTTTTGCTCGGTAATTTCTATCAACGGATTCCAAAAACCCCGGCAACCGCGATCTGCAAAAAGCGCAATAAAAACAACACGATTATTGGGGAGATATCAAACATTCCAAGCGGAGGGATTAGCCTTCTGAATGGTTCCATTATCGGATCGGTTATTTTTATCAATATTCTAAGAAGTTTATTTCCATATGAGGTCACCCAGGAAAGCACAATCCGAACCAGGATCAAAAGCGAATAAATACCCAGAAATCCATAAAGCAGATAGCCGACGACTTTCGTTATGCTCGAATCCCGAATGCTCGTGCCAACGCCATCAATCGTAAAGAATATGTTGTAAAAAAACTGGAGAATAAAATATGCGACGACACAAAACACCAGTATCGTAACAAGCGGGGCAATTCGCGTATCGATCTTCATTCGCGCCAAAAAACTCGAGATCGGATACACCATCCGGTCAGTAAACTTCTTGAGTTTGTATGAAAATCTGCCTATCGTCCCAAAGGGATTCGGATCTGTGTAATTAAAGATCAGCCGCATCACCATAAGGACCACGACAATCATCACGACAAATACTACAAAGCCCTGAATGACAGGATATATATAAGGCAACATCTTTATTCTCTATAACTTATGTAAAACCGATAAAAAATATATGCGGCAAAAACCAGGTCAAAACCAATACAAACCGCTGGGTAAAATGGTGGGACAAATTGAGTGGTTGCGGCCGAATGTAAAACTGTATCCCAGAGCACGTGTGCGGCCCAACCGAGACCTAAAATCCAAGCCGACTTCCTTATCCCCCCGTAAGCAAACGCAAAATAAAGCGCTACTCCAAAAACCTCAATAAGCAGCCAGCCAAATGAAGCAGTCCCGACTACCAGGCCGTACAGTGCGAAACCAACATAAATGACCGCAGCGACAATTAGCGTCCGCGCAAAAAATAGCTTCGAAGGGTACTTTGGAAGTCCACGAAAAAATAGCAACACAATGACTGCTATAAATCCGCCGACAATGATTTCAATTAATCCCATTTAGCAACCGGAATTCGAAGAAGCTTTTGCCGCGTCGTTTTCAAGGTTTGTAATTTTATCTACGCGTCTCGAGTGCCGTCCGCCTTCAAACTCGGCATTAAACCAGGCTTCAACGATTTTCGGTATATCTTCTACAGGGGTGGTTCTCGCACCGATAGCTAAAACATTTGCGTCATTATGCTGTCTTGAAAGACGCGCCGTTTCAGCATTCCAGGCAAGTGCGGCGCGAACGCCATCGATCTTGTTCGCGGCAATCGAAATCCCAATTCCCGAGCCGCATACCAAAATCCCTTGTTCGGCTTCCCCATTTGCCACAGCTTCGCCAACTTTCGCGCCAAAATCCGGATAATCCACCGAATCCTCTGAAAACGTACCCAAATCTTCGTAGTCAATACCGAGTTTATCGAGCTGCTTTTTTATATTCTCTTTTTCGGAAAAACCGGCATGATCAGCACCAATCGCAATCTTTTTTGTCATTAATTCCTTCCTTCGAGCTTTTTCTAATTTTAACTGAATCAAAGCGTATTAGAAAATCGTTGATGTTACCAAGGGCAGGTTTCGGAAGCTGTTTGCAAATGCACTTTTATATCAAAAAGGCAACTTACCGGTGTTTTTACGTCAACTAACTGTATAGTTCCGGCAAACGTTTGGAGGATTTCTATGTTTTTTAAAATCGCCGCCCTTTCTCTTGGTCTTTTAATATTCAACGCTTCGGCTTCCGCTATGACAAATACGGAGACTTTAGCCGCACGTGCGGTTTCCAATGATCCGGCGATATCAGCGCCCGCTATCAATTCTTTACGAAAAAGAGGACAGGCAGGTTTGGATGCTCTTTTTGATGAGCACGCTACCGAAATTGCGAAGTATCTTAAAACTGGAAAGAAGACCGAATCATGGCTTCGTGTCGCAAAAGCAATCGACAGCGTTGCGATGCAAAAGGATGCGTTTTCCTCAAGACTTTTTTGGCATACAGATTTGGAAAAAGCGAAAGCTTTATCGGCTTCAACCAAAAAACCAATTCTTTCTCTGCGTCTTCTGGGAGGGTTGAACGAAGAATATAGCTGCGCAAACAGCCGTTTTTTCCGTTCGATATTTTACTCAAATCCGGATATTTCAAAACTACTCCGGGAAAACTTTGTTCTTCATTGGAAATCTGTGCGACCGGCTCCGAAAATTACAATCGACTTCGGAGACGGACGCAAACTCGTCAGAACAATCACGGGAAACAGTATCCACTACATCGCTGACGCAAACGGCAAAATTGTAGACGCACTTCCTGGACTCTACAGCCCTAACATTTTTCTGGCAAAATTAAGAGCGCTCAACTCAGTTTATAAAAACCCGACGACGGGGGATCGGGCATGGAAACGCTTTCATGAGCGAAACAGAGCGATGCTTCTGATGAGCTGGAAAAGTAGTTTGGACCGGATTAAGGTGAGCGAAAGTACCGTAAAAACTGATAATTGGAAGCCGGTTGAGGGAAACCCGAGTGCGTTAAGAGCCGCGCGCCTTGCTGTAACAAAATCCGCAGTCGAGCTGCCGTCGGTAGAATCGATTTCTTATTCGGTTGAATCGCTTAAGGAATCCACAGATTTTGAAGAGTGGAAGGAAATTGCTAAATCTTTCGGAAAACCCCTGATTCATGGAAACAGCAGGAGATTTATACGCCTCAAAACAGGAGATTCGGCGAGCATTTCGGAGTTTAAAAGCCTAATTGAAAATCTTGAAAAATACGTTGCTATCGATACTGCTCAAAATGAATTTCTTTTTCATACAAAAATTTTCGAATGGCTCACGGCGGGTAATGGAACGAACATCGATAAATTTAATGAAAGGGTTTATCGGGAACTTTTTAAAACACCGAGAAGCGACGAGTGGCTCGGACTCTACTCATCCGATATTTATTCGGCGATCGAAAATAACGGGATCGTGAATTAAGGAGCTTTCGCTGGTTCTAACTTTCGCGCTTCATTTATAAGGAGCGTGAGAACGTTGTTTTGAATCGTCCGGTTGTTCATGATTGCGTCGTGCCTCTCGCACACAAAAAAGGTCTGCTTTATAAAACCGGTATCGTCAAAACCATCTCCGAGCAAAGACTTTCGGGAAACGCGTCCGTCTCCAGGCGAATACATCAAACTCCTCAGCTGGCTCGACCTTACTTTCACGCCCGTAGATGTCTGAAATGAATCCGGCGAGGTGAGGGTTATCCATTTTTGTTTATCGTTTTTATAAACAATCATTGCATCGAGCGTTGAATAACAGTCTCCTCCTACCAAATACATCTCGCTCCCACCCCGACGAGGTGCTTTCGCATCGAGTGCTTCATGGAAACGCTTCGCGCGCCTTAAAACGATTCTAAAATACTGCTCGAGCCTTCCTATTTCGGCCTCTGATAGCCCTTCTAGGTGTTTTTTATTGCTATAGATAGCCCAACCGTACTTCCGCCAGTTTTTTATATTGTAGAGATCGATCTTTATTGGTTTAAGATTCTCGTTGTAGAAACGCGTCGTTTTTAGATTTGGAAGGAGCTGGAAAATCGCGGGCATTGTGGCGATATCGACCGGAGTCAAATAACGCACAAAAGGCAGCTTCATAGATCCACCAATGCTCGATTTTCCGCGGAGAAGAGTTCTCAGAGCCTCCGCCGATCCTTCGTTAGGCGAGCCGAAAAAGAAGATCTTTCCAAAATGTCTCTCACCAATCCAACTCGGCTTGAGCCTACCCTTGCGAATGTCAGACTTTCCGTACATCGCGGCGTATCTGACGATCAGACCACCCATCGAATGCGCCAGCACGTTAAACTTCGCATCCGGACGTTTCACGCGGCGTTTTAATTCCTCGATCTCCTCGATCAAATATCGAGCCGTTTCAACGTTGTCTCGCCGCCAGTCATATGGAAAAACAAAAAACTTGTCTTCAAGGCTCTCCGGTGGGTTTTCCCAAGAAGCCTCCGCATAGCCACCATACTCCGTCAACGTTTTAACTAGGTTTGAATAAACCTGCACGTCCGGCAAAAACTTTATATTGACCTTTCGGACAATGTCGCCCGGGATCAACTTATCGCGGCTCGATTTCAGATTTAGGGCTATTGGCAAACGCAAATCCTCATTCTTCGAACGCGAGAAACTAAACCAAAGCTTTTCGCCCGTGTCTTCGTGTACGAGTTCGGAGCCCATAATTCCCGGAATGAAAATCAGAGGTCGTTTGCCCTTTCGCTTTCGGGCTTCTTTGAAAATTTGTTCGAGATCGGGCTTCTCCTGCGCAAAAGTAGAAACCGTTGCGGAGACCGATAGCGTGAACAGCACAGCCAAAATAATTGCGACTGTTTTTGTTAATCTTCTTTTTTCCATTTCCTATTGATCAAACTCGCAACGAATCCCGCGCCGAAACCGTTATCTATATTTACCACCGTTACATTCGAAGCACATGAATTTAGCATCCCCAAAAGGGCAGCAATTCCGTCAAACGAAGCACCGTATCCGATACTGGTCGGAACAGCGATAACCGGTACTTTTACAAGGCCTCCAACAACGGAAGGCAAAGCTCCTTCCATACCGGCCGCAACAACGACAACCCGCGAACTTTGCAAAATTTCGCGTTCTGATAAAATTCTGTGGATTCCGGCAACACCTGCATCCCAAATTCGTTTTACCCGATTGCCCATCGCCTCTGCCGTCAAAGCTGCCTCTTCCGCGACAGGAATGTCACTCGTCCCAGCCGTCACAAACGAAATCTCTCCCTCACCCAACTCATTCTTATCCCGCAAGACTCGAATCATTCGCGCCTGTTCGTGCCATTCAGCTTCGGTATAGATGTTCCGAACCTCTCCAAACACTTCGGTGTTTGTGCGGGTTATCAATACATTTGGCGATCGCTCGATTAACTTCTCGGCGATCCCCGCTATTTGGTCCTTCGTTTTCCCCTCACCAAACACAACCTCGGGAAAACCCTGTCGTAACGCCCGCGAGTGATCAATCCGAGCGTATCCGATGTCTTCATAAGATAGGTTTTCGATTGACTTAGTTGCATCATCCGTTGAAATTTTCCCATCGGCATGAGCCGCGAGAATTTCGCGAATGTCGTTTGTTTTCATAAGTTTATTGTAGCGATAAGCATTATCATCAACAAACGACCTAACTTTTAAACAAAAAAATACGGCGACCCGAAGATCGCCGCTCCCTGAGAATACGAATAAGTAAACGATTAAATAAACATGCCAATGTATTTGTAGGTCATGGACAATCGCGCGACCGCCCAAACAATTACATCTTGATTGATTATATTTAGCAGGATTTCGCCCGCTACAATCTTTGGCTCATTCATATCAATTTACTCCAAACGTGGTTTTGCCAACCACGCGGCAACTAATAGCAATACCGATGCCAAACTTTATCGGCGCCGCTAAACCTAATAAATACTTAATTAAACAGGTTTTCTTGAGAATCGCTCGCTAAATTCCGGTCGGTCAAATTGACCTAAATTCTTTCATGCCTATCATCCAGCAATCCAAGATGTGACCGATCGGTGGCTTTGGAGTAAAAAAAAATGCTAAAGTGAAATCAATCCTATGGAACTAACACTCGCTATAACCGGAGCCTCCGGGACGATTTATGCCTACCGGACGCTACAGCTGCTGGCCGAATCCGGGGTCGTTAAAATAATAAATCTCGTTATGTCGAGTGTTGTTCCAACCGTTGCGCGGGTTGAAATGGGGGCGGATTTAAGAGAGCCAAACAGCAAGAAGATAAACGATTGGTTGGATCTTGATGAAAATTCGAAGCTAATTCGTGTTTGGCAGCTCGATAATTTTGCGGCAAAGCCGTCTTCGGGTTCGAATAAGCAGGCCGGGATGATAATCGTTCCGTGTTCGATGGGAACGCTCGGAGCGATTGCGAGCGGCGCGGGAACAAATCTAATTCACCGAGCTGCGGACGTGACGCTAAAGGAAGGGCGAAAACTGGTCTTGGTTCCGCGCGAAACTCCCTTTAGCGCGATCCACCTGGAGAATATGTTGCGGCTTTCACGCGCAGGCGCGAGAATCATTCCTGCCGCACCCGGTTTTTATCATCGCCCTAAGTCAATTAAAGAGCTCGTAGATCATTTTTGCTTTCGAATCTTAGACCAGTTCGACATTCCGCACTCAAAGAAAACTGAGTGGACGGGCGACGAGACGCGATGACCCATGATTCAACTTCGAGATTTTCAAACCGTGTCGAAAACTACGTAAAGTTTCGCCCAAACTATCCACGCGATGTTTTGCGAATCCTTGAAAGGAATTTCGATTTTGATTCGACTTTTTCCGTGGCTGATATTGGTTCAGGTACAGGGATTTCGTCAAAGCTGTTTTTGGAAAATGGAAACGAGGTTTTTGGCGTCGAGCCAAACCGCGAAATGCGGGTTGCGGGTGAAAATTACTTATCAGATTTCGAAAAGTTTACGAGCATAGATGGAACGGCAGAAGACACGGGCTTGGAAACGATGAGCGTAGATTTGGTCGCCGCGTTTCAGGCATTTCATTGGTTTGACAATAGCGCCGCACGTAAAGAGTTCAAGAGAATTCTTAGCGGGCGCGGAGGATTGGTTTTTATTTGGAATGAGCGACAGCTTGACTCAAATGATTTTTTGCGTGAGTATGAACGTCTTTTAGTCAAATTTGGCACAGATTATCAAAATATCAGACACGATCAGATAACAAAGGCCTCTTTAGAGAAATCTTTTGACATAAGCTTTACCGAGGAAGCATGCGCCAACTCACAACTGTTGGATTTTGAAGGGCTTAAAGGTCGCACGCTTTCGTCGTCATACGTACCTGAAAAAGGCGACGAGGCTTACGAAAAACTGATCGAATCGCTAGACGGTCTCTTTTCCCAACACGAGGAAAAGGGTAGAATACGGATTCTGTACAATACGAATGTCTTCTGCGGCACCTTTTAACTTTTTATGGAAGAACTAACCGACGTAAGAACTATCTCCGTTGCGCACTCGCCCGATTCGGACGATGCGTTTATGTTTTACGGTTTGGCGACAAACAAGCTGGAAACCGACGGGTTAAAATTTGAACACACTCTTAAAGATATTCAGTCCCTCAATGAAGATGCGAAAAATGGGGTTTTTGACGTTACTGCGGTGAGCTTTCACGCTTTTGCATATGTGTCGGATAAATACGCTCTTCTTCCCCATGGTGCAAGCATCGGAGACAACTACGGACCGATTCTCGTTTCGAAGGAACCCCGCGAGGTAGATGAAATCCCCGATATGAAGATCGCGATTCCGGGTGAACTTACGAGCGCTTTTCTCGCACTTCGAATTTACAATAAGGATTTTGAATATGAGGTTGTGCCTTTCGATAAAATTATCGACGCCGTACAGGAAGACAGGGTCGATGCTGGACTCTTAATTCACGAAGGTCAGCTTTTTTACAAAGAACTAGGTTTGGACAAGATTCTCGATCTGGGTGAATGGTGGTTTGACGAAACCGGACTTCCACTTCCAATGGGCGGGAATGTAATTAAACGCGAGCTCGGTGCTGAGTTGATGCAGGAAGTTTCAAAACATCTGCATAAGAGCATTAAATACTCACTCGATAATCGTGAGGACGCTCTGGCTTACGCAATGCAGTTTGCGCGCGATATGCCGCCTGAGCTAGCCGATCGTTTCGTTGCGATGTGGGTAAACAAGCTCACGCTTGACTACGGCGAGCGCGGTCGCGAAGGAGTGAGATTGCTGCTCGATCGAGGACACGAAGAAGGAATTATACCGCATAAGGTGGATGTTGAATTTGTAGAGTAGGGCTCGGACAAGAAAATATCGATTCGGCGCTTCGGAAGTTGTTTTCGCTGCGCCTTTTGTTTTAAAAAATGGATAAACGTTTACGCGATTTTCTGCATCAATCTAGATAGCTCCAATACGAAAACAAAAATGAAAATGGAAACAACACAGAAGATGGTTTTGGGATTGGTAACTTTGTGTCTGGCGAGTCTCTGCGTTGTGGGTCAAGTAGGGCCCCTTCAAGGAGGAACTTTAAACCAGGTTGAGATCGATCAAATTGTAAAAAAATTTACAGAAAATGAAAACGAATTCCGTAAAGCGCTTACGGACTATGTGTTCAATCGAAATGTAACCATTCAAACAATCGGTTTAGGAGGCCTCATTACGGGAACTTATCGTCGAGACTCCTTTATGACATTTAAAAAGGACGGCAAACGTTTCGAACGTATCCTCTTTCACCCTGTCTCTACCGTGAAAGGGATACAAATTAGCCCCGAGGATATTGAAGATTTGGGGGGTGTAAACCCCTTTGCTATCAACCCAAAAGACGTCCCGTTATATACGTTCTCCTACCTAGGAAAACAGCGCATCGATGAGCTTACGCTACACGTCTTTGACGTCCGGCCAAAGAAAATTCCCAATCCAAAAAAATCCAAGAAACGTCTGTTTCTTGGGAGGATTTGGGTTGATGATGAAGACCTAATGATTGTGAAATCGAAGGGCAAAGGTGTTCCGGAAACGAAGAATAGTAAATATCCAGTAATTGAAACTTGGCGACAGCCGGTTGACGGCAAATACTGGTTTCCGTTTTACAGTTATGCCCTTGATGATCTGGTGTTTGCCAGCGGAAATGTGGTGAAACTTAAGGTTAAGGTAGATTACAATGGCTACAAGCGAGGTCGAAGTGAAGTTATTATTCTCGACGACGATGATCCGACGCCGGTCGAAGAGCCGGAGAAAAAGCCTTCGGAACCCGAAAAGCCAATTGATCCAATGGATTAGACTATAATCGAATATAAAAGGACAGGAGCTTTCGGGCTCCTGTTTTTATTGATCATTATAGTTCACAAGTGCCTTGCCGACGGCTGTCCGTGTCTCATTCAGCAATGTCATTAGATCGTCTTTAGCATTTTTCCCATCTGTTTCAATTGGTGCAAGAAGCTCCATATCGATTGTGCCCGGATACGCAACACCCGTTCGTTTCCCCATCAAAACGTCTGTGTTTTTGAAAACGACCGGAATAATCGGAGCTTTCATCTGTAGTGCAAGATGAATCGCGCCCTTCTTAAACGGCAAAAGTTCGCCTGGTAAGGCTCTGGTACCTTCCGCAAAAACCCCGAACGAATAGCCGTCCTTCATGATTTGCAGCGATCTTTCCATCGATTCGCGCGCCTTTGTTTGGTTTGTGCGATCAATTGCGATTACATTTGCAATCGCCATTCCGTAACCAAAAATCGGAACCTTTAGGAGCTCCTTTTTTGCCACTAACCCAACCCTTCTTCCCGCGTAAACGTACAAACTTGCGGTGTCTAAATATGAACGGTGGTTTGAGATAAAAACGTATTCTCTTCCCTCTTCGAGATTTTCCAAACCCTTTACATCTACTTCCACGCCGCAAGCCTTAAGCCAAATACGGGCTCCCCAATCGCACCACGCAAAAAAACCATCGCGTTTTTTCTTGAAACGATAAAAAACGAGCAAAGGTGTGGCAATAAAGAGGATAATCGCACTCACAACCAGCCAGCTCCACCAGTAGCGTATTTTTCCCCAAAAGCGAGATTTGTTAGACTCTTTTACAGGAGATACCAATTTTTTATTATTCTTCAGCGCAAGAGAAACGTCTTGCTGCACGCGCGAAATCGAATCGGTTTGATTTTGTTTTTGGGCCTGCATCTCCAAATCTAGCTATGTTTAAACTTATCTTTCGGACCGCTCTTCTTTTCGTTTTGATCAATTCGAGCCTAGCTCTTTTTGCGCAAACTGGATCAGTTCCGTCACCAAAATCGGTGCTAGGTTTTAATCCCACAGATGATAGAACGATTGCCGATTGGAAACAAATCACAGGTTATTTCGCGAGATTAGACGCGGCGAGTCCGCGTGTGAAGGTTAAGGAAATTGGCAAAACAACCTTAGGCAAACCGCAGATTGTTGCCTATATTTCCTCGGCCCAAAATATCTCCAATTTGGAGACGTATAAATCGATAAACCAGCAAATATCGAATCCCGGTTCGGCTGGTGGCTCGAATACAAACGACGGCAAGACCATCGTAGCGATTTCCTGCTCGATTCATTCAACCGAAATTGTTGCTTCTCAGATGTCTATGCTGCTCGCGTATCAACTTTCAACGGCCGGCGACTCTTTAACAAAAGAGATTCTGGCAAATACAATTTTGCTTCTCATACCTTCTGCGAATCCGGACGGAATCGATATCGTTGCGGATTGGTATCGCAAAACGCTCGGAACAAAATACGAAGGCACTTCGCCGCCCGAGCTTTACAACCATTATGCAGGACACGATAACAACCGCGATTGGTTTGCAATGAACCTGGAGGAAACGCGAAACATTACCAAGCTTTTCTGGCAGGAATGGTTTCCGCAGATCGTTTTTGATGTTCACCAACAGGGTCAAACGGGGGCGCGTTTTACAATTCCGCCGTTTTTCGATCCGCCAAATCCACGAATTTCCCCGATAATCCTGCGCGAACTCGGTTTGCTCGGTTACAAAATGGCCGCCGACTTAACAATGAACGGACGCCAAGGCGTCGTGACAAATGCAACCTACGACACCTGGTGGCATGGTGGTTTTCGCTCGGCACCTTATTATCACAATTCGATCGGGATTCTGTCTGAAGCAGCAAGCGCGCGTTTGATGTCACCGATAACAATTAAAAAAGAAAGGCTCGAAAAACAGAGACCTTCGCGCGGCATGAAATCGCCACTCGAGCGATTGACGAATAACCCCTCGCCCTGGACAGGCGGCGAATGGAAGCCGTCTGACATTGCTTCGATCGAAATGAGAGCAGCTTACTCGGTTTTGGAGATGGCGGCGAAATTCCGCACCCGCTATCTAAAGAACGCGCGTAGACTTGCAAACAAAAATTTGGTTCCCGATTTTGTTGATCCAAAGGGGTTCATTATTCCGGCCGGACAGCCAAATGAGGAGCGTGTGTCCCGACTCCTTGAAATCCTTATGTGGCAGGGAATGGAAGTTCACGAGATGACGGAGGAGCTCCTGGTGGCTCTCGATAAGGAAAACCTAAATGAATTTGGCGAGCTCCCGGCGGGAAGTTTTATCGTTCGGGTAAACCAAACCCAAAAACCAAACGTTCTCAGCCTTTTTGAAAAACAGACCTACCCCGAACGCATAAATGCCAATGGTGAAGCGGAGGTGCCGTACGATGTTGCGGGTTGGACCCTGCCGCTTCAGATGGGAGTTGAATATATACCAGTCTGGAATATTAAGAACGAAGCGGACCATCAAAAGACTTTGAAACGAATCTCAAACATCAACCAGGCCCGTGCTTTGCTCAATCTAGAACCGAATCGAAAACCCTTTGACAAGCTTCCTTATCCGCTTAAATCAAAACCGAAGATCGGGCTCTACAAGGGCTGGGCAAACTCGATGGATGAGGGCTGGACACGGCTTGTTTTTGATAATCATCAGATTAGATATACGTCGCTGATGGACAAAGATTTTCGCTCGAATAAACTTGATTACGACACCATTGTTTTGCCTTCGATTCGAGAAAACACGATTGTAAAAGGACGAAACGCAAGTAGGTATCCGAATGCTTATACGGGCGGGATTACGGAAAAAGGCGTCGATAATTTGAAGGCGTTTGTCGAAAACGGCGGCAAATTGATTTGTTTTGACGATTCCTGTGCAATGGTAATCAAGCGCTTTGGGCTCCCGATGAAGGATGTGCTACAAGGCAAAACGCGAAAAGAGTTCCACTGTCCGGGATCGATCTTGAATCTCGACGTTGACCGAAGATTTTCACTCGCAAAAGGATATGGCAAGCAAACGCCGGCTTATTTTATCTATAGCTCGGCTTATGACATCGGCAACAGCAAAGTTAAATCGGTGGCAAAATACGCTGAGAAAAATCTCCTGCTATCAGGCTGGATCTACGGTGAAGACTTAATAAAAGGTAAAACGGCCATAGCCGAGACAACATACGGAAAGGGTAAAATAATCCTGTTCGGTTTTCGGCCGCAGCACCGGGCTCAAACCTATGTAACTTTCCCGTTTATCTTTAACGCGCTCGAAAAGTAGCAGCAACCAAATTTACCAAAACGCAATCGCAATATATAATTTCATCTTTATTTATTATGAAAATTCGCAATTGTTTATTAATTTCTGCGCTTATTGTTCTATTTTGCTCTAGCGGTTTTGCTCGATTCGAGCCCAAAGCATATCCAACTTTTAAACTCGAAAGTGAGCCGGTAGTGAGAATTGGATTATTGAGAAATTCAAGTTCGGTGGTCATCTCGACGAAAGACCCTTCGCTTGTCGCCCTAAGGCAGGGCGAACCCGATACTTCGCTAGATACTCAAAGCGTCAGAATCTCGGCGCGCAGCTACCGACCTCCGGTTTACTACATTTACCGTTTTGAAATTCCCGATATCGAAACCAAAGAGGATGCCGACCTGCTTTCAGAGGAAGTGCGGGAAAAGGTTGCCGTTCGCTCAAACGTGATCCCCGGAAAAACGGAAAGCACATGGAGCGTCAGGCTTCAAAAGGAACTTGAAGATAAAACCGAAGCCGATGATTTTGTGAAAACGCTTACAGAAGAAGGAATCGAGAACGTAAAAATTCTTACCGAAAAATACACGTCACCTTCAGACGAAGCGCTCGCTCTGACGCGACAAATTTCCACCAACCCAAAGTCAAAAGTAAGAAGCTTGACCTCATCACAACCGGTGGGCGTAAGTCGCACGGCGAATTTTGTGAGACGAACGAGTTCGAGCCGTCCGGTTAATCTTCGCAAGAATAAAAACGCCTATATCAATCCCTCGATTCGCGAGGTAGTCGTTTCGGGACGAACGCCCCAGGCTCAATTTTCTTCGCTTAAACCCGTCACCGTAGGCTCTATTTATAATCGCGGAATCGTCCGGCTAAATGGAAAACGCTACCGAGGGCAGATGGAAGTTTTTGTAAACTCGAAAGGGCGCGTGACGGTAGTAAATGTTGTACCAATCGAAGATTATCTTTTGGGCGTCGTACCTGCCGAGCTTTCTTTACCTCAGATCGAAGCACAAAAGGCGCAGGCGGTGGCAGCCCGCACCTACGCCGTGGCGAACAAAAATACTTACGGCGAAGAGGGTTTTGACATGCTGCCGACCGTTTGGTCGCAGGTTTATAAGGGCGTATCGATTGAGTCGCGGATGGGATCAAGAGCGGTAAGGGAAACTCGTGGAATCGTTGCGACCCACCGAGGTAAGCCAATAAACGCTTTATATACATCGACTTGCGGAGGCCGTACAGAACACTCAGGGAACATTTTTGAGTTTAACGAACCATATCTTCGCGGCGTTAATTGTTCGCTCGAAGGTAAAAAGCACTTCGCTTCGTTTTTGGTAAAAAGTTTGCGTGAGCCGGCTTTGATTCGAAACGAAGCAAATTACGAATATGTACGTCTCGCCTCAAAATTTGCGGTAAACAATTTTTTGATGATTACGAATCGCTTCGATGACGAATATTTTGAGGATCCGCCAAACCAGACCGAGTTAAAAAGCTGGCTAAATCAGGTCGCCGGTAAACTCGCTAAACCGTTTCCTTTTGTCACCGAAGATTCCGCTAAACCATTGAAATTGGCGCGAATCCTCCACCGAATGCTCTACACACCCACTGCTGAGGAAAATGCTGACACACTTCTTTCCGAGTCCGATATCGAGTATCAACTTTCTTTTCTCGATGCTAAAGAAGTTCCAGACTCCGACCGCTTAATGCTCGCCGAGATGATGCGGGATGGTTGGTTTTCGATTCATTCCGATCTAACGATCAAACCAAACAAGCGTTACTCACGCGGTAAGATTCTGCGTCTGATTGAAAATATTTACCGAGAGAAAAAATGGTCGCTTGTCTTTCAAAACGGAACAACAAAACCGACAGAAGACGGCAAACTAATCCTGCGTTCGGGCAGAAGCGAAAAGGAAATCACAATTAATCCAAACGTTTTCCTTTTTAGAAAATTCGGCGGTGAATTTTATCAGGTGAAAGAGGCTGCCTTGGTTGGCGGCGAAAAGGTTAAATATAGAACCGGCCCGGCAGGCGATGTCATTTATCTCGAAATCGATCCGATTGATAAAACGACCGTAGCCGAAAGAATGTCGCCATTTACGATGTGGCGAAAAACAATGGCGGCTTCGACAGTAAGGGCGCGCCTGGGACGCTACGTAAAAGGATTGGGCTCGCTGATCGATATCAACATCAAAAACAAAGGCTTTTCGCGTCGCGCTACGGAGCTCGAGATAATCACAACAAACGGCGTTCATTCCCTGAAAGGTGGTAAAATTCGTTCGGCACTGCGGTTGCGCGAACAGCTTTTTGTGATGAACAAACGCCGCGGCTCCAATGGTCGCGTCGTAAGTTATAGCTTTACCGGGCGCGGTTGGGGACACGGGGTCGGGATGTGTCAATACGGAGCTTACGGCTTCGCCCAGATGGGGCTTACGTTCGACCGAATTGTAAAACACTACTACACCGGAATTGACCTTACGAAGGCTTATTCTTAATGCGCTTCTCCCGCAACCAAATTCTCGGCTCGCTAATCTTGCTTGGCATTATCTTGCTAATCGGTCTCAGGCGTTTGTTCGGTCCGTAATTGGAGCGCTGGTATGTTTGCCCGCCCTCGATTTTTTAATCCTGTTATCCAGCCTATCTCGGCAATATTTTTACTTTTTGTATTCCGTCTTGTAAACGTGCTGCTTTACACGGGCCTATTGTATTCGCCACGGCTTAATAGCTCGTAACTAATCATCGCCCCTACTGACCTATCTGTGCTACCCTTCTTGCTCTGTGGCTGACAAAAAACCAATTTATGCGATCGTTGGACCGACCGCTTCGGGTAAAACTGAGATCGGTGTGGAGCTTGCCCTGCGCCTCGGAAACGGCGAAGTAATAAACTGCGATTCGGTTCAGATTTATAAGGAAATAGAAATCGCTACGGCAAAACCAGACACTGATGAAATGAAGGGAGTGCCCCACCATTTGCTCAACTATGTCGCACCCAAAATCAACTACACTGCTGCGGATTGGGCGAAAGATGCGGGAGAAAAAATATACGAAATTGAGTCGCGCGGAAATATACCGATCTTAGTAGGCGGAACCGGGTTTTATCTACGCACACTCCGTCAGCCCTTATTTGATAGCCCAAAAACGGACGAGAATATACGTAGTAAATTAAAAAAGAAAGTAGAGGAGAAGGGAGCGGAGCATCTTCACAAAATCTTAGAGCGTATTGATCCAGCTTCGGCAGAAAGACTTTTTCCAAAGGACTATGTCCGAACAATGCGTGCAATCGAAGTTTTTTTTCAAACGGGAAAACGCATGTCAGAGCTCCGGCCAAAAAGAAAGGATCCACCCGAATTTGCTTCGCGAATCCAGATTTTCGCTTTAAGACCTCCACGCGATGTTTTGTACGAAAAAATAAATGGGCGTGCGGAAATACATTTTGAAAAAGGGCTCGTCGAGGAAGTAAGGGAGTTGCGAGAAAAAGGATTGAGCGATGACACTAACGCTCTTGGTGCTCATGGCTATCGTCGCGTATGCGAGTTCTTGCGCGGAGAGCGAACGCTCGAATCTGCCGTTGAACAAACAAAGCAGGATGTGCGTAACTACTCCAAACGTCAGCTGACCTGGTTTCGAAAGGAGGAAGGTGTAGTTTGGCTTGAGGGATTTGGAAATGAGCAAAGCACCCAGGAAACACTCTGGAATTGCCTGAAAATCTAGACAAAAAACTCGTGTTCTTGTCTGTTACCCTAAATCTGATATAATTTTTTGAAACGGTTAAAACTAAGTAAATAAAAGGGAAATGGTTATGGAAAAACACGCTGCCCAGAATATTCAAGACGCTTTTCTTAACACCGCTCGAAGAGATAAATCCGAGGTTGTTTTCCATTTGATGCAAGGCGCAACCCTCGCCGGAAGTATTAAGAGCTTTGACAAGTTCTCCGTTTTAATTGATGTCGGCGAACAGGAAATTCTCGTTTTCAAACACGCCATCTCGACGGTCTCAGTCGAAAAACAACAACAACAAAACCAACAGGTAACAGTAAAATATCTTGGAAGGAAAACTGATAACCTTTGAAGGAATTGACGGAAGCGGCAAGTCCACTCAAATACGCATGCTCGAGAGCGAATTGCGTCAAAAGGGCATTGACGTAATCTCTACTCTCGAACCCGGCGGAACACCACTCGGCAAAAAACTTCGCGGCGCGTTTCTAGAAACTGAAGAAGAAATCGACCCTCTTGCCGAACTTTTGCTATTCGCCGCTGACCGCGCTCAACACGTAAATCATCTGATTAAACCTTCTCTAGAATCGGGAAAAATCGTACTTTCTGATCGATACGCAGATGCAACTTTCGCTTATCAGGGCGCGGGTAGAGGCTTTTCTGAAAAACTTGTGAACCAGGTCATTGAACTGGCAACTGGTGGGCTCAAACCCGACCTGACTATCTTTTTGGATCTTCCCGTCGAAAAATCTCTGGCGCGAACAAATGACCGTTCGGAACACGCACAAAACAATCGCATGGATTCCGAAACAGCTGAATTTTATAAACGCGTGCGGGCGGCCTATCTGAGGATTGCTGAAAGCGAACCCGAGCGCTTCAAGGTTATTCCTGCGGACGGCTCGATCGAAAGTATTCATACGGAAGTTTTAAAATCGGTTGGCGAGTTTATTAAAGGGGGCGGTTGATGTTTGGAAAGTTTCTCGGAAATGAAGATTTAAAGACGACCTTCGAAAGGCTTTTTATGGAAGATCGTCTTCCGCAATCATCCATATTCACCGGAAAGACCGGCATCGGAAAAAGCAGCTTTGCACTTGAAATTGCACGAGCAAACGCTTGCCGGGATTCCTCGGCGCCCGCGGCTTGTAACGTCTGCGGCGCGTGCAAAAGGGCTTCCAAATTTACGCTTCCAACATCAGGAAAAAAAGACGATTACGAAAGGGTTTTCTTTAGTGAGCACCCAGATGTAGGGCTCGTAATACCCAATAAACAAAGGATTTACGTAGAAGCCATACGCGACCTTGAGCGCGAGGCCAATTTCCGACCGTACGAGGCAAACAAGCGTTTTTTCGTGATCGATTCGGCAGAAAAATTGACTCAGCAAGCGGCAAACGCGCTTCTCAAAACATTGGAGGAGCCTACCGAAACGACCTTTATTATTCTCGTCACCTCGCGACCTTCATATTTACCTACAACGATTCGTTCGCGTTGCCAAACCTTTCGATTTGCACCCGTCAAGACCCAAAGCATCGAAAAGCTTCTTTTTGGCGAAAAGCAATTGCCCTCGGAGGACGCAAAATTAGTTGCCAGAGTTTCCCGCGGAAGTGTAGGCAAGGCTTTAGAAATCGATCCTGATGAATACCGAGAACAACGCTCCCGTATGTTTGACGCCCTTAAGGCAATCGCAGCACACGGAAATCTAGCCGGCGTTCTTCGAACGGCAGAGGAAATGAGCGCAGTAAAAACCCGCGAAGATTTCGAAGATTATCTATCGATAATGCAGTTGCTGATTCACGACCTTTGGAAACTCGAGGGCGGATCTGATGATTTAGTAAACTACGATATTGCGGAAGACCTTGAAAAATTCTCGGTAAATCTCAATCGCTCACAACTTACAGCCTGGCTTGAAGAAATTGAAATGCTTCGCGAAAACCTATTTTATAATCTGAATCGAAAAATTTCGTCAGATGCGCTTTTTATGAAAATGGCAGCGGTTTAATTCGCTTCCCGCCGGGAAATAAAAAGCGGTATAATTGCGATTACAATTGTATGAGCGTCGGAGCAACCAATCTAGTATCCTCAACGACTGAGCGAACCATCGCCGGCGCAGGACTCATTGTTGTCGCGATTGGTTGTTTGTTCGTCGCACTGTTTAACCCCTCAACAACGCAAATACTTCCTCCCTGTCCGCTTCTTTCGATTACAGGATTTGCCTGCCCAGGATGCGGTTTAACGCGCGCCTTTCATTCACTTTTTCACGGCGATATCGTCACCGCGATGGGCTTCAACGCATTGCTTCCATTGTATGTTTTCGGTTTTGGTTATTTTGTAATTTCGTTGATCCTGGTGGTATTGAGAGGAAAATCGCTGCCGTATAAGCTTCTGGGAACATACGGCCTCGGAGCCTATCTTGTAATATCAATCACTTTTGGAATCATTAGAAACATTCCGGCTTATCCATTTACGGTTCTGTTTCCTTAGAAAGTTTTCTGACTGCTACACACTTACTTCGTGCGTATTTCCGCATGTAAGGGACTTCTCCTAACGGGCACTCTCCCTCTCGCCCTCTCTCGCTTTTCCCCATTTTTCACCGGGTCGCTACCGCTCCCCGTACTGAACAACTCCCTCCAATCCCAGTCACCCGATCTGTACTAACTCGCCCTCTTCTTCAAGCGGTTTTGCGCTTTCGCCTTCCTTTCGAATCAGTTCGACCTCCTTAACAAATTCTTCGACAATATCTTCACCGGAAACCCGTCTAAAAGGCACGCCGTCCTTAAAAATCATACCGACTTGTCTTCCGAAGGTTACGCCAAGTTGTGAATCATGCGCCTCGCCCGGACCATTTACAGCACAGCCCATAATCGATAAATGGAGCGGTTCCTCTACATGCTGAAGACGGCGTTCGATCTCGGTGACAATCCCGACAAAATCATCTACTGCCAGGCGCCCGCACGTAGGACATGCAACAACGGTTACGCCTCTTTCGCGCAGCTCAAGACTTTTCAAAATTTCCCAGCCGACACGAATTTCTTCGTCCGGCTCAGCTGCTAGCGAAACACGAATCGTGTCGCCGATACCTTCGTACAACAAAACGCCCAGGCCAATCGAAGATTTAATCGTTCCGCCAAATGGTGTGCCTGCCTCGGTTACGCCCAGGTGAAGCGGATAATCGACTTTATCCGCCATCAGACGATAAGCCTCAATTGTGCGTCTTGCGTCCGAAGCCTTGAGCGAGATCACAATGTCAGAGAAACCCAAATCCTCAAGAATTTTTACGTGGCGCATTCCCGATTCGACCATCGCCTCAGGTGTCGCCGTGCCATACTTTTGAAGTAGATCCCTTTCCAGCGAACCGCCGTTTACACCTATTCTGATTGGCACACCCTGTGCTTCGGTCGCGCGTACAACTTCCCTTACGCGATCAATTGAACCAATGTTTCCGGGATTGATACGAAGTTTGTCGATTCCTGCCTCGAGTGCCTGAAGGGCGAGTTTGTAATGGAAGTGTATGTCAGCAACGATCGGAATCTTCACCTTTTTGCGAATCTCCTTCATTGCTTTTGCCGCCTCGGGATTTGGAACAGCGATGCGCACTACCTCGCAGCCCGCTTCGATCATTTTATCAACCTGTGCAACGGTTTCATCTACATTCTCGGTATCCGTTTTCGTCATCGATTGAACAACAATCGGTGCATCACCTCCAATTTGGACATCGCCAACTTTTACCGCTTTGGATTTCCTACGCATAAATGAAAAAGACGAGCCGTAGCTCGTCAGAGTTATATCTAACCGATGATCCTCGAGATGTCCAGATACATCACCACGACCATTAGCAGCAAAATTATCGCCAAACCCGCGAGCTGAATCTTCTCCTGAATCCCCCTCGAAAGTTTCAGCCCAAACATCGCTAGCACAGCTTCAATACCTAAAACCGCGATCTGTCCGCCATCGAGCATCGGTATTGGAAGAAGATTAAAAACTCCTAAACTCAAACTTATCATCATAAGCAGCGGCAACAATCCGACAAAACCCAGACTTTTTACGGTATCCGCAATAAACTCAACGATTCCGATCGGTCCTCGAATCCCGCCGTCGCTCACCGCTCTTTCGCCTGAAAACATTTGTCCAAATGCCGCTCCCGTCAAACGCAAAACTCGCCAGTTTTCATTCGCCGCATAGCCAAGTGCTCCTGTTAAACCGACCGCTTCACGAACGACCGGTGATCTCGATCCCGGTCTAATCCCAATTTGGTAGGTGTTTTCATCAATCTTTTGCGGTGTGACTGTGATTTCCTTCGTGCTGCCAGCACGATTGATTGTCATGTTAATCGGGTTGGCTTTTGCACCCGAAATAACCTGTATGAGTTCTCCTCGATTTGGAATTTCCATTCCATTTATCGTTACTATTTCATCTTCCACCATCAGCCCGGCTTCCGCTGCGGGCTTTCCGGGTTCGACGGCTTTTACATAAACCGTCTCGATCTCATCTTTCGAATACCAGTCTAAAACACCAAAAGAATCCCCCTTTCTCACCTTTTTCGAAGGAATAATCGTCAAATCATGTCTTTTGCCATCACGCTCAACCGTGATCGGCATTTCTTTTTCCGGGGACAGCAGCGCATTTTCCGTAACTCGTATCCACTCAGGGTTTTCCAAGCCGTCAAAACCAACAACTCGATCACCGGGTTTAATCCCCGCTTTATCCGCTGCTCCATCAGTTTTCACCCATCCGACTACGGGAGATGGCGGTGCAGGCACGCCAAGCCACATCGCTAGCCCGAATGGAATCGCAAGCGCTAAAAGGATATTCATAAAAGGACCGCCAAGCATCACAAGGAGTTTTTGCCACCGCGGACGGAGTTCGTAAAGCTCTGAATCGGGCGCTGCTTCGCCATCAGAACTCCCGCCTTCAAGTGACGAGGTTGCCTCATCGCCGTAAAGTTTAACGTAAGCCCCCAGAGGAATTGCGCCGATGCGATAATCAGTATGACCTACTTTAATCCCCCAAATTCGCGGTCCTAGTCCAAAAAACGAATAGGCTTCGACCCTCATTCCCAAAAGTTTCGCAACAATGAAATGTCCGAATTCGTGAATATTAACCGCGACTCCTAAAACAAATAAGACCGCTAAAATTACAATTACTATTTCTGGCATAAAATAAATATATCCTGAATGATGTCGCTCTTTTAGAAACGAAAATGCGTATAAAAGTTGCTAGTTAAGAGTCTAAATCCAGCTATTAGGTGAGTCAAACAATTGAACCGATCATCGGCGCTTGTTTTTCGACTGTTTTCGCCGCGGCTTTTCGCGTTTCTCGATCCGCTTCGACAACAATCTCAAGTGTGTTCGCCGGTTTGGCATCGTGGCCATCAACCATAT
Source organism: Aridibacter sp. (assembly GCA_965216195.1). Classification (GTDB taxonomy): domain Bacteria; phylum Acidobacteriota; class Blastocatellia; order Pyrinomonadales; family Pyrinomonadaceae; genus Aridibacter. The sequence continues at coordinate 389,310 of OZ244151.1, read as the reverse complement.
CGCGATTAATTTCGGCTATCTCGCTCAGTTTGATCTTCCCTTCCAAAAAAGCCTCAACCGCGATTTCGTTCGAAGCATTAAGCGCCGCCGGAGCCGTCCCTCCTTTTCTGAGAGCTTCATAGGCCAGAGCCAAATTTGGAAAACGTTCAAAATCCGGGTTTTCAAAACCGAGTTGCGAAATCTTTGAAAAATCAAGCGGTTCGAGACAATTTACTTGTCGCTCCGGATAGGTGAGCGCGTATTGAATTGCGTGTTTCATATCGGTTACACCCATCTGCGCGATGATCGATCCATCGACCAACTCCACCAGCGAATGTACTACAGACTGCGGATGCACGATGATGTCGATTGCCTCGCCTTCAAAACCAAAAAGCCAATGCGCCTCAATGACCTCAAGCCCTTTATTCATAAGGGTTGCCGAATCGATGGAAATCTTATCTCCCATGTTCCAGGTCGGGTGATTTAGGGCTTCTTCGCGAGTCGCTTTCTCAATTTCTTCCTTGGTTTTTGTTCGGAAAGGTCCGCCCGAGGCAGTCAAAATCAGCCGTTTTACCTCTGATTTTTTTTCCCCTCGCAAGCATTGATGTAGTGCGTTGTGTTCGGAATCGACCGGAATAATTTCCGCATTATTCTCGCGCGCGGCTTTCGTCATCAATTCTCCAGCCATTACAAGCGTTTCTTTATTAGCAAGCGCGACGCGCTTCCCCGATTCCAATGCTTTTAGCGTCGGGACAAAACCAACGGCGCCGACCGTGGCAGAAACAACTGTCTCCGCTTTTTCAAACGTTGCAACCTCAATTAACCCTTCATCCCCTACGAGAACTTTAGGCGCACCTCCGTTTAACGAATGTAGCGTATTAAGAAGTTCCTCGGCGCATTCGTCGTCACGACACGAAACAATCTCGGGCGTAAATTTAGCGACTTGGGCGGCAAAAACCTCCATGTTTTTCCCCGCTCCCATCGCCACAATATTCACATCACCGAGGTGTTCAGCCACCTTCAGAGTGTTGCGTCCAATCGATCCTGTCGAGCCCAAAATTGAAATGTTTTTTCCTACAGGCATATTCGCTAAAAGACTAACATAGATAAAAACGAGTTTGTAATCTCAGATCGGAGCAGATTATATATAAGCATTTTTTGTGGCAACCATAATTTGCACTGATACCTCTAAGCGTCAGGTTGAAACCACAACCTAACTCTCCACAAACTCTCTTCCCTACCAAATAAACTACGTTAGTTCCTACCTAGGATCTTCAATGGAGGCATAAAAATGAAGAAACTTATTACTTTAACAATGACAATCGTAGCGCTTTTTCTAAGCGCAGTCAGCGCCCAGGCGCATCACGTTAAGAAACCGAAAAAAATCAAGACGAAGAAATTCTTGAAACATGTTTCTTACAAAAACAAAGGTCATTTTAATCGTCGCGGCGTTTACGTTTATCACACTACCAAGAAAAAGTGGATCAACGGAAAGAAGTACAAGATGACGTATAAGGTCAAAGTATTTCCAAGTGGTCGCAAGAAGGTGAAGCTCATTAACGTTCAGCGTGTGCGCAACCATTACGGCTATCACAGAGTAAAGACTTACTATCGCACGTACACGATTTTCCAAAACTGGAGGCCTTATCGGGTAACTTACAAGATAAAGCGTTTCCCAAATGGCAAGATCAAAAAGAAAATGATCAGTAAGGTAAGACTCCGTTACCTCTAATTGAAGCAAGGTTAGCTAAAACCGGGAGCCTGCCAGAATTGGCGGGCTCTTTTTTTGTTAGAACTGAAGTGGGTTTTTGTCGCGAACATAGGCGAGAATCTCACCGCTCTTTTCGTGTTCGTCCATCCACCTCTTAAATTCGCTAATTCTCTCGTAATCCTCCGCGCCAAACTTCTCCTCGTAAACCTTCTTGAGCGCCTTGCGCGTCCGATTGCGTTTCACCTCTTCCTGCCAATGGTCGGTAAAAATCTTGTTCAAATCATCGTGTAGATTCCTGCTTTTCAGTGTTTTCCACTCGTTCTTTTCAAGCCAAACGCCCGCGCAGTTACTGCAGCGATCAATCTTAAACGGAAGATCTCTACCGACCTTATATTTGACTAAAATCCGGCGACAACCCGGACATAGTTTTGCCAATTCAAACTTTGGAATCGTCATACCGGAATCCGCGTCGCCCGGAATTTCCGGCAAAGCGTCGCCGTGGTTTTCAAGCCAGCGCTCGTAATTGGAATAGGCAATCCACTTTCCGCCGCAGTTTTTGCAAATATCCACCAGAAGATCCGGTTCGATCTCTGCTATTTCAAAATCCCTTTCTTTACAACCCGGACATTTCATAGTGTTGTTTATTCCTCCTCTGCAAAATCAGCTGGTCCATCGATCGGATGCTTTTTTGGTTTTCCACCCGCCATTCTTTTCTCTAGGAACTCATTGAATTCCTGAGATTTATTTCTCGGCACGCTTAAAGTTTTCCATTCTTTCGTCCTGAAATGTTTTGCTAGAAACGTAATTTGCCCTATGTGATACGCGTAGTGAGTTAGCTGGCGATTGATCGCTTCGACGACTGTATGAGGTTCGCCGCGAATCGTAATCGTTTTGGAAAAGTCGCCGGGAGACAGATTTTCAAGCGCGCTGAAAAGGGTCGTCCAACCGCTTTCCCAACCCGCCATTATGAATTCCCTCGTTTCGTCAAACAGTTCAAACTCCATGTCCCGGTTTCGATCCGGCTTTTCTCCATCCGTTGTTAAGAAATCTTTCCAACGCGAACGCTGATTTCCGGCAATGTGTTTTACGATTATCGCTACGGAATTAGACTCCGAATCCAGACTCCAAAAAAACTCCTCGTCAGGGACCTGTTCCAAAGCCTTTTCAGCAAGTTTCTTATAACTTCGAAAAGACGCAATTGCGTCGCTCAAATAGTTTTCGATTACGTTTTCGCCCATTGATTAGAGGGTAAAACCTTAACCCGCATAAATCCAGCGGCAAGAACACTCCTCCAAAAGATTTACCTTTTTTTATTTTCGTCATAGAATTATCGTGCTGCGAGGCAACTAAGGTTTGGAGGTAACACATCATAGTGGGCAACGATTTTTCTAATTCCGACAGCAATTTAGGAGCAAAAATGGATGTAACCTCGGTTGCAGTAAATGCAAGCATCGCAAGCGAAACGGAAGAACACGGTGAAACGGGAACAAATTCTGCTGCAAAAAGCGCAAGAAACCAACCCGTTACAACCGAAACGCCCGACTATGATCTGACTCAATGGGCAGCGGGCGGAAACCTTGAGGCGTTTGAGATGCTATATCAGAAGTATCACCGACGCGCCTACAATTTGTGTCTCCGCATGACGAATAATCCCACAGAAGCGGAGGATTTAACTCAAGAGGCTTTTATTCAGCTTTTTCGCAAAGTTGGAAGTTTCAGGGGTGATTCAGCTTTTACAACCTGGTTTCATCGTTTAACGGTGAATCAGGTTTTGATGTATTTCCGCAAGAAAAGCGTTAAAAACGAGAAGACTACGGAAGATGGTGAGATGCCGGAATATCTAATTCCGCAGCCGAAAACCAGAGCTAATTTACCGATTTTGAATCGTTTGGATTTGGCGAAAGCTGTTTCGCAACTTCCACCGGGGTATAGGGCTGCATTCGTTTTACATGATGTGGAAGGTTTTGAGCATTCTGAGGTTGCAGAAATGCTTGGAGTTTCCGTCGGGACATCAAAGTCGCAGCTTCATAAAGCTCGTTTAAAACTTAGAGGATTGTTGTTAAAAACGAGGGCTTAGCTCGCTCAGGTTTTCGTTTTTGATCGACGCAAAATAGGCAACCAAACTTGATTAAAAGCAATCTCATTACTTGATTCCGAGAGATTGCGTAACAGGCAGAATTCAATATAAGAAAAAAATTTATTAGTTTTAATTTATTCAAGTAGTTTTTGTATCAGATGAACTGTGAAAACTGTAAAAATTTAATTAGTTCTTACATCGACGGCGATCTTGACGCTGGTCGTCACGAAGAGATTAAGGCACATCTCAAAATGTGTTTGGATTGCGCGAAAGTCCATGAAGATTTTTCCGCGATTCTTGATTTTTCCGAAAGTGACTTTTCTGAAGAATCTACACCGCCGAACCCGCAAGCTTTGTGGTGCAGAATTAATAACATAATAGAGACAGAGATAAAACCGGAAATGGCAGCCGAAGCTGCGGCTCCGGCCCAAAAACAAAGCCCTGTAAAACGCTTTTTTAAAAACACCTGGCGGTTTTCACCAACACAAATTGTCACTGCTGCGCTTGGAGTAGCGCTGATCAGCTCGCTTTTAACGGTAATTGGAGTAAAGAATTTTGCGGAGCCGGGTGAAATCCATACTAGCGTCGAAAGACAGCCTAATGTTTTTGAAACCATGCTTTCCAAAATTGGGGTTTTCGAAACGCCTCAGGAGAAAGCATTTAGACGTATTGCTGAGCAAAAATCTGCCATTGCCTATTGGGAAAAACGTGTCGAAATCAGAAAGGCCGAGTGGGACGCTAAACTCCAAAATGCCTTTGACCGAAATCTGAAAGAAATTGACAGAGTTGTCAATGAATATACAAAAATTGTAAGTGAAAATCCGCAAGATAAGATCTCATCGGAAATGCTTGATTCTGCTTTAAGCGAGAAGATGGAGTTTTTGCGCGGTTTCTCTGAACTTTAATTTTAATGAACACGAAGTTAAAAAGTTTGTTTAACTTTGCCGCAACAATAAAAGCTACTGTTCTTTTACTGAGCGTAGTTTTTTTCTTTGCCGCAACCAAGGAAGCCTCGGCGCAGCGGAAGTTTTCTAAAAGCTATCCGGCGAGCAAGAATATACGCATTCAGTTGACTAACCGCTCAGGCACAATCATTGTCCGCGGTTGGGACAGAAAAAGCGTCGCAATTTCTGCGTGGCTCGAAAAGCCGGTCGCTAAAATTGTTCCTAAAAATTACAGCGGCAAGATTTTTATAAACGTTATCAGAGACAACAAAGGCAGACGCGGAGTCGGTACCGTAAATTTTCTCGTTTACGTTCCTTTTAATTCAAAAGTTGATATCGAAACCATGGTCGGAAACCTTGAAGTTAAGGATATAAACGGCGGCTACGTTAGGGCCCACATCTCGTCTGAGGGCGATATACGGCTCCTAAACGTTGGAGCTGCAAATGTCTCCGCGAAAAATGTTATCGGAGATATATTCTACGACGGACTTTTCAGACCCGAGGGTACATACCGTTTTGTCTCCACAACCGGAAATATCAATCTACGAATCCCGTTTCGAACCTCCTTTAAGCTGGTCGCCACCGCGCCGTCGTCGCGTTTCATTTACCTAAGCGCTTTTAAAGGCAAGGGATTAAGCTACGTTGGTGACGGTCGACGCGTTGTTGGAAAGGTTTTAGGCGGAAGCGCAAACGTAACTGCAACCACTCAAAGAGGAAAAATTTCGTTCTTCCCTCGATAGTGTGATATGTTTATAGGGCGAAAGCGCACGGCTTTCCATACCAGCAATCCTTCCGTATCACGTCTCCCGGTTTCTAAACACAAAATGAAAATTAAAAACACGAAATATTTTGCGATCTACGCGCTGTTACTTGGTCTGCTCGCTTCGAATGTTTTCGCGCAGAAAAACAAAAAACCCTCGGAACTAATAAAACGCACTACCTTTAAATCTGAAACAATCGAATTTGGAAGTGGAGGTACGATTTCGATAACCGGAGCTCCGCTCGGCTCGATTCAGGTTGATGGCTGGAGCAAAAACGAAGTGGAGATAAAGGCTGAAATCGAGGTGATGGCGGCCACAGAAGCCGATCTCAAACGGATTGCCGCCGTTTGCGGGTTTGCGCTTGAAGACAGCATGAGCCAATTAAGAATCACGAGCGTAGGTACTCACGATAGAAAGTATTTAAGAAAAGTCGATCGAAAATTCCCAAAGCGCCTGCGCGGTGCCCCATATAAAATTGATTACAAAATAAAGGTTCCGCATTACTCAGATTTGGTGATTGATGGCGGACGAGGTGATTTAAACCTCTCGATGGTCGAAGGCACGATGAGAATTAAGTATCTTGAGGCTAATGCGAAAATGCATCTGATCGGCGGGACAATTCAGGCCACAATTGGCGCGGGAAACGTTGATGTCACGGTTGCGACACGAAGTTGGCGCGGTCGATTTGCTGAAATACAGGTGGCAAGGGGCGATATGAATGTTTGGCTGCCGAAAAATCTACATGCAAATCTTACGGCGAGAGTTTTGCGAACCGGCAAGATCGACAATACATACAAAACCCTTAAGCCCAAGCGACGAACAAAATTCTCGGATAACCTGATGGCGGCAACTGCGGGTAACGGAGGCGCAGAACTCTTGTTTACGGTCGGTGATGGAAATCTAAAGATTGGCGATTTTGAAAAAATAGCGAAGAAATAGTTCCACAGTCATTTAATTTCTCGTTTGGAAAGTGATAGATTATCTGCTTTATCACTTTCCAATTTTGTTTTTAAAGAAGAATCTCTATGACGATAAAATCTGATTTGTGGCTCCGTAAAATGGTCGAGGAAACGAATATGATCGACCCGTTTCTTCCCGAACTCCTTCGCGAAGTTGATGGAAATAAGATCATTTCAGCCGGATGTTCGAGCTACGGCTACGATATGCGGCTGGCTGATGACGGCTTCCGCATTTTTTCTTCGCTCTACGGAAACGAAATCGACCCCAAGAAATTCGATGAAGATTCCCTGATCGAACCCGAACTTAAAACCGCCTCAGACGGCTCGCGTTACTATTTGCTTCCGCCTCATCATTACGGACTTGGCGTAACGGTTGAGACTTTCTGTATGCCTCGTCGCGTAACAGGTGTTGCGCTTGGAAAATCGACTTATGCACGTACCGGGCTTCTCGTTAATACAACGCCGCTTGAAGCAGGCTGGACCGGAAGGCTTGTCGTTGAAATCGGAAATTTTGCAAACCTGCCTCTGCGCGTTTATGTAAACGAAGGAATTGGGCAGATATTGTTTTTTGAATCCGACGAAGATTGCGCAGTTTCATATAAAGACCGCGGCGGAAAATACCAGGGGCAGACAGGTTTAACTTACGCAAAGGTTTAGCTAAGAGCGCCCACGAAAAACACGAAAGGGCACGAAAATGAGCATAGAAGTATTGCCGCGGATAAACGCAGATTGCGCGGATGAAAAGCGTAGAAATGCAATGGTGGTAAGAGGTAAATGCGAGAATGCATGCGAATTACACGACTCGACCCTAACCCGACTGCAAGAGAGTGTGCACGCCGGGAGTAGTCCCGCCCATGCGGAAACCCGCACGTAGTAAGTGTGAATCAGCGCTGCGAGCGGCTATTGTTCCTTGTAAAACATAATTTCTCATACCTTTAGCACATATTAGTTAAAGTTTTTGTTGCACTTCTTAACGCTTTTTGTGTATACTGGCGTTCTAATTTGTTGCTTTATCAAATTTGCAACGTATAAATACCAATTTCGCATCTATCAATCAGAATAGGTGCTCCGCTTACTGGCTTTCTTGAAGTAATTGCAATCTAATTCTACCCAATAATTAATCCGCTCGGAGGAAATATGTTTACCAAATCTAGTTTAATTCGCGTAGTCTCGCTCTCGATACTGATCCTCAGTATGACTGCGTTTGCCCTGGCCGATACGATACGGCTTAAGGATGGCAGTATTATTAAAGGCAAAATCGTGAGTTTTACAAACGGTCAGTTTGTGATCCTTGTTGGAGACGGCGCGCGACAGAGAAAACTGAATTTTTTTGCTGACGAAATCGATTCCATTATTTTCGATTCCCGTAATAAACCGGCTGAGGTTGTTAAAACTTCGGCAACAAAACAGCCCACGCCCGTGAAGACCGCGCCGACCAAACCAACCTATTCAAAAACAACTAATGGCGACGACACGATAATTACGGTTGGTTCAGCCCCGCCTTCCGCGAAAACGGATACTTCGACAAAATCTAGCCGTAATAGTTCAAACTCGTCGAAGCTTAAGCCGATCCGGATTAACACAAAAGTGCTTGCCGATAACACGGCGAATGGCTGGACGAATTCCGGATGGGTAGTTCGCAAAGGACAGAGAATCACAATTCGCGGAAACGGAAGAATTTCTCTTGGAAACGGTAGATACTCCTCTGCATCCGGTATAAGCACTCTTCCAGACAAACAAAAACTTATAAAGGACAAGCCGACCGGTGGTTTGATCGCGGTAATCGGCGACGACAACAATGACTTTATCTTTATCGGTTCGAAACGAGAATTTGTCGCTAAGCGTGACGGCGCCCTATTTCTGGGTGTAAACGAAGGCGTATTGACGGACAACACCGGTGCCTTTGATGTCGTTATCGAAATCGATTCGCGAATTGTAAAATAGTCTGTCTGAAATATACTGCTTGGCGAAGAGGCTTCTAAAGCTTCTTCGCTTTTTTTCGTTTTGCGTTACATTTCCTTGATTTATTCCAACCAAAGATAGACAATTCGTATCTAATAGCAACAACATTTCGAGTAGGGATTAACAAACATGCAAGCCATTTCCGGAAAAAATCTTACGCGTCTTTTTACGTTTGCCTTATTGGTCGTTCTTGGGCTCTCTGCGATTTCGCTCGCTCAGTCCCGTCCACAAAGGCCTAAGAAGAAAACTGGCAATTCGAAGAAAAACCAACGCCCTACACCAAAAACGGCTGAAGAGCTCGCTAAGGAAGCCGAGCAGCGAAAGCTCGAAGAAGAGGCTCGCAATGCCGAGGTTGATGATGAAATTCTCGAGATTAAGACCAATCTGGTTAATGTCGATACGGTCGTCTATAACAAAAAGAGCGGACAGATAATTACCGGGCTTACAAAAGAAAATTTTGCCATTTTTGAAAACGGTGTGAAGCAGGAAATCACGAATTTCGCTATGCCGGAGGCTCCGATCACCGTTACGCTTGTACTCGAATATAGTAAATGGTCTGAAATTTTTGGCGCACTCGGAAATGGCAGACAGGAAGCCGGACACCTGGAGGTGGTCCGTCCGGTTGCTCAATTTCTTTCGCGTTTTATCAAACCTCCAAACGATTATGCGTCCGTTGTTGCGTTCGACATGCGGCCGACGCCAATTACGGATTTTACGAATGACCCAAACCGTCTGCGCTCGACGATAAATTTGCTCCTTAGAAACCGGCCGGCGTTTCGCGAAAACAACCTTTTCGATGCGATCAAGTTTGCACTTGTCGGCGGAAAAGCCGATTCCGTGGTTCTTGAAAGATCTAAAGAGCGCAAGACAAACTACGGCGGAATGGTTGACGTTCAGGCACCTCGAAAAGCGATAATACTTGTCGCATCCGGGATCGATACGTTTAGCCGCATCAACTACGGACAGGCGCGAAAAGTTGTCAGACAAGCTGGTATCCCGATCTATATTGTAAGCACCGGAAATCTGTTTTTTAAGAAATTCGAACACCGCATTCCTGCTACCGATGGAATCGATGGATTTCCGGGGCGCCTGACTTTCTATCAAGCACAAAACCAGATGAACACTTTTGCAAAAGAATCGGGTGGAAAGCACTACCCGATGACTTTCGCTACGGAATTGCCGTCGATTCTTGGCTCAATTGATGCTCTTCTTCGGAATCAATACAGCATTGCGTATGATGCAGGAACGGAAAAACGCAAACCCGGCAAGAAATATAAGTTAGAAGTTAAAGTTGACGTCAATGGTGATGGGCAGTATGACAACAAGAAATTTAAGGTGCAGCATCGTCCTTACTACACAATTGAAAAACCTTCGAAAAAGAAAAACGCGAAATAGATTTAGATCCCGTAAATCTTTAAGCGAAATTGGTCGTTAGCCGTAAAAACCTCTGCCCGTTTTCCCGAAAAGAGTTCAGATTGCTTCAAAATCATTGGCAGACCACCAAGCGGAATTCCCGCGCCGTATTCCCTACGCGAAAAAATTGCTGAAATCTGGGGGTTTACTCTCTGAGTAATTCCAAACCGAATCGCCTTCGACGCAGGAGGAACAAAACCATTCGTGCGCCTAGGGTTCACAAGCTCTATATGATCGTCGTAGACGGAAATTCGAGTTTCACCATCGAGAAGGGCTAAATCGCGATGCGATAATAAATTCGCGACTGCCTCTCTGATTGAATAGAGATGAAAGTTTGCGCGTGGATTCACAGCTTCCTGCTCACGTGTTTTGCTCTTTTTCGAGCGATGTTTCCACAAATCGCAATAGCGTTCGACAAAGCTGACAATTTTTTCGTTTAAGGAGTGAAGATTTCCGTTTAGGATTTCCTCTTCGACGAGTTGCGCACTTCCTTTAACGCCAGAAAATCGTTGCGCTACTACGCTTGCTTGAGGCACAAATTCAGTGATTCGCTCGTCTTTTCCAAATAAAAGTAGGGCGGCGACCGTCGGTAAAAATTCTTGGGCGTTACCAGCAGCAAGCAGCAAATCTCTTCTTAAAAAATTTGCAGTTTCGTAATGCTGTCGGCCGTTTGATTTACTCTCAAATCCTTCTGCAAAACTCCAAATCAAAGAATCATCAAAATCTTTCTCGGTGACGCCGCTAATGGGAATATTCTCATAAAAAAGCGGACGAGTTTCCTCAATCAATGAAGACAATTCCTCACGCGTGGCTTCCCTTTTTTCAGCTCCGATCCGTAGAAAAAATTTCCCTGTCCGTGTCCGGTAGGGTTGTTTTTTTGGAACGATGTCGATCGCGACAACCCGGCTTCCGTTATCAAAAGCTACGATGTCGATAAATGGAATAATCTCGGGGTAAATCGCCTCGCGGCAAATTCTCACGAGTTCTTGCTGCACACCTTCCGGATTTCTGACACCCTCGATTCTTAAATTATCCGTAACTCCAAAAACCAATGTGCCGCCGCCGGTATTGGCAAGCGCTACGATTTCTTGAGCGATCCGATCGGGATTTGAAAGTTTTAGTTTTAGCTCAAGATATGTATCCTCACCACCGCGAATCAAGCGGATTAACTCGGTGCGTGTCGTAAGAGGAGCCGGTTGATTAGAAATGTACTCTTGGTAGGTGCGTTCGTTTGGGGAGTTTTTTCTTCTGCTGTGGCGAAATTTTCTGCGTGCCATTTTATCTGAAGTGCAGTTTTGTAAGACGCTAGGTCCTGGGTCCTCCCCGGCAAAAAGCCTCTGGAAATGAAAGGTCTTTCCTTATTTATTGAAACATTATACCGAAAAAAGTAAAAGCGCCCTCCTGTAACCGAGAAATTCTTTCGTGATATAATTTTTAGTAGTCGTAACTCTTTAAATGACGGAAAAAATCGATCAGGAAATTATTACCGTATACGTCGGCCTCGGATCAAATCTGGGTGACCGGGCGGGAAACCTGCTTCTCACGGTTCGTGGTTTGATGGAAGCTGGACTCCACGTCGAGCGTCTTTCGGCAATCTACGAAACCACCCCATTAGGCGTTAGCGATCACGACAACTATTTAAATATGGTCGCTGAAATCACCCTGACAAATATCACGCCGTCACAGATTCTTGCCCGTATGATCAGGCTCGAATATCTTCTAGGGCGACGACATAAATTCTTGCAGGCGCCCAGAACAGCGGATATCGATCTGCTTTTCTACGGCGATCTCGAGATAGACACTGAATTTTTGAAAGTCCCACACCCGCGCCTTCATGAGAGAAAATTTGTATTGGTTCCTCTTGCCGAGATTGCACCTCACGCAGTTCATCCGGTTCTAAAGAAAACCGTCACGGAAATCCTCGGAGAAGTAGACGATCAGTCCGAAGTCACTCGCTGGAATCCGCATAGCGGGATCGAATTGGAAAAGGAAGAATTATTAACAAAGGCCTCCACGACTAACTAGACTCAACAAATACAAATCGCTAGACTTAGAGAGATATGGCGTATCTAAAACCGGATAAACCGGAAAAAGTATATGTGCCCGCGCTTCGCAAGGCCAAAAGGAAAGGCGAGAAGCTTGTTTGTCTTACTGCCTACAACTACCCGACTGCAAGAATTGTAGATGAAGCAGGAGCGGAGCTAATCCTCGTTGGCGACAGCATCGGAAATGTGATCCACGGATACGGAAATACGATTCCGGTGACGCTCGATGAAATTCTTTCGGCGACCAAATCTGTAAAACGCGGAGCTGAGCGAGCTCTTATAGTGTCGGATATGCCCTACGGCACCTATCACGTTAACGAAGACGAAACGGTAAGAAACGCACTTCGCTTGATGAAAGACGGCGAAGCAGAAGCGATAAAAATAGAAGGTGGAAGAAATCGCGTAAAGCTCGTTAAAAGGCTTGTAGATGAAGAAATTCCGGTTGTGGCGCATATCGGGTTAACCCCCCAATCGGTTCACAAGCTCGGCGGCTATCGTGTTCAGGGCAAAACCACCGCAACCGCGCAAAAGTTAATCGATGACGCAAAAATGCTCGAAGATGCGGGTGCTTTCGCAATCGTACTCGAGCTCGTTCCAACGAAGATAGCCGAGATCATCACTAACGAGCTAAAGATATCTACAATTGGGATAGGGGCTGGCGAGGCTTGCGACATACAGGTTTTGGTTTTACACGACCTGGTAGGAATGACCTTTGGAAGACTTCCACGCTTCGTTCGTCAATACGCAAACATCCGTGACGTTATGTCTGAAGCGGTTGAAGCCTGGATGAAGGATGTAAAAGAGGGCAATTATCCGTCTGAAGCGGAATCCTACGGCTTGCCCGAGGGCGTCGATATTGAAGCCTTAAAGAAGGGCTGAACTAAATGGAAATTGTAAATCGACGACAACGCATGGCGGCGGTCGCAACAAAACTCCGCAGCAAGAGAAAACTGATCGGATTTGTACCAACGATGGGTGCTCTTCATGACGGACATTTGAGTCTGGTAAAGAAAGCCCGCAAAATGAGCGATGTCGTCGTTGCGTCAGTTTTTGTTAACCCAACCCAGTTTAACGAAAACGCAGATTTTGATAAATATCCGCGAGATCTGACCGCTGACGCTGCTCTTCTGGCCGAGCATAACGTCGATTACATATTCGCGCCAGACCCTGACGATATCTACGGAGAAAATTTTGCGACTTACGTTACCGTGGATGAAATCTCCGAAAAATTGGAGGGCGCGTCCCGTCCGGGGCATTTTAGGGGTGTAGCGACAATTATCACGATTCTGTTTAACACTGTACGTCCTGATTTCGCCTTTTTTGGACAAAAAGATGCTCAGCAAGTAGCTGTAATAAAAAGACTTACGAAGGATTTGGGGTTTCCAACTGAAATCGTTGTGATGCCTATCATAAGGGAAGAATCGGGCTTGGCGATGTCTTCGCGCAACGAAAGACTCTCTGATGCCGAAAGACGTTCTGCATCAATCATTTACAAGGCTTTGCTTGAAGCTCAGATAGCAATTGAAGGAGGGGAACGAAATACGGCAAAATTAACCGAAATAGTCAAAAATGAGCTCGAAACCGAGCCTTTAGCACAAATCGACTATATTGCTATTGTTGATAACGAAACTTTGGAGCCAATCGATAAAATCAGCGAAAGTGCTGTGTTGATTGCACTTGCGGTTCGATTTGGCGACATACGTTTGATCGATAATATGGTTATAGAGCCCTAAAGCAGTATTTTGGACTCAAACTTGCATCTAAGTTACCGGCAGTTCTCCTTAAATGAGGTGAAAAACTATGAAAAACGTTAAATTGTTAAGTTTTGCATTGAGTTTACTGTTAGCGATGTCAATTGGCGCTTCGGCGCAAAACATTGTGTTTACATCACTTAGCGGCGATAAAATCGATGTTGAGGCTCAAAAAGATAAGGTCGTTGTAATGGCGATCGGCGCAAGCTGGCTACCGCTTTCAAACGACCAGGCTGATACGATTAATAAACTCGCTAAGAGATACGATGGCGACGACGTGATTTTTTACTTTATTGCCACGGATTCTGCATCTGAAAAATCGAAGAATTACGCGAGCAACGATGATATCCGTAAGTTCGTTAAGCGCAACAAGTTAAATGTTACGATATTGCGCGATAATGATGGAAAAAATTCGGTTAAGAAGTACAAATTGGATCAGCTTCCTGCGTTTATCATCCTTGATAAAAAAGGAAAAATTGACGGAGAGCCAATCACGGGTATCGACCCCTTGGAGGAGGTTGATACAGCCGATATTCTTTCAAAGAGAATTGATAAACTACTTTAAAAAAGTGTGTTAGTTTTTATAGAAATGGCGAGCCTGATTCGGGCTCGCTTTTTTTTGTTTAGAGCAACTTTCCCACGCGGAATTCCCTTACAACTGTCTCAATAAACGATAAACCAAACTTATCGGCAGCCCGACCACATTCCAGTAGTCGCCCTGAATCTCCTCTATAAAGAGTGCGGCCTGCGCCTGCACGGCATATGCACCGGCTTTATCAAGCGGCCCACCTTCATTCACCAAAAAGTCGATTTCTGCGGTATTCAGCTTCACAAACTTTACGCGTGTTGTTTGAAGCCCTTCGCGCGTTTCCCCATCCTTTACCAGTACTACACCCGTCAAAACTTCGTGCCAGCGCCCTGAGAGCATTTCAATCATCGAGCGAGCATCTTCAAGATCAAACGGTTTCCCGATAATCTTGCCGTCAATAACAACGGTCGTGTCAGCTCCGAGAACTGGCATCTGTGTTCGTTTGTTCGCTACTGCCTGCGCCTTTGTTTTCGCCAAACGCCGCACATAATCCCCGGGAAGTTCTCCCTCGATTTCGCTTTCGTCCACGTCGGGTACGATCTTCTCAAAATTCCACCCTACTGAGCGAAGTATTTCCGAACGACGCGGACTTCCCGACGCCAAAATCAGATTTGGTAAGTTCATCTTTAACTCGTTATCATTTATCATTTACGAGATAGTATTGGCTATTTAGTAATTGTTCAAAGGCGTGTAAACACGATTCATGGAAGATTTGTTTAGGCTTCTGCCGAAAATGCTCGAGACTTTTGAAGATTCCGAAGAAATTCGCGAACCAATTGTTTTTGCGACGTGGAAAAAGGTCGCAGGCCAATCGCTCGCAAAGCAAACAAATCCGATCTCGCTCGTTGGTAAGAAGCTGATCGTTGGCGTGCCTGATGAAACCTGGAAACAGCATTTGGAACCCTTAGCCGGGCAGATGATCTTCAAGCTAAATGCAGTTTTGAAACAATCGTTAGTTAGCTTTATTGAATTCTCGATTGACGAAAATGCATTTCGTAATCTCAGGTCGAAAGAGGAGGAAAAAGCTGAGCCGATTAGCATCCCTGGCGATCTAGTTTCGAAAGAACTTCGCCACTCAGCCGATTCGATTTCCGATAACGGCCTACGAAAACAGTTTTTACTCGCCGCGGAAGGATGTCTCGAGCGGAAGCACAGAATTGCCCAAACGAAATAGTTTATGGACGTAAAGAAAATTGCTAAATTAGCACACTTAAAAATTACCGAAGAGGAGGTAGATCTCTACACACCCCAGATGGCAAACATCGTGGCTTATGTGGATCAACTAAACGAGCTCGACACGGAAAGCGTTGAAGCCTCCATCGGCGGACTTACCCAAGAGGGCGAAGAAACTGACACGAGCCGGGCCGACGAGCCAAAAAGCTCGCTTGGGCAGGAAAAAGCACTAGATCAAGCACCTTCGGCGGTAGAGGGACATTTCCGTGTTCCAAAAGTGTTAAAAAATGAATAGATCGCACGTTAAAATTCTCCGAGCATCAATTCTGTGCACCTTATTCGTCGTCATGGCGGGTTGTTACAATCAGGCGGTTCTCGAACCAGACCAATGCGTTCAGTCACGTGACGTCGTAAAACAGTTTTATTCTTTCCACGTCGGAAATGATATGACGCCCACCGAAGAAAATCTCAAACGCAGGAAAAAATACTTAAGCGAAAAGGTTTACGAAGAAGCGGGTAAGGGCAAGAAGGATTCAAAATTCGACTATTTTACGCAAACTGAAGAATATCCCCGTGCGATCCGTGTAGCGAAGTGCAAATCTTCGTCAGACAATCAAGCGACGTTCGATGTGTTGCTTTTTTGGAGGGACGGAACAGAAAAATGGCAGCGTATAGTTTCTGTTGATGTAGTAAAAGAAAATTCGGGCTGGCTGATAGATAGGGTCTCAAAACAGAATTAATATGAAAGATAGACTGACTTTTTATCACCCAACTGAGGAATTGCTCAACGTGATTTCCCACGGCTTCGGTTTAGTTTTAAGCATCGCCGCTTTTATTATTTTAGTTTCGAGCGCAAACACGAGCGGCACGTTTTGGCATATCGTGAGTTTTTCGATTTACGGATCAAGCCTTGTGATTCTCTACGCGGCTTCGACCGTTTATCACTACGTACAGGAGCCAAACTTGCGCTACAAACTAAACATTCTCGATCATGCCGCGATCTATGTTTTAATCGCCGGCTCCTACACCCCTTTCACGATGAATGTTTTTGAAGGTTGGCTGAGTTGGGGAGCCTTTTGCGTGATTTGGACGATCGCGATTATCGGAATTACCTTTAAGCTCTTTTTCACGGGAAAGTACGGTTTTATATCCACTATTGGCTATCTGATCATGGGTTGGATGGGCGTTTTCGGACTGCAAGCGCTTTTTGAAGCGCTGCCCGTTGAAGGTGTGATGTGGCTAATCGCCGGCGGACTTATGTACACGATCGGCGCCATTCTTTACGGGCTCAAAATGGTAAAATTCAATCACGCAATTTTCCATATCTTTGTATTGCTGGGAAGTTTTTGTCACTTCATTTCAGTGCTTTTGTACGTATTGCCGCACCGAAACGGCTAAACTAAGTTTTAAATGAGCGAAATTAAATCTGACATTGAAAAGTCGCTGAAATCGGCCGAGAAACTTAATGGTGAGCTGAATTCATTTCTCTCGATAGAAAAAGAATATGCGCTCGAAAGAGTTGAACTTGTTGAAAGTTCCGACAACGAAAGTTTAGCTTTGCGCGGTGTTGGAATTGCTGTAAAGGACAACATCTGTACTGAAGGAATGCGAACGGGTTGCGGCTCGAAAATCCTGGGAAATTATAAACCTCAATATGACGCTACTGCCGTAAAGAGATTAAACAGTGCCGGAGCGATAATCATCGGAAAGACAAACATGGATGAATTTGCGATGGGTTCGTCAAATGAAAACTCCGCTTATGGCACGGTAAAAAACCCCTGGGACGTTGAGCGTGTGCCGGGCGGAAGTTCGGGAGGATCTGCCGCGGCTGTCGCTTCGGGTGTTGTCCGCGCTAGCCTCGGTTCGGAAACGGGCGGCTCGGTCCGTCAACCCGCGTCCTTTTGTGGAATAGTTGGATTAAAACCAACCTATGGCCGGGTTTCTCGCTATGGGCTTGTCGCTTTCGCTTCTTCGCTCGATCAAATCGGAGTTTTTGGACAAACTACGCAGGATGTCGCAAGGGTGTTGGAGGTAATTGCCGGAAGAGATGAAAACGATTCGACAACGGCTGAGGTTGAGGTGCCAGCCTACTCAGACTGCCTGACGAAAGATATTTCCGGAAAAAAGATAGGGGTTCCGCGTGCCCTATTCGGCGAGGGACTCGATGAAGATGTACGCGAAGCGGTAGAAACCGCGATCGAAGACTACTCAAAACTGGGGGTTGAGATTGTCGATGTCGAGCTCCCTCATGCGAAATATGCGATCGCCGTTTATTACATCATTGCCACCGCTGAAGCCTCATCGAATTTAGCAAGGTTTGACGGCGTAAGGTACGGATTCCGCGCTGAAAATGCTCCTGAGCTTCATGAAATGTATATGAAAACGCGAAATGAGGGGTTTGGCGCTGAGGTTAAGCGTAGAATAATGCTCGGTACGTACGTACTTTCAAGCGGCTACTACGATGCTTATTACTCAAAAGCTCAAAAAGTCAGAACTCTCTTAAAACAGGATTTCGAAGAGGCGTTTTCAACATGTGATGCAATCCTAACCCCTACGGCACCGACCACGGCATTTAAGTTTGGCGAAAAAACGGATGACCCGATAGCTATGTATTTGAGCGACATCTACACCGCATCGGCGAATCTTACCGGTATTCCCGGCATTTCAGTTCCCTGCGGCGTTTCCTGGAATAATCTACCAATCGGGCTCCAGCTTATGAGCAAAAACTGGGGCGAAGCCGAATTGCTTAACCTTGCAGCGACATACGAAGATGCCTATCCTCTTCGAAAACGCGCCGCAATTTACGCACGTTAGGAAAACCAAACCCTCTCTCTTATTTTTTTTACTTAGTGCGGAAGGTCTCCGACCTTCCGGCTTTGACCTCTTAAAATCAATGAGGCTCAGCCTCATCTCTATTATTTTCCTTTTCCCGGAAAGTCAGAGACTTTCCGCACTTTATTAATCTGAAATATCGGCGATTTCCGAAAACGAAAAGAGACCGCCTTCTCAGACAGCCTCGTTTTTCTAATTGATGCCTACAAGTATGGTTAAAACAAATCGCCTATCTCAAGAAGGGGAGCTTCGGGATTAAAATCTTTCTCAATTGTTTGAGGCACAGGTGGCTTTTGCATTGCAGGTAAAATATGATCCCAGCTTTCCGCATTTCTCACAAATTCATCGGCCTTTTCTCCGGCAACCGGCGGCGAGAATAAATATCCCTGCCCATACTCGCAATCTAAAACTCGCAACTGATGAAGCTGATGCGCGGTTTCGATTCCCTCGGCAATAACGCTTAAATTCAAGGCTTTTGCCAATGCAATAATTGTCCGAACAATTTCCCCGTTTTCACTGCCGTCTTCCATAGTTCCAACAAATGAACGGTCAATCTTGAGTGTATTGATCGGAAAGCGATGTAGATAACTGAGCGATGAATATCCCGTTCCAAAATCGTCAATCGAAAGTCTGACACCGATATCGCGGAGGCGCTTCAACATAAAAATCGCAGTATCCGCGTTTTCCATAATCGCGCTTTCTGTGATCTCGAGTTTCAAGTTAGCCGGCTCCATCCCGGTTTCTTGTAGGATTTCCTTAACGTGTTTTACAAGATCCGGTTGGGCGAAGTGTTTCCCAGATAGATTTACGCTCACCATCAAATCCTGCTCAGGATATTGCTGTTTCCAGCCGACGAGCCGATTACAAGACTGCCTGAGTATCCAAAGCGTAATTGGCACGATCAAATTAGTAACTTCCGAAACGGGTATAAATTCGTTTGGCGGAACAAGACCGCGGGTCGGATGATTCCAACGAATAAGAGCCTCAAATCCAACAATTCTCATCGAACGGAGGCTGATTATCGGCTGGAAGTAGGTAACGAATTCTTCTCTTTCGATTGCGTGACGCAGATCGGTCTCAACCTGCAGCAAGTTTACTGCACGAGTATGCATTGAAGGGTCGAAGACCATGTATCCTTTATCATTGTTTTTGCCGTGATACATGGCAATATCAGCATCGCGCAGTATATCGCCTGCTTTTTCATAACCCGCGTGGCTTACAGCGATCCCAACACTAACGCTGGTAAAAATCTCGCGTGATCCAATCTTAAATGGTTCGGCAAGGTTTTTGATGATGAGTTCTACGCAGGCAGCAACGTCTTCAGTTTTTGAAACGTTGTTTAAAAGAATGCCAAATTCATCGCCGCCAAAACGCGCTACTAAATCTTTTTGTCTTACTGAGTTTTGCAGGCGTTCGGCAACCCTCAGAATAAGAGTATCGCCAAGAGAGTGCCCTAGACTTTCGTTGATCGTCTTAAAACGATTGAGATCGAGAGATAAAACGGTAAATTCAAATTTATTGTCCTTTTGGCTTTGATCAAGCCACTGTCCCATTTTGTCAATAAATTTCTTTCTGTTTGGCAGTTTTGTAAGGGGATCGTGAAAGGCTTCGTATTTAAATTGTTCTTTTGTCTTACGTAATGCCTCGGTGTTTTTTTCCTGTTCGTCGATGTACCCCTGAAGCTTCCTGATGTGTTCTTCGGCTTCTTCCGGACTATCAAACTCGGAAAGCTTGATCTTTCGCGATTCACGCGATTCGAGTTCGAAAACCAGGTTTAGAATTAATCCAAATCCTGCCGAAGCAACGAGCAATACAAGCAGCCCTTTTATAAATCCGAAGTCAAAACTACTTTCCCAGCCAAACGCACCCTTACTATCCGCATATAGCAAACCTATTGCGAGAACGAGGGCAACACCAAAAAGAATTATGTAAATTTTTCTGTTCTTAACCACGCTTTTTCTTAATGAAATGTGAGCTTAGATTGGGAGTAGTGGGATGAAAGTCTTTGGCGTACAAGGACTTTAGCTATTGTTAGTATACGTTTAAACTAATTTTTTGTCTAGTGAAAATTCGGGCATAGCAGGAGGAGCCTAAACGCCGGGATCATTGGCAAAAAGCGAGGAAAAAGTCTGTAGGCGCGGACCTAGTTTTTAGTCGAATTCCCGAAAATCTATTTGTTGATTCCGACCTGACTCAAAGCGTAAGCGTAGCTAAACGCGAGTTCTTTGTAGCGATCATAACGCCCGCTCGATCCGCCGTGCCCGCCGCCCATATTTGTTTTAAGCAAAACTTCGGCATCGTTAGTCATATAATCACGAACTTTCGCCGTAAACTTGGCACCTTCCCAATAGGGAACCTGAGAATCCCAAAGCGAAACTTCAACCAACATATTTGGATATGGCTGTTTCGCTATGTTGTCATACGGCGAATACTTACGCATATAATCGTAGGCTTCTTTCTCGTTTGGATTCCCCCATTCGATCCATTCCTGCGTCGTTAGAGGAAGCGTTTCGTCAAGCATTGTGTTTAGAACATCAACGAACGGAACTTGAACGATCGCCGCTTTGAAAGTTTCGGGCGACATATTTACAACTCCGCCCATAAGCAATCCACCGGCACTTCCGCCTTGAATAATTGTCCGGTCAGGCGATGAGTATTTATTTTTCTGCAGCCATTTTGCCGAATCAATAAAATCGTAGAACGTATTTAACTTCTTAAACATACGTCCGTCTTGCCGCCATTTTTCGCCGAGTTCCGAGCCGCCGCGTATGTGTGCGATGGCATAGATCATTCCCCGATCAAGCAAACTCAGACGCGGGCTGGAAAAATACGGCGTCATCGAAGCTCCGTAAGAACCGTAAGCGTATAAAAGCAAAGGAGCTTTGCCATCAAGCTTGGTCCCTTTTTTCATCACCAGCGAAATCGGCACTTTTACGCCATCGCGAGCCGTCGCCCAAACACGCTTCGTTTCATATTTCGATTTGTCGTAACCGCCCAAGACTTCTTGCTGCTTCAATAATTTTGTCTTTCCGGTTTTCAAATTGTATTCGTAAGTCGAACTCGGCGTGATCATCGAACCGTAGCGATAACGAATCGTATCGGTTTCAAATTCCGCATTGCCTCCGCCGAGTCCCATCGTATAAACGCTTTCCTCTGTTTTTAGACGCCTTGAGCTTTCCTTTTTCAAATCAATCAAACGCAGATATTCCAATCCGTTTTCGAGTTCGGAAACAACCGCATATCCTTCAAAAAAATCAACACCTTCAACCTTAATTTCGGAGTTGTGTTTGATAAATTCTTTCCAGTTTTTCTTCGAAGGATCGCTAATCGGAGCTTTTACAACGCGAAAATTTTCGGCCGTTTCGTTTGTCGTTAAGTAAAAATCTCCTTCGTAATGATCGACCGTGTATTCGTGGTCTTTTTCACGCGGTGAAATAATTTTCCATTTCCCTTTAGGTTTATCCGCCGGCAAATATCTGACTTCTGCCATCGTCGCGGCATAGGAATTTAAGAAAATCATCTTTTTATCCCGCGAACGCGAAACCCAAAAATTAAAAAGCACATCCTTTTCTTCAAAAAGCAGTTTATTTTTGTTTTTCTTCACATCGTGGCGATAAAACTTGTCGTTTCGTTTTGTAACTTCATCTTCCTGAACAAAATAGATATATTTCCCGTCCGCAGACCACACCGCAGAAACTACACGTTCGATTCTATTTGGTAAAATTTTGCCGGTCCTCAAATCCTTGATCTGCAAAGTGTATTGCCGATAACCGACGGTATCTGTAGCAAACGCAAGTAAATTGCCATCGTCGCTAACACGTTGATTGCCGATTGAAAAGAATTTATGGCCCTTTGCCATCTCGTTTTGGTCAAGCAGGGTTTCCGAGACTTTCCCGTCAAAAGTCTTGCTTCGCATATAAACCGGATATTGTTTGCCCTCGATGGTTTTTGTGTAATACCAGTAATCGCCGTATCTGTAAGGCACACTCAAATCGGTCTGTTTTATGCGTCCGACAATTTCTTTATTTAATTTCTCGGTCAAACCTTCATACGGCTTCATCATTGCGTCCGTAAATTTGTTCTCCGCATTGAGATACTCCATTATCTCCGGACGCTTTTTCTTATCGCTTCGGTCGCGCATCCAATGATAGTTGTCAACGACGTTGTAACCGTGAATTTCTGTAACCTTCGGAATTTTCTTCGCTACGGGTGGTTTCATATTTGGTTTTTTCGCGTATCTGACCTTAGATTGGGCGACAATAACGGTATTGCCAATCACAATAACTATAAAAACAAATGAAAGGACATAAAGTACTCTACGCATTTTTCTAACTCCTCATTTAGATTAGTTGTTCAGGTAACAAGAATTATATAACAGTCTTCGCAGAAACGTTATGAAGCAGAATGATGCGGCCGAAAAGAAGTGGTTTGGCGTAGCCACGTCGTTTACGGCGTGGAGATAGAGCCCAAAGTTAGTCCAAGGGCGTTTTAACGTCCTTAACCCCTTCTCGAACCATTAGCAGCAGATGGAGAAGAAGGACAAGAATGAGTGCGGCTTATCAAGTGCGGAAAGTCTCTGTCTTTCCGGAGAAGGAAAATGGTCGAAAACCACCCGCATCCTTCGCGCAACTTTTTATGCCCTTATTCGTTTTACTGTTAACACATTCATTTCCGAGCCGTCTTAGTTAGTAGCAAGCAACAAATAGCTATTTTATAGGCGGTGGACGATGAATTCATAGCAATTTTATATATGTTGTTCGCCGCCAGCTAAAAATGTCAGAAAGCAGAACGATAGGAAATTTGTTTTTTCTAGGGAAACGCGAATCGAAAAAGGGCGCAAAGTCTAATAAACCGAGTGCGGAAGCGGTTCTTGTGGAACGCGTCTGCGCGGGTGACCTCGCAGCTTTTGACGAACTGTATACAAAATTGTCTCCGCTCGTTCACGGCATTGTGCTCGCACGCGTCCCGGCAGATGAAGCCGAAGACATCGTTCAGGAGGTCTTTATTTCAGCTTATAACAACCTCCGAAAGCTCCGCGATAGAAACGCCGTCAGCCCCTGGATTGCAAGGATCGCGAGAAATCGAGCAGCGGAATTTTATCGGCGAAGGAAGCCAACAGAGGAGCTTTCAGAAAGTTTGAAACTGCGCGATCCCCGGCAGAATGAGGCAAACGAAATCCTCGAAGCAATAAAGGAAATGCCTGAGACTTATCGGGAAACGTTGATTTTACGGCTCGTAGAAGGAATGACGGGACCGGAAATAGCTGAGCAAACGGGACTTACGCATTCATCGGTCAGAGTAAATCTACACCGCGGAATGCGTATGCTAAGAGCGAAACTCGGAATTGAGGTAAAAAAATGAACAAAGATTATCTTTGGGACAAAACTGGAAACGACCCGGAAATTGAGAGATTCGAAAACGCTCTTAAAACTTTCCGCCAAAGTGATACGCAAGCGCCGCCGAAAGTAGCGGTTGAATCTTTCGAAAAGTTCAAAGAAAGGAAAACTGCTAGGCCTCTGGTTTTTGGGTTTCGAATAGCTTCTTTTGCAATGATTGCAGTCGCTATTCTTGCGATCGGATTTTTCCAGGTTTTGAAAATGGAACCTACGAATAGGTTTGAAAACAGAGCGGAAAGTACTACGGAAGAACCTAAAGGGCTGGTCCAACAGCAAGTCAGACCGGATGATAAAACTATCGCCCTTGAAAAACCTGAAGCCAAAACTATTGGCCCTTCCAAAATTAAGGCGACAAAAGTCAGACACCTGAGGCGAACGCCAATAAAAAGAGCAAGGGTTAAAAAGACATTTAGACGCGTCAAAAGAAAATCGAAAAGACGGCAAAAAGCTGTCGGGCAGAACAAAGTGCAAGTAACGGAGCTAACGGCTGAAGAAAAATATGCTTACGAACAACTGATGCTCGGGCTCTCGATAACCAGCTCAAACTTAAAAAGTGTGAAAGATAAGGTCGAAGGAAGCGACTAATTTATAGGAGATCAGAATGAAATTATTTATAAAAATCCAATTAATTCTGCTGTCAATTGCCGTCTTGGCGGTTGCGGCAAACGCTCAAACTGCGCGTCTTCAGTTTGATAATCTCAAAGGTCTTGAAGATAAGGCGATCGAGGTTGTCGAAGTAAATGTCGACGGCAAGCTTTTAAATCTTGCAAAACGCGTGTTGCTGAAAGTTAAGGACAAGGATGCAAAAACGGTTGGCGAGGCAATAAAAGGGCTTGAAGGTGTCTACGTTCGCGTTTACAACTTCGAAAATGAAAATGAGTACAGCACGGCCGACATAGATTCAATTCGCTTGCAGCTCGATTCTCCCGGTTGGGAAAAACACGTAAAAGTGCGCAGCAAGAAAAACAATCAAAAGGTTGACGTATATACGATGTTTGCCGGCGACGATATTAGCGGAGTGGCCGTCCTTGTTTCTGAAAAGAAAAAATTGGCGCTGATTAACGTGATCGGACCAATCGATATAGACACGCTCGTCGAACTGAGCGGAAATCTAAATATCCCGGATATCGATATTTCGAGCGACTCGGATGATGTTAAGGAAGAAGGTGAAAATTAAGGGAGCAGAATATGTTTAATCACAGACGAAACCTAAACGCTTTTGTCGTTTTGTTTTTGACGCTTGCTCTCTACGCGCCGACCGCAAACGCTAAAGGCAGCGAATACAAAACGGTTTGTAATCACTTAAAAACAAAATATCGCGCAAAAAAAGTAAAAGTTCCCTTTATGTGGCTTGCCAGGGCTGCTGTGGGAATAGTCAAACCTGCCGGCGTTAAGAGTTTTAAGGTAACCATTTTTCGGAATCTGCAGTTTTCTGAAAACTCGCTTCATAGC
The DNA here is from genome assembly GCA_965216195.1 of Aridibacter sp. Taxonomy (GTDB): domain Bacteria; phylum Acidobacteriota; class Blastocatellia; order Pyrinomonadales; family Pyrinomonadaceae; genus Aridibacter. The sequence goes on along the minus strand of OZ244151.1, from coordinate 364,266 downwards.
GAAATGCAGGCAGTAATGAAAGACGCTTTTGATCCCGAATGGAGTCCGATTTTGCGTGTGCGATCCCGCGACGGCGAGCAAGTTTATATGAATATGCGCGAGGCCGGAAAAAGCGTGAAGATAGTGCTTGTGACGATTCAAAAAGATGAAGCAGTCGTGGTTCGAGCGAGATTTAACCCAAACAAATTGGTCCGGTTTATCGAAAACCCCAGGATAATGGGAATTTCGCTGGATGGAGGGAATGGAAAGAAACGAATTTCGATCTCCCAGGAAGATAAGGAAGATAAAGACGACGGCCGTATCATTTTTGAAGACGACAGTGAGGATGAGGAAGAGTCCAGGGAAAATCCTGAATAGCGGCTGAGAATTGGTTATGAAGAAGGTAATGAGAGTTTTATTTATTTCAGCAGCTGCGTTTTTGCTTTTTTATAGCTCGGTGGTCGGTCAGGAAAGTTCCGGCTCAACCACTGAAAGCGAAAAAAACGGAAAGGCAAATTTTTCGGATTCAAAGCCCTACACCTCGGAAAAGAATTTAAAAGCAACACCTCCTGTAACCAAAAGGGTCAGACGTGCGCCGGCAACCCAACCTGATGACGACACGATTCGAATTGATTCAACACTTGTAATGATTCCCGTAACGGTCTCAGATCGCTTTTCGGGCGAGTACGTCTCGAATTTGTCGAAGGCGGATTTCAACATATTCGAAGACGGCGTACAGCAGGAGATTGCTTATTTTGGAGTTTCACAACAGCCTCTGACTGTTCTTTTACTCTTGGACACCAGCCCCTCAACAAAATACAAGATCGAAGAAATTCAAAACGCTGCGCTTTCGTTTGTAAGGCATTTGAACCCACAGGACAGGGTTGAAGTGATCAAATTCAACGAAAAAATACGCGTCCTGGCTCGCGCTACGGCAAACCGGCAAAAAATTGATACGGCAATCAGAAAAGCTCGTTTTGCCGGCGGCACGTCTCTTTATGACGCGGTGGATTTTTCTATCGGCAAGCGTCTCTCGCGCGTAAAGGGGCGCAAAGCGATCGTGCTGTTTACAGACGGCGTCGATACCACGTCAAGAAACGCATTCTTTGACGATACTGTCGCGCAGGCAGAAAAGTCTGACACGGTAGTTTTCTCTATTTTTTACGACACATATGAAAAAACGCTCCGCCGCGGCAAACGCAGAAGCGTGCGCGAACTCGGCGAACGAAAACTCGGAAGAATGTACGTAGAAGAACTCGCTACTTTGACTGGCGGGCGTATGATCGAACCCGAATATATCGTAGGCGGCCTGAATCGGGCCTTTGAGGCAATTGCAAACGAACTCAAACACCAATACAACATCGGCTTCTATCCCTCTGAAGAAGGCTACCCGGGACAGCGAAAAAAGCTAAAAGTAAGAATTTACAAGCCGGATCTAAACGTAAGAGCGCGAGACAATTACATCGTAAGAGATAAGAACTACGCCAACAATCGTTAGGTCCTTTGGCGGAGATTTTCGGCATCATGGCTCCTCCAAAGCATATGATTTAAACGGCCGAAAAAAAGGCGGTGGATACTCGTATCTATCGCCTTTTCTTTTACTTGGTTTTGTGCAAAAACGCCTCCCGCGCGTCCGATGGGGTAGATATCCTCAATAAGCCTTACCGCGCTCAACCCTTTATCTTGAGCCAGAAATTTCAGTGCGGAAGGTCTCGGACCTTCCGAAAAAAGCTTGTTGGAATTTGAAGGCTCAGCCTTCGCGGTTGGTAACTATGATGGCTCAGTCCTTTTCTGAATGGCGCGAATATCTTTTCGAACCTGAATCAGTTCGAGATATCAGCTGGGCACGGATGCTCAGTTACAACGAGGAACGTCCCCACAGTTCGCTGGGGAATATTCCGCCAGCAGAATTCAAACGCCGGATATCGGCGGAAGACTCTACCTTAAAGATGTGCACCTTTAGGGGAAGCCTACGCTTGAACTGATCGTGGGTCTCGTGAAATTGTTGATCGGAAGATTACTTGAACCGACTACCTGCGTAAATGCTGGCCTGTTCCCGTAGCGGTCATAGCCAAACGTCTGCTTCCAGTTCTGATAAGAGCCGGTTTTCTCCTTCGCTTCAATAATTCTGTATAGAGAATCGTATTTGTAGGTTTGAAGGTAGGTCTTGCCCCCACCCGTAGTCGTCTGCTTGGCAATATTGCCTGTGTTTTTGGCTGTGTTTACGGTGCCGTTTGTATTCAGTTCACCATATTCGAGATTGATCTTCCAGAGGTTTAGATTTGTTGCGCTTACACCTAAACCAATCTCTGTTACCTGCAGACGGTTGTTAAACTTCGCGGCTTCCCAGAGACCGTTTCCGACCTTGAGCCTCTCGATTCTGCCGTCGGGCATATATTTGAAATTATCGGCAAAGGTTTTGGCCGCGCTTTGAGCAGTTGCCAGATTGTGTATCTTTAAGATATCTCCATTGGCATCGAAGTCGTTTTTGACCTTTCTGCCCGTTGGATATGTCTCCTCTGTCAAAGCTCCCGATAGATTGTATTTATACTGCGATGTGTAGGTTACGCCATCTGTGATCTGCTGAAATGTAAGCGGTCTTCCCCAGGTGTCAAACTGCGTTGTCTTGGACGTCGAAACCGAATTGCTTGTTTCGATCAAGGCTCCTTTTGCTTTCGCGAGCTTGTCGTATTTGTATGAAAAGACTGGTCTTCAAAATCAACCGAACGGATTTAATATCGAGATTAAGCCGGGATTATAACCTGTTGGCGTTTTATCGCTCTCAGCAAACGCAAGCAACTCTTCAATATATTCGGAAGGCTCCCTAAATTTATGAAAAGCAGAAGAACAAACCAAAATCATCGAATTTTCACTTAATTCCCACGAAAAAGGCTCAGCTTGATGCTTTACTGAAGGGTCTCTTAAAGCCAGTATCTGTCTCGATTCCGTATACCGAAACGAATGATCATCCATGTCAATTTCCGCTCCTTCGATAGGGTCGTCAATAAGATTGTGATCATTGGTTATATTAAACAACTCGCCATTTTTAATAAGATTCACTCGAGTATTTCCAACTGTACAACCACTCACTAATCCATTATCTGCCGTTAAACCTACATAACCAACGTGAAACAGGTCGGGGTAGGACTTCACCCGTTTGGTTAAAGTTTGCTCAATTGCATCCGCAAGCTTCATCGCAAAATCACCGCTTGAAACATCCGAAGCCAGCGATTTAACGGAATCAATGATCAAAGTCGAAAATCCACTTTGATCACAATAGGCTTTGTAATCTTTCGGATTGGCTTTTACTAATGCGTATCTGAGCCGACCGCGAGAGACTACGTTATGTGTTACGATATGTCGGCTCGTATTTAACTCTTTTATTTTTCCGCTCATGTTCTTACTACAACAATCATATCATTGAGGTTTATTTCCCGTAAGCCTCCATTGCCAAGCAGTTCGAGGGTCACCCAACGGTCTCAATCTAACATTCTCAAAACCAGCATTTGCAAGCCCCTCCATCGCAGGGCCTATCGAGTCAAGCCCGCTAGCGGTCAACTGGAGGTCAACTTGTCCTCCAGGCGCTAGTACCGAATGAGCCCCAGCTCCAAATCGATTCCAATCCTCAATCCCGCTAACTGGGAATCTTCGCGAAATAATTGATTCTGTAGAACCCGGAGCGTAATAACGATCAATATATTGCGCGTCACCAACTGTTAGGCTATCAATTCCTTCCGCGTTCCTATCTCTAGGATCGTTAAGGTTTGAAACGCCCGGTTCTTCGCCTGCTCCACCAATGCATCTACCGTTGGAAGCGTTTCGCGGTTGATCGGAAGACTGTTAGAACCAAATACTTGTGAAAAACGTGGTCGATTAAAGTTGGGTTTCTAAATTGAATAAAAAAGACAGCAAAACGACTTGCATTTCGCTGTCTACTTCAGTTGCTGTTGCCATCAGATTTAAGAACTATCGGCGTATTCCTTATACAATCGAGACAAGTTTTCCATAGCTTCGATATCGGAGGGAAACATCTCTCGAAATTCGTTCCACCCAAAACGCTCCTTTTTTTTCATTAAACGTGTAGATTTAAGCCAATTAAAAAAAGGAGTAAATACAGAGTGGTATTGCATGTTACCAACATTCGCTCCAACACCATAGCCCTCAAGAAAGCTTGTTGCTTCCTCAAAAGATCCATTTTGGGTATACATTTTAGGGCGTTTTGCCATTGCTTCAACAATCTCAACAAATTCTTTCTCCGTTATCATTGTTTGACCTTCTTTAGCTCGGGATGAACGTAAAACCTAGTTTTATTAAGAAGCTCTTCGTCATTCAATATATGTTCCAGCTCAAAACTCGTCGCCCTTCCCGGCTCATCTGGTTTGCCTCTTTTTAACCAATCAACATGTTTGGAAAATGAAAAATTCCTTAAGTTGAAGTTTATCACATTTGCTTCATCAGCAAGCGGAGTGAACTTTTCTGGAACGAACAAAGTCGTTCCGACTTTCTCAAAATAAGTTGTTGAATTTGTTTTCCTAGCAAAGTCAAAAAGATTGTCCCCTAATCCAGCTGCAAGATTAAATCCTTTCTTTGCACCTCCGCCGGCACCGTTGCCGCCAAATTCTAGAACGACGGCTCCACCCGCGAGTGTAAGTCCGCCAGCGCCGATTTTACCATTCTCAAAATCAACGGTGGCTTTCATCAAATTATCAACCGCGCCAACCGGACTAGTGTCTTTAGCAAAATTTGCTGCCTCGTTAGTTTTTAACAACCACTGATCTACGTTTGGACCTCCAGGAAAAGCTCGCCGCGGACCTTCTCTTGCATCGTCGAGTCCAACCTGTCTGAGCTGGGCTTCGTAAACGGCTTGTTCGAATCTAGTTGAAATGTAACCCTTCTCAAATCTTGTTACTGTTTTTCGTTTACCGGAGGGTGAAAAGGTTGAACGGGAATACGGTGTTGAACCTCTAGTATCGAACCAGTATGTTACAAAGTCTACGTATGCCTTGCGAGCTTTGGAGTAGATTGTGTTGACGGTCTCCGATGCTTGCATACCACTCGGATCGATAAACCTAAGTGGACTGCTACCAACGTATGCATACCGATTAAACGTCTGCGGATTTGCACTCTTCCCTGATGCCAATAAAGGATCAACCGCCGTAAACCGACCATGGTTGTTTTTGTAATATCTCGCTTCAGCGAAGTCTAAACCTGTTTCAACGTCGCGTTCGTAACCGGTAAACTTCTCTCTGACATTGTCATCCCCGACTGCGTACTTCTGAGAGGTGCTTCTATTCGGTGTTCCTGCATAAAGCTCCTCACCAAAGGGCATAAAATCACGTCTTGAAAGCACCTGCCCAAACTGATTTGTGATCGCTCGTATACTTCCCAGGGTGTCCGTCGCCACATACTTCGTCGTCGGATAGGGCATCGGAACCTTGCTCGAGTATTCGGCTACCTTCTTCCCGCCTGAATAGACAAACGTGGTCGTTTCAGTGGCGGTAACTTTCTTAATGCGTTTCCCGTCGCCGTCGTAAAAGTAGGTTCCGATCACCTGATTCGATGAGTTCTTTACCTGTGTCTGCTTATTGTCGCCGTTGAAGGTATATGTCCTGTTTTCAGGGTCTTTGATTACGTTTCCGGCTTTGTCGTAAAGATAACCCTGACCATTATTAAAACGGTTTGTAGCAGCGCTTATCGTCGGTCTTGTATGGTTGTTGATCGGGAGATTACTTGAGCCGACTACCTGCTGTAAAGTGCGTCGTACATACTCCTGCACAAACTGCTGGCTAATGCCACCAAAACTAACACATTGCTTCGCGATGTTTCCAGTATTCTTTGAATGATCTACTGTGCCGTATCAATTCAGCTCACCAAACTCATAATCGACTTGCCAAGAACTCTTATCCGTTGCAGAATTTCCAAGACCAAGCTGCGTGACTTGAAACCTGTTATTAAACTGCGCGGTTCCCCGCTTACCGTTTCCAAGCTTCATCTCGCTTATCCCGCCAATGGCGTGTATTTGAAACAATCAGCAAATGTCTGATGTGCTGAAAAGCGATTTTTTCTTAACTTGACGCCCTAACAAAAAAAGCCCTATCCCCTTTTTAAGGTGGATAGGGTTAAAATAGTTAACAAAATTCTCTTTTTCCTAATGAGCTAAATACGAGTGTTCAGACGAGGTGCAAGTTGACGAAGAACTTCCAGGACATTGGATTTATCAACGTCAAAAACTTCTTGAGCCTTTGCCTCCCTAAGCTCATCTCTATATTCAATCCTGAACCGGTCGTTATCCAAAAACATAACAAACACGTAAGGAAGTTCCCGCTGCTTTAAATAATCAACGGCATAACTCAAACATAGTTCGCCGTGTGAAGTACTTGGAAACAACTCATTGGCTAAGTTAGATTTAGTAAGCTCAGAAACCAGCCAAACCTTTAAGGGATTACCTGACTCCATTATATAGAATTCTAAGACTTTGCTCCATTCTTCTAGTTTTTGCTTTTCGCTCATACTACCTCTCTATTGCGTAAATTTAACCGTAGGAATTTGAATTGGTTTATTGTTTAAATAAAATTGCGTTTTGTTGAGCAAAACTGGATCTCTCATTACGTTAAAAAATTCAGCATTTGTAAAGTTTCTATCTGTGAATCCTTTTCGGCCTAATTGAAATGCGTTATCTACACCAATGCCGTCAATTATACCATCCAAGGCGAAATGAATTTTATCAGCTCGCTGAGTTGCCTGATTAAAGGCTCTTCCAAACCGTACTTGAGTTCCTTGAAGTGTTAACCCCGAAACAGGACGGCGCGTTAACCCATCCCTTGCCCAGTTCTTGTAAATTGAAGCTCCAGTAGTCTCAGCAATCTCCTGAAGTGGGAGCTTTCCACCGACTCTCTCAACCCCGAGGGCTACAGACTTAGTTGCTGCCTTGCCCTGTTTCCCGCCTGGTAGGAAGTTAAGAAGCATTCCGCCATTTGCAGCAATGGCTTCTATTTGGGTTGCCTGCCCTGTTGAAGCACGATGGCCAGTTTCCATTGCGTTAAAAAGCCCGGTTTGATCAATTGTGTTTATCCCATCCCTGACATTATCTACCTGCTGTTTGGTTGGAAATCCGAAGTAATTTCTTGGAGTTGTATTTGTAGGAGTAGATACCTGCACAAATGCGGACGATCTATTTCGCTTCATACCTTCCAATCCAGTGGAGATATATCCGTTTTCGAATCTGGTTACTGCTCTTCGACCACCAGAGGGCGAATAGGTCGATCGTGAGTATGGAGTTGAACCTCTGGTATCGTAAAAGTACGTCAGGAGGTCTACATATGCTTGTCGGGCTTTGGAATAGATCGTATCAACGGTTTCCGCTGCTTGCATACCACTCGGATCGATAAACCTAAGTGGACTGCTACCAACGTATGCATACCGATTAAACGTCTGCGGATTTGCACTCTTCCCTGATGCCAATAAAGGATCAACCGCCGTAAACCGACCATGGTTGTTTTTATAATATCTCGCTTCAGCGAAGTCTAAACCTGTTTCAACGTCGCGTTCGTAACCGGTAAACTTCTCTCTGACATTGTCATCCCCGACTGCGTACTTCTGAGAGGTGCTTCTATTCGGTGTTCCTGCATAAAGCTCCTCACCAAAGGGCATAAAATCACGTCTTGAAAGCACCTGCCCAAACTGATTTGTGATCGCTCGTATACTTCCCAGGGTGTCCGTCGCCACATACTTCGTCGTCGGATAGGGCATCGGAACCTTGCTCGAGTATTCGGCTACCTTCTTCCCGCCTGAATAGACAAACGTGGTCGTTTCAGTGGCGGTAACTTTCTTAATGCGTTTCCCGTCGCCGTCGTAAAAGTAGGTTCCGATCACCTGATTCGATGAGTTCTTTACCTGTGTCTGCTTATTGTCGCCGTTGAAGGTATATGTCCTGTTTTCAGGGTCTTTGATTACGTTTCCGGCTTTGTCGTAAAGATAACCCTGACCATTATTAAAACGGTTTGTAGCAGCGCTTATCGTCGGTCTTGTATGGTTGTTGATCGGGAGATTACTTGAGCCGACTACCTGCGTAAATGCTGTTCTGTTCCCGTAGCGATCATAGCCAAACGTCTGCTTCCAGTTCTGATAAGAGCCGGTCTTTTCCTTTGCTTCGATAATTCTGTATAGAGAATCGTATTTGTAGGTTTGAAGGTAGGTCTTGCCCCCACCCGTAGTCGTCTGCTTGGCAATGTTGCCTGTGTTTTTAGCTGTGTTTACCGTGCCGTTTGTATTCAGCTCGCCATATTCGAGATTGATCTTCCAGAGGTTTAGATTTGTTGCGCTTACACCTAAACCAATCTCTGTTACCTGCAGACGGTTGTTAAACTTCGCGGCTTCCCAGAGACCGTTTCCGACCTTGAGCCTCTCGATTCTGCCGTCGGGCATATATTTGAAATTATCGGCAAAGGTCTTGGCCGCGCTTTGAGCAGTTGCCAGATTGTGTATCTTTAAGATATCTCCATTGGCATCGAAGTCGTTTTTGACCTTTCTGCCCGTTGGATATGTCTCCTCTGTTAAAGCTCCCGATAGATTGTATTTATACTGCGAGGTGTAGGTTACGCCATCTGTGATCTGCTGAAATGTAAGCGGTCTTCCCCAGGTGTCAAACTGCGTTGTCTTGGACGTCGAAACCGAATTGCTTGTTTCGATCAAGGCTCCTTTTGCTTTCGCGAGCTTGTCGTATTTGTATGTTACTGAAGGAGTGGCGTCTGAGTAACTTCTGGTTTTTACACGATTGAGATTGTCATATGAATTTGTAATCGTAACGCCTTTGGCATCCGTCGTGGTCAGAAGATTTCCGTTTGCATCGTAGGTAAATCCGGCAGTCCATTGATTGTTGTAAGGATTGCCGCTTGTATTAAGCGCAGTGTTTACTTCCTGCTCCGGTTGGCGAACTCTTATAAGCCTCCCAAGCGCGTCATATTTGAAATGCCTGTATTGCGCCCCCTGCTGCACACGGATCATATTTCCGAACACGTCGAAAGTGTAATAAGTCGGCTGTTTTGGAGACGTTACCGCACCGAGGTCGGCGTTCGTTGTGCCGCCATAGCTTGTCGCTTCGTCAACACGGATCAACTGCCCGAGAGCATTTGTGATCGAGCGCATCTTTCTTCCCGATGCGTCGATTCCTACTACATAGGTGCCAATCGCATTCGCTGCGGTCGAAAAACCGTATTCTTTTGTTCCAAGGCTTTGACCCGTACCGCTAGCGACGGGCGTAAAAGTCTCTTTTACTCGTCCTTCTTCGTCATAGGTCGTAAGGCTCCAGAGTTTCGTCTGTCCGGCTCGGTAGGGATTGGTGACGCGTTTGACGCGGTTCATATTGTCATACTCGGTTTCGGTAAAGATATCTCCGTTTGAATCTTTCTTTTTCGTCTTGATCCCGCGCCCGAGATTGTCCGCGTACGTGGTAGATTCTACCCAAATGCTTGTATCAAACTGTGAGCGTGTCTTAACCCAGATATTACTTGGAGTGTCGCCATATGAGGTTTCCGTGCGCGCGCCGTTTGGGGCTACTATTGCCGTTGGACGGAGGAGTACGTCGTTGTATTCCATTGTGCTCACAAGACCATTGGCGTCAGTCGTAGACAAAGTTAAGCCCGTTGTGAAATCGTAGGTCGTCGTGGTTTGAAAGGCCGTATTGGAGCCGTAGACATTAGTCGGATCAGGTACGGCTGAAATGGTCTTGGTCGCGTAGGCGTATTTATAGGTCGAGCTGTACTGGGTTTCAGCTACGTTGCCTTTTGCGTCCCAAGCTTTTCGCGGGTTTCCGAAATTGTCATACTGCGCATGGGTTTCGATCCAGGTGTTTGTCTCTTTTACCCATGTGCGGTTTGTAGTTGCGTTTCCGCGAAGCGTGCTCCCGGGATTTACCCAGCCCGTCGTCGAACCGGCGTTTAGAATCGGATAAGCAGATTCATCGTATTTGATCTGCGTTTTGCCCAATACATCACTAAGATTTGTCGGATTGAGGGCACGCGTCTCGATAGGTAGGCTAGGAATTCCTCTTGCAAGATAGTTTGAAGCGTAGGAATAATCCGTTTCTGACACCGCAGCCAGACCACTTGAAGAAAACGTTCCCGCAATCGTTGCAATGTCTGCTGTTTGTGCCGTCGTTAGGTTCAAAGACTTGTAGTGGTAACTTTTTGTTCTCTTTGGATTGATGTGTGCAAAACGCGCCGGGTCAGTGCTTCCAGCATCGTCATATTCGGTTGTGCTTAGTGTTGCTAAAGCAGTTGACTGTCCGCCCTCAAAGAGGATTGAAACGCTTTTCGCGACGCGCGGATCTCGCTCAGCTTTTGGATAGCTCGAAGAGTAATTTGTGATTGCAATCTCTTTTTTTATCCACTCAGTCAAGCTTCTGCTGGTCATTTGTCCGTTAGTTCCATAAGTGCGCTGCTCAGAAACCAATCCGGCAAAAACATCTCCAAATCCAAAATCTCCGTATGGACAATTCGAGCATGGCTGCTTTCCTTTGAGAATGTCCTGCTCAACTCTGGAATTGTCGGGAGCAGTCGTAGTTACCTTCAATTTGTGGATTCCGCCCGAAACGACTCCGGTAGATGCAAATGTCCAGGTCTGCGGAATCGCAGTACTTCTCTCCTTTATCTTTCTTGTAACCACTCCTCGATTCGCTTCTTCCTGTGGTTTATGCTGCTCTCCCGGCGAGAAGTTGCTGAGCGATTCCACTTCGCCAAATGTGAATTCTTCCTCACTGCCGGTCGGGTATTTGACCTTTTCAATCTCGCCATAGATGTTATATGAAAATTCATATTTTTTACCGTCCGGTCTTTCAACCGCGGTCAATACAATTGGGTTGAATTTTGGTGTTGCGTCAGCACTTACAGCCCAATCATCGAGATCTGAATGAAACAGGGCTTCACTTGCCGATCTTGGCGGGGCAGGGGCCGGCGGGCCACTTTTATAATCGCCCAAGTGTCTAAGCGCTTGATTGAAATTCGTGAGCGCGCTGTTTGCGGCCGTTGTATCCTTGAGTTTTCTCCACGTAAATTTATAGGTCATTGAGGCTCCGCCTTTGCCCGGCAGGTTATAAGTAACCGTTCCGGCGCTCGTCGGCTCATCAAGTGGCATGGGTACCGGAATCGTCCTATTTAGAGTGTCTTTCCAGTATCCGTATGGATAACTAGAATTTGCGGGATAGTAGGTGAGCTTATTTCCGTTTACATCCGTAAATTTGGTTGCTTTCCTAATGGTTTTGGATTCCAGAGTAGTTGTGCCCGAAGCGAAATCATAAAAGGATCCGTCGGCCATATACAAACGCCGAGTGCTTCCATTCTCTTCGTATCTTAGTTTGGAGCCGTCGACAGAATAATAGGTTCCGCTCATATCGAGCTGCGACGGATTTGTAGTCGCATCATATAGAATCGGCGCATCGGCTGCCCTAAGTTCGTGAGACTGTCCTCCCGGTAGGTGAATCCGAATCCTTTTTACGAAACCATCCAAATATGTGTTTGAGGTATTTGAAACAAGCGTTTGGTTAGGAGCCGTGATTCCAGCCACGGTATAAAAGAAGCCCTCTGTATAAATATTTATACCTGTATGGGACATGCTCGTCCCGGGATATTCAAGTGGACATAGCCCGTCATTGAGTACGAAACCATTGCTATTATATCGATTATCTTTTCCGGTATATTCGACATACGCGATACCCATGCTGCTTGTCCAGCCCGACGCAGAACGCTCTCCAAAAGTAGGGTAATTCACTGATATGCAGTCTGCCGGATTATTTACCCGAGGCTCCGATCCGCCATAATCCTACCGCCACACTTTTGAGGAGTAGCTGATGGAAACTGGCACGTTTACGCCCCTGCCCGGATAGCTGCCAAGTGGAATGCTCAACTCCATCCCAAGGGTCGACGGATTTACACGACCACTTGATTTCAGAGTCTGATCGTCACTATTTTCTGTGTGGTCGCCACCGCGAGATGAACCGAACACTGGTGCAATACCGAGCACACAAAAACACACAAAAAGTGTCACAAACAGCTTTTGTGAAATTCGAACGCAGTTTTTCAAATATATTTCGCTTCTAAAAGTGTGGGTGTTTTTCATCTCCGCTTTCTTGTTGTCTCTTCTTAAAGTCATTTTATTCCTCTCTTCTGTTTTTACAGGTTGCTCCTCTTTCCAGTTATCCAGTCGGCACACCTTATTCTTCCTCACCTACACCACAGCTACAGGTGACGTAATCCCAGACGTTTCCGCCCTGTTCGCATGCCTGAACTTGAGTCCATGGTGGATTACACGGAGGTGGAGGTGTCGGAGTCGGAGTGGGTGTCGGTGTTGGGGTCGGCGTTCCGCCACCGCCTCCTCCTCCGGGTGTCGGGGTTGGAGTTACGGTCGGTGTAGGCTGGGCGTAGTCTTCGATTGCCAGCATACGGTCACCGGCGTAGATATATTCTTTTGAAAGCGAGGGAGGTACGGGCATTGGCTGGTTTTCTTTGCTGTTTGCAAATGGATTCCAGTTGCTCGCTTTTGATTCTTTTTTGACCTTTACGCCAAACCAGCCGTTTCGCTCTCCCGTCCTGGCATCCGTATTCGGAAGCCATCCAAGCTGTGCAAACACGCCCAATCCCAGAAGGATCATCAATCCTGCAGAGCCTAAGATCTGCAATACTTTGTTTCTTTTTGTTTCGTTTGTTTCTAGTTTCTTCGACATATTCTCCATCCTTCCGGTTTTCTGTTTAGCGCAACGGAAACCCGCGAGATAAAACCCGAGGAGTTACGTCCTGTACAAGAGACTTTTTCCCGGAAGTTTCCGCTGCTTGCCTTGTCTGAATTGAAAAAAGAGGTGTTTAGTAGATCGGTTTATAAACCCAGCCTAGGAGTTTAAAGAGAAAAAACACATCTTATTTGCCTTCTTCAGACATTGGTTAATTCAATGTCTTCGACAAAAGATGTGTTTCTAACTTTGTAGAAAAGAATTGCGGTTTTTGGCTTATGTAGCAATTCCAGCTCAGCTTTATGCCGAAGACATTTCTTTTAGAACCGTTCCGTTTCGGTTCTGTTTTTCAAAAGATCGCTTACTTCCCGCCTTGCTTGTCAGCTCTCCAGCGAAAAGTGAGACAGACTATAGCACAACTTTTAAATATGTTTCAAGTGTGAAACATCGTTTCATTGCATTACTCTTTGTTCAGAGCAAAAAAATACACCGACATTTTGACTTCTTTTGGTCAAGATTTCGGTGTCGTCTATGAGAGTTGTGCGAGTCATAATTCCCTAAAAGCCTCATTGGCTTTTCGTGCTTTTTCGAACCCTTACAGCTATTCAAAAAAACGTATAAGTTACAAAAATCTGTAAGTTGGCTAAAACCTACTATACGCATGTACCCAATGTCAAACACAAAGGCGGCTTTTTGCATTTTGCATTCTAACCCCATCAAATCAACGTTCTACACGTTTCGCTCTTAAATACGTTGAGGGGGGGGGGGATAAAAAATATAGGTGTTACGAAACGGAAAAAGGTTGCTTTGTTAGATAAATTTGTAGGAGTTAATACGGGGTTTTTGCATTTTGAATTATTTCAATTTTCTCAGAAATCTTGCCCTAGAAGAAATGATTTGAGATAGTATGTTGTGTTGACAAAGAAAAAGAGTTTGCAGATAGAAAGCAAAGCTTAAAATCTACAAACTCTAATTTTACATAGAATCTTCGGCACAAAACTGAACCGCTGATTGCTACATAAGCCGTCTAGCATATTAGCGCATCCATAGTGCCGAAGGCAAGTGTTTTATCTATGAGATAAGAAGCCTTATGAGAACTTTTGGGTGTTTTTTCTTTTTTAAATGTTCATAGCGTTCTCCAAACGAGCTCTTTTCACGGCTTAAGAAGGAAGAATATGAATGTCTTATATGCGATATTTGGAAAACTCAGTACAGTCTGCTTTGGTATTTTCTTAACAGTTACGTGCTCCCCCCTCGCCTTTTCTCAAAGCTATCAATCCAGCTACCCAAACGGGTATCAGGGGAAACGTGCATTTCAGCAGGAGATCGCACGTCTTGAAATCACGGTTGAAAGAAAAGGACACTCTCCACTTCCAATCTCTCTTGTACCCAGGGTTCAAAAGGATGACCTTCTTCGCGTAAAAATGCTTGATGAGCCGATCAACGGCATACGCCCGGAAGAGAGTTTCTGGGACTGGACCCTCGTTGTTGCTTTTGTAAACCCTTCGCGCAATGAGGTAGAGAATGAATCAGTTTCAAGAGAAATCAGATTCAAGCAGGAAGGTTGGTATCGGGAACACCTCTTCAAAGTGCCTTATGATTCTCAGCCTGTGTTTTTTCTATATCCAAAGGGAAGGTACCGTAAAAAAATCAAGAAGCTAATCAACAAGAACTTCAGCCAGATTAAGAAGATCGGTGAAAAAACGCTTGAGATTGCGGGAGCGTACGCACAGATCGGCATCTTCCTAAATGAATTACAGAGAACGATCAATCAGAACCCATATGGCTTTAATGGCTACGGAGGAAGCTACAACAATTACGGTACGGGAAGCCCTTTCGGTGAGCAGTTTATAAAAAATCAAATCGTGGAGCGGCTCGCCCAGAGTTTTAATATCACCTTGCCTTCATGTTGGAGAAACGGAAGCTACACGCAGGCAAACGACTTCGTGGGGCGTGCCCAGTGTGTTGCAAAGAACGTAAGGCTCGAGGACTTTGACTTCAGCGTCAGTCGTATATTGCAGCAGGGTGGGCTCCTCGCTGCGACGAAACTCGTCGAAAGATATCCGCAACTTGCCTATTGGATAAATGTTGCTGCTGCAGCTGCTGATCTGATTCTAAAAATCTTAAGAAAAACTCCACTCAGGATCGTGCCAACAATGGTTCAAACGCGAGTCAACGGTGAAAACTTCTACGGACAAAATAGCAACTATGGTGGAATTGGCGGACAGAATCGCTCCCTTTTGCCGATACGCAAAAAGATAAGCCTCTTTGCCGAAAAGCCTCCAACGGACAGCAGTTTTGTAACGGCGTTTCCAATCGTATTGCACAAATGGCAGCCGGAAGCCGATCCGGAGGTAATTTCTCTTCCAGTACCGTCACTTCTCGAACCGTGTCTCCATATGGGACAAAATATCTTAAAAAACACAGATCTATCGTACGACTGGTTACGAGATCCTTTCGCAAGAGACTTTCGGCTTGTGATGTCCGCTGATAATGGTTTTTCAAGAGAATTCTATCTGGCGAAGAATATGGGGCTCTCAGGGTGGATGCTCAATATAAACCCGCAGGATGTACAGGCATTCCCAAAGGTGAAGATGAGCCTTAAAGCCAGAATTACCGCGATGCGAGGCTTTAATCAACTTGAAAGTAAGAAGTTTTCGATACCGATTTCCGGTGGTGGCAAATGGGAAATATCGACCGAATCGCGAAACGAATTTTCGGTAGGTGGAAAGAGAAGAGTCGTAGTTAAAAACACACAAGGTAGCTGTAGGTGCCTTCAGTCCGTCAAGTATCGCCCTTCGTTTGGGGGCGAGTTTACTTTTACGGCGAATTCACCGGCCAATCCCTTGAGGTTTAATGAGAGCGGCACTGAAGCTTGGTTTGAAATCGACACCACACATTTTCAACCCGGCGAAGGAAGCATAGAATTCAGAACCTACGGCAATGCGCAGCAGCCACAAAACGCACAGCTTAAACTTTTCCCGAGGGCTCCTGAAATCACAAAGGTAAAAGTTCATCGGGGCGACCAGTCAGTAGAGATCGAGGGGGAACGAATCGAGCAAATCCACATGATTAGAGTAAACGGAAAAACGGCTATTCCCGACAACCCCGGTCAAAACAATTCTCAATCCGGAATTAATCAAAGGCGTTTCGTACTCCAGAACCCGGGCGATCTCATACTCTCGAAAAAGGTCTCCATAGAAATGCTGCTTCAAGGCGGCCGTCCCTACAAGTATCCGAAGAGCTTTCGAGTTCTACCCGCGCGACCTCAAATTAAAACGAATGACAAGAAAGAAATTGCGGGTCTTACCTTGGAGGCTCTGGACCTAAAAAAACCAAATGGCTTTGATTTATCGAGCTATCCAATCATACCGATCGATACCAAACTAATGACCCTTGCCGTCAAATCCACTCTGGCAGACTATTCTTTTAAGACCGAAAACATCTCAATTGAGACTCGCGTCGAAAACGGTCAAGTTGGCCAGGAATCTCTTCCGCAGCCAACTTTTGAGGTGCTTGATTCTTTCAATCTAAAGATCGGTTTTCGTTTTTGAGCGGAATATGCAATTTCTTGCCGGGCGGCGATTGCAGTTTAGAATTCTTGACCGCTTAAGAGGTAATTCCGATTGGTACACAATCAAGCAGAAATTTGTGCGGATTCCAAAAGTCGATTCCGTAAGCTGCAGAAATAACGAATGCAAAATTACAGGAACAGGGCTCGATTATATAGGTCAGATCTCTACCGACGGCGGGAGAGTCTGGCAGCCGTCCCTACAGGTCGTTCCGCAATCAAGCGGCAGATCGTCAATGACCATTAACGGTATCGAAAACCGTCATATGCTGAGAATAAAACTCAGAGACTTTCCCGACACGGAGGGTTTGGCTATCGGGAAGTAGAATGGAAATTGCTTTTGGCAAAAGAGCGTCGCCAGCGACACATCTTGCGTTCGTAAACTCTTAACGTTCATCAATCGGAGTATAGGTTAAACCCATTTCGCCGACATATTCCGCACGCGGTCGGATAAGTTTGTTGTTCGCGTACTGCTCAAGGACGTGCCCCGTCCAGCCGGAAACGCGGCTGATCGCAAAAATCGGAGTATAAAGATCGAGCGGAATTCCCATCATGTAATAGGTCGAGGCGGAATAGAAATCGACGTTGGGATTCAAACCCTTCTTTTCCTTCATCAGCTGCTCAATCTTTTGCGACATATCAAACCATTTGGATTCGCCCGTGACATCCACCATTTTCTTTGAGAACTTCCGAAGCCAGGTAGCACGCGGGTCTTCAGTCTTATAAACGGCGTGTCCCATTCCCATGACCTTGCGCTTATTTTGGAGCATGTCATCAAGCCAGGTTTCTACATTCTCAACGCTTCCTATCTCCTTAAGAGCCTTCATTACCGCCGTATTCGCTCCACCATGAAGCGGCCCGGCAAGCGCTGAGATTCCCGCAACTACCGCACCGTACATATCGGCAAGCGTTCCTGAAACAACTCGGGTCGTGAAGGTCGACGCATTAAATCCGTGATCGGCGTGCAAAATCAAACAGGTATCCAGCATTTTTGCTTCGCTCGGATCCGGCTTTTCATCACGCATCATATAGAGAAAGTTTTCGGCGATGTCGAGGCCGGTGTCCGGATGAACCGGTTCATTTCCGTTTCGAATTCTTTCCCAAGCGGCGAGGATCGTCGGAAATTGAGCGGTCAAGCGAATGGCAGCTTTTGTGGCGCTTTCGATGTCCGTAGCGGTTCCCTCTTTGTCGTAAAATGCGAGCGTCGAAACACAGGTCCGAAGTACATCCATCGGCGCTGCATCGTGCGGGAAATGCTTCATAAACACCGTTAATTCCGCCGGTATCTCGTAATTTGCGCGAAGCTCCGATTTTAATTTATCAAGCTCGTCCTTTTTGGGTAGCCTTCCATTCCAAAGTAAATAGACCGTTTCCTCAAAATTTGAATTTTCGGCTAAATCATGAACATCATAGCCCTGATAAATCAGTATCCCATCTACGCCGTTAACCTTACTCATCGTGGACTGCGCCGCTACTACGCCGCGCAAACCGCCGCCCGAAGGTTTTGAACTTTCTGCCTTAGTCATTATCTTTCCCCAATATTTGGTATAAATTTTGCTTATCTTTAAGTTACCAAAGACACTTACAAGAAACAAGCGAGGCCAGTGTTTTCAGGCTCAAAAAGCGATTTTTCGGTTATAATTCGGTGGCAAAAACAAAAAAAACCACGAACCTTAAGCAAAGTACAAAGGAGATGTAAAAACTTTGCTTAGATTCGTGGAATTAAATGACGCATTTAGACTAACATTTGCGTCACGCGGGGAAGGAAAACCTGGAATTAACGAATTTGGGTTTCGTAAACGGTTTTAATGCGAAGCTGTTGCGTTTCACGCAGTTTGATATAGTTACCGCGCTCTACGACTACTGCGCCGACGCCAAATGCGGCCCCGACTCCGGCTCCAACCGCTGCTCCGACCGGTCCACCAACTACTGCGCCGATAACGGCACCGGTACCTGTTGCACCACCAACGGTTAAACCGTCTTTCTTATATGGACGAGTGCCTTCTACGACGCCTTCAGGATCGATGCGTTTTACGTTGTCTCCCTTCATAGGCAGGACTTCCATAATAAGCGCATTAAAATTGCTCCAGCGTGCATCAGTAAGCTTTATACGATCAAAAGAAAGCAAAAGCTCCGCTCGGCGTTTAAGTCTGCCCGGCCGGCGGTTTTTTGCCACTCTTCCTTCAATCACTGCACCCTCAATTTCATTGGGCGAAACGATCTTAGCCGTAAACGCATCGCCTTCGCGAACGTTACGAGTATTGATCTCCTTATCCAATTCGATTACGAGCTCGGTATCGGCAGGAATAATGATAATTTCATCACCGCTAAAACCGGATCGGGCAATTTCCGCTCTCGTCTTGATATACGGTGCGGTGCTGCTACGTTTTGCCGTTGTAGTTGGGCTTGTCACAACCCTGTTCGTTGTCGTTGTTGTCTTCGCGACGTTGTTTTCAACGGGTGTCGTAACCTTTTTAACTGTTTCCTTTGTTGATGCCTTGACGGTATTGGTAGTGTTTTGAACCGCCTCCTTAACCTCCTTCACACCGCGAGTTGATATTTTCGCGGGAAGCGTAGCGTCAAAGCTGCGCTTTTCGAAACCGGTGTCATAACCGCTTTCAAAGCCTTGCTGATAGCCGTCTCTATAATGTGTTAGCTGTCCGTAGTCTTTATTAAAAGCTCGGTTGGCGTCTCTGTATTCACTATGTCTCGCATAACTTTTGGTAGCATTTTCGATGGCATCGCGATAACCCGACATATATCCATCCGAATAACCTGTTCGATAACCACGTTGTAATGCTATTTTTGAATCTTGAGCGGAAACGCTCTGGATTGTTAAAGTTAGGGAAGAGACAAAGACGAGTGAAAAACTCAGGGCGATAGCTAATAAACTTCTCGTTAGCTTCATTTGTCCTCCTTATCAAAAAACTAGAAATCTAGTGTCCGCTAGACTTTATACACTAATAGTTCATGAAATACAAGAAGAATTATTCAAGTGAATAAATTTTCTTAAGCGTTTTGGGGCGATTTCATGCTATAGCCGGGAACATATTTCCGTGTTTCGAGGTGCTGCTGACGCGGTATGCTTCTATAACGTATTTATAGTCAATAGTTTACGCGCCGATAAAATAACGGCGATGAATCTTAAATGATTCACCGCCGACTTTTCCGTACTGCATAAGAGTTTTGGCTAAAACGCTCTGGAGGAGTAGTTTTATTTAGAAACTCTTGCGGAAAAGATATGACATCCGTATAAAAAACGTACGACTATTTTGTTGAAAGCCGGGCTCAAGCTCGTTTGTGAAAGGATTAAAGCCATTGTAATTCGAGTCGTCGTTATACCCGATATAAAACGCCTTACCCGGGCTCGGCGCCCAGCCAAACAAATACTGTCCGTTTATACGTGAACGAAGCGTATTGTAGTCGATTCGAGCTCGAGCGAAAATAAAACGCGTAAATTGATATGTTGAACGCAAGCTGTAAATATTTACATCGAAAGCAGTTCTCTTCGTATCGTTACGAACAAGATGGCTCTTTCGGTAGGATATCGAGAAATTCCACGGATCGGTCGGCGAAACCTCTGCTTGTGTATAAAAGAAAATTCGACGTCCGCCGCCGGGATCAAGAGCTGCGTCGGGATCGGCTAAAGCTGCCACGCTCACCCTTGGATAACGTTTGCCGGCTCCGAAATCGAAATCAAACGAATTAAATGTCACTCCGAATTCAGATTCCCACGAAAACTTCTTACTCGGCTGCGTTCGGAAAAACGTACCGAAAAACGGCTGGGTTTCCGCGCGCTTAGGCTCTCCAAAAAAGGCACCATCGCGATTTACATTCCGCGCCAGCCCAAACTCCTCTTCGTACAAAACCTCTCTCTCGATTCCGCCCCAAAAGTTTATAAATGTGTTTTTCTGAAACATGAAAAAGACGTTTGTGTTGTAGTTTGCATTAATTAAACGCCCGTCCCAATCGAAGCTGTAGTTGAAATTATTGTTCCAGTTGGTGCGTATGATTTTGCCCTTCGGATTAGATTTCGTGCTTCGCCTAAAACCAAAATATGTTCCGTTTACATTGGTGCGCCGATTAAAACCTACGTCCGCACGATAGTCGCGAGTAGTTCCTGAAGCTCCCGCCCAGTAGCCTTTGGTATTCTCGGCGTAGTTGTAATTCACTTGATAGCCAAGAGCGTTACCGGTTCGATAACGCCGATAGATATCTTCGTCATCGCCCAGTTCCCATATTCCGTTTATTACCGCGCCCCCGCAAATCTGACCGTTACGAGCTGCTTGTTTCGGATTCGCAACATCGTCAAAAAACGGATCGAAGAAGCAACGTCTGGAGTGCGTGCCAACCGCCTGAAACCGAATCGACGACTTCGGATCTAACTTCACTCGTCCGTCAAAACCACCTAGATAGTTTCTGTTTTCAGGAAATGAGCGCATGGTTCCAAAAAAACCGATGTTGTTTTCCTTTCCTACGTCGCGTTTCAGTCGCAAGACCGCGAATAAAGCGTTTTTATCAACGTACTCATCAATGAAAGGTCTGACCTCGGGGTCAATTCTTGAATCGCTGTCGTAATTGCCGGGGGCGGCATCGGATGCCACCAGAAAACCAAATGAATTTTTTCCGACCTTTCCTGTTAATTTCGCCGCAATATCAGGATCGATGATTGTTCGCGAGTGAAACACTCGAATCGGCGATTGGAATATCTCGGCCCCCTCTAAAAAGAACGGGCGTTTCTCGTTAAAGAAAATCGGAAAACGCTGATTAGCCGTTACAACTGGAGCGTCAGCCTCTATCTCCGCGAAGTCAGGGTTTATCGCGGCGTCCAGAGTAATATTTGGCGTGATCGTGTATTTAATGTTCAAGCCGTAATCCTGTTTGATAGGTTCGTGAAGAAAACGCCCCGCCGGAATCGTGTTTGATTCCACACGTCTTCCCGTTTCAGAAAAAGTAACACTTGGCGTAATTTCGAGCGTTCGCTCAGCTTTAATTTCGTCGAGCCCCGTAATTTTTCCGTGCTTGATCAAGAACCCATTTATATTCCGATCATCCGGCATCCACGCGTCAAACTCGTCATTGAAACGGTCAATATTCCGAGCCGCGTTAAAGCCCCACATCTTGCCCTCGCCGGCTGAATAACGGAGCGACTTAAAAGGAATCTTTACCTCAACTGTCCAACCCCAGGGGTGGATCATGCCTTTTGATTCCATCACGATATCGACCGAAAAATCAGCGCCTTCGCCTTCCGTAAATATCCCGTCAGCCTGTATGCCAAGCGGATTCCACCCGAGAATATAGGCTCGGCGTTGGTCGTTGTAAGTATCCAGCCAAACGCGAACATTGTCCTCTCCGAAAACCGAATCGCGCTTCGCTACCGTTGCACGAATCTTGTCCGGCTCATCCCAACACTTAAAAGCAATGTATAGATGTTTTTCGTCATACATCATCAGCGCTTCCGTTTCTCTGGACGGAGCAATATTGTTTCCAGGACCTGTTTGAATGAAATCCTTAAAAAGCGCAGCAGTCTTCCATTCCGCTTCGGTCGGATTTCCGTCAATAGTAATCGCGCTTTCCTTGCTGATTTTCGGAATGTTAACAGGATTGGCTTTTTCTGGCGGCAGTTTTAACCTCGGACCCGGAACGTCAGCGGGATCATCATCAGGCGCGGTTTTCGTTGCCTCCTCTGGCTTAGAAACTGCTGTTTCGGATTCTTTTGGCTCGGAAGTTTGGCTAAGTGTGCCAGCCGCCAAAAATAGCAATAGTAGGAATGCTTGTATTTTGCTCACAAAACACCTCTTTATGAATTGAGCTTATGAAATATATAAGTACGTAAATAAAAGAAAAAAAGTTGGCGGTTTCGATTTTTTTCTCGAGAACCGCCATTATTCAGAAACTTTCTAGTTATCGTCCGTGAATCGAATTTTGCGATCGAATCAGGACCTCACTATCTATCAAATCAAAACTAAACTTTGCATCGCCCTCGCCAACACGCCATAGGTTGTCGTCTTCTTTGACAAGATTGATTCCGGCAATGTCTACGTTCGAACCGTTTTTGTACTCGCCGCGAAATCGCAGGCTGTCCGTTTCAATCATCGCATTGGTATCTTCGTCGAGCGTAAGAAACACCCGGCTTCCCCTTCCTTCGGCAGATATATCGTTGAAGTCTCCTTCCAGGTAAACATCTGTATTTATCAGGTTTGCAGTCAATTCACCGTCAAACCCAACGATTCGCACTCGACTTTTTCGGTACTTGTTTGATGCTTCAAGATTAAGACTGCCACCGACGTCGCGAATATCCACTGCTCCATTTTCACTCTTCAGTGTTATTTCTCCCGAAACCCCCTCCAATCGCAATTCGTGATGGGTGTGGATTTCGAGATTCGACTTTTTTGGGACAAATACCTCCACGCGAATTCTCTCGCTGCGCTTTGAAATGCCGCTTGTGCTTTTCGCTTTGACTTTGATCGAAATCTTTTCGTCGTGCGTTGAAGTTATATAAACCGGGCTTGCTCCCCGGTTCTTATTCACTCGGGAAACAGAATATTTAACCTTCTTTTTATCCCAGCCTTTTACGATGACGTCGCAATCCTGCGCGTCGATATCTACGGTCGGCGTGCCCTTTACTTCAAAAGTTTGCGTCTTTTCTTCGACATAAGGAGAGCGATCGTAAAACATCGCCGTAGAAAGATTCTCAAGGGCTTCCATTCTGTTCTTTTCGACTTCCTTAAGAACTTTCTCGAGTTTCTTCTTATCAAGCCGAACGACTTCGAGTTCTTTGAGAGCCTTCTCGGCGTCCTTCATAGCCGTTTTGTTGATCTTTTCAAGTTCCTTTTCTGAAAGAACCCGCGTCTTTCTCGCCTCAGCCATAGCTCTTTTTACGTCAGCGGTCATTTTTGCCCGTTCTGACTTTGACAGGCGCTCGGACGTTACAACATCGAGCTCAATCTCATCCGAGTCATCTTTATCGTTCGATTTCGTGTTAAGAAGATTTGTAGCCGGACTCAGACTTTTCCCGTCATCTTTGCGATAAATTGCGAGCCCACCATTGACGCTGCTGAGTTTGATTTTGACTCCGCCCGACCCGATTCGTCCATAAAGGTCGCGTCCAACGTATTTCCCTTTCCTGACAGGCAAACGAAAATCGTTTTTGATGCTGCCGTTTAGTGTGCCGGCTTTTAGAGTTGCATTGGAATTCGACGGTATATAGAGCTGAACCCTGCCATTTACGGTCTCTAGCGAAATACTCGAACTTGAATCGAGACTATCAAAATCGGCAGATACGACACCATTTACTGTAGAAAGATCTGCCGTTCCCCGCAAATTTGTCGCCGTGACTCTTCCGTTCACCGCGGATATGTTGCAGTAATTGGTCATGTTCTTGACAGTGACCGCGCCATTTACAGATCCGATGCTGTCAAGCCGTGCTGTTCTTGGGACGGTTAGGCGATAGTCGACGTAAAGCTTCGAACCCTTCTTCCACTTTTCTTTATATTTTCGTTTCTCGTAATGAGTTTTTACCTTGAAAAAGGATTGCTGCGCATCGATCTGAACGTCGAGACGCTTGAGTTTCTCTTTTGTGTCCGCAACCTTTACATACTCCAGTTTGATTTCATTTCGATCCCAGGATTCAATATCGATCTTTCCGTTGATATTCGAAACCTTAATTTTCCCTTTGGAATCAAACGGATAAGTTTTGCTGAACGTTTCGGTTTCATCCAAAACGACTGGCGAAGCATTTCCGGTTCTGTACACCGCATTCTGCAGGTCGCCATCGGGAATTCCGGTGCCCGAGGTTAAAACTGCACCAACTACAATTAAAGAAACTAGCCAAGACATTATTCAATCTCCTAAATTCAAGTTTTCGGATATGTTTCCGTTTTTCTAGTTACATAACACCGCATCTTTTTGATTTATGACAACTTTTTGTGTATTTTAATCGTCAGAATCTGCGTAACTCGACCGGATTGTTCAAAGCGAGTTTCTTCCCGTATCCGGCATCTCATTTTCCCTTAAAAAATATAGATGATAATGCTGCTTTTTTGGATGTAATTGAATGCCCGGCGAGATTTACTTTGCCAAACCGATTTGTTAACTTTACTTTTTACCCATAGGGGTTTCAGGGAGACCGAATATGAATTTACAACGAACTCGAATTCACATATTGGATAAGCCAAAGAGTCTTAACAATAATGCGAAGACGGGCGTGTCTCTTCATTGCCATACTCAGCATTCTAAGGAGATGCTCGATTTCATTCCCCACTATGCGGAAAAACTCCCGATAATCGCCACCTATTGGCGCCACGAAAGTAAAAATTATCAAAAACGCGAAGGCAAAGGAATTGATTTTTCTACGGCGTATTGGTCACCGCCGCTTTCAGGTCAGGCAGTTTACGATATTGAAAAAACACAAATCGAAGAAGCAGATTTAACTCCGATCGTCTCGCTTACGGATCACGACAACATTGAAGCGAATTTGCAGGTCAATAGCAAGCTAAAATCAGATAAAGCCCCGATCTCGCTGGAATGGACCGTGCCGTTTGAATTCGGTTTTTTCCATGTCGGCGTTCACAATCTGCCGGAAAGTCGTGCGAAAGAGATTTCCGACACTCTTTTAGCGTTCACTTTCGAAGAGACTGACGAACCCGATAAAGAAAAACTCCACGAGCTTTTTGCGATGCTCGAAGAAATTCCTGAAGTGCTTGTTGTCTTAAATCACCCGCTTTGGGACATCGAAATCGTTGGGCAAGAACGACATGAAATTCTGCTGGATAATTTCGTTAAGGAATTCGGAAAGTGGATCCACGCTTTTGAGATAAATGGATTTCGAGCCTGGTCAGAAAATAAGGCCG
Source organism: Aridibacter sp. (assembly GCA_965216195.1). Lineage (GTDB taxonomy): Bacteria > Acidobacteriota > Blastocatellia > Pyrinomonadales > Pyrinomonadaceae > Aridibacter. Next base: position 339,146 of record OZ244151.1, on the reverse strand, counting down.
TGCTTGAGCTGGCTGAATCGCTGGGTTTTCCTACCGTCACCGGCGGAGATCGCCACGGCTGCAAACCCAACACGGTTATTAATTTAACAAACAGTAAAACTTTTAGTGAGTTTGTAGATGAAGTCAGGGTAGATAAACGCAGCGAAGTCGTTTTGATGCCCGAATATAAATATCCGCTGCATTCCAGACAGCTTCAGTCTTTTTCAGAAATCCTAAGCCACTATCCCGAATTTGCGGAAGGTCGCCGGCGTTGGTTTGACCGGGTGTTTTTTGATATTGGCGATGAAAAGGGGTTGGCTCCGCTTTCTGATCACGGTTGGAGACTTGGCGGACCTTTCTGGCTGAGAGTCGTAATAAAATCGCTGGGACTTTTGGGCAGCCCGAAATTGCGATTTATGTTTTCAATTGCCCGAAATAAAAAAGACCGCGTCCCGCGGCGCTTGGATTCAGACTTGATCATTCCTCCAATTTCCGAAAACAAGTCTCCGAGGATCCTCGAAGCGGAGACAAGTTCCGCCGACTAATTCGTGAATAACATACCAAAAGTTGCTTTTTTTCCCGATTCTTATCTGGAGATAGACGGGGCTGCGATGACGTGCCGTAGGCTTGTTCGTTACGCAAAGCGAAAAGGCTATCCAATGCTCTGCGTCCACGCCGCCGATGAAACAAAGGCATACACGGATGGCTCAACCCAATTTCAGACGCTTAAGCGCTCGCCTCTCGCTTTTCCTCTAGATCACAGCTTGAAATACGATCCGCTTTTCCAACGGTTCTCGGGAAAAGTATTGAGAAAACTGCACACATTTCAGCCGGATGTAATTCACATAACGGGGTTAAACGACTTGAGCATAATGGGAGCCTATCTAGCGTGGAAGCTGCAGATCCCTTTGCTTGGCTCGTGGCACACAAATCTGCATGAGTTTGCGTCCAGACGTCTAAAACGAGGACTAAGGTTTTTGCCGGCATCAATGCTCGAAGGTGTTGCAAACTTTGCCGAGAAAAAAATTCTTGACGGCGCCGTGCTTTACTACAAAATGCCCAAGATTAATTTGGCGCCAAATGTTGAGCTTGTCGAAATGCTGGCCGAAAGAACCGGACGAGAATCGGCAATTATGGGTCGAGGCGTCGACACCAAAAAATTCTCGCCGGCGCATCGAACAGTCGACGACGAGATTGTTCGATTTGGTTTTGTTGGAAGACTACGAGCGGAAAAAAATGTAGGGCTTCTTGAAGAGCTTGAAAAACGCCTCCTCGAAAAAACGGATAAAAAGTTTGAGTTTTTAGTCGTGGGTGATGGCAATGAGAAGGAGCGCCTTGAAGCAAATATGAAAACCGCTCACTTTGCGGGTTTTTTAAGAGGACAGCCATTGTCTGAAGCCTACGCAAATATGGATATCTTTGTTTTTCCTTCCGAAACCGAGGCATTTGGGAATGTTGTCCTGGAGGCGGCCGCCTCTGGCATTCCCTCGATATTGACAGATTCCGGCGGCGCTAAATTTATTATCGAAAATGACGTGTCCGGCTTTGTTTGCAAAAACATCGAGGATTTTACAAAATATGCGCTTGCGTTGCTCGACGATAGCGCGAAACTTGCAGAAATGAAGGAGGCCGCTCGAAAAGCCGCATTAAACCGTTCGTGGGAAAAAGTTTTCGAATCAGTTTATCATTCGTATCAAAAGGCAATTGAAATCGCTGATGAGATTACAGCCAAAGAAAAGCTAGAGAAGTAAGTCGCGACCGTTCCCGTCCTATCTAAAACCTATGTTTATGACCGATTTAGACCAAATGATCGACGATGCTGACGACATCGAAGAGATTCATGAACCCGAAATATCGGTTTGGGACGTACTCAGGAGCCTGGCCGGTCATCCCCAGCAAATACTTCATCGTTGGAACTGGAAGTCTGCAATGCTTGGTGCAGCGATGCGAGCTTCCTTTTATTTAGGGGTGTACAAAGCTAGCCGAGAAAGCTGGGTTGTAACTTTGACCGCGATGGCAGTTGAATTCATCTTCCGATTTGTTTTTTCGGGAATTTGGGGCGCAGTAATTCAATCTTTTCGGAAAGCTTCACCCGCTTGGCTTGCGACGCTAGTCATAACCGTAACTATTCCAACGATTGGACATATTGTGGAATACACGGTCCACTTTGTTCAGGAACAGTACTTCAGCTCGATTTTTGCTGCTTCACAAACCGGAGCGCGCCAAAAAGCATTTGCGGTATCGGTCTTTTTCTCCGTGCTTTCGGTACTTTTCAACATGTTTATGATGCGAAGCGGGGTGTTGCTCGTAGGCGCAGGTGAAGAGACAAAGTCCTTTTTCGGCGATATGAAACGCGTTCCGTTTGTTGTGCTCGATTTTGTTTTGTTTCTACCGCTGACGATTATCGAATACATCGGAAAACGCAACCTACTATATGCGTTTTACACATTTGCAGCCTTTGGAATCGGTGTCGGAGCTGTGCTGGGAATTCTTCGTGGTAAATGGGATTGGGCGTGGAAACCGGCATTGGGAGCGTGGGCGATTTTGTTTGTCTGGACTATATTGGTCGCGTGTTTTCTCAAACTCTTTCCCGGAAAGTCCCCGGAAAATTTGAAGCCGACCAAAAAGCCGGCTCCATAAAACACCTAAACATTTCTATATTTACCAAATACTAAGACGCGACGGTGCTAACCGTTTTCTCTTCGTGCTCGGCTTCCCTTTCGGAATTCCAAAACGAAACACACTCAATTTTACTTCGATCGCAACGATCCGCATATTTATTCGCGATTTCTACTACCTCATCAAGCAGACCGTCTTTAAGAGTGGTCGGTTCCAATCCCAAATGCAGAAACCGATCGTTCTTCACATGAAGATCATTTTCGTCAGCTTCGTTTCGCGGATTTGGCAGATAGCTAATCTCACATCCGGTCATCTCCGAAATAAGTTTCGCCAAATCTCGCACCCTGTGGGTTTCCGTCATTTGGTTCAAGATCTGCACCCTGTCGCCTTTCTCCGGCGGATTCTCAAGCGCGATCTTGATACATTTAACGGTGTCGCGAATATGTATAAACGCCCGGGTTTGTCCGCCGGTGCCATGAACCGTCAGCGGATAACCGACTGCCGCCTGCATCAAAAATCGATTCAAAACCGTTCCGTAGTCGCCATCGTAATCAAAACGATTGATTAGCTTTTCATCCAGCTGAGTTTCATCCGTCTGAGTTCCCCAGACGATTCCCTGATGTAGATCCGTGATTCTCAATTTGTCATTGCGATTGTAAAACCAAAAGAAGAGTTGGTCCTGGGTTTTTGTCATATGATAGACGCTGCCCGGATTCGCCGGATAAAGAATTTCTTGCTCAACCACGCCGCCTTTTTCATTCGGCACGTGAACGTTTAGATACCCTTCAGGAATTTTCATGCCGGCTGTACCGTAGCCGTAAACTCCCATCGTACCAAGATGCACAAGATGAATTTCCAAACCCGATTCAACGATCGCACAAAGCGTATTGTGTGTTGCATTGAGGTTATTGTTTACCGTGTACATCTTCTCCTGTGGGCCTTTCATTGAGTAAGGTGCAGCTCGCTGTTCGGCAAAGTGGACAATCCCATCAGGCTTTTCCTCAAGGATCAAATCAAGCAACCTCTGATACTGGTTTGCGACATCAAGCCTTACAAACTTTATATCTTTGCCGGAAACTTCCTTCCAAGTTTCGAGCCTCGTACCTAAAGGCGTGATCGGCGTCAAAGAGTCCACCTCGAGCTCAATATCTATCGCGCGGCGAGATAAATTATCAACGATTACTACGTCGCATCCTGTCTGCGACAAATGGAGAGCCGAAGCCCAACCACAAAATCCATCACCGCCTAAAACCAATACTTTCATACTTCCTCCGTTACAATATCTGACGAAAACACTTTAGCCGCTCGTCGAGTTTCTTCAACGTAACATTATAGTTACTTTACGTCGAGTTCTGAAATACCCAAAAACCGCGCTTCAATGACGGTGTCTGTTGTGCTTAAATATAGTGCGATGAGAAACTCTCGCTGCCAAGGAACAAGCAGCTCAGACGAACCCCAATATTCTTCAAAAACGACGTAACAGAAATTCACCAAAGTGTCGATCAAATCCGTTCACATAACAAACTATTATCACAAGAATTCCGGCGGTATAAGCACGGCTTACAATGCAATCCTTGCTGCTGCAGGGCGCCATAAACGCTACGCGACCCTGATTGCTCCCGGCGAAAAGCATGAGACGGAGATAGTAAATGACTACGCCAAAATTATTTACATTGAAGCTCCAAAATCGGCACTTTTTGACAAACGCTACCGCCTACTGATGCCCTGGCATTATATGCCGACACATTCCGTGTTAAAAAAGGTAATTATCGGTGAAGATCCCGATATGATTGAGGTTAGAGATAAGTATGCTCTGAGCCTTTTTGGTCTGATGGTAAGAAGGGGGAAATTCAAAGACCTGAAAAAACGTCCGCTACTCGTCAGCTTTTCGTCTGAGCGCATGGACGATAATGTCGCATCATTTCTTTTTGACGGAAAATTTCCAAAGTGGTTTGCGAAACGCGTCATGGGTAACTACAACTTTCCCGGTTATGATTTCCATATCGCTAACTCTCCTTACACGGCCGATGAGTTTTTTCGGTCAACTCTAAAAACGGACAATCCGCGCCGAAAAGATTGGTTTCTAAATTTTTGCTGGAGGTTTATTAGAAGCCCGCGAATTCCAATCAAAGAGAGAGTAAGAATTTGCCCGTCAGGCGTGAATGAAAAGCAGTTTTCACCGCGACGGAAATCTGCAGAGGTGCGATCGGAAATGGCCAAAAAGGCCGGAATCCCTGAAAACGCTGCGATTCTGCTTTATGCAGGCAGAATATCGCCGGAAAAAAACGTCAAATTGCTTCCGGATTTTATGGAAGTCCTTGGGAAGGATAAAGCTCGGGACTACAGGCTTTTGGTTGCAGGAGCCGGACCGCAAGCCGAATGGCTTAAAAAGGAAACGGACAAACGAATTCCGAGAAAGATCATTCAAATCGGACACCTCGATAAAGAGACCTTGGCAAACTATTATGCAACGGCAGATGTTTTCATTCATCCGAATCCGAAAGAGCCGTTTGGAATCGGCCCGCTCGAAGCGATGGCGTCTGGCATTCCGACTGTTGTGCCAAATTCCGGCGGACTTCTCTTTTATGCAACGAACGAAAATTGCTGGCTCGTTGAACCCACAGCGGAAAATTTTGCAAATGCCGTCAAAGAAATTTTTGAAAATCCGAACTTGCGCGAGAAGAAAATTCGAAAAGCGTTTGATGCCGTTAAAGAAAATACACACGAAAAATTCACCGAACGCTTGTTTGACACCTACGACCGGTTATATGAAGATTTCCAGGCGCGAAACGAACTTTTTACCGACGTGGCATCCGCAAAAAAATTTGATTACACTTCCCTGCTAAAATAACCAATATGCTCGAACTCGTCTTAGCAAATTTAAGAACCAGACCATTTCGCACTCTGATCAGTATTTTAGGCGTTGCGCTTGGCGTAATCCTAATCACGCTTTTTACCGGTCTTGCGCGCGGGATGAGCGACAGTATGGCAAAGCAAGCCGCAAATTGGAAAGCTGAAATACTATTCACACGCCCGGGCGCGATGGGTTTGACTAGTTCCAACGCCTCCGTAAACACAAAATATGCCGATGAGCTGTTAAAGATTGAAGGCGTCAAAACTGCGATTCCCGTTTATCGATATTTTGCGGCGAGCACAAAAGAGCGTTGGGGAATCGAGCAAATTGATGGTGTCGATTGGGAGCCTTTTTCTAAGATGAACGAGATGAAGATCGAAAAAGGTCGCGCTCCTGAAAGCAACAATGAGGTGATAATTGACGAAATTCATGCTGAAAACAAGAAGCGCGCTCCCGGCGACTCGATAGAACTTTTTGGCAGAAATTACACAATTGTCGGAATCTTTTCGCCATCTTCCGGTTCGCGAATAAAAATGTCGCTCGGGGCAATCCAGGATGCACTTCAAAACCCGAAAAGGTGCACATACATTCTTGTAAAGCTCGACGACGGTGCGGATGTTAGTGCGGTCGCGAATCGGATTGATGAGGCGCTCCCGGGAAACAAACTTAACCTCACAAGTGACCTGATCGCCGACGCGCAGGATCGAATCCCCGGTCTTGGTATTTTCTTAAACTCTTTGGTAGGTCTCGGAGCATTGGTAAGCACGATCTTCGTACTTCTATCGATGTACACTACGATTACCGAAAGACGAAAAGAAATTGGCATATTAAAATCGCTCGGCGCTTCGAAATCTTTTGTTGTAAAAGTAATCGAAGGAGAGGCGTTTTTAATCGGACTTCTGGGCATTATTGTTGGGCTTGCAGTTTCTTATGCCGCCGCGTTTTTAATCAGTAGTTTTTTCAATCTGGCGTTTCAATTTAGCGTCGGTTGGATAGCGACAGCGTTTTTGATTGCCATTGCAGGAAGTCTCGTAGGTGCGCTCTATCCTGCCTGGCGCGCGTCGGATATTGATCCGGTTTTGGTTTTGACTAATGAGTAATGCCGAAACCCGCATATAAAAAGGGGTGCACAATGAAATCTGAACAGCTTGTTTTAGATGCTGTCAGACAAAAAGATGTCTCGGCAAAGCAGGGCGTTCTCCAAAAGCTTTTTGCCCTTTGGTTTGATGCATTTGTTTACAACCAAATTTGGGAAGACCCCGAAGTAGATATAGAGGCGCTTCGCATAGAGGAAACTTCAAGGATCCTAACAATCTCCTCAGGCGGCTGCAATGCCCTAAATTACCTGATCGAAAAACCAGAATCCGTCACTGCGGTAGACCTTAATCGTCACCACATCTATTTATTAAATCTGAAAATCGCGGCAATAAAACACCTACCCGGCCACGAAGATTTCTTTTCTTTTTTTGGCGAGGGCAAGGGCGAAAGAAACTTAGCAAACTACCATAAATTCATCGCACCAAACTTGGATTCAGAAACAAGTGGTTTCTGGGAACGAGGTTCTTTTCCCGTTAGCCTACTCGGCCGGAAGCGAATCGGTTATTTTGAAAAGGATGGTTTGTACGAGCATTCCCGAAACGGCTATTTCCTGCGCTTCTTCCACAGACTCTCCGGATTGATTGGCTTAAATCCGGCAAAGGTTTTGGAGGCGAATTCCCTCGATGAGCAGGCGCGACTTTACGAGAAGCACATCAAACCTTTTTTTGATAATTTTCTAATCCATGCGGTTGGCAAGATGCCCGTGACGCTTTTCGGCTTGGGAATTCCGCCGCAGCAATATGAAGAATTGCAACAAGATCTTAAGGAAGGCGGCTCTATCATAGATGTTTATCGCGAACGCGCAAAAAAACTTGCGGTCGATTATCCGATTGGGGAAAACTACTTTGCATGGCAAGCGTTTGCCCGAAAGTACGATACGGAAAAACGGCGCGCGATTCCGGAATACCTGAAAGTAGAAAATTTTAAACTGTTGAAATCACAAATCGGAAAAATCAAAACCAGAATCGGCTCCATAAGCGATGAAATTAAAGAAAGCGAAGTCGGCACTTTCGACCGCTTTGTCTTTCTGGATGCCCAGGATTGGATGAACGCTGAAACGATCACCGATTTATGGTCTGCGATTGCCACAAAGTGTAAATCGGGGTCGCGAATAATTTTCCGTACGGCCGGGAAATCTTCCCCGATTGAAAGGAGTTTACCGAAAAATCTAATTGAGAAGTTTCGGTATCAAAAGGATTTGTCGGAAAAACTATTTACCGAAGATCGAGCGTCAATTTATGGAGGCTTTCACCTTTACGTTTTAAAATAGAGTCGGCCAAAGAGCTCCCTCGTTCGCATTCGGTTTCTGTCTCCGTCTCTATCTCTGAGCTCTCTCTCTGCCCTCGGTGGCTATCTTTTTATGTCTTCAGCTTTCGAAAAAATGGATCGAATGTATCGCCACCAGCGTTACTTCTATGACTTTACACGAAAATATTACCTGTTGGGTCGCGACAAACTGATTTCGGAAATGGATATCCAGCCCTATGAAAATGTTCTCGAAATCGGTTGTGGAACGGGTCGGAATCTAATGATACTCGCTCAAAAACACCCAAACGCAGACTTCTACGGCCTCGATGCCTCAGCAGCGATGCTCGAAACTGCGGGAGCAAAAGCACGCGGCAAAAACCTTCACAATATCAGATTCGAAAGCGCTCTTGCCGACAACTTTTCGTTTGATTCCACCTTTGGCTTGGGCGAGCCTTTTGACACGATTTTCTTTTCTTACTCTATTTCAATGATCCCAACCTGGCGGGAAGCCGTTCGGAGCGCACTCGATAATCTTAAACGCGGGCAATCGCTCTATATTGTTGATTTTTACGATCAACGAGATCTGCCAAAACGGTTTCGGCAAGTTCTGAAAATATGGCTTAAGCAATTTCATGTGAAATATCACGAGGCATTGATCCCATATCTTGAAGAGCTTGAAACCAGACAAATTGGTAAGCTTTCGGTTATGCCAATCTACAGAAGTTACTCTTTTATAATTAGGTTTAAGAAGCTATAGTCAACTCGTGAAGAATATCCAACTGAGAATACGAAATTTAGTTTTTCTAACACTATTGGTGACGTTTCCCGCCATCGGTCAAATCTCTCCAAAAAAACTGGCTGTTGCAAACAAAAGAGCGGAAAGTGCAACCAAAACGATTACGAGTATCGTAAACTCAGAACTCACAAATTTGCCCTTGGCTTATTTGCAAAAGGCTAAGGCTATCGTTGTAATACCGAGAATCGAGCGTGCAACTCTTTTTTTTGGACAGTTCACTAAAGGAAAAGGGTTGGTTTGTATTAGGAAGGAAGATAAATGGAGTGTTCCCGCGTTTGTCGCTGTAAAAGGATCGGGTTACGGAATCACACTCTACGGCTCCGCAAAATTTGAAACATTGTTTCTGTTTATGACAGACGAATCGGTTAAGTGGCTTATGTCCAGGAAGCTAGAATTTGCGCACAAAAATATTCAGATGGGACCAATCATAAAAGCAGATTTATCAAAGAAGGTTAATAATGCTGATATGGTCTATTACACCTTTACCGAAGGAAAACCCCTGAGCCAGGAATTCCCCTCGAATTTTTTTAGTCAATTTGTTTTGTATCATGACAATAAGATGAACAAGTCGATTTATAAAATGAAGTTTAAGAGTTTAGTGGAAGCCTCAAACGCACTAAAAATTCCGCAATCGATCTCAGATTTCCGAAAAGCTATTGAAAAAAGCACTCAACTAGACGTTGACTCGGAGAACCGCTGAGCACGCATTTTTTATTTCCCATAAATGTCCTATCTTTGATACAATGTCTCATCTATCATGTACGCCAACCGAGCAATTGGACTTGTCGATTGCAACAATTTCTATGTTTCCTGCGAAAGGGTTTTTGACCCGACGCTCAAAAAACGCCCGGTCGTTGTTCTCTCTCACAACGACGGCTGTGTGATTTCCCGAAGCGATCGCGTAAAGAAAATGGGAGTGAAAATGGCTCAGCCTTTTTTCCAGGTTAAAGACGTTTTGCAGGCTCACGATACTGCAATTATTTCGTCAAACCTACGTGTTTACTGCGAGATCTCGCGCCAGGTGATGAAGCTTGTACGTGAAAATATCGGTGAAAACGCGGTTGAGGTTTATTCGATTGACGAGGCGTTTCTCGATTTGGGAACACCGGATAAAACCGTCGATGTCGGAGCCTCGATAAAGAAAAAGGTCGAAGAATCAACCGGAATTCCGATTTCGGTCGGGATCGCAAAAACCAAAACGCTTGCGAAATTGGCTAACAGACTCGCCAAAAAATCGCCGAAGACCAAGGGCGTTTTAGACTTGTACGATTCGCCTTTTTTAGAGTTTGCGCTTAAGAAAACGCCGGTCGTGGGTGTTTGGGGTGTTGGAGAACCGACGGCGAAACGCCTCGAATCGGTTGATATCCGAAACGCCCTTGATCTCAGCAAGTCGAGCGTAAAATTTATTCGCAAACATCTGAGTTTGCTCAGCGGGAAAACGGTGCTCGAATTACGGGGCGTACGTTGCTACCCGTTTGAAAGAACTTTTGGCAGTAGAAAATCGATCGCTCATACCCGTTCCTTTGGAAAAGCGGTCACAGACTACGTCGAACTCAAAAACTGCGTTTTGAATTTCTCAGTTCGCGCTGTTGAAAGAATGCGGCGCGACGGACTCGCAGCAAAACGCGTAACCGTTTTCTTGCGAACGAATCGATTTAAGAAAAATTATTCGTCATTTAAGCTGAGTTACAAATCCGTTTACCACTCCGATTTAAAAAACGAAATCAACAAATGGGCGCTCGAGACCTTCGAAAAAATCTTCGTGCCCGGTTTGGAATACAAAAAAGCAGGTGTGATTTTGACCGATATTGTTAAGGTTGAGAGAATGTCGAGCCGTCTATTCGAGCGAGATGTCTTCGAACGCTGGCGGGGTCTTACCGATGTAATCGACGAGCTAAACTACCGCTACGGACGCGACACCGTAAAACTCGCGAGCATGGGCGACATGGGACGCGGAAAAGGTGCACACGAATTCAAAAACAAAAATGCGAAGATACCTGAAATATCTCCACAAGCGGATTTTAATACGTCTGAATTTCGTAGATTTATATAAACCATGTAGGGGCAGGTCTTGTGCCTGCCCAATAAGCGAAGCGAATCCAGAATTATAAATCCGGCTCACCGTACAATCTCCAGTCTTCCCAATTCTCAACAAAATTCGCTTTAACGGGATTCAATCTTATATATTTGATCGTTTCAAAGAAATCCTGTTCGTTTCTAATCACATGGTCGAAGAACTGGCGCTGCCACAATTTTCCATCATAAAACTTCCAGAATTCCTTTGTTGAAAGACTCTTAAAATCGCCAATAATCCTACCTAAGGTCATTTGTGACTCGCCAATGCCGACAAGACCGTGGAAATGATCGAACATCAAACAAAACGAATAAAGATTGAAATTATATTCTGAGCGAAGGTTTAATAACGTTTCGACGGTAGACTTGGCAATGCGTTTGTCCTTGAAAAACTTCTTTCTGTCTTGCGAGACAATCGTTACGAAATGACACCGTGAGGCATAATCAAAATTCGACAGGCGAAGTGAGTTTTTACGAAATTTCCACTCGTCGTTTTTCATTATGAGGTCCTAATTGTTTTTTGCGCCTAACGGCTTATTGGGCGGGCACAAGACCCGCCCCTACTCCGTATCCCCTGTGGTATTCTTCTCCGGTCGCATATGCGGGAACAAAACGACATCGCGTATGTGGTGACGGTTTGTAAGAAGCATTACAAGGCGGTCAACTCCGATGCCGATTCCAGCAGCGGGCGGCATTCCGTACGACAAAGCTCTTATATAATCTTCATCCATTACCATCGCCTCGGCGTCACCTGATTCGCGTTCCTTCATTTGATCGACAAAGCGTTCGTACTGCTCCTTCGGCGAGTTTAATTCCGAAAATCCGTTCGCACATTCCATTCCGTTGATGAATAATTCAAAACGCTCGGCAACGTTTGGATTCTCCGGCGACGCCTTGGAAAGGGGAGAAATAGATTTGGGATAGTCGATAATAAAAGTCGGCTGGACTATGTTTTCTTCGGCGTATTCGTCGAATAATTCCTCCATATTTTCTTCGGTAACTTCCGCGTCGGGTTTGTAACGCAAGATAGCGTTTTTCATCGCCAGTCGTTCAAACGGTTTTTCAAAATCGATCTCGTTTCCTTCGTATTCAATTGTTAAACCGCCCGTAGCCTTCTGAACCGATTCGCGAATCATCTCCTCAGCGAAATCCATCATTCCGTTGACATCCATATAGGCGCAATAGAATTCAAGCATCGTAAATTCGGGGCTGTGTTTGTGCGACAAACCTTCGTTGCGAAAGTTTCGGTTGAGTTCGTAAACCTTCTCAAACCCGCCAACCATCAATCTTTTTAGATAAAGTTCGGGAGCAATCCGTGCGTAGAGCTTAATATCGAGAGCGTTGTGATAAGTTTCAAAAGGTTCTGCCGCCGCGCCCGTAGCTTTTGGCGTAAGCATTGGCGTTTCAACTTCGATGTAGCCGTCATCCTCGAGATAATGCCGAAAGGAAGAAATAATTTTTGCGCGGCGTTCGAATACTTCACGCGTTGTTAAACCTTCGTCTTCAACCTGCAAACTCGAACCAATCAGATCAACATATCGATAACGCCTGCGAATTTCAGGATCGGCAATTCCGTGCATTTTGTCGGGCATCGGAACCATCGCTTTTGCAAGAAACTGAATCCGCTCGACGTGAATTGAAAGTTCGCCCGTATTTGTCAAAAACAAGAAACCTTCCACGCCAACAAAATCGCCGTGATCAAGTCGTTTGAAAAGCGAAAAGCCGGTATTTCCCTCTTCGAGAGCCTCGCCAGTGTCGTTGTGAATCGCCTTTGCATCTTGCTTGCGAACGTAAATTTGCAGCCGCTCTTTGCCATCCGATAAATGCACAAACGCGGCTTTGCCCATTACACGCGGCGGAGTTGCAAGCCTACCCGCAACACGAACCACCCCAAGCGCTTTGAGTTTTTCATTAAGCGGTTGTTTCGATTCCGCATTTAGCCTTTCGCCTTCGCCTAAATTGGCGATGATCTTTCCTATCTCCTTTTCGGCTTCGACTGCTTCCGGGAGCACGGCGATTCTTGAGATAGTGTCTTCTTCGCCCGAGATATCCGACCGTTCAAACTTATTCGGATACGGATTGCCGATGAGTTCGATCAGTTCTTTTAGATTTTGCTCACGAGCTTCGGTTTGATCGTTTGGCTCAATAATTTCTGTATATTCAGGGATATTCATATCTTTTAAGTTCAAAGTTCAGAGTTTAGAGTTTAGCGAAAAAGTTGTAAAACGGCGAATTTCAACCTTTAATTCGAAACTGGTGTGGATAACCTCAGTAGGCTCACAGTAGGAAACCGCTATTGGAGATTCCACATGTGAATATAATTTGAACCTAGCAGTCCTTAAACCATTTGCAATTTGGAGTAACAAGTGAGATTCAAAAGCTTTCTCTTAAACTTTTTCATCGGTTGGTTGACATTCACAATCGGAATCAGCTGGCTTGGCTTTTATCAATTCTTCGTACCGGTTCAAACCGAAATCGAATCCGTAAAAGCGGAACCCTCTTCAATGAGTCCCTCGGAAAGATCAAACAGTGGTCTCAAAATCGAGAAAGACGAAGACATTAAAAATACCGCTAATAAGGCCGCTGGTGTGGTAAAAGAAGCAGCACTTAAAGCCGTCGAAGAATCGGCTTTCACCAGCTTTAGCTTTAGCGGCGCCTATGAAATTGACGATTCAACATATAAACCATTCAAGGAGTTCAAAGAAATGGAGCTCCATTTCGCTGGCGCTGATTCTCAGAGAATTGATTATTTGATTGGACCGCCAGTAGGTCACTTTAAGACAAACAAAAGCTTTAAGTTTGAAAAAGTTCTTCTCGCACAACGAGAACTATTTTTTTCCACAAATACGTTAGGTGGCGTAAGTTATGAATACTCGGGAGCATTTGGTCTTGACCCAAACGATCCGTCGCCAAGTAAGGAGCCAGTCCTCATTGGTGCGCTCATGAAAATTAAGAACGGAAAGATTGTGAAAAGGTATGAAATTACTTTTCGCAAGATTGAAGGGTGCTGAATAATTCTAAGAACTAACGAAATAGAAACCGAGGTAGTGTCAATGAATCTAAAAACAATCTTATTAAACTTGATCATCGGAACACTTACTTTTGCAATTGGCGTCGCCTGGATTGCCGTTTTCCGATATTTTCTCGAAAGCAGGTCAACGTCACAGACCGAAAGCATAAAAATGGAGAGGTCTGAATTCGATATCAACGACCCGAATTCAGTCTTACCAATTGATTTTGAGGAAGAAAAGCTTTCGGATCCGAAAGAAGATGAAGAAAACCTCAGATATTTTGACCCGGAAGGAAGGTACTATTTGCTTGAAGAATCTAAAACGTTTGGCGATTTTTTCCTCTTTACAATTGCCAACAAAAATTTTGAGGTTGAATCGGAAGATGAAAGATTCGGAGACTTCATGCCCCCCCAAGGAACTCTGTTGTTGGAAGACAGTGATAGCGGTGAAGATGGCTGCGAAATGCACGACTATTTTGATATACCCAACATCGAAATTGAGGATGGGAAAATCAGTTTTACGACCAAAACAAGGAACGGAATTTCTTTTGAATTCAACGGTGAATATCTCGTCAAAGGAAATTTTTACACTCTCGAACTGGAAGAAAAAGTTCTGAAAGGAACTTTAACAAAAAAGAAAAACGGCAAACCCGTTGCCGAGGAAGAGTTGAAATTCGGATGGAATAACAGCGAAATTTGTCTACATTAGAATCGAGATTTTTACTCCTTACGTTTTACTTGTGTCCGCTTCCGATGAAGCGGACTTTTTTTATTCTGTTTTTGAAAACAAAATTCATACATGCGAAAGTCTAAAAAGTAAATTTCAAGCAGTAAACGCGAATGACATAGGCGGTCATTTCCGTTTTCTGCGAATAATTGCGTTTAAATGAAACTATGAGTTTAGAAATCGGCGACACATTTTCGGTTAAGAAAGAGATTACGGACGTATTGATCAGGCAGTTTGCCGATGTTGCCGGCGATTACAATCCGATTCATCTTGATGATGAGTTTGCGTCGAAAACGCGCTTTAAAAAGCGAATCGGACACGGAATGCTGACAGCCTCGTTTATTTCCGGGCTTTTAGGTTGGGAGCTGAGCGTTAGAAAAGTGGTTTACCTTGGGCAAACCCTGACCTTCCGGCATCCGGCGTTTATCGGCGATACCGTAACAACAACTGGCGTCGTTAAACACATACGGCACGATAAACCCATTGTTACGATCGAAACAGTTTGCCGAAACCAAGATGATGAAATTCTCGTTGAAGGTGAGGCTGTGTTGATGCTGCTCGATTAGATTTTGTAACTGCCATGGACAAATTCAAAGAGATAAAAGATGAAAACGTAAGCCGTTTCTCATGTGACAGCTGCGCTGCGGATATGCACTTTGACCCCGCGCTTCAAAAACTCCGATGCACATACTGCGAACACAGTCAAGACATTGATTCGGAAGGAGAAATTAAGGAGGTCTCGTACGAGAAGTTCCTCGACAAAGGCGCGACCTCGCTGCAGCCAATGGCGCTCGATACGATGCAGGTTGAATGCAATAGCTGTGGAGCGGTGATCATCTTCACCCCGCCTCAAACGACCGAAGACTGCGATTTCTGCGGCGCAGAGATCGTCGCGCAGCCCAAATCAACCGACCCTTTGATCGCTCCAAAAGGAATTTTGCCGCTTCTCGTCACTCCCGAAAAAGCTCGCGAAGAATTTCAAAAGTGGGTTCGCACCCTTTGGTTTGCGCCGTCAAAACTAAAGAAACTCGCCAAAACGGAAAATAAGCGCAGCATCTATATTCCTTACTGGACGTTTGACGCATATACCATCAGCAACTACACGGGGCAACGCGGCGAACATTATTGGGAGACTCAAAGCTATACTCAAAATGGCAAACGAAAAACCCGTCGGGTCAGGAAAACCCGCTGGTACTCGGCAAGCGGAACAGTTGACAGACATTTCGATGATGAGTTGATACCGGCTACACGACTCCTCCCACGGGAATACCTCGATGAACTGAAACCCTGGGGTTTAGACGAGGCGAAACCTTACAATCCCGCATACCTTTCCGGACACAAAGCCCAAACCTATCAAGTTCGGCTCGATGAGGGTTACCAATTGTTTGGCGATATCGCTGAGACTGCCATTCGTTCGGATGTAAGAGCCGACATTGGCGGTGACACGCAAAGAATTAACGACGTTTCAACAAGCTTTTCGAATGTAACTTTCAAACACTTACTTTTGCCAATTTACGCTGCCGCTTATCGATATAAAGACAATGTCTATCAGGTGTTTGTAAACGGCAGAACGGGCGAGGTTCAAGGTGAAAGACCTTACAGTTGGGTAAAAATTGGTGCCTTGATTTTTCTAATCCTCGTTCTCGTTGCCGCATTGATTCTATATTTTTCACGTTAGCCAGCCGCAAATTTTATGCCCATAAACCAAACCGCCGAAGCTTCCAACGAACCAAGCCGTTTGCATGACGAGATAATGCGCGGCGCAAAATTGCTGAACTTAAGCGGTTTAACTTCAATTTCCGCAAAGGCATTTGTACTTTACGCGCTTCAAAAACAAACCGGAAAAACTTTAGTAATCGTCGCAGACCTCAACAGAGATTTAGAAACATGGAAAACCGATCTCGACTTCTTTCGAACGCACTCCGAGCAGCAGAATCAAACCGCGAAGATTTTATGCCTTCCCGCGTTTGACGCAGATCCTTATTCGGGAGTTTCACCCCACGCGGAAACTCAAGAAGAGCGGGCGCTCGCGCTCTGGAGCTTAACGAATTCGTCGCCGGAATTCCTACTCGTTACCGCGAAATCTCTCGTCACAAAAATTCCCGTACCCGAAAAGCTAAGAAAGCTCGGCGTGAATTTGAAACGCGACAAGGATTTTCCACCTGAAGAATTGATAGGAAAACTTTTGGCGAGCGGTTACAGGCAAGAGGAACCAATCGCGAATATCGGTGAATTTTCGGTGCGCGGAGGGATCGTCGATGTCTGGTCGCCTGATTCGGAAACTCCCGCGCGGATTGAATTTTTTGGTGATACAGTCGATTCAATTCGCACGTTTGACGCAGATTCTCAGCTTTCAATCGAACAGGTGAAAGAAATTTCGATCGCCCCTATGCGCGAATTTTCCGCAACCGACGAAGACTTTAAATTATGGACAGAGGCAGCAAACGAGCGCTTTTGCGACGAAGAATTTGTCCGCAATCTAAAAGATCGCACAGAATTCGCGGCAGAGGGAGAAACCTTTTCGGGTTGGGAGTTTTTGATGCCGCTCGTTAAGAAACACGATTCGAGCATATTTGATTATCTCGAAAATGCGATTTTTGTAATCGATGAGCCAACCATCATCGAACAAAATCTCGCCGGTTTTTACGAGAAAACCGAAGACCATTATGAGGAAATAATCGAACACGGGGAAATTGGTCTCAAACCCGAAGAGATTTTTCTCACAGGTGGGGAACTTCGCGAAAAATTAAACGAAATGCAGCGAATTGAATTGAGAAGCCTCGGAAAAGTGGCGGCTGAAACAGACGAGGAATTTTCGCTGGAAGGCAAACTTTCAAAACCCGACATCGCAAAACCAAAAACCAAGAACCAAAAATCGAAAGCCAAAAACCAAAAACCCCTCTTCCTTTTTTCCACCGCAGAAAAGTCTGTCAATTTCGAAATTCAATCGCGTTCGGTCAGAAGATACTGCGGCGATATCAAGAAATTTGCTGCAGACTTTCATCAGGCGCTTTTCGTCTTTCAGTCGCAGGGACTCGCAGAACGTTTCAACGATATTCTACGTGATTACGAAGTAATTTTACCTGAAGATTTAGTCCGCGTTGGCAATCTCTCAAGCGGGTTCGAAATACCGGATTTGGACGCCGAAATTTATACGGAAGCGGAACTCTTCGGCGAAAAATTTCAGCAGGAATTTCAGCCAAACCGTCCTCAACCTAAATCCCGAAAATCGAAAACCAGCGCTTTCATCTCAGATTTCCGCGATCTTAAGCCGGGCGATTTCGTTGTGCATGTCGATCATGGCATCGGACGCTTTGAAGGCTTGCAAATGATCGACTCGCATGGAGCCCAGCGCGAGTTTATGCTCCTCGTTTATGCCGACGACGCTAAGCTTTTTGTGCCGGTCGAGCGGCTCGACCTCGTTTCCCGCTACGGCTCAAGCGAAGGCACACAACCTAGTTTGGATCGCCTTGGCGGAATGGGTTGGCAGAAGACCAAGGCGAAAGCAAAACGAGCGATGCGCGATATGGCGGATGAGCTATTGCGTCTTTATGCTGAGCGAAAACTCGTAAAAGGATTTGCGTTTTCAAAAGATGCCCCGTGGCAAAAGGAGTTTGAAGATGCATTTCCTTATAAGCTTACGACGGATCAAGCGACCTCGATCGATGACATAAAAAAAGATATGGAAACGGCGACTCCAATGGATCGCCTCGTAATCGGCGATGTAGGCTACGGGAAAACAGAAGTGGCGATGCGCGCGGCGTTCAAAGCGGTGATGGACGGAAAACAAGCGGCAGTTTTGACGCCGACCACCGTTCTTTCTTATCAGCATTTCGAAACCTTCAAACAGAGGTTTGCGGCGTTTCCGATAAAGATCGATATGATCTCGCGTTTTCGCTCGCGAAAAGAGCAAAAAGAGATCGTCGCAAATGCCGAAAAAGGTGACGTCGATATTTTGATCGGCACTCACAGACTATTGTCAAACGACGTAAAATTTCCGAATCTCGGGCTCGTAATCGTGGATGAAGAACAGCGTTTCGGCGTCGCGCATAAGGAGAAATTGAAACAGCTGAAAAAGAAGGTTGATGTGCTTACGCTCACTGCAACACCGATTCCGCGTACGTTGAATATGTCTATGATCGGAATGCGTGATATGTCTGTAATCGAAACGCCTCCGCGTGACAGGCTTTCGATCAATACGCAGGTTGTGCAGTTTTCAGAAGGCGTTATCAAGTCTGCAATTGAGCTCGAGCTGGCGCGAAACGGTCAGGTCTTTTTCATACACAATCGTGTTCAAACGATTGAAGCAATCGCGGCTCACGTTCAAAAAATCGTTCCAAATGCGCGAATCGCAATCGGACACGGACAGATGTCTGAAAAAGAACTGGAAAAGGTAATGCTCGATTTTGTCGATTACAAATACGACGTGCTTGTAGCGACTACGATCATCGAAAACGGAATTGATATCCCGCGTGCAAACACAGTGATTATCAACCGTGCGGATAATTACGGACTTTCTCAACTTTACCAACTTCGGGGGCGTGTAGGGCGCTCGTCACGCCGCGCTTACGCGTATTTGCTGATTCCCGGCGAACAGGAACTTACGCCAATCGCCCGCAGACGCCTGTCTGCAATACGTGAATTTTCCGATCTGGGAGCGGGTTTTCGTATCGCTGCACTCGATTTGGAGTTGCGCGGTGCGGGCAATATTTTAAGCGGGCAACAATCCGGACACATCGATTCGCTAGGATTTGATCTCTACACAAAAATGCTCAACCGCACGATCCAGGAACTTCGCGGCGAGGAAATCGAAGATGAAACAAGCGTTTCGATTAATCTCGGAATCGACGTTTCAATCCCGCAAGATTATATAAGCGAAACGAGCCAGAGGCTTCGCACATACAAGCGAATTTCCTCAACGGAGACGGACGAAGACCTTAGGAAGATTTATCTTGAAGTGCAGGATCGCTACGGCACACTTCCTGAATCCGTGGAAAACCTCTTTGATTATTCGCGCCTGCGGCAGACGGCGGAAATCTTGCATATCGTCTCAGTTGATAAGACGAAAGACGGCATCGCGATCAAACTCGATGAAAAATCTCAAATTGACCCTGAAAAGTTAATGAAATTGGTTGAAGAATTGGAGGGAGCTGCATTTTCGCCGAATGGTATCCTACGTTTGCCTAGTGCGGCGGAAAATCCGATCGAACATGCGCGTGAAGTTTTAGAAAGAATTGGAAAGTGAGGCTTTTTCAACGATCCCATCTATCAATGAACCGTCGTTAGTGCAATCGCCATAATTATTAAACTCGCAGATAAACAGGTTTGGTGCATATTCACGTGTCTGGCGGCGGACGTTTTTCCAAAGAACTGATTTATGATATTCGGCTTCGGTCCAGCCCAAAGCCTGACGGTTTTTCCAAACAAACTCATACGCGACCTTTTCTTCTTCGCCTTGGAGGTGTTTTGCTTCGTGAAGAAGAATTGCAGCTCTTTCTACGTCGTCCTTCGTGTAGGTGAAAAAGTCGGGATAGATAGTCATTATCTCAAAAGGGTAATTCGTCGCCGCATAGGCGTTTTCCTTTTGAACCAAGGAGTTTAGCCAGTTATCACTGCCGCGAAAAACAGCAAAGTTTCTAAGATAATAAACTTCTTCGTAAAATCCCTTTTTCTCGAGCAGCTCAATCGCTTTTTCAACTTTTGCTGATTCCTCAGCGTTTAGTGACTTCGAGGAAAAAACAAGAGAGGCATAAAACCCTACTAATACAAACAAACACATCCCGATGCATATCAGAGCGCGTCTTATCAGCATTCTCGCGATTCCGCCGTTTTCCCGATCTGAGTTTAAAGAAACAGTGGAAATGAGCGTGTAGCAGCGCTGACAAAATTTAGCGTCTCGGAAATTCAGCAAATCACAACTGGGGCATTTCTTGTTCATATGCTTATGGCGAAAAGTGAGTAGATCGCCTGTTTTCCTAATAAATTAGTATTTCGACGCTTTTTCCAAAGAATAACGTCTCACGCAACAAGAAACCTAAATCATCGAATGTGCATCAAATGAATTTGCAAATCGAGTAGTTTCGAGATTAATATTCTCGATTAGGCGTAACTAATTTATACATAAAGGAAGTAATTATTGTGAGATTTTCAAAATCTGTAGTTTTTGCAGTCTCGATGCTGCTAATAAGTTTGGGGTCCGCGCGTGCTCAGGAAACTGATGCAGTTGTGGTTGATGAAGTCGTAGCGCAGGTTAATGAGAGTGTGATTACGCTTTCACAGATTAACCGAGAAAAGAGAAGCACAATTGCAAGTATTCAACAGCAACAGGGCAAATCAAAGGCCGAAGCAACGGCTATCGTTGACGGCAAATTCGGACAGCTGATTGCAAACCTGATCAGCGAAGAGCTCCTAATGCAACGCGGAAAGGAGATGGGGGTCGAAAAAGACGTTGAAGCACAGATAAATCAAACTTTTCTTGGGCAAATGAAACAATTCAATCTCAAGTCGCTTGACGAGCTATACGCGGCAATGCGGCAGCAGGGATTGGATCCGGTGAAAGTAAGGGAAGATATGCGAAAGCGCTTCACGCAAGATATTGTTTTGCGAAATCAGGTGGACAGCGTTACCTATTGGGCTATTTCGGATAAAGAAATTAAAGATTATTATGCAAAAAACGCAGCAAGGTTTAAGAAGCCCGAGATGGTTACAATCAGCGAGATTTTCCTAAGCTTTGCCGGACGCGACAAAAATGCGGTAAAACAAAAGGCGCGTCAGATCGTTGCCGATTTAAGGAAAGGGGCGGATTTTGTGAAAATGGCGATGGAGAATTCTGATCGTCCCGACGTTGTCGAAAAGAAAGGTAAAGTCGGCGATTTTGCGGTTCCTACGCTCGACACGAAGTTTGCAAAACCTCTCGCAAAGGTAAAAGTTGGAGGCTATACGGACCCAATCGAATTGGACATTGGAATGGAGATTCTTCGCTTAGATGCCAGAACAAAAGGCTCTGACGAAGCTCATTTTGATGAAGGCATCGTGCGAAATGCAATACTCCAGGAGAAACTACCAAACGCACGAAAAGAGTATATGGAAAAGCTCCTAGATGATGCTTACATCAAGATTCGTGAAAGTTATCAGGCGATTGTAATGCCCTATCTCAAACCCGAAGATAAAAAGACTGCCTCAGTAAGTAAGTAGCAATCGATGAGTTTCTGTTTTGAAACGCCGTCGGTTGATGGCGTTTTTTGTTTATGAGACTCGATATTTTCTTAAAACTAAGCAGATTGGTACCACGACGCACACTGGCAAAAAAATTTGCAAAAGCCGGACTCGTCAGAGTGAATGGGACCCTTGCGAAATCCTCCAGAGAAATATCTATCGACGATGAAATTCTAATCTCTTACGGAAAACGTATTTCTACGGTTAGAGTCGTCGATGTTCCGAATAAAAAACAGGTCTCCAAAAAAGATGCGCGTAAATTGTATGAACTGATTTCTGAGAAAATTCTCGAAGATGATCCGCTATTATAGATAGTTTTCTAACTTTCTTCTGTTGATCTGGGGCTCAGAAAGAATAAGCCAACCAAGAACAAAATCACCGTAAAAAACTGAACGTATCCAGTAGCGCCCGAAAATCTGGGAAGGTCTAAAAAGTATGTAACCGCCTCTTTTGAGGGGTTTTGCCAAAGACGCTCAAGCCAGCTTCCGCCTTCGTTCGAAACGAGATTCAATAAAACGATATACTTAGCGACAAACGCGAAAGCAAACAATCCGCCCAAGCTGGTGAGTAGCGTTTTTGTACTGAAATCGGAAAACAAGTTGTTCCAAAGTGTCCAGAAAAAGCAGAAAGCGACAACCCAAAACGGCAACCCTTGCTCCGGTATCAACGAATTAAACACCTGCACAGCCGCCCAGAAGAGTGTAAAAACCACCGCCCCATTCGCAAAATTTCTCAAGCTCGAAAAATCTTCCGAAAACCATCCGTCTAGCTGCAAAAGTCCCGAGCGGAAGAAAAGAAGGAGCAGTAAAACAGCAAAAACTAAACAGATAAGCGCCGGAACCAGAAAAACAAAACTCCCATCTGCTCCGACCCGAAAACCGCCTAGGAGCGCAACCGTCAAGAAGATTAGCGGCAAATAGACATACTGGAAATAAGGTTTTGAGCCCTTAAGTCTCGCGTCTGGTTCAATAGCTTTCGAGATCGACGGCGAAGGTTTCGGCGTAATTCCCTCTTCCGACCCTTCGGAATCGGTCAAATCGTGCGGAGGTTTCTCAACGACTTCGCCGTCGATTACAGCTTCCATTTCACTATCTTTGTTTAAACTTTCGGACATCCTATTTTCTTTCGCGAGTTAGTTTAAAGGGATTAAAATCAGCTGCCGTAATTCGTAAGCCTTCCTCAAATTCGTGCTGCAGCTCGATTGGAGTCTTCAATTTTAAATCAGGATCGGCAGCCTTGTAGTCCGGATCAAGCTTTCTTACTTTTATCGTTTGCTCAAGTCCTTTTTTAAAGAGTTCGTCGTCATTGGCAAATCGTCCCCAGCCCTGCCTGTAGAAGCTATAGGCGATGTAAAACTGAGTTTTGGCATCGCGTTTTTCTTTATCAGCCCTTTCAAAAAAATCCCGCGCGAGCACAAAATTATCCTTTCTAAAAGCTCTCAGCCCCTCATCGAATTTCGCTTGATTGATCGAATAGGTGTTTGTGATCACCTGCGCTTTAGTCTTCGCACTTTCTATCGTTTCGGATGCCTTAGTGGAAACGTCTCCCAAACTCTTCGGTGCCGCCCAATAAATCCATGCAACAAACACGGTATAAAAAAGCGTCAAAAGAATCCCGATTATCTGGATGTGTTTTTCCTTCATTGGTATAATCTAATCAATTAAAGTTTGAGAGATAAGCCTTGTGATGTCAAATATTTATAAAACCCTCGTGCCACTTTCGGCCCTGATTCTCATTAACGACATCAAGGCAAGGGATTTCATTATCAAACGGATCGTAAATGCGTAAAATATTTGTATGTTTCTTGCTCCTCTACCTTTGCTCTGATGGGATTTCTCAGCGCCCTCGGGCGGATCTTGTAATCCAAAACGCAAAAATCCACACGGTTGACGATCAAAATCCGAAAGCTCAGGCACTCGCTATTAAAGGGAATAGGATCATCGCGGTCGGCAAAAACCGGAGAATCCGCAGGTTCATCGGTAGAACTACGAAGCTAATCAATGCACGGAATAGGCTCGTCGTCCCTGGTTTTAACGATGCTCACGTTCATTTGGCGGGAATAGGTAACCTTTATTCCTCGTTGGACTTACGAGGAATAAAAAACAGAGGCGAAATCGGAAATCGAATTGCCGAGGCAATAAGGTTTGTTCCAAAAGGACGCTGGATTCTGGGCGGCGGTTGGGATCAATCGAAGTGGGTTCCGGCAAACCTTCCTTCAAAGCAACTGATCGATGCAGTCTCGCCTAATAACCCGGTTTTCCTTTACGACCACGATGCGAAAATGGCGCTGGCGAATAGTCTTGCGCTAAGGCTTGCTGGTATCGATAAAACCCCGAACAAAATTAGCGGCGGGAAAATTGAGCGCGACGCCCGTGGTGAACCAACGGGAATACTTCGCGGTAACGCCATGTTTTTGGTGAAAACGCACATACCAAAATTTGCCTCGCAAAACTGGCACGAGGTTTTGGAAACTGCGACTAACTATGCCGCATCTCTTGGGGTAACGAGCGTCCAAGACATGCATTCGGACGACCTATATTCAGTTCTCAACGCGCTTGATTCCGAAGGAAAACTAAAAACACGGGTTTATGATTGCACACCTTTGATCGCCTGGAAAAAACTCGCCGATTCGGGCATCAAGCGTGCAAACGGCACCGCGATGGTTAGAAATGGATGCTTGAAAAGCTCGGCGGATACCAATCCGGAGTCGGCGAAAATACTCCTCAGCGATATTGTTGCGGCAGATAAGGCAGGGCTGCAGATAATGATTCATTCGATTGGAAGAAGCTCAAATCGTTCGATTTTGCGTGCCTTTGTAGAGACAATTTCGCGAAACGGGAAAAAAGATAGACGTCTTAGGGTTGAGCATGCGCGCAGCTTTTTCCCGGAAGATGTCGCGATTTTTGGGCAAACGGGCATCGTGGCATCGCTCGAACCCCATCTTTTCTACGGTGGCGATCCTTATCGCACCCTTTTAAAAACAGGCGCTAAAATAGCTTTTGGCTCGGATGCTTCGATTACCGACTTAAACCCCATGTACGGAATTTATGCGGCGGTAAAATACGGAAGACCCGAGGAGAGACTGACCGTAAAAGAAGCCGTTCGCCTTTACACACTCGGCTCAGCCTATGCGGAGTTTCAAGACGAAGTAAAGGGCTCGATTGCGGCCGGGAAACTTGCAGATTTAGTGATTTTATCAGACGATATTTTTAGTATAGATGTTGAAAAAATTAAGAAAACAAGAGTTTTTCTAACTATTGTTGACGGTAAAATTGTTTATCGATCACCCAATTAAAATATAAGTGTATTAAGAAAATTAGGAGAGAAATAATGAAAAAATATATTGTACTAGTGATTTTAATTTTGGTTTTTTCCGTATCTGCATTTTCGCAGGACAAAATGGCTGACAAGAAAAAGGCTACAGAAGCAGATAAAGTTGCTACTTTTGACGCGGATGGAAAAATTAAACGCGGCGCTCCGATTGGAAAATCCAAGAAGGTTTCACTCAAAAGGGTTCTGAGAAACCCTGAAAAATATGCCGGCAAAATGGTTCGCGTAAAAGGGTTTGTGGTTCGATCCTGTAAGAAGGAAGGCTGCTGGGCGGAGATTGGAAGAAAGAAAGATTCAACGAAGACTGTCCGGGTGAAGATGAAAGATCATTCCTTCTTTATTCCTCTGAACTCAGCAGGATACAGAGTAAAGACCGAGGGCGTTTTTAGCCTCAAGACTCTTTCCGAAAAGGAAGTTAAACACTTGATGGAAGAGGACGGCACGAAATTCGACAAGATAAACGACGACGGCACAGTAACGGAGATTACCTTTGTGGCGTCGGGAATTGAATTGAGTAGGAAGTAAGATACATATGCGAAAACTCACGGAGATTTGCGGCTTATTATTGCTCCTTTTTTTTGTCGGGAGTCAGGAGACTTTCGCATGCAGCTGTGTTGGTTCAGTTCCGTGCGAAAGTTTTCAAAGAAGCGATATTGTTTTCAAAGGGAGAGTGGTTAAAACAGAACGCTTCATGAACTCCCAGAATCAAGGCACGAAGGAAAAACCACGTGTGATTAGTTGGTGTAAATACCGCGAAACATATTTTGAAGTTTTAGAAAATTATAAAGGTGCGAAAAAAGGAAAAACGGTTAAGATCTACTCCGGATGCGGCGGCGGAGATTGTGGATATCCATTCAAGAAAGATGAGACCTATGTGGTTTTCTCGTCAAAGGCACGTATTACGAAGAAAAAACCCGACTCCCGCGGCCGCGAACAAGAATCCGCCTTTCATCGAATTGATCCCGATAAGCTATGGACTTCAATTTGTTCGGGTACCGTAAAACTGAACAGAGC
This sequence comes from Aridibacter sp., assembly GCA_965216195.1. Classification (GTDB taxonomy): domain Bacteria; phylum Acidobacteriota; class Blastocatellia; order Pyrinomonadales; family Pyrinomonadaceae; genus Aridibacter. Next base: position 313,183 of record OZ244151.1, on the reverse strand, counting down.
AAGGTATGCACTAGAATTTCTAGCCAATAGAAGGAAAAGAGGATCGGGGGGTAAAATTTTCGGCCATATTTATGAATCACTTATTTTCTTCCGAAATAGGGCGGAACGGTATGAACTGTTTCCTGAAAAAAAAATTAAGATAATGGAGATTGGGGGAGACAATATCTATTACGTCACTCCAAACGAGAGAGGTTATTTCGAAAAAATTGTTCCGGCTGGAACTTATTCGGTGTCCCCGGTCGTACCGCAAGTTTTCGGTCTTAACGTCTCTTACAACAACAAAAATCCAAACATAACGGTCAGAGATACCGCATGCACGAGGCGGACGATTGGAATTACCAATAATAGTGAGATAAGCGGAAAAGTACTTAATGCTGATGGAACCCCAGTTCGAAAATCAGTTTTGGAATTGTTCAATCACTCGAATATTTCCGATAAAGAGCACACCTATGTCAGTATTGAAGAAGACGGTACATTTTTGATTAGAGGCCTAAAAGCGGGAAAATATGTTATAGGAATGAACCACTATTGGGACCCTTCCGTTGAGAGGCCTTATTCAACCACCTTTTTTCCGCAAGGCGCGAAACCGAATGACGCGGACGTTTTGAGAATCGGCCTAGGCACAAAGCTCCAAAACCTTGTCTTTATATTGCCCGAAAAACTCCCGGCAAGAAAAATTAAGGGTGTTGTTTTTTGGAAGAACGGAAAGCCCGCTGCCAATGTTAGCCTTTCCTATCAGCTTGATAAGGCAAAACGAAATCTCGGCAAGGCTTTAACTACGGATAAAAATGGCAGATTCGAGATAGCTCTACTTGAAAATTCCCCCTATAAAATTCGTGTGTGGCAAAATTACGAATTCAAGCAATATCATCATACGGTTTCCGAATCATCGAAAATAATCACTATCGATCATAAAACGGAAATGCTCAAAATCGAGCTGAATTCTGATCATCCGGAAATGCTGAAGTAGAAATCGTTTCACAATACTGTATGAAACCATTCAAAATCCGAAACGTTGAGATAAGCCCGCCACTGGTACTTTCGCCGATGGCGGGTGTTACGGATTATACGTTTCGCCGCTTGCTAAAAAAGCGTGGCGGAATCGGGATGACCGTGTCCGAATTTATTTCGGTCGAAGGGATGACGCGAAACTCGCCGCAGTCAAAACGAATGATGCGTTTCAGGGAGTTTGAGCGTCCTTTTGCGATTCAGATCTTTGGCGCAAACGTAGAGAGAATGGTAATGGCGGCGGAAATGGCTGAGGAAATCGGCGCTGATATTATTGATATAAATTGCGGTTGCCCGGCGCCAAAGGTCGTGAAAAAGGGCGGCGGCTCAGGGCTTTTGCGCGAGCTTCCGCTTCTTGAAGAAATTCTAACGAAAGTAAAAAAAGCGATTTCAATTCCTCTTACTTTGAAACTGCGCGCGGGTTTTTCGGATTCGGAGATAAACTGCGTTGAGGTTGCGAAGATGGCGGAGCAGAGCGGTGTAGAACACATAGCTTTGCACGGACGCACAAGGGAGCAACGTTACCAGGGATTGGCGGATTGGGGGCTGGTGAAGCAGATTAAGGAAGCGGTTTCGATTCCTGTTTCGGGGAATGGCGATGTCACAACCGTCGAAACCGCCCTCCAACGATTCGAAGAAACCGGCTGCGATGGAATCCTGATTGGACGCGGTGCGATGCAGAACCCTTGGCTCTTCAGGCAAATTGAAGATGCGATCGAAGGATGCAAGCCTTTTGAGCCAACGCTTAAAGAAAAGCAGGAAGTGCTTTTAGAGTTTTTTGACCTTCTCAGCGAGGATATGCCGGAAAAGGCGGCGCTTGGCAAAATGAAACAGCTCGCCGGTCAATTTACAAAGGGACTGCGTGGCGGGGCAAAGTTTCGACAAACACTCTTTCATTCCGAAACCGCGACGGAAATCCTGGAAAATATCGGAGTTTATTTTGATTCCGTATCAAATGGTCGAATCCAAAACGATGATCCTGTCGAACACAATACCGAGGAGCTCGATTCATGCGAGATCGCAGCGGTTTAACGACAAACTACAGACACGAGGATTTTTACTATGAGAGTTTATAAACCGATTCTATTTTTGCTCGTCTTGGCTCTGTGCGCTTTTAACGGAGCGTCGCAAACCAATGGCTCGACAACGAAGGTTTCAAAGCACCTGCGATCTTCCGCTTCCTTTGCCGAGATATTGTTAAGAAAGGCTGAGCTGAAATCAGAACTCGAAGAAATGCTTGTTTCCTATACGGACGAATATCCTAAGGTGAAATCAACGCGATACGAGCTTACTTTAATTGAAAAAAGTATTGAGAGGCTGAACAAGGTCACTTCAGAGGAAAAAGAGAAGCTTACTGAGGCGCTGGGAAAACTGATCGTTAGGCAAGCGGCAATTGGAACCGATTACTGGGTTCTTTCAGGCCGATACAACGACAAACACCCGCAAGTAAAACGCGCGAAAAGGAAGCTCGAAATTTTTAGTGAAGCAATAGACGAAATTTTATAGAGTTTTTACCGCAACCATTTTTAGGAAGTGTTCATCATTTCTCTACGTCTATTTAACTGTGAGGTACAAGGGGTCAGGTTCTCCCCAAAATAATATGAGACAAAGATTTTTGTTGTTAGCTGCACTGTTTTTAGCCGCAGCGTCTATAAATACGCTCGGCCAATCGCCGAAATCAATTCTAAAAAAAGCGACCAAAGCGATTGGAAAAACAAAAGCGCTGAAGTCTATTCAAACCATGGAAAAACGCGGGCTTATTATTCGTTTGCGAGATGGAGCGAGCGGAAACTACGCGATGCAAACGACAAAGCCCGGGCTTTATCATTCGAAATTCGACCTCCGAGGGTTTGAAACCGAAGCGGGTTTTAACGGAAAAAGTGGTTGGATTCGCGATTCGCGTGAGGGCCTGAAAACACTTACCGGGAAAGCGGGCGAGGATTTTAAGGCAGAAGCTGACTACCGAAATTGGGGTTGGATAAACCTAAAAAGACGGAAGTTCAAAGCTTCAAGCGGCGGGAAAAGCGAAATAAGCGGAAAACCCGTAAACTCCGTTTTTCTTGCTAATCGAAAAGGTGTGCGTATTAAATTGTTTTTTGACGCCTCTACAAATTTACTTCTTCGCGAGGAAATCCCTGCCGGGGATCAAACCAAAGTTTTCGACTATAGCGACTATCGGGATGTGCAAGGACTTAAGCAACCATTTCAAGTCGAAACAAATATCGATGATATCCGCTACGCGATAAAGTTTGATCAGGTATCTATCAATAAACCGGTTTCAAATACGGCCTATAATTTCCCGCGTATCTCCGGCGAACCCCTTCCCGATATACCTACGCTTCTAAAAGAACTTCGAGCGAATGAGGATCGGGTCGAAGCGCTCCTTGAAAACTATTCCTACACAGAAAAAACGACAAAACGAAAACTCGATAAAAATGGAATCTTGCGTGAAACGGGCTCTGAAACCTATCAAATATCTTTTTACAGAGGTAACCAAATCCGCAGAATGATTGCGAAAAACGGCAAAACACTTACTCCTGGCCAACAAAAGAAAGAGGATAAAGCAGTCGAAAAACGAGTTAAGCAAATTGAAAGAAGTATAAAGAAGGACGAGAAAAAGCCGGTCGATCAAACGCGAACCGGACCACCTGAAAGGGACGGCAGAAGAATATCGATCGCTGAAGTCTTACGAGCTTCAAAATTGACAAATCCGCGCCGCGAGGTTTTGCAGAGCAGAAAAGTGATTGTTTTCGATTTTGAGCCAAACCCTGACTTTGATTTCAAAAACGCGAAAAGCTTCCTAAAGTTTTTTGGTAAGACTGCGGGCGCAATGTGGATCGACGAAGAAGATAAACAGGTCGCGCGGCTCGAAGCGGTTTTGTTCGACGCCTACAAGGTGGGAGGAGGATTGCTCGCAAAACTGCGAAAAGGCGCCTCGTTTACGCTCGAAAAGCAACGTTTCAACGATGAAGTTTGGCTTCCTTCGATTGCCGACATCAATCTTTCGATAAGAGTGCTTCTTGTAGGAGGCGTAAAGGTAAATTCAATCGTTGAGTCCACTGATTACAGACGTTTCAAAACAGACGTTAAAGATGCAAAGGTAAACGATATTAAAAATTAGGCCGCAAATAAAAAACCGCAGCCCCCACTGCGGTTTACTCACCAATTTCATACAAACTAAATACCAGCCACGGGGCTTTCAAAAATCGACTCGTCAATTGTCTGTCCGTAGGTTATTGTCGAAACGTCTTTTTCCTCAATGATCTTGTCATCGGCCCATAGAACCGAACGAAACGGCACAAGAGTTCCTTGAACGGGGTTGTGGTCATAGAATTTGCGGCGATACTTCACGCCACCGTCTTCATATTCCAGCATCATCACCCGTAAAGATTTCTTGCTGATAAAAAACGTAGTCTTCCGTTCCTGCTTGTCCGTGACTTCCACAACGTAGAGCGTAACGCCCAATATCTTGTCTTCTTTTACGAGTTTGCATGTCGAGCCATTCTCTTTGTAACGAAGGAGAGCCTCAGGACCACGCCATATGCGATTTTCAAACGCCTTTAAGGCATCTTCAGTCGGAGAAAAAACGGAATTATTATACAAACCAAAAACTTTCTTTCCGTCGTAAATTAAAGAATACCTTGCGTCGGGAAATTTCTGATAAATTCTAATCTTTTCCTTTTCAAGACTTTCCGCCCTTTTTATCCTCGTTTCATATTCCGAATTTACAAAGCTGCCGTCCGGTTTTATCGTCTTAATTTTCCCGAGTTCAACCGTCGTTTTTCTAACCTGATTGAGCGAAAACCGTCCGCGCAGGTTTCCGTAAATTAGAATCGCAAATTCAGCGACTTGTACTCCGGTCTTTAGCCCTTTTCTAAAATCGATTTTCTCGGTTTTCTTTTGGTTTTTCTTTTTCTTGTCGTCGTTAAAATTGTCCTGCTGAGCACCGACAAAAGCTATATTGGCGAACAGAAAGAAACTCAAAAATAATAATGTTTTGAAACGCAAATTATTTCTCCTCAGATACCGATTCAACTGCGAAATTCTAACATAAACAAAAGAAATCAGCACTTTTACGGCAAGGTAGTCAAATAAATTGATGATTCCTATTTGGATTTGGATGCACTTGTTTTCCCGTATTTACGCGGGAAGTTTTTCGATTTAAGATGTTCAGAATGTTTCACGTAGCCTTGGTCGAACCTGAAATCCATCCGAACACGGGAAATATCGCCCGCCTCTGCGCGGCGACCAATACAAATCTGCATATTGTCGGCGCGACTGGCTTCCGTACTGACGAAAAGTCTGTGAAACGCGCCGGATTGGACTATTGGGACGAACTCAAGCTCTGCCGCCATATTGAACTTGAAGATTTGCATCTGACGTTGCCAAATTCAAGATTCCTCTATTTTACGACGAAAGCAGAGAGAAGCTACGTTGAATGGAATTACTATGACGAAGATTGCTTGATTTTCGGACCCGAAACGCGAGGCTTACCGGAGACATTGTTAAAAGAAAATATGGAACAATGTCTGACGATTCCAATGCCAAACCAAAACGTGCGAAGTTTGAACTTGGCATCATCTGTTGGAATCGTTTTGTATGAAGCCATTCGGCAATCTCATGTCTAAGGTCGGTTCAAAATCGATTTGAATTGTCCGTCAACGTTAATTTTTTCCATAGTTTGCCAATTTGTTTGCAAAGCCCTGAGAATTCACTTATCATTTCAACACTCAAAACACTCTAGCCCAAACAACTTCCCCGGTTATCTAAAATTTAGGAGACTCTATGGCTGAAAACCGTTTAAAGCCAAAGTGTAGGCAGTCTGATGTTGTTGTGCAGTTCCTTGAAAATGAGGTCTTAATCTATGATCTACTCGCAAACAAAGCTTATTGCCTAAACGAAACTGCGGCGGCTGTTTGGAAAAAATGTAATGGAAATAAGAGCATTTCTGACATTACAAATGAACTACGGAGTGAGATTGATTCCTCTATCAAGACTGACTTTGTTCTTTTAGCAATCGAACAATTTAGAAAAGACAAACTGATAGTTGATAATAACAATTTCTCGGCGTTTGCTGGCGGCGATACGCGACGGAAACTGATTAGAAAGGTTGGATTTGCTTCCGTGATAGCCTTACCTATCGTTTCCTCGATAGTTGCACCAAACGCAAACCATGCTCAATCGGGCTGCTCGATGGGTAGCGGGCGTCCGGACGGTTGCTCTTGCACAAATCAGGGGCACTGCAATAACTGTTGTTCACTCGGTACATGTAGTCCTAATGGCACGCAAAGCAACGGGGACGCTTGTAGTGCGGGTTGCAGTTGCTCAGGCGGATGCTGTGTTAGCGGAGTTTGCTTTCCCGCCGCAACCTTAGCAACAGGAGCGGCCTGTACTCAAAACTGTCAATGCATATCGGGCTCGTGCCCCAACGCAACCGATATGTGCGATTAGTATTTGAAACGCTCGCAGAAATAGATAAGTTCGGACGATCTCAGTAAGTAGATCACCCTGTCGCAAAAGACGATTGCCTGCGTTAGTTTACGGCGGGATGGGTGAAGGTGTGTGCTCTTACATTAATCGCTAAAATTGTTGCTAATGCTAAGAGGAAGTAACTAGGTAATCACGCCGCCATCGACAATCACGACCTCCCCGTTCATATAGCTATTCCTGTCTGAAACCATAAAGGCAGCAATTTCGGCTAACTCTTCCGGTTCGCCCAAGCGTCCGCGTGAAACCCAGCCTTCGTGCACTGACAAAAGTTTTTCGGGAAGGGTGTTTCCTAGATCAGTATCAAAAATTCCGGCAGCGATAGCGTTTACAGCTACCTTGAATTGGGCGGCCTCGCGAGAGAGACATTTTGTGAAACCAATCATTGCAGCCTTGGACGTGGCGTAGTGTACCGAAGTCGGAAGCGAACTCATCGCTCCAATAGATGTGATGTTGAGGATTGAGCCTTTCTTATTCCTGACCATATTTTTGTAAAACGGTTTGGTTACTGCAAAAAGGCTATTTACATTCGTATCGATCACCCAATCCCAACTCTTTTCCGTGGTCGTCACAAAATTGTCCGCTTTATTGACCGCGGCGTTGTTTACCAAAACATCTATGAAACCCCACGCATCTTTCAAGTCTCTTACAAGCTTTTTCATCCCGAGTCGATCCGTTACGGAAACTTTATAGGTAAGACACTTTCTGCCAAACGACTCCACCTTGGCCTTCACTTCCTCCGCCAAATCATCACGGGAGTGGTAATTAAAGGCAACATCAGCTCCTTCACGTGCAAAAATTTCGCAAAGTGCGGCGCCTATTCCGCGCGTGCCGCCGGAAATAAACGCACGTTTTCCTTCCAATAAAAGACTCAAGACTTTTCTCCAGTAAACTCGTTTTGTTATTAAATTCTAAACTGAAAGGGTAATGAAAATGGGTGGAAGTGACAAGTGCGAATCGCAAAAACGTACGATCTTCTATCTCGAATAAATCGATCAGGATACAGCGACTTTGTGGTCGGGAAGCAGCGCCGTAATCTCTTCAATAATTTGTTTTGTAGAATCTGGCTTGGCTAGGAAAGCAGCAGCGTCACGCATCTCCGAATATTTGTCCTTATCCGCAAGCAAGGTTTGGATCGTGGGAACAATGTCTGAGGAACGCCGCAGAAGCACACCCGCACCCTTCTCAGAGATCAAATTCACAGTTCCTTCCTCCTGCGGCATCGGAGGAGTAGTAATATCCGCGATAATCGGCAAACGACAGGCGAGCGCTTCAAAGGTTGTCAATCCGCCAAGTTTTGAAACCATTACGTTGGCTGATTGCATTATCTTCTCGACCTCGTCCGAATATCCAATCACCTTAACCGGAAACTTTGCCGTCTTCGCAAGATTTTCAGCCTCAGCTTTGAGCTCCATATTCTTCCCGGCGAGAAAAATTGCCTGAACGTCCAGTTCACCTTGAACCAGCTCTCTAAAAATCTGCGGGATATTTCCACCACCGATGTAACCGGCATTCACGAAAACCGTAAACTTCTCCTCATCCAGACCGTATGCTCTACGCGCCTCGCGTGCGTCGGCTTCATCTACTGGACTGAATTTCGGATTTATCGGCATCCCCGATATTTTCACCTTTTTCGGTGACACACCGTAATCCACAAGCTGGCGTTTAGCTTCTTCATTCGCCACTAAATAGAGAGAAACCTCGTCACACGCCCAGCCCTTCCAAAAGCCGTAGCAGGGATCCGTAACGACCGTGACCAACGGAATTTGATCTGAGAGATTTAGTTCTTTGAGGATACGGGCAAAAATGTGTTGGGTCAGCGGGTGAACGCTTACGACCATATGGGGCACGTATTTTTCAAACTGATCTTTTAGATAAATGATGCATTTATTGAGCAAAAACGGGCTCTTTTCCGGTCTGAAACGGTTCACTACCCAATACAGATACTTCATCCAATGCTGCTTATTTTTTAATATCCAATTGTAAATTCGCACCATCTTTTCGGTGATGTGATGCGATTCTTCAATCGCGCGAATTACCCTGACGGCAGCCGATTCTCCATGCCAAAAATTCTGGACGCCGTCAGCAATCGTCTGCGCAGCCGAACGATGTCCGCCGCCAGTGTCGGATGAGATGATCAGAATTTTTGGTGTGTTTTTTGGCATCTTTAAGCTTTTACCGGAACGCCTTCTCCCTGCGGAACATTTTCTCCGAGCTTCTTACTTGCCTTTTTCATCTCGCGCTCGAGCTTCTTGATTTTCACAAGATGAGTCTTGTTAAACGGCAAACTCGGGTAATAACAGTTTGATTCGTGTGTGCAAAAGCATCCATCCTGAGCTTTTTGCCTTCGCGCCTCCATTGCGGGCGAATTCCAAGCTTTTTGGAAATCCCATTCAAAATCACGCAAATTCGCGACGTCAGAAAGGTTTTCACAAGAAGAGATCGTGCCTTCATCATAAATCACGGCGCCGGCCGAACCCGCGTAGCAGGTTAATTGAGCCTCACCCGTCTCCTTCGTTTTAGCGATCAGATCGTGCATGTAGATATCCACTGCCGCTTTGAAGAAACCGCTTTTTCCACCGTAATTATTCTTAATCGCGGCATTTTTTGTGTCTTCTAAAATCATGTGTGAAAGCTCGGCATACCGCTCATGATCAAATTCCAATTCCTTCGGATCGTTGGACGGAGGACGTATGTAATTGATGTTGATCTTGTCAGGCTTGAGGTCGTATTTGAGAAAATCGTACCAATCAAAAATCGTATCTTCGTTTGAAGCCATCACACAGGTACAGGTTTGAACGTCTAAATTTGGATATTCCTGTTTCATTTCTTGTAAAGTGCGCGCCGTATGAATCGCTTTATCCCAACTTCCTTCTTTCTGACGGATTTTCTCGTGAGCTTCTTTCATGCCGTCAATTCCGAGCGCGACCGTAACGTTCATACCCGGATTCTCCTCCAAAATCTTTGTAACATCAGGAAAAATACGCGGATGAATCTGTCCGTTACTCATCAGATAAACCGATTCGAGCTGGTTGTTTCGGTAAAACGCGTTGCAAATTTCCGGCAAATCCTTTCTGGTAAAGGGTTCACCACCGGCGATCACTAAAACGCCCAAGTTTCCGCCCAAGGTTTCCGAAATCTTCTCAACCTCAGCCGTTTTCATCATCAGCTTTTTGCGGGCACGATCATTGAGCTCATCCGTAAAAAAACAATGCGTGCAACGCATATCGCAAACCGACGTAACCAGTATGTTTAGAAATACAGGCGAGATCGTTCTCCCAACCGCCAGATTCGCATATCTTTTAAAAATTTCTTTTGTAGTAAAATCCATATAAATACATTTAATAACGGCTTACGTTATTCGTATGCGACAAGTTTTTCGCAGTATATTATTTTATCTCATAGCTCTGCGAAGAGAAAGGTGAAAAAGAGTCGTAGTGTGCAGGGTGCAGCGGGGCGGTAGCGACCTGATTCAACCTGAAAGAAAATACCCGGCGAAAAACACAAAATAATACGAAAAAAGAATAATACATCGAGCCGAACGCAACACTTTCCCGCCTTCACAGCCTCATATTCTGTTTCCACATTTTCGTGTATTTTCGTGGGTCAATCTTCTTCGGTAATAACCGCAAACACTCCACATACTCCCTGGCGGTTGTGTTTCCGTCCTCTTTTATCGGCTTCATCTGCACTAATCCGGGGCGGCATCGTGATTCCTCACTTTCGTGCCTTTCGTGGGCGTATCCGTTTTTGATAACATCCAAACATGATCCGTAGAGTCTATCTCGACAATTCCGCAACCACGCCGATTGACCCTGAAGTAGTCGAAGCAATGATGCCGTATCTAACCGAAAAGTTTGGAAACGCCTCAAGTATACATTCGTTTGGACAGGAAACCCGTGCAGCGATTGATAAAGCACGTCATCAAGTGGCTGATCTTATTGGAGCGAAAGAGAGTCAGATAATTTTCACAAGCGGTGGAACTGAAGCCAATAATCTCGCGATACGCGGATTAGCGGAAATGAACGAACAACACGGCAAACACATCATCACCTCTCAAATTGAACACCCTTCGGTTAGAAACGTTTGCGAGGACCTTGAGAGGCGTGGGTTTGAAGTCACGTATCTCCCGGTTTATGAAAACGGTATCGTCCGCGTAAAGGATGTCGAAAACTCCATCCGCGGGGATACGATTCTGGTTTCGATTATGACTGCAAATAACGAGATCGGAACCCTCCAGCCGGTAAGAGAAATTGGCGAAATTGTAAAAGCTCAGCGAGAAGGTGGCAACAAGATTTGGTTTCACACGGACGCGGTTCAAGCTGCTGGAAAAATTGAAATTGAAGTTGCCGAAATAGGCTGCGACCTTTTGACGATTTCCGCACACAAAATCTACGCTCCAAAAGGCATCGGAGCTTTATACACGGGACGCGGCGTTAGATTAAAACCGCAAAACCTCGGAGGACATCAAGAGCGCGAGCGCCGGGGAGGCACTGAAAACGTGGCAAACATCGTTGCACTTGGAAAAGCGTGTGAATTGGCGAAAGAAGATCTCGAAACCCAGCAAACTTACCTAATAAATCTGAGAGAGCGATTCGAAGAAGGCGTCAAAAACACCGTTCCGGAAGTTTCGATAAATGGAGACATCGAAAATCGACTTCCAAATATCTCAAACATCTCATTTAAGTATCTTGAAGGAGAAGGTTTACTCATCAACCTCGATATGCTTGGAATTGCGGTTTCTACCGGCTCAGCGTGCTCATCGGGTTCGCTCGAACCCTCGCCAATAATTCTGGCACTGGGGGTCAAAGAAGATGTTGGGCGCTCGGCGGTTCGATTCAGTTTTGGCAAAGGAAATACTATGGAAGATGTAGATCATGTTCTCGAAGCACTTCCAAAATCTGTCGAAAATCTACGAAAATTATCCCCACATTATTCGGCTGCCAGTTGATAAAAAAAAACCCGGAACCCCCAACGAGGGCTCCGGTATTCGTAAAAATAAGTTGAAAACTATTTCTTCATTCCAAATTGTGACTTTCTGTTAACCTTCCCATCTTTCATCCATACCGAAATTCTTGAAAATTTCGGACCTTTCCAGGAATAAGATTCTGTGGAAAAGCTCGTGAATTTTGCCTGACTCTTTAGAGCACCATCGGAACCCATAATTTTCCTAACCTCTTCGATGGTCATTCCATTTTGAATCTGATCGTACTGAGCCTTTGTTACTTCAATCGGATCGCCATCCAATCCAGACTGATTTTTCGAGGTCATTTCGTTGTTGCTGAAATTAGCGTAAATTCTTACTCGTCCGCTCTCCCATTTATAGGTCTTCCTTTCATTCTTCCCGCTGCTCGAGCTACTCGTCTCATTTCCTTCCGAACCCAAAGCCTTCACGGTATCTTCATACGAAGACCCCATTTTCAAATTCACAAAACTATCAAGCGTCAAATTCCCCGAATCACTTGTCGTCGAGGTAGTTGTCGTATCGTCGGGTTTCCTGCTGGTTTCCGATGTGGTTGTACTTGGTGGCGCCTTTGGCGGTTCTTCCTTCTTTCTCAAGCCGCTCAATGAGCAGCCCAAAACTACAAACAACAGAATTATGGAAACAAAACTTAATGTTCTTTTCATTTTTTCTCCTTTCGTATTTTGATAATAGCGGTCTTTAAGAAATACCTTAACGAATATAAACAGTCAAACTTCGGATTATTAGGTTGAACGACTTTTCCGAATCTTTTTGCCTAACGTAAGGGCAAAAACCCGACCGAATCGTGTTGTTTATATCTTTACTCTTTAAAATCGGCTCATCACGTTTATAATTTGTTCGTGGAAAAAAAATCTCTCAGCTTCTACGCCTGGCTTTCAGTTTTTGCTGCGATCCTAACTATTGGATTGAAAGCTACAGTTTACTTCTACACAAATTCCGTTAGTTTCCTTTCCGATTCTCTCGAATCCTTTATAAATCTTGCAGCAGCGATTTTAGCAGTCTGGATGATCAAGGTCGCCGAACGCCCACCTGATGATGATCATGCATTTGGACATCATAAAGCAGAGTATTTTTCGAGCGGCATTGAGGGAGCTCTGATCTCGCTTGCTGCGATCGGAATAATAGTTACTGCGGTGAAAAGACTTTTTATTCCCGAGCCAATTGCCAATATTGGCCTCGGTCTTGGGATTTCAGCGATTGCGGCTTTGATCAATCTCTTCGTCGGACAACTGCTAATTAAGGTTGGGAAGGAAAACGACTCGATCGTTTTGGAAGCGGACGGAAGGCATCTAATGACAGACGTCTGGACATCGATCGGGATTTTCATAGCTATCGGACTTTTATGGGCAACGGATTGGTTTATTCTCGACCCGATTGTCGCAATCGCAGTCGCGCTAAGCATCGGCTGGACAGGCTACAACTTGATCAGGCGTTCGGTCCTGGGTTTGATGGACAATGTGATCGACGAAGAATCATCTGAGAAGGCGATTGAGATTTTGGATAGTTACTCAAAAGACCTCGGTGTTGATTACCACGCTTTTCGTACGCGGAAATCGGGCGCGAGAAAATTTATCTATTTCCATCTGCTCGTGCCTGATGAATGGACCGTGAAGAAAGGACACGATCTCGCCGAGGAGATCGAACTAAAGATAGTCGAAAACATCCCCCGCTCAGCAGTTTTCGTTCACCTAGAACCGCTTGAAGACCCGGCATCTTTTAAGGATATTGAATTGTTTCGCTGACCAAATGTCCTTATTCCAAAAAGCCGATTGCAGTTTTTTTAGCATTCTTATTCCCATCCGCGTAATCTGCGTTTATCCGCGGCAACGCGCTACTTCTTTAAGTCAGTTTGCTTTTTTCTCTGCCAAACCCCATCATTTCAAGTTTGCCGCAATGCCCTGCGTACAACATTATGATCGAGCCAAAAAACATTAGAAATATAGCCATCATCGCTCACGTCGACCACGGGAAAACCACCCTCGTTGACGCGATGCTCCAGCAATCCGGCACATTCCGCGACAACGAAGAAGTTAGGGAACGCGTTATGGACTCGATGGATCTCGAACGCGAACGCGGGATCACGATCATGGCGAAAAACACTTCCGTTCGCTACGGCGATTATAAGATCAACATCGTCGATACCCCCGGACACGCCGATTTTGGCGGCGAGGTCGAACGCGTTTTGAAAATGGTCGATGGCGTCATGATTCTCGTCGACGCCGCTGAAGGTTGTCTTCCGCAAACCCGGTTTGTACTCGGAAAAGCCCTTGAATTGGGCCTTCCCGCGATTGCTGTTATAAACAAGATTGACAGACAGGATCAGCGCGCCGAGGAAGTCGTCGACGAAATCTACGATCTTTTCATCGACCTCGGTGCAGACGACGATCAGATCGATTTTCCGATTCTCTACGCAATCGCGAAAGATGGAATTGCAAAAAATTCGATGGAAGAAGAATCAACAAACCTGAAACCAATCTTTGATCAAATTGTTGAAACGATTCCCGCAGCAAAACCAATTTTGGATGATTCGTTACAAATTTTGATAACGAATATCGATTACAACGAGTATATAGGACGAATCGGAATCGGCAGAATTTTTTCCGGGACGATCAAGAAAAATGAAGAAGTTGGACTTTCAAAACGCGATGGCACTTTGGAAAAAATCCGTGTGCGAGAGCTTTTTGTTTTTGAAGGTTTAGAACGCAAAAAGGTTGAAGAAGCAGGAGTCGGTGAGATCGTTGCGCTTGCGGGGTTTGAAGGAATCAATATCGGCGAAACGATCACGACCTATGACAACCCCAAACCGCTTCCCGTGATCGCCGTCGATGAGCCGACTATCTCGATGATTTTCGGCGTAAACACTTCTCCATTTTCGGGACTCGACGGAAAATATGTCACTTCCCGCCAGATTAGAGAACGTCTGGAAAAAGAAGTTCTTGGAAACGTCGCTCTTAGGGTTTCGACTACCGAGCAGGCTGAACAATTTAAAGTTTCCGGTCGCGGCGAACTCCAGCTAGCAATCCTGATCGAAATGATGCGCCGTGAAGGCTACGAAATTCAGGTTTCAAAACCCGAGGTAATTACAAAAGAAGGCGATGACGGCGAGAAACTTGAGCCTTTCGAACTCGTCGTAATTGATGTCCCCGAAGAATTTATCGGCGTTGTAACCGAGGCACTCGGAAGACGTAAAGGTCAGATGGCGAAGATGATAAACAACGGCACAGGGCGCGTTCGCCTCGAGTATGAGATTCCCTCTCGCGGTTTGATCGGCTTTCGTGGCGAGTTTTTGACCGAAACAAAAGGAACAGGATTGCTCAACACAATGTTCCTGCGTTTTGATAAGTGGACGGGGGAAATGAAATCACGGCCTACCGGTTCGCTGATTTCAGACCGGGTTGGCGAAGCGACAACTTACGCACTTTTCAACCTACAGGAACGCGGCGTTATGTTTATACGCCCGCAGACAAAGGTTTATGAAGGAATGATCGTTGGCGAAAACGCGCGTGCTGTCGATCTAGATGTAAATATCATCAAAGACAAAAAGCTGACCAACATGCGCGCTGCCGGTTCTGACGAAGCGATGCGGCTTGTTCCGGCAAAGGAACTCACGCTTGAGGAAGCGCTTGAATTCATCGCTGATGATGAATTTATCGAAGTTACGCCGGAAAGCATCCGTTTGAGAAAGAGAGTGTTGAAAGCAAACGAGCGACCAAAGAAGAAAGAGGCATAAATTCCAACTGGAAAAAGGTTGTAAATCCACCGTACGTAGAACGTAAATCATCCACTTAACCACTCTCCTGCTTCAACACATTCGTAGGGCCTCCCGCAGGCGACTAAGTAAGATTTGACAACCCAAGAGGTGAGCTGGAATTTTCAACCTTGGGACCTGTTGCTAAATTTGCGTATTTCAATTCGTTAACCGACCAAACGGTTGATTGAAACCTACATAAAACTTTACGCATAATCATGAACTTACGGCTTCCTGTTGAAAAAGTCCTTAGTTTTTTATGACTTCTCGCGTCAGATTTACCTAAACTCTAAATGATCACAGGGCTCACCGAGTAAAATAGCTATTGTAATAACGGAGAATGTCTTTCGGATTTCTCGCGGATATTTCGTGCAAACCTCCTTGCGCATTGTAAAAAGCAAGATACGTAATTCCTTCAAGGCTAAATATCGCTTGGCTTTTCTTATTCATACGAAACCGCGCGCCGGCTTTTTTTATATTCTGTTTGTAGGATGCGATGTCTTCGCTCGCTGCGCCTGTCGATTTATACATTGCCGCGCGATGAATAATACGCTTCGAGCCAGCCTTATATTCGGCCTGAATTCCCGCCAGACGGTTTGGGAATATGCTGCGATCTGCGGTAGTTTTTACGTTCACCAGGCGAAATCTTCCAACTTTGGACTTCTTCGTTCGGAAGAAATCTACCAGACTCTCATCGCTTATTCCCGTCGCGGTTTCCTCGCCAAAATCTACATCTTTGCCAGAGGGAAAAGGAACGTCGCCAAGCGGATTATCCGAATCCGTTTTTTCGCCATCAGGATCAGCGGTAATTTCGGGCTTATCGGCTTCGGGTTTATCAACTTTGCGCTCCGTCACCGTTTCATTAGAACTTTGGGTGTAAAAATAGAGTCCGACTCCGGCTAACAAAACAACGCCGATCCCAAGTATTAAGAGCGCGGCAAGCCCACCAAGTATCCATGGTAGTTTACTTTTCTTAGCGGGTTCCGCCTCGGCGCTTGAGCTACTTCCGCTTCTCACCTTAGCTGCGTCGAGATCAGCGCCACACTTCGAACAAAAAGAAGTATTTGGTAAATTCGCCTGCCCGCATTTCTTACAGAACTGGTTATCCATTATTTTCTCCTGTTATTCATTTGTCCTAGGGAGACTATATAAAGACGCCTTACATTCTATTTTTTGCCGGTGTCGTCAGACTCAATAGCTTCGTCATCTTCAACGTAATCCTCGTACCCGTAGGCGTCGTCATAATAATAGGTTCCCGCTCCGTCCTTGTCCGGAACTGCTTCTTCCGTTTCGGCGTCTCCGATCGGTTTTGAGGGAACAGGTTTCACAATCGCTTCCTCATCTTTCGGCTTTTTCGGCATTTTCAGTCTATAATCGATAAAATCTCGAAAAACTATTTAATTATGCACAACATGATCCGTTTGATTTCGACTTCGATAATTTTCGCCGTGCTCTTGTCGCTAAAGCTGACGGCACAAACAGACAAACCGGCTGTCGAAAACGAGTACCAGGTCGGTGCCGTTATCTTTCATCAAAAAGCGGCAGAATATCGCGCATTGACGTATCAGGCTTTTAATTTAGCACAGATGCGTCTTGATATGGATAAAAAACTGCGGAAGAAGCTCCCCAAAAAGGAGCGTAAAAAACCAAGAGCGATAGTCATCGATGCCGATGAAACGGTATTGGACAACTCTCCGTATTTTGCAAAACTGATCAAAAACCGCGCACCTTTTAACATCCGTTCTTTTTTCGAATGGAAGAAATCAGGCAAGTCGAAACTTGTTCCGGGCGCAGTGGATTTTCTGAAGTATGCAAAAAGAAAAAAGGTCGATATCTTTTATGTTTCGAACGTTCCGAATTCATTCAAAAAAGTGACGGTCGATGCGTTGAATCAATACGGTTTCCCGGATGCAAAGGAAGAGCATGTAATGCTTATAACCGACAGCGGCAGCAAGGAGCCCCGGCGGCAAAAGGTTGCTGAAACTCACAGAATTGTGATGCTGATCGGGGATAGTCTGAACGATCTATCGGTTGCGTTTGAAGGTAAATCTGTGGCGGATAGGTTTGCTGAGGTTGAAAAGGCGCGGCGGATGTGGGGAACAAAGTTTATCGTTGTTCCAAACGTTATGTACGGAGCCTGGGAAAGCGCAGTCTACGGCGGGCGGCTTAATGACACACAGAAAAAAGCAAAACGATTGGAAGTCCTGGAGGATTACAGATGAAACGCACGCCCGAAGAAAAGCTTCTGAATCCCAAACCGGGAAGCAAGATTGCGGCGGCAAAGGATTTTGGAATTGATCTTACTTTGCTGGTGCGACAGCTTCGTTTAACGCCTGAGGAAAGATTGGATGAACTCCAGACCGCAATGGAATCTTTCGAAGAATTTTCAAAACAAGTTAAATTATCGAAGGAGAAATCTGTTACACATGGTTAAAATTGAGGAAACAATAGTGGCTCTTTCCTCTTCGAAAGTCGATTATGTAATCATTGGAGGAGTTGCTTTAAAGACGCACTCATCTGGTTACGTGACCTACGACTTTGATTTCTGTTATTCGCGCGATGACAAAAATCTGGAGCGTATTGTTAACGCGCTATCTCCTTATAAGCCGCGTCCACGGGATTTCCCTTCTGACCTACCTTTTATTTTTGATAAACCGACTCTTAAAAAGTCAACGAATTTCACTTTTGAAACTAGCATAGGCGATATCGACATGCTTGCGGAGGTTGACGGCATAGGCGATTTTAAGGCGGTTCTTGCCCACTCGGAAGTTTTTCATCTATATGGGGCTGATGTAAAGATCCTATCGATAGAAGGCTTAATTAAAACCAAGCGTGCAGCCGGACGAACAAAGGATTTGTTGGTTTTACCCGAGCTCGAAGCCCTAAAAGAAGCCTTAAGCGATGACGAAGAATAGATTTATGAAACACAAGATTTTTCCTTTTTACTTTTTACTTTTAGCTTTTTCCTTTCTCCTTTCCGCGCAGCCTCTGACGGTAAAAGAAATAATGAAAGAGCCGTCTATTGCGGGGATGCGGGTTTCGGGAGAACGTCTTTCGCCGGACGGTAAATGGGTTGTTTACCTATGGAATGCCGAGGGCAAAAATCCGCGTGATCTTTATCTCGTTTCAACTTCGGGCGGCGATTCGAAAAAACTACTTTCACCGAAGGATTTGCTTACTAAAAAAGACGAAAAGAAAAAGACTGACCAGCTCGAATACGGAGTTGTGATTAACGATGACTTTGTAAAATCGCGCCGCAATCAAATTGGAAATCTGCGTTGGTCGCCGGATTCCTCGAAAATTTTGTTTACGCAAAATGGTGATATATACATTTTGAAATTGGGCGAGACAAAACCAAAACGCATTACCAAAACTCAGACTTCTGAGTTCTCTGCGCAGTTCCTCGACAACGATCGAATCCTGTATCAACAAAGCGGAAACCTCTTCTCGATAAACACCAAAGACGGAACGCTCATTCAAATCTCAAGTGAAGCAAACTCAAAGCGAAGCGTTTCCATATTCGGCGCTACACCCAGCAAGGACGGCGAAATGATTGCCTACACAGCTTCTGATGGCTCAAAACGCCGCCCGCTTTATGTGCCGAATTATTTGCCGTATTACACCGCAGCTCCAACGGTTCGACGGGGATGGTCAAAACAGAAAGTTTATGCAGCAAAAACTGATGGAAGCTATGAAAAAGCGGTCGAAATATTTCTCCCAAAACAAGAAGGCGAAGCTTATATTGCAGGCTTGGAGTGGCTTGCCGACAACAAAACTTTAATTGTTGATCGAATCGATAAGACGCATAAAAGGCGACAGATTTTTCTTGTCAACAATCTCGATTTTGGGAAATCGCTGACATTTTTAGCCCACGAAGAAGAGGATCGAAAATGGATCGGAAGAATTTCACGGATAGTAGAACCGCACCCGACAAATGAAGGATTATTCTTTTTCAGTTCAGAAAAAGAAACCAGATATAATCATCTATATTTGGCATCATTAGAAAATGAACTGAATCCAGAAACCGATTTAGGAAATGAAAGTAAAGAGCTTCATTACGCGCCAATATCAAAAAAACAACTAACGAAAGGAAACTGGGAAATTGGCTGGGCGAAATGGACTAATGAAGGAAGAGAGATCTTCTACTTGTCGACCGCTGGCGATACCTCGGGTAGAGCCCTCTTCAGAACTCAGTTAGGGAGAGAGAGAAATGCTACATCAGTCTTCAGTGACAAGCTAAGGGGCATCAAAACCAATCTTCAGCTAAGAAACAACAAATTGGTATTTCGTTACTCGGAGTGGAACAAACCCGCTGAAATATATGCCATGACTGTTGAGCAGAATACTTCCACTCATTTTTCCGTGAGTGTCCGACGCGGGATCACAAACACTACACCCGAATCCTTCCTCAAGCGAAAATGGAACGCCCCAAAATTCACTTCTTTCTCAGCCCGGGACGGCAAAAAAGTTCCCGCAAAGATCTATTTCCCTGCTAATTTTGATAAATCAAAAAAGTATCCGATGGTGATTTTTGTTCACGGTGCCGGTTATTTGCAGAACGTAATAAACGGCTGGAACAATTATTACCGCGAGTTTATGTTTAACCAACTTTTGACCCAAAAAGGGTACGTGGTTTTAGACATAGACTATCGCGGTTCGGCAGGTTACGGACGAGACTGGCGAACGGATGTTTATAATTTCTTAGGCGGTAAGGACTACACGGATCATATTGACGGTATTGACTTTATGGTCAAGGAATACAATATCGATCAAAAGCGTATCGGCGTTTATGGTGGAAGCTACGGCGGATTTATGGCCGCAATGCTCGTGATGCGTGCCCCGGAAAGAGTTGCTGCTGCAGCTGCGCTTCGTCCGGTGATGGACTGGAAAAATTATTACGCGGCGAATCCTTTTTACACCTCGCAAAGACTTGGCGATCCAAAGAAAAATCCTGAGGCCTACAAACGCTCATCGCCAATTTCCTACGCGGCTCAATTGCGCAAGCCGCTTTTGATTCTTCACGGACTTTTAGACGACAATGTTCACGCGCAGGATTCGATTCAACTCGTTGAAAAATTAATCCGTTTGGATAAAACCGAATACTTTGATTTAATGCTGTATCCGGCCGAACGGCATGGTTTTCAGCGCGCTACGAGTTGGGAAGATGAATACGAAAGGATTTTGGAACTGTTTGAGGAAGAACTTAAATAATGGATGATGGTGTCAGTAGCCCGACCGTGAGGGAGCGGCTTAAACGGCTTGAGCCACTCCTTGACCGTTGGGCTACTGACACGATGAATTATGAGAATCTTAGTTACCGGAGGAGCGGGCTTTATCGGCTCGCATCTATGTGAAAGGCTTTTGGATGAAGGCCACGATGTCGTTTGCCTGGACAATTATTTTACCGGCAGCAAGGAAAATGTCGCTCACCTGCTCGATAATTATCGTTTTGAGCTGATAAGGCACGATATTACACTGCCGATCTTTTTGGAAGTCGATCAGATTTACAATTTCGCGTGCCCTGCATCGCCAATTCATTACCAGTATAATCCCGTAAAAACCGTAAAAACGAGCGTGATGGGCGCCGTTAATATGCTTGGAATGGCTAAGCGCGTAAACGCCCGAATTTTGCAGGCTTCGACGTCTGAGGTTTACGGCGATCCTGAAATTCATCCGCAAACGGAAGATTATTGGGGCAACGTAAATCCAATCGGTTTGCGAAGCTGCTACGACGAAGGAAAGCGAGTGGCGGAGACCCTCTTTATGGATTACCACCGCCAAAATAACGTCGATACGCGCATCGTGAGGATTTTTAATACATATGGCCCGCGTATGCATCCAAACGACGGCCGCGTGGTTTCAAACTTTGTAGTTCAGGCGTTAAAAGGTGAAGATTTAACCGTCTATGGAACAGGAGAGCAGACCCGCTCTTTTTGCTATGTCGACGATCTGGTCGAAGGAATCATTCTTCTGATGAACACAGAGGCAGACGACGCCCACTTGCCCGTCAACCTTGGAAACCCCGGTGAATTTACAATGAATGAACTCGCAGAAGAAGTTGCGAAGGTAACCGGAAAGGAAATACAAATAAAGCGACTACCTCTACCCGAAGATGATCCGAAACAACGTCAGCCAAACATCGAACGGGCCAGGAACCTGCTTGATTGGTCGCCGACGATCCCCCTTTCGGAAGGACTCAAAAAAACGGCAGATTACTTTGCAACAGTAGTCAGCAAATAGGACAATAATCGATAAATAGACTTCCCCCAGGCTTAAACTATTATGAAAACATTAATAACAGGAGGGGCAGGTTTCGTCGGAAGCCACCTCGCAGACAAACTCATCGAGCAAGGTCATGAAGTAACCGTAATAGACGATCTTTCAACCGGAAGATATTCAAACGTCGGTCATCTTGAGGCAAACAAAAATTTTCGACTCGTAATCGATACGGTTTTGAATAGCCGTTTGATGGAGGATCTCATAAGGGAAACGGATCAGGTTTTCCATATGGCAAGTGCCGTCGGCGTAAAACTGATCATGGATCAGCCCGTGAAAACGATTGAAACGATTTTCCACGGTTCGGATATCGTTCTTGCAAAGTGTTCGCGATATCGAAAACGCGTTTTGATTCCCTCTACTTCGGAGGTTTATGGAAAAGGTACGTCAGTTCCATTTAGCGAAGATGACGATATTTTAAAAGGTTCGACGAGCAAACACCGCTGGGCGTATGCGTGTGCGAAAGAGCTTGATGAATTTTTGGCACTCGCACACTGGAAAGAGACCAAACTTCCCGTCTCCGTCGTTAGACTTTTTAACACCGTCGGACCGCGCCAAACCGGACAGTACGGAATGGTCGTACCAAACTTCGTTAAAGCGGCAATAAAAAACGAGCCGCTTGTCGTACATGGAGACGGTGAACAATCCAGATGTTTTGGTCACGTGTCGGATGTTGTTGAAGGGCTTATCAAGCTTATCGAAACACCCGAATGCTATGGCCAGGTTGTAAATATCGGCAATCCTGAGGAAATTACGATTAAGGGCCTAGCAGAAAAGGCGATTGAAATGACCGGAAGCGAAAGCGAAATAAAATACTTGTCGTATGAAGAGGTATATGGCGAGGGTTTTGAGGATATGCAGCGGCGCGTTCCGAGCATTGATAAAGCAAAGAAATTGATCGGCTTCGAGCCAACCCGAACGCTTGAAGACATCATCAATGATGTAGCAGAACAGTTTCGAGAAGAGATAAAGACCGATTCGCAGAGCGCTTAATGATAAAAAACCATCTAAAAATTATCCCCCTCATATTGTTCACCGTTCTATTGAACACAGCACCTCTTTTGGCTCAAAAATCAACCGGAAGCGTTAAAGGTAAGGTTCGCGCAGTAAATGGCAAGAAACTTTCGGGAGTGAATATCACGGTGCGCAAGGATGGGAAAAATCTAAAATCTTCCGTCACTAACAAAAGAGGTGAGTTTCGGATACGCGGCCTTGCCCCGGGAACTTACAACCTTGTCTTTGAAAAACCCGGGTTTAGCTCCGGAGTGCTTTACAATGTTCTTGTCAAAAAACGGAAGATTAACAACCTTAAAGACCGTTTGATTATGACGGTAGATCAGGGCACGCTCGTGATTGTAAACGGTAGTGTTTTCAATCAATTCGGGAAGAGTGTGTACGGAGCGAAAATCAGAATTGAGGAAATTCGTTCGGGGCGTTCCGCTCGAAGATACGGCACACTTTACTCGAGTGAGTCAGGTCAATTTACTTACCGATTTCCGGAAGGAAAAAGGAAATTACGGATAACCGCTTCGGCTTTGGGAGTTTCAGAAAGTAAAGAAATTGTTGTCGAGGAGCCGGCGATATATCGTTTAGCACTTACGCTAAACCTACCTCTGAAAAAGAAATAGCGTTTTCCAGTTTTGATACAAAAAGCACGGCCAAGATCACTCTGCCGTGCTTTTTTTGTTTTAAATTTCCTATTTAGTTAATTGTTTCCGAAACTTCGTTTGCGTTATGCGCACCGGCGACCGTCCCGGTATCTGTCACGATTAGAGGAAACTCGTCCAAAACCTCTTCCTGGGCCAGCGTTTGCACCCAATAAGTTCCCGCTGTCGGGAAAACCACGTTGACGAAAAAACTCACGTTATCGGTAAATCCACCCGGCGAAAGGTCAACGGCCGTTGGCTGCGAAGTTACTACAAGATTCTCTTTATCCGGAGACAAAATTCTCACTTCTGTATCGTAGTTTCCCTTTCCGCGCCAATGGTTTACAACCGCAAACTTAATTAACGAGACCGGGAGTTTTTCAACCATTATGTTTTGAAAAACTCCCATCAAAGATACTTTATTACCCATTTCAAGACGGACATCGTCACAAAGCAGAGTATAAACGAGTTGTAAATTCTTAACATCCATATAACTCACTCACTTTATTTTATCAGTTGAATCAAGTAAATACCGAATAACCCCTAATTTCAAGGTTTTCTTTCTTCTTCAGCTGGCGCAAGGTATAATCGAAAAATCTCAGATTCACGGACGGAAGTGTAACGAATGATTTATGTGTTGATATGTTTATTGTTGTCTTTGGCCGGCCTCGCGGGAATGCAGGTTTTGTATATGGTTTATCTAGAACAAATGTCAAAGGAACACAAAAAACGGATCCGTGAGCTCGAGCGTCACAATATTGATCTTGGCGACCGTTTACAAAAAGCGGAGATTCTCATTGAGGAACAAGAAGAAATCATTCGAAATGCTTACAAAGAATTGCAAACTGAGGACGGCGAAGTTTGGGCTGAGGTAATCGAAGAGAGGTAAATTAGCTCTTGAATTTTACGACCGTGGCTCCTATCCCTCCGCCAGATAGTTCGTCGCCGCTTTTAAAGGAAAGTACAAACTCACTTTCCGAAAGCACCTTTCTTACAATTTCCCTTTGAACGCCTATACCTTTCCCGTGAATAATTCTTACAGTTTCAAAACCCTTATTCCGAGCTTCGGACAAGTAGGTTTGGGTTACAAGCTTTACTTCGCTCGGCTGAAAAGAATGTAAATCGAGCGTGTCAGAAATTTCTATTTCGACAGGTTCGGAAAATGGATTTTCGTCGAAATTACCCACTATTTTTTCTCAACACGTTTGAGTCCTTCCGGCGGGGTTACTCTCAAACGTTTGTTCTTATCCTTAAATAAAACAAACTGCTTGTCTTCAATTTCGCCGGTGGTCTCATTCCTAATTTTTACAGTGAAAGATTTGTTATCGCCAACTCCCTCTAGTTTAAGCGGCAACATTCCCCAAACATCAATCCTTTCTCGCGATGTATTGTACGCCGTGTAGTGTTCCTCGTTGTATTTATCAAATCCCAAAACGAGTATTCCATCAAAATCCGGCTCGACACCATCGATCGCCTTCACTTCATTCGTACGCGAGAGGATAACCCAGCTTCCTGGTTTCGTAACTTTCACATCGGTTTCTACGCCCGGTTCGTTTTGCGGCTCATTTCGGTGGTCATCAAGACTCTGCCAGGTTACAAATTTTCGCCGATTTGTCTGGTAATAAATAATGTCACCCGGCACCTGAAGATCTACCTGTCGCCCAAAAATCCAACCCATTGGCGCCGGCGATACCGAAGGGTCAAGTCGCGCTTTGTACCAGATGTCATACTTTTCATCTAACTTTTCCGGTTCATCCTTTTCCTTTGCCGCCGCAATTTCCTCGTTTTCAGGCTCGTTTTTCTTAGGCTTGGGTACGTACTCCCAGTCAACAATTTCAAAAATCGCTCTATCTTCAAGTTTTAATAGCACGTTTGCTTCATTCTGCTCAGGCGTGAGACGCAGATTTGAACGAGCACGTAAAACCCCAATCGCCTGCGGCTGCAAATCCTTGGATTCCTCCACGAGTTTCTTAGATTTCTCAAGCGATTCCCCTTTTATTACATGTTGCGCTTCGAGCCAGCCTTCGGTACTTTCCTCGTCAAAAGCTCTTACTCTATACCACAAGACCTTTGAAAAGGTGCTTTCATCAAGAATCTCAACCGTTTCACCGCGCTTAACCTCAAGAAGATCTGCCGCAACAACTGCATATGAGCTCCTGATATAAACGTTTTTGCTTATGATCGTTCCCGTTTCCGTAAGACCGACAAAGCTCCAGGTGTTTTCGATCGCTGCATCAACAATCGCGCAGCTACTAAACGACATTGTCGTGAGCAATATAGCGCCAAAAATAGCGAATTTCTTAAGAATCATTACCAAAATTATTTCTGTTTTTTTGCGAGTATTCGCCACCTATTATAGCCTAATTTATTCAACAATGCTTTTTGCCGCCGCTTCAATTTTGGTTTGAGCAAAAGCGTTTGATGCCTATTTTTAGTTTCCGATTTAATGCCAAAAGGTGAAATATAGGGTGAAATGTCGATCAATTCCCCGCGGCGGATATAGGTGTCGACGATCGGTTTTAATTCCTTATATTCTTCCATTATTTTCAAAATGGCGTCGTTGGCCACGGTTGGATCGCTCTTCGTTCCATGTTTTTTGAGCAGTCTACCGAAAACCGTTGTCAGATCACGTTTGCCCCGGCTTTGTCTGAGAATCGCTAAATCACACAAAAAGGCGGCGATGGTTCCTTTTATATACACATTAGAAATTCCGGATCCAAAACGATCGTCGTTTAAAGTCAAAAGCGATTCATTTCTATCTCTCATTCCATTTAAACTAAATGCCATGCTCATCGTTGCCAAATAATCTTCTAGTCTTATTTGTCCAAGCCAAACGCCGGTTTTAAGCGACTGATACATCGCAAACCCTTCATAAAACCAAGCGAAATCTCCCTTTAGGTTCAGAGACCCTGGAATCCACAGGTGAAAGAGTTCGTGTCTAAACATTTCCTTGAGAAGCTGGCTCGAACGACTTTTAAACGCTGCATCCGACGAAATTATTACTATATTCTCTCCACGAGTTTCCGCATTCCATCTTTCGTAACTTTTCTTATTTTGAAACGGCAAAATGAAAACATGAACCTTCCTTTTTTGAGGCTCGCCAAAAAGTCTTTTATATTCGGCGAGTGTACTCGAAGCGATCTCGATACTCTCCGCATCTTCAAACTTCCATTTTCCGAGAAGATTTACGGTCAAATCAGTCTGGCCAACCTTGCTTCCCCGGGTACGCCAACCCTTACCGACCAAGAACATTGCGTTTTCGATGTCACTAACCAGAAAGCGCCTTGAAGAATCAGGTTGCTTTTCTTTCGTCGAGATCTTCCAACCCAACGGCACCTCAAAATCAACCAATGCTGCCTGTCCATGGCCGTAAACCCTTGGTATGAGGTCGTTTAACATCATCAACCCGTAACTACGCCTTAGCCAGGAGACGTGTGCCGCTGACTTTCCGGAACCCGAGTTTTCGAGATCCATTTCGTATGAAAAGGTCTGCGCCGGTCGGTCAGCGACAAACTCACCGTCAACAAATTTCTTGAAACCGACATCATTACCGGCATCATCTTTCAGTTGCAGATTTCTAATCCTTTTAGCCAGCGATCTACTTCCCGCGTATGCATCCAAAAAACGCCAATATTTCCCAGTATTAGACTGATTGCCCCCAATCGTGCCGTTGATCTCAACAACGGGTTTCGGTTTGGGAACAATTTTGATTTCGATTTTAAGTTTCTCAGGAGCACTAACCACATCCACGGACAATAAAAGCAATGCAAATAGCCCTTTGAAAATCGCTTTCCTCCATATTGACAGTGGCGTCAGAGCAGAACTAGAATAGTTGTTTGTTCGTACTTTTTGTTGGCTCTCAGTTTTGAACATAAAAACTATGAGTATTATCAAAATTATAACTTATACGTTAGCATTTTTGTTGAGCCTTCTGTATTTAGGACGTTTTTTCTTCTAAAAATTGGAGTTAAGACAAAACTACGTCGCTGTGTTCTTATTTTACTTGAGCAGAGCGGTGAGGCATTTTTATTACCAGAGCGGTCTTTTTTCGACCGCCATTTTTGTTTTCAGATTAATTTAAAATGAGTGAGTTAAGAAAAATAAAACGCGCATTGATTAGCGTTTCGGATAAGAACGGAATTGTGGAGTTCGCGCAAAAATTGGCGGATTTTGGTGTAGAGATAATTAGTACTGGAGGAACTGCAAAAGCATTAAAGGAAAGTGGTATTGAAGTTACAAATGTTGCTGATGTAACCGGTTTTCCGGAAATGATGGATGGCCGTGTTAAAACACTCCACCCGAAAATCCATGGTGCCTTTTTGGCACTTCGAGACAATAGCGAACACGTAGCTGCCATGGAAACACACGCGATCGAGGCGATTGACTTGGTCGTCATCAACCTCTATCCTTTTGAGCAAACTATTGAAAAAGAAGGAGTTGAGCTAGCCGAAGCAGTTGAGCAAATCGACATTGGGGGCCCTGCAATGATCCGTTCGGCTTCGAAAAATTGGCGCGATGTCGCAGTTGTAACCGATTCAAATCTCTATGAAAGTGTGGCAGATGAGCTAGCTGAAAACAACGGTTCGCTTTCCCTTAAGACTCGTCAACGTTTGGCCGCTCTCGCGTATACCCGCACTTCCTACTACGATTTGGCGATCTCGAGTTATCTTGCAGAGCAGCTATCACATGACGACCTCGACTTTCTCGAGCCGCTAAACCCATTTGGAAATTTGGCGTTTATTGATCTTGAAGAGGAAGAGGGTAAATCAGGCGGAACAGAAGCCGAAGATGAATCGCTTGCCGATATTGTTTCGATTGAGCTGGCGAAAGTCTCCGATCTTCGTTATGGCGAAAACCCTCATCAAAAAGCAGCGCTTTACGATTCAGGCGAAGAGGGTGGGGTCGCAAATGCCGAGCAGCTCCATGGGAAAGAAATGTCTTTTAACAACTACGTCGACGCAGATGCGGCCTGGCGAATCGCAAGCGATTTTGAAGATCGTGCCGTTGCAATCATCAAGCACACAAACCCCTCGGGCGTTGGCCTAGGGGCTTCGAACTTTGAGGCGCATCAAAGAGCGCTCGCGACGGATCCGGTTTCCGCGTTTGGGGGCATTGTCGCTATGAACCGTAAAGCAGATGCGGAGGCCGCAACTGCTATAAATAAGGTGTTTACCGAGGTTATAATCGCTCCCGAATACGACCAGGAGGCACTCAATATATTTAAGAAAAAGAAGAATCTGCGTGTCCTGAAAGTTGATGGTTCGGTAGCGCCAAACCCGGATGAATATCGGCAAATTTCCGGTGGTTATTTGGTTCAAAACCAAGATCTGCTCAGCATTGGCAGAGAAGAGCTAAAGGTCGCTAGCGAAAAACAGCCAAGCGAAAAGGAGTTTGAAGCATTGCTTCTCGCTTGGAAAGTGTGCAAACACGTAAAATCAAACGCAATCGTTTTTGCAAATGATGTCCAAACAGTTGGCGTCGGAGCGGGACAGATGAATCGAGTTGATTCGGTTCGCATTGCTGCGATGCGTGCTAAAAAAACTGAGCTCGAGCTGGAGGGTACGGTTCTGGCATCAGACGCTTTCTTCCCATTTAGGGATAACGTTGACGAAGCAGCCAAATTCGGTATCTCGGCGATTATCCAACCCGGTGGTTCCAAACGCGATCAGGACTCAATTGATGCTGCTAATGAACACGGTATCGCCATGGTGTTTACGGGCTACCGACACTTTAAACACTGATTTTATTGTGTTAAACACAGATTCCGCTTGACATGGCGCGGCATTTTGGGTATAAAGGTGGTCATTAGGATTACTATTTAGGAACGCTCGAAGGTTGTTTTTCGGAAAAACCTTCGGGGTTTTTGTTTTTAAAGACAATCTTCTAGTTCGAATATCTTTGGATTTCAATATTTTTGCCGTCAGTCTTTATCGTAACTGTACCGCGCTCACCCGTCGTCAAAACCCTCGCTCCAGCCCGTGTCCAACGATGAACAACTTCTTTATGGGGATGACCAAAGGGCGACTTTCGTCCAACCGGAATTACTGCGTATTTGGCGTCCGTAGCATCAACAAATTCTTGTGTCGAAGATGTTCGACTTCCGTGGTGCGCAACTTTAACCACATCTGCCCGCAGCAAATCGGCGCGTTCTAAAAGCCGTATTTCGGCCGATTTTTCAATATCCCCGGTGAAAAGGAACGTTTTCGTATCAAAGTTGAGTCTCAAAACAACTGACGAATTATTGCTCGAGTCTTCAGCATCAAACGGTGGATTGAGCACATCCACGTTTACCCCGCCAACCTCAAAACCTTTCCCGCGTAAAAGTTTAGTAACCGCAATCCGATTACTTCGAACAGCTGCGTCAAACGCAGTGACATCTTTATCATCAGCAGGTAACGAGCCGACAAAAATCTCTCTAACCTGAAAATTTTTCACGATTGAAATTAGTCCCTGCAGATGGTCGGCATCAGCATGTGTCGCAACCAAATAATCAACTTTCGAATATCCATTCTCCCATAGAAATTCTGAGACAACCGTTTCTCCCACACCTGCGGCATCTGAACTAAATTCTTCTCGTTCACCATTTTCTTTTTCTACATAAAGTTCGGAAAATTTGTGCCTTCCACCGCCATCAATAAGCATCGTTGCGCCGTTTGGAAAGGTTACGAGCGCAGCATCCCCCTGCCCAACATCGAGGAGATCAAACCGTAAATTCCCGTCAGGCGTCGGCGAACTGTATGGATGAAAAACCAGAACCCCGAAAAAAAACAGGAGCCCGAGTGTTGCTGCGACAATGCCTTTCTTAAAAGACTTCGCCGTGTTCCTGAAAGGATTCCAGGTGCTTAGCAATATCGAAAGCGTCGTAACCGGAAGGAAATAAAGAAGATAAACCATGCGTAAACGGCCGCCGTAGATCGGAACACGAAAAGATGCGAGATTGTTTTCAATAAATGTTTTCGGAATAACGAGCAAAAACCAATTGAAAATTTCGGTCAGCTTCACAACTGGGAGTGCAAGTGTGTCGCTTAACGAGGAGAACGACACTGCGATAATCCCCGATACATTTTGCAAAACGATAAAAACTCCAACCCATAGATTCAAAACCAACGATCCAAATGACACCCTGTGAAAATAGAAAATCAAAAAGGGAAGAAGAAAAAGCTGCACAATCGCAGTGACTAAAATCCCTTCGAAGATCCAACGCAATGGTTTCTGAATTCGTTTAGACGCGAGCCAATCAGCATAAGGGGTTTTGACAATTTTCACTTCCCAAACGTTTTCGTTGAGAGTTTTCTGCCAAAGATTTTCTTCCCAATAGATCGCTTCACACGCAATTTTTAGTAGTCTCGGAACTTTTGGTGGGAAGGGTGTTTGCGCATTTGGAGACCATTTACCAATTGCTCGCAGTTTTTCGATTAGCGGAAACGCCGCACCAATTATCGCTGTGAGACTCACGAAAGTTAGGTGAAACGACTGATTAAAAAGATCGCCCGGACGCCACAGCAATATTATTATTGCGCTTGCCCCAAGGGCATTAAGCAACCTCCCCTTCCGATAAATCACATACGAAAAGAGCAAAACTGTAAACATCAATGCGGCTCTTATAACCGGAATTTCAGCACCTATGGCAATCGCGTAAATCCATAGTGTGGAAGCCGTTAACAAAAACTGAACCGTGCGGTTACGCGTAAAACGTCGAACGATCAGCAATAAAATCCCGCCAATGAATGTAATGTGCAATCCGCTGATCACAAGCACATGAAAAGTGCCGCCATTCCGAAAAATATCTGCGTTTTCTTTACTTAAGAAGTTTTTGTTGCCCAAAAGCGAAGCAATCAAAATTCCCGATGTCGAAACACTAAATTTTGCCTGGATGCTCTCGATTAGGCGCTGTCTAAAGCTATAAACAAGCGCGACGGGAGAAATCGAATCGTCCTTCGTTATTCGCTCTACAAGGAGCGGGCTTTTTATTATTGCTGTCGCGTCGATCCCCTTTTGATCTAAAATCTCCGTAAAATCAATGCTCCCGGGATTTAGATACCGCTGCTCACGAGTTAAATTGGCGGCGACTCTAATTCTCGCTCCGTGAAAAAGCCGAAGTTGATAAAATTCGCGTTCAGTAGCTTCATCTCGAATCGGAATAAAAAATCTCACGTCGCCGGAGGATTCTCGCAATGTTTCTTTATAAATTAACTTATCGGTACGCAGCCTTAGATAGAATCCGCCGACTGAAAGCTCGGGATGCCCTACGATCGTTCCCTCGAGTTCGACGGGATCACCCGAGGCAATTTTGCCGCTTACGATCAACGACCTTATGGAATCCGTTGATTCTGTTTGCTTTATCGTTTCAAAATAAAACCCACCGGCAGCGAAAAAACTTGCGAAAACGAAGATCAGCGCGATCCTACCTAATGATCGAACAACGGAGGCGACGCCGCATACGGCCGCAGTTACTAAGAGCAATTCCCAGTTAATCGATGCCTGGCTTGCGAAGAAAATTCCAGAGGCAAAACAAACAGCTAGCCAAATTAAAGGATAGAATGTGAAATTCGAGGATGTACGTTGAGAATGTGTGGAAGACATTTTCTGTGGGAAATGATGTTTTTATTCAATTTTTATTAGCTTTCGGATCCGGCGAAAGCGCTTATCGCTGATTCCGTTTACCAAGATCAAGTGTTCCGGACGTCGAAACTTCCCAAACTTCTTGCGGTGAGCCACAATCTCGTCTGCTGTTTTTGATCCAACGTAAGGAAGCTGTTCGAGTTCGTCGGCGCTCGCCTGATTAATATTTATAGCGCCTTCGGTAATCACAAACGGCTCCGGTTCGTTTATCACTTTCTGTAGATTTTTGGTGGAACAACCTTGAAGAGTGAAGCAAAGAAGCGTGAGGATTAAACTTTTCCGCAACATTACAATTCTCGCCCCTCTTCCATTTCCTGTACCGCTTCATAGGCCTTCTCGGTAACGGGTCGCGCCCTTTTCGATCCGTCCATTTCACCAATAAAGCCATCTGCGACAAGCGCATCGAGAATCGCCGCAGCGCGTCCATAGCCAATCCGCAGATGTCTCTGAAGTAGCGAGGTTGAAGCACGTTTTGCGCTTACTACCGTCTTTAGAGCATCTCCAAACAGATCGTCCTTGCGTCCGGGAAGATCGCCAAATTCATCCATTTCCTCTTCGGATTTCGTGATCGTTTCATCGTACTCCGGATTACCCTGAGACTTAATATGTTCGACAATCTTATGAATTTCCGTTTCATCTACGTAAGCGCCATGAACCCGTATAAGATGAGAGGTACCCGGAGGCAGGAAAAGCATATCTCCCCGACCGAGGAGACGTTCAGCGCCGTTCGCGTCAATAATCGTACGAGAATCGATTTTTGACGAAACTCTAAATGAGATCCTCGAAGGAAAATTCGCCTTGATCAAACCCGTTATCACATCAACGGAAGGACGCTGCGTCGCCAACACTAAGTGTATGCCAACCGCTCGCGCCATCTGCGCAAGTCGCGTAATCGATTCCTCGACCTCCTTGCCGGAAACCATCATCAAATCGGCAAGCTCATCAATTATGATGACAATATACGGGAGCTTCCCAAACTTATTCCCCTCTTCATCACGTTCGCCGATTTTATTCCGACGCACAACTTCCTTGTTGTATCCATCAATGTTTCGCACGCCCCAACCGGCGAGATCCTTGTAGCGGCGTTCCATTTCCGCTACTGCCCACTTCAGCGAAATCGCCGCGCGTTTCGGGTCCGTAATTATTGGAGTCGCGAGGTGAGGGATATCCGCATAAACGCCCAACTCAAGTCTTTTCGGGTCGACCATAATAAATTTAACTTCGTCAGGTCGCGCCTTATATAGAATGGAAACGATAAGCGAATTTACACCGACGGATTTACCGGCCCCCGTTGCGCCGGCAATCAATAAATGCGGCATTTTCGCAAGATCGGCTACCTGGCGATGCCCGTCAATTACCTTTCCGAGCGCTACAGTTAACTTCGACTCCGATTCTTTAAACTCCTTTGAATCGATCACATCTCTTAAGAAAATCGTTTCGCGCTCTTCATTTGGAATCTCCATCCCGACGACCGCCTTCCCGGGAATCCTTTCGATTCGAATTGACTCAGCTTTAAGCGCCAAACAAAGATCGTCCGCCAGACCGGTTACGCGCGCATATTTCACTCCCGGATCGGGCTTAAACTCATAGGTCGTAACAACCGGCCCGAGATTTATATGCTTCACCTCTCCTTTTACGTTAAATTCCTCGGCGGTTTCCTCAAGATGCCGCGCGTTTGCATGAAGTTCCTTGTCATTATCATCTCGGACAATCTCAGGGGGTTGTTTGAGATACTCAAATTTCGGAAGCTCATAATTTTCAAAGTTCTGCCGAGGTTTTGGCTTAGATTCTGCTTTCTTTTCCTCTTTCGTTGGTGCAGTCGCTGCGGCAGTTCCTTTGGCGAGATCCCCGGTCTGTGCCGCTGGTGTCGGCGTAGGTTTAGTATTTGTCTCAACCGAGGCAGTCGCCGGGACAAGCGGAAGCGCAGCCTTATCGCCACCGTTTTCTTTATTTGAAAGATCTTTTAGCTCCTGTACCGCTTTCTCAATACTCGGCGGCGAAGTAGGAATCTTTGCCGTTTCATCCGAACCTC
Source organism: Aridibacter sp. (assembly GCA_965216195.1). GTDB lineage: Bacteria > Acidobacteriota > Blastocatellia > Pyrinomonadales > Pyrinomonadaceae > Aridibacter. Next base: position 279,380 of record OZ244151.1, on the reverse strand, counting down.
CGGGCGGCTCTCCTAACCTCGAAACTGCCGCGCCAATCTTGCCGGTCAAGGTGTCGCCATTTGTACTTCCCGTAGAAATCGTAGGCTTTTTCTTCGTGGTTCTCGCTCGATTCGCCCTAGAAGCAGGGGCGGCATTCTCTTCCCTCATACGCTTGTACTTTGCCGTCCACTCCCCCAAGTGGACTTTGAAGTTTGCCCAAGCCATCCGAAATGAGTCAAGAAAGGACGCGTAAGAAAGATTTGTAATCAGCAATATCGATGCGAGAAAAAACGCACTTAAAAGCACCCCTGCTCCAATCGTTCCAATTAAATAGGTGAAAAACTGAGCAGACGCTTCGCCGATAATCGAAACGTCGGAAAAAAGGAGAGTCGCAAGCCCGGCTCCGGAAACGACAAACAATAGAAACCCAAGGAGTCTGCTGACCGGTATAAAAGGTGTTCTCGATCCGAAAATCTTTACCGCAATTAAAAGGATCAGGAAAGGAACTAGATAAGCCAGTACTCCGACCAAGTTAAACAAGAGAGCGGCTATATTTGCACCAACAAACCCAACCCAATTCTGCGTCGTTTGCGAACTACTTGTCACCAACGATGGATCAGACGGATTTGCCGTTACCAAACTAAGCAGAATCAACACCGCCAATGCCGTCAGAATAATTGCGACGATCTCGTTATAGCGTGATTTGGTTTTTGAACTGGTTCGACGTTTTGCTCGAGTAGCCATTTCGATTCGAGGGGACTAAACTTTTCGCATTCAATAATACACGATTCGCCGGAATTAGGTAAGAATATCGTTGCTTTCCCTAGCGTTTTCCTTTTTTATACAGCAAAAATTCTTTAATAAACTCATCTATCCCGCCCCCTAATACGCCTTCAACATCGCTTTGTTCAAACTTTGTGCGAGTATCCTTCACAAGCCTGTACGGATGAAGTACGTAGTTTCTTATCTGCGAGCCAAACGAAATATCTTGTTTGTTTTCTTCAAGTTCTGCAGTTTCCGCGCGGCGCTTCTCGAGTTCGAGTTCGTACAAACGGGAACGCAAGACTTGCATCGCAACTTGCCTGTTTTGAATCTGAGAGCGCTGGTTTTGGCATGTGACCACAATTCCCGTCGGCTCGTGAGTTATTCTAACGGCCGAATCCGTTACGTTTACGTGTTGCCCGCCCGCGCCCGATGAACGATAAGTATCGACCCGCAAATCCTTTTCGTTTATCTCGACTTCAATATCCTCATCAATTTCCGGCGAGACAAAAAGCGACGCAAAAGAGGTTTCGCGGCTTCCCCCTGAATTAAAAGGTGAAATTCTAACCAGGCGATGCACCCCGGCTTCAGCAGCCAGGAGTCCGTAGGCATAATCCCCGATTATCCGAAACGTTGCAGATTTGATTCCGGCTTCGCTCCCGGCCTGTTCGTCGAGAATCTCCACCTTAAACTGATTTTTGTCGGCCCAGCGTATGTACATGCGCATGAGCATCTGCGCCCAATCCTGAGCGTCGGTACCACCCGCACCAGCCTGGAGCGAACAAATTGCGTTATTCGGATCATTATCCCCCGATAGCAAACTTTTTGTTTCCGCATCATCGACGGCTTTTTCCAAACTCAAGATAAGCCTGCTTACTTCTTCGGCCGAAGCGTCATCCTCCTGGGCAAATTCCAAAAGCACTTCGGCATCGGAGATTTTCGTTTCAAAGCCCTTTTGATTCTCGAGCGCTTTCTCTATCCGACTGCGTTTCTGAACAATTTTTTGAGCCTTTTCCTGATCATTCCAAAAATCGGGATCGGATATCTCGCCTTCAAGTTTTTCGAGTTCTATTAATTTGGCAGGTGCGTCAAAGAAACCTCCCGAGTTGGGCAACTTTTTCTTTGAGTTCTGAGTATTTATTTTGTAATTCCGTAAGTTCCATTTTATCGGTGCGGTCCAATGTGAAATTTCATCCCTGTAATGCTTCCGTCAATAATCGATAGCGGACGATAAATATAATAGAGGATTTTATCCTCTGGGAAAATTACATAAGTAGCTTTATCTTCCGCCCAAATTTCAGAGAAAGTTTGTCTCACAAACACGTAACTAAAAAGGTACAGGAAGATCAGTATTATAAATGCTATGATTGCCTTTCTTTTCTTTCGAGAATATTTCTCACTTATAAGCTAACGTTTCAAAAAACACCAAGAAAATATTCCTAAACTGACAAAAAGACAAAGAAACGCAAACCATTCTCCGAATCGCACGTAAACCGTTTTACCGCCATCCGATTTTGAAACAGACCAGGCGCGAATAGCTTCTTGATATACGCCGGCTTCATCCAAGACTTCCCCGCGTTCATTTATGTAAGCGGTAATCCCAATATTGGTCACGCGAATGACAGGTCGATTTGTTTCTACAGCCCGAAAAACCGCACTCGCGAGATGCTGCCTTAAAACAGGAGTGTCGCCAAGATATCCGTCGTTTGTCATCTCAACCAAGATGTCGGCACCGTTCCTGACAAACTCGCGAGCAAGCGACGGAAAGTGGGATTCAAAGCAAATCATCACGCCGGCTTTTGCGTCTCCAAAGGGAAGAAGATCATACTCTTCGCCGGGCGAAAAGCGACCCACCATCGTTGGAACGTATTGCCCTAAAAAGTCCGGCAGCGGAACAAATTCTCCAAAAGGCAGCAGGTAAATCTTGTCGTACTGCACCAATTTCTCGCCCTTCTCGTTTACAAAAACCGCCGAGTTAAAATATCCATTTTTTCTGCGTTCGTCTCTTTCAGCGGAGTTAAAAAGCACCGATGCACTGGTTTCCGCAGCAAACTTCTTTATAAACTGCCGAAAGTCCTTGTCACTTCCAAACTGAAAATTCATTGGCGATTCTGGCAGAATAATGATCTTCTTTCCTTTTCTAAACGTCTCGGTCGCGAGCTCATCATAAAACCTGGTTCTTTTCTCAAGGTTATCGGGAAGCGCATCTATTTCCGCCTGTCTCCTCGCGGCGTCAAAGAAACTGGGGTTTGCCATTTCGATTTTCGCGAGCTCCGCCTGGCGCTTTCTCAGCACAAGCCACTTTGATTCGCTTAGACCGCTCATTGGCACATTCGGCTGTACAGCGATAACAGACGCCGCTGGTGTAGTTTTTGCCAGCAGTGAATTTTCTGGAAAGAGCCATAAAAACATTGCGAATACTAACGCGACCAAAAGCATACACGCCGCTAATGTCCGTTGCTTAACGCCACTAAATTCGGCTTTTAGGCCATCAAACTCCGCTCGAAAAACGCTCCTAGGAATTTCGAATGACAATAGACGAACCTCAGACTCCTGTTCAATTATCTTATGTGCGAAAAGAAGAAAGCTATTAATCAAGACAACGATAAAACCGACCAGAAAAACCCCGCCGATTGAAGCAAATTTTACAAGTCCGGAGTAGGTCTGTGAGTAGCCCACGGCGTTCCAGTTGTTTCCGCTTGTCCAAAGGCGTAAGAACTCAATTGCAACCCATAAAAACGGTGAGGCGAAAATGCCCCAGATGCCAAAACGCCTTAAAATACGCGAATACAAGCCGGCAAAAAGTGCCGTATAGAGACCGATGAAGGCGCAAGCGCAAAACAAAAGAAAATACGCTATGACGGTGGGAATTCCGGCATAGGTGATCGGAGCATAGGTTAGCCACCATCCTGTTCCAAAATAAAAAACGATTCCCCAAAGCCAGCCCAGGACAAACGACTTACGAAACGACTCTTTTTCAGCATCAACACCAAAAAAAAGCGGAATGAGCCCAAACCAGGCAAGAAACCAAATCTCGAAGTCAGGAAACGCCAAAATCAACAACACCGAGGAGATTAAAGAAAGCATGATCGAACGCCAGTCTGGCATCCAATTACTTATCGACGGCAAAAATCTCATCGCCAGTTAGTTTAACAAAATCCGCAGGGTTAGTAATTCACGCAAATTGACCTTAATTCGGTCACGGTGAGAGGTCAAATTGACGATCTGACCAATATTTGTCACGCAATAGGTGACGAAATTTGTCAAAACTTCTGCGTTTAACATTGTTTAAGTCAAATTGAGGAAAATCCAGGTTCAATAGAAGCATGTCTACAGCAAAATGAATGAATCCTGCGAAAACCTTCTTATTTAAGCGATTATTGGGTTTAAACGAAGGAGAGCCCGGCTTAGAGCCGGGCTCATAAAGGAAGGACAACTGAAGGAACGCTCGGAAGGTGGTCAAGCGCAGTGGCAAACCGCGCTCGGAGAAGTGTTGGCGGCGGGGTCTTGATTAAATTCATCAAGCTAGCCAACTATGCTTAAAGCACTTCGCGTGCCAAAACTATCAAAATATACAAAAAACTTTGTCGCTTTTCTGGAAACCCCGCTAAATTCGAAGTTTCGCGCACAAATTAAGACTCAAAACCCTACATTTCGCAAAATAATCGATAGAATTCTGAGCCTTTTTTCGCTCGAAATAGTTACACTATTTGCTACATCGCTCAACTTGCCGCTCTAAAGCTAGTGCATCCTCGTTTTCTGAGTCAATCGTTAAGGCAGAAACGGAGTAGTTTTTTGCCTGTAAACAGTCGCGTTTTTGGATGTATATTCTTCCCAAAAGTATATGAGAATCGATCAAACGGTTGTTCCAGAAATAAGAAGCTTTTAGGGAACTTATCGCCTGCTCCTGGTCTCCGCGCCTTAGATGGATTTTGCCGAGCAGTAAATAGGTCTCTGCGCTCATTGGCTCGCTAACCAAGATACGCCTGAGAGTAGTCATTGCGACATCATCCCGGCCGGCTTCGTAGTGTGCCTTAGCTTCATTGAGAAGGGCAGCGGTTTCATCAACCGGGGCTTCGTTTGTTTCGAGGTCATTGTTCTCCGTCAAAACTACAGACACGAATTCCCTGCGCGATGGTTGTTTGATACGTAGCGCGATTCCATCATAATCGCCAGTTTTCCATTTGCTTTCGAGATTTGCGTATTTGTTATTCTCTGTCAAAAATCTGCGTGCTTGATTATCAAAATCCTTTGACGATTTATCTCCAAGCTTTTCAAGAATCTTTGCAAGCAAGAAATATGCCTCACCATCCTGCGGGTTATTCGCCAAAACAGGGCGTATTTTTTCTGCAGCTTGTTCGTACTCTTGTTGAAGAAACAACGCAAAACCGTGATTGAAAAATATCTTCGTATCGTCTACCGCCGACTCCGAAGCCTTGCTAAGAAACTCCAGCCCCTCGACCAAAAAGGCGGCCGACTTTCCTTTATTCTTCTTTTGCCCGCGGGAGGCCTCTATCGCAATTGCTCCCAAAATGTTGTAAACGCTCGTAAGCTTTAGGTCTTCAGCCAGCGGCCTTAAAACGGCCAAAGCTTGTTCAAACCGCCTCTCGCGCCAGTGGACTAAACCGGAATAAAAAGCGGCTTCGGGATAATTTTCACTGGCCTGAGGGATTCGCGAGAAAAACGCAATCGCGTTTGCGTAGCGCCCGGCTGTCAAATAGAGGTGTCCGAGCTCAAGCGCAGCATCTTCATAAATCTCACCCGATTTTTGTTCGTCATAAATCCGAATTGCATTGCGAAAGAAATTTGCTCGTGACTCAGCGTCGCTCATTGGAGTAAGAAGTCCTTTTATATACGCCTCAAACGCTTTCGCAGGAACCTTATTCGCTCTTTCAACGAATTCATTAAGTGTAAATGGAAGAGCCTTATCCCTCTGATTCAAAATTTGAAAAGCTAGCTGACCTTGGACGGTTTGCAAATTCCCGAGTGCATCCGTTAAAACCAACTCCCTGTTTACACGGGTTCCGTTATCAAGCTTATCGCTTAGAAATCTGCCCTCATTTACACGTATGATTTTTGCTTTTACAGTAACGCTAGCCGCAACTTCCTTTGTTTCGGGTGTGATCGTGTAGTTTCCAGCCACGAGCAAAGAAGCTTTAGCCTCGCGAGCCATCTTCAGTGAAGTCGCAAGAGACGGTAAAACCGCCGCCGGTATCTTTAGGCGCTGCTGGAGTAATTTACGCTGTTGATTCGAGACCACGCCGAGCTTGGGTACCTTGAGCAAATCAGTCAGAGAATCCGCGATACTTTCGCCAACCCAGTTAAATTCAGCTCTCTTCGTAGCGTTTTCAAATGGGATAACAATCACCGTGTCCGTACCCTGCTGAGCAGCGGAGATTACGGCGGTCGCAAGAATTATCCCAATGCAAATTATTTTTCTAAACATTACTATTTCTCAAAAGCCAAAATTTCAGATGTTTTACGAGCCTTGAAAGTTACCCTCAAATTACCTGATTACCGGTTTAAAAACAAAAATTCGCTTAAATTAATAAGCGAATCGCGTTACAAACATAGATATTATCGAGTTAAGAAGAAGATGGCGACCCGTACGGGATTTGAACCCGTGTTGCCGCCGTGAAAGGGCGGTGTCCTAACCCCTAGACGAACGGGTCGCATTTCAAAACTCTCTTGACTACCAAATTACCCAACCGAATTTCTTCAGCTAAACCAGTAATCAAACTATCAAAAAACCTTGGCTTGCACCAAAAACGAACAAACAGAATAGCCTACCGCCTATTTCGTGTCAAACAATATCCAGGCAAATAAGTACCCGAACGTTTCGCCTTGTCTCACCTCGTTTGTTTCCCTATTATTCAAACACAGCAAGCTAATCAAAATTTAATTTCATGGATACTTCTTTTTCCCGAAAAGCGAGGAGTTTCTGAGGAAAAAATGACAAAAACGAAGCAAAAGCGGGTTTTCCTGATCGATTCAATGTCCCATATATTTCGCGCCTATTTTGCGCCTATGGGCCGCAACCGGGAACCGCTCAGAAACAGTAAAGGTCAGGTAACCCAGGCGATTTTTGTTTTTACAAATATTCTTCGAAAACTCCTTAACGAAGAACAGCCGGAATACGCGGCGGCAATTTTTGATACTGACGACCCAACCTTTCGCCATGAATCATTTGCAGACTACAAGGCAAATCGTGAGGCAATGCCTGAGGAGCTGGCTGAGCAAATTCCTTACATTATTAAGGTTTGCGAAGTTTTCAACATTCCTACGCTAAAACTTCCCGGCTACGAGGCAGACGACATCATCGGAACCTTCGCAAAAAAATGTGAGGAGCAAAAAATTCAGAGCGTCATCGTTTCAAACGACAAGGATTTATGTCAGCTCGTAAGCGATCCATACATCGTTTGCATGCGCCAAAATGCGCAAAACATAAGAAGAAAGGTGCCGGTTCCGCCAATTGAATGGTGCGATGAAGAATGGGTAACGAAGAAGTTTGACCTTCCGCCCGACAAGATTATTGACTATCTGGGCTTGATGGGAGATTCGATTGACAATATCCCCGGCGCACCCGGAATAGGTGCAAAAGGAGCGGTAAAGCTCATAAAGGAATTTGGTTCGGCAGAAGGAGCGATGGAAAATGCCGACGAAGTGAAACATAAAACCTATCGCGAAAGCCTGCAAAATAATCAGGAACTGATCCGGCAATCCGTAGAGCTAGCCACCGTTCACACGGAAGTGCCGCTTGAATTTAATCTTGAGGCTCTAAAAATAAAGGAACCAAACCGAACACAGGCTTACGAGCTTTTCCGTGAACTTGAGTTTAGTAACCTGACGCGGGAGTTTGCAGATTCGGCGCCGCTTTTTGCAGGGCTCGATGATCCAAACTCGACGGAACGTACTCGTAAGTACAAATTAATTAAAACAAAGGTGGATCTCGATAAACTCATACGAAAACTCTGGGAAATCGAAAACTGGAGTTTCGACGTTGATGCCTCAAACTCTCCCGCCGGAAAAAGCTCATACTTTAAGAAAGCGCCGCTCGGCGTCGCGATCGCTACCGGAAAAGGCATATCCCATTATATTGATTTTGAAAACTTTAAAGATGATAAAGACAAAGCGATTAAAGCTGTTGGCGATATTTTGTCAAACATCTATCTGAGCAAATCCGCCCACGACCAAAAGCAGAATCTTGCCGCTCTAAAATGTCTTTCAATTACACCCGAAAAGGTTACAAATGACACACTGCTGGCTTCTTATTTACTCGATACGAGCCGGAAAAAGTTTGATCTTAGGACGCTTGCACAACAAAACCTGGACCAGGAAATTTCCAACGAGATTCCGGACGGCTGGGAGGAAAATCAATATAGGACGTGTGAGCGCGCGGATTTTGTGGCGCAACTGGCGCAAACTTTCAGAAAGCAAATCGCAAAAGATGAGCTTGAAGGCGTTTACGATAAAATCGAACTTCCGCTTGTGCCGATTCTTTACGAAATCGAGATGGCCGGGATTAAGCTAAACGTAGGCGAGCTTCGCGAAGTCTCGAAGTATCTCACAGCGGAGCTTGAAAAACTCACGGGCAAGATTTACGACCTGGGCGGACGCGAATTTAACATAAATTCGCCAAAACAAGTGGCTGAAGTCTTGCAGGAATTGAATATAGAAACGAAGTATAAAACACCCACCGGAAAAATCTCCACGTCAAAAGATGCGCTGCAGGAAATCGGCGAAACCTACGAGATCGCAAACCTTATTATCGAATATCGCGAGCTGGATAAATTGAAATCAACCTACGCTGACTCGCTTCCGGAAATGGTGAGCGAAGATGGAAGAATTCACGGAATTTTGAATCAGGCTGTTGCAGCTACCGGGCGTCTGAGTTCGACGGATCCGAATCTCCAGAATATTCCGATCCGAACGGAACTTGGGCGCCAGATTAGAAAAGCCTTCATACCCAGTGACGGATGTGTTTTCATTTCTGCGGACTATTCCCAACTCGAGCTCCGGATACTAGCTCACATCACTCAGGACGAAGTGATGCTCGAAGCCTTTAGAAACAATGAAGACGTCCACGCAAAAACTGCGGAGTTGATTTTTGGCGCTAAGACAAAAGAAGAACTAAAAGAAAAACGGCGTCTCGCAAAGATCGTAAACTTCGGAATTGCCTATGCTGTTGAGGCGTTTGGATTATCCCAACGCGTAGGAATCTCGCGTTCGGAAGCAAAAGAGGTCATCCAAAACTATTACGACACCTATAAAGGTATAAAAAAATATATGGACGAAACGCCTGAGCTTGCGCGCAAACAAGGATACGTATCCACCATTTTCGGAAGACGCCGATATTTACACTCTATAAAGGATCGAAACTTTAATGTACGCTCCCGCGCACAGCGCGAAGCAATAAATCATCCTATTCAAGGAACCGCAAGCGATATCGTGAAAATTGCTATGCTCAAGGTTGATGCCGCTATTAAGCGTGCGGGACTTAAGACCCGCATGCTCATGCAGGTTCATGATGAACTTCTCCTCGAAACTCCAAAGAGCGAAATCGAGCAGGTTGAATCGATTTTGGTAAAAGAAATGGAGTCTGCGGCCAAACTGGACGTGCCGCTTATCGTCGAAGTCGGTTCGGGTAGCAACTGGATGGATGTTAAATAGTCTCAAAAACCTAAAAAACAAGCTCTCGCCGCTGTCAATATTATGGAAATCTCTCCAGAATTTGATAGAAAATCTCAAAAAAATCTCAAAACCGTGCAATATTCTACGATTTTGTGGAAGCTTATCTAAAATTCGAATCAAATAATTCTCAATCGCTTTACGTTAACCCCTTAGATATCAAGCACAACGACACATAACTAGCTACGCGTATGCTCCAAGAACCGTTTTGTGGATTCCTAATTGCGATTTTTAGCTGCGTTATTATCTGCGCGACTCAAGCTTATGGAGATTTACATTCGAATTCGCCCTGGGTTGTGCGATTGGTAATTAAATCCAATTAATTAGGAGTTAAAAATATGCTTAGAAATCTTAAATTGATTTCGTTGATCGCAACGCTGTTTTTTACCTTTGCCACGTTTACCATGGCGCAGGAAACAACCGGAACGATTGACGGAACAGTATCTGATAGCACGGGAGCCGTAATACCTGGCGCTACCGTTAAAATCCAAGGGAAAGCGTTTAGCCGAACCGTAACGGCAAACAATGAAGGCTTTTTTAGGGTTTTGGCTGTGCCCCCGGGAGATTACACGGTAACTGCAACAGCTAACGGTTTTAAATCGAGCGACGCAACCCGCGCAACTGTCACACTAGGTGAGGCAACCCCCGTCAATTTTTCTTTGAGCGCCGCCGGCGCCACAGCGACTGTTGACGTGTCTGGAAGTGTAGCTGCAATTGATACCTCTTCAAGCCGCGTACAGGACAATATTACGGAAAAAAGATTTGAAGAAATTCCGAAAGGAGAAAACTTCACCAGCGTTTTGCAGACCGCGAGCGGCGTGCAGAATGAATCAAAAGGTGCTGGTATTCAAATCGAAGGGTCTTCCGGCGCGGAGAATACGTTTATTGTTGATGGACAGGAAGTTACAAACTTCCGAACCGGTCAGCTAAACTCAAACAACAACCTTCCGTTTTCGTTAATTCAGGAAGTGCAAATTAAAAAAGGCGGTTTCGAGGCTGAGCACGGCGGCGCAACCGGCGGCGTAATCACACTCGTTACAAAGCGTGGCGGCAATGAATTCAACGGAAGCGTTGGAACCTCGTTCCGTACAAGCAAGCTTGAGCAGCCCAATGCCCTCGTAGATCCGCGAGTCAGTGTTACTACTCTCAGCAACACTGAGAATGCCAATCTACCGCAGCATTCGATCCTGAATCCCGATCCGGACACGTTGACTTATTTCAATGCCGGTCGTGATTTCCCGGGTGACGACTACAATTTCTTCTTCCCGAGCGTGTCTATAGGTGGGCCGATCGTTAAGGACAAATTATGGTTTTTCACTGCTTACAACGTTCAAAACCTTAAGATCGAACGAACCGTTGACCATCCAGGTGGACCGACGGAGAACTACCGTCGAACCGAACGAAGGGACTACGGTTTTGCGAGATTGGATTCGCAGATCGGCGACAACCTAAATTTGAACGGAAGTTTTACCTATAACCCGATCAAAGTACATGGTGATCTCGATGCAGTTACCCCGCTTGCTGGTGGTCCGGCGAGCAATGGAACACTTACCGGAGCTGCATTTCTTGATAACACGGGCGGACGTCGATCCAGCACAACATACAATTTTGGCGGTGTTTGGACAAATAACAACTGGATAATTTCTTCGAGATACGGTGAAAACGCTTTGAACGAAAGACTCGGGAGCTACGGAATTCCAACTGGGATTGAGCGAGTTCGCTGCATTACCGGAAATACCGGCGTTGCTGGAGTTTCGGGCGCAGGCACCTGCTCATCAGGCTTCTCGAGCGTTCCTACCGTCTTTGCAACAAATAAGGACATTTCGAGACGTAAAACGTTTGATGCTGACGCAACCGTAATTATCAATAACTTTGGTGGACGTCACAATCTTAAATTCGGTTATCAATTAAATCGCTTAAGTAACGACGTAGACCAGGGTTATGTAAGTACCGGTGAAATCCGCTTCTTCTACGGACGCTCTTCCAGAGGTTTTGGAACGGTCGACGGAGGAGTCGGATACGTTTACTTGCAAAACTTTGGTGCTTTTGGAGCTACCTCGAGCGACAATCAGGCACTCTATGTTCAGGATAGCTGGACGACTGGCCGCCTGACGATCAACGCTGGCTTACGCATCGAGAAAGAAGATGTACCGTCATTTTCCGCTACTGGTGTCCCGATCGTTTTTGGATGGGGCGACAAGCCAGCGCCGCGTCTGGGCTTTGCTTATGACGTTCTCGGCAATGGCAAATGGAAAGTTTACGGTGGATTTGGATGGTTCTATGATCGTTTCAAATACGAACTGCCACGCGGTTCTTTTGGCGGAAACACATTTACCCGCCACTATGTGACGATTCAAGGATCCAACCCGGATTACACTGATCCGGCTTATACAAAAGCAGGTCTAATCGCTACGGCGACAGCCACCCAAAACGGCGGCAAGCCAGCGATTTTTGATTTCCGTGTGCCATCAAACGATCCGGCGGACAACCGTGTTGACCCAGACCTTTTGGCAGCGCGTCAAACCGGTATCGACTTTGGAACGGAATATGAGCTAAGAGACAACTGGGTAATCGGTGGTCGATACGTTCATAAACATCTTGACCGAACAATCGAAGACGTAGGAATCTTCGACGCCCAAGGAAACGAAAACTTCTTTATCGCCAACCCGGGACTCGGTGTTGTTGCTAATCCGTTTTTCCCTGGCTATGCGGCAACCCCGCTGGCCGAAAGAAAATATGACGGATTTGAAGTTTCGCTCAATAAGCGGTTTTCCAGCAACTATTTCTTCAACACGAGCTACACCTATAGCCGACTTTTCGGTAACTATTCAGGTTTAGCGAGTTCTGATGAAAATGGTCGTTCCTCACCAAACGTCAACCGTTTCTTTGATTTACCGTTCCTCGGTTTTGACGCGGATGGTAATCCTGACAACGGAAGACTGGCCACGGACAGACCGCATATCTTCAAGTTCAACGGCGGCTATACCTTTGACTGGAATGGAAGCAAAACAAATTCTACGGACTTTAAAGCTTTCTTTATTGGTCAAAGCGGCACTCCGATTTCAACCAGGGTTGGTTTCTACGGAGCAAATACCTTCCTGAATGGACGTGGAGATCTGGGTCGAACAGAAACCTACACACAAACGGATTTCGCAGCAACACACAAGTACAAATTTGGACGAGACTCCAAGTTTACACTGGCGTTTGATGTTGATGTTCTAAATCTGTTTGGTGAAAGGAACGTTGTAAATCGATTTGCAACAATATTCGGTAGTGATCTTTCTTCAGCCGACGTAACGGCTCAATTGCCAAACGTTACCGATGAATTGACCTTTATCGGTCAGATCTTTAATGGCGGCCTGGCAAGCCAGATTCGCAATTTGAATCAGCTTGGAGACGCAGCGAATACTGCTGGTCAGTGTAATGCGGCAACCGCAAATATGGGTATGGTTGATCCAAACTGTGCTTACAAAACGGATGCCCGCTACAATCAGCCGCGGCAGTTCCAGCTGCCAAGGTCGATTAGATTCGGATTCCGCCTGATTTTCTAGGTTAATCCCTATTGACAGCCCCGTCTTTACAAGGTTTTAACATTTGTAAAGACGGGCTTTTTCTTGTTTGAGAATAATTTGAATTGAATTTTATAGATATTTTATGACTTTTCGTATTCGGATGAGCTACTGTCTGACTGATGATACAAATTGGTCATTTTCATAAACAGAAAGCAAGGGAGCAGTAATAATGAATACAAATCTTAAAACTATCATGCAGAGCAACGAAAACAATTCGGAGGAAGTAGACAACAATATAAATGCGCTAGGCGAAGTCGTAAGCTCATTAAGTGACGCTGTAAATGTGCTTCAGTCGCTCAAAGATGTCGAAACCAATCAGCTTTTTAAGAACTTTGAGTTGAATTTTCCAAAGGATGGAATTGATTTTTACAAGGCAAAAAAGCTGTACGAGATAAACCTGATAAAACAAGCCCTGAGAGCAACTCGCGGGCATCAGGCGAAAGCGGCGAAACTTCTTAGAATGAGAACTTCGACGCTTAACTCGTTCATAAAAAGGCATCAGATTAGCTACTAGCATTGCAACTAAGGGTCTGGAGCGAGCGTGAGAGCGAGTTAAATTTTTTCGCATTCAAACGTCATTTTATAAATCAAGGAGCTCTCCGCTTCTCCAATCGTCAATCTTATAAATCGAATTACTTTTGCATTAGGCAGTTTGATCAAGAATTGCTCAAAAAGTTAGAACTCTTTCGCCCTTGGTTCGTAATATTTATATTGAATCAAGGCATATTCTGCTTTATATCATTGAAATTTTCGGTTTTGATAACGATTTGTCTAGAGCATCTAAATACGTCGCTGATATCTCGTAAAAAATGTCATAAATCGAATCTCAGCGGGGTTTTCTCCGTATAAAGCGGTTTGAAATCGGGGGATTTGGTGAAGAAGTCTAGCAATAAAGTTCACTATTACGATTTTGGAAATTTCCGTTTGGATGTAACTAACCGCGAACTACTCAGAAACGGCGAACACGTCTCTCTCACTCAGAAAAGCTTTGAACTGCTCGAATTCCTCGTAGAAAACCGCGGTCGTGGACTCCGAAAAAACGAGATTCTTAACGGCATATGGGCTGAAAATTTTGTCGAAGAAGCCAACCTGGCGCAACACGTTTATATGGTCAGGAAGGTTCTCAAGGACAATGGAGAAGGCGAGAGCTTCATTGAGACGATTCCGAAATACGGCTATCGCTTTACCGGCGACGTTACTGAAAATTTCGTCGATGATAGTCCGCCTGAAAAGAGCGAGCCATCTCCTGCCGGAGACATCCATATTAGTTCGTCGGCGCCGGCTCTTGAAGCGATTTCAGAGCCCGGGACGATGGGAGCTGAGGTTGATGAGGACAATGCCGCTCCAAATAGTGAGTCTGTTGATTTAAGAAAATGGCTCCTTTTGGCGGGAGTTGTTCTGGCGGCGATTGGAATCGCGAGTTATTTTCTATACTTCCGCTCGCCACCGCCGGCGAGTGAATCGACTATTAAGGCAATTGCGATTCTTCCCTTTAGTCAAATTGGCGAAGACCCGGATCAAAAACTTGGTTTGGGAATCGCAGACACACTCATTTCCAGGCTCGGGAACCAAACAGACATTGCCGTTTCTCCGACCAGCACAATAATTAAATTCTTCGAGAAAGGTACCGACAATCCTATTGAAATAGGAGAACAATTGGGTGTCGACGCCGTTTTAACCGGAACCGTTCAGCGTGAAAACGACACGGTTCGGGTTAACGTCCAACTAATTGGAGTGAAAGAAAAAACGCCAAAATGGTCGGATAGATTTGACGCAAAATTTTCCAATATATTCTCGCTCCAAGATCGTGTTGCAGAACAGGTGGCAAAAAGGTTGTCGCTAAAACTGCAGACACCCGAACCCGTAGAGCGAGCGACAAAATATACCGACAATATCGAGGCCTATCAGGATTACACTTTAGGTTTGCTTTACTGGGATAAGCGCACAAAAGATGACCTTCAAAAGGCAATTGGACATTTCGAAAATGCTATCGAGAAAGATCCCGATTTCGCAACTGCATATGCACTTGCAGCTGATTCTCTTTCGTTAATCGGCTATTTCAATATGGGCTCGATACCTGCTAACGATGCGATTACGAAGGCAAAAAAGATGGCAAACAGAGCTCTCGAGCTCGACCCAAACTCTTCGGAAGCTCTTACCGCCCTCGGCGTAGTCGCGCTTTACGAGAAAAGCCCCGAAGAAGCAGAGAAACTTTATCGCAAAGCTGTAAGGCTCAAGCCCAACAATTCTGCAGCTCACCAGCGCCTGGCCTGGATGCTTACCACGAAAGGAAATCTTGATTCGGCAATCGTCGAGATGGAGATCGCACAAAAAGCCGACCCCCTCTCGCTAATTACCAACATAAATCTATCCCGTCTTTTGCGCTTAAACAGGCAGCCCCATAGATCCGAAAATTTTGCCAAAAGAGCTCTCGAAATCGATCCCAAATCTTCCGTTGTAAACGTTTTGCTGTCCGAGATTCACGAACAAAAAGAAGAATACGACAGAGCCGCCGGCATTCTTGAGAAACATATAAAGGACGCGCCGGACGACAAACTTGCAAAATTAATCTTGGCAAGGGTTTTCGCAAAAAACGGAGAGAAAAAAAAAGCCCAAAAAATCGTCGAAGATTTCCGTGGAAAACGGAGTGCAGATATACCATCCTATGAGCTGGCCACTGCCTTCCTGACACTTGGCAACGAAACCGAAGCAGTCAAAGTGCTGAAATCGGCAACTGACGATTCGCTGATTTACTACCTTCACATAAAATACGACCCAAATTTGGACTTGATGAGAAACTCTCCGGAATACGAAGAGATTCTCAGCGTGACCAAAAAACGCTGGAACGAAAACTACAAATAGTCCACCCGGACCCTGCGCCCGAACAATTAAACATTTTCAAATGGAAAAGGTAGAATAGTTCTCACAAATGCGAAAACTTGAGAACTATATCAACGGTGTGCTCTGCACACCGGAATCCGGAGATTACCTGGACAACTACGATCCCTCAACTGGGGAAGCTTATTCATTAATTCCCGATTCGGATGAGCGTGATGTCTCAAAGGCGGTCGAATCTGCTAAAAACGCTTTTTCCCCGTGGTCGGCAAGAACTCCCGAAGAGCGACACGATATTTTGATCGCTGTTTCAAAATTGATCGAACGCGATCTGGATGAACTTGCCGAAGCAGAAAGCATCGATAACGGCAAGCCGAAATCGCTTGCAAAAGCGGTCGATATTCCGCGGGCGGTTTCAAATTTTAAGTTTTACGCAACCGCCGCAATGCATTTCGCTTCCGAGTCGCATCAGATGGTTGGTGAAGCAATTAATTACACTTTGCGTCAACCAATCGGCGTTGTCGGCTGCATTTCGCCTTGGAACTTACCGCTTTATCTATTTACGTGGAAGATTGCTCCTGCACTCGCCGCTGGAAATTGCGTTGTTGCCAAACCGACTGAGATTACACCGATGACTTCGTATCTTTTATCGAAACTTTGCATCGAAGCGGGTTTGCCAAAAGGCGTTTTGAATATCATTCACGGACTTGGCACAAAAGCTGGAGCAGCGATTGTTCAAAACGATGATGTCAAAGCTATTTCATTCACCGGCGGAACAGCAACAGGAGAATGGATCGCACGCGAAGCCGCGCCAAAATTCAAAAAATTATCTCTCGAGCTCGGTGGAAAAAATCCAAACGTAATTTTTGCCGATTGTGATTATGAGGAGATGCTTGAAACGACCGTACGTTCTTCATTCGCCAATCAAGGGCAAATTTGTTTGTGCGGCTCGCGAATTTTCGTTGAAAAACCTTTGTATGAAAATTTCTGTAGCGATTTTGCGGAAAAAGTGAAAGCATTGAAGATCGGCGATCCGCTTGAAGGCTCGACAAATGTCGGAGCCGTCGTGTCGCAGGATCACCAAAACAAAATTCTCTCGTACATCGAATTGGCAAAAGAGGAAGGCGGAGAAATTTTGGTTGGTGGCAAAAAGGTTAATCCCGAAGGGCGTTGCGAAAATGGTTACTTTGTTGAGCCAACTGTTATCACAAACCTCTCGCATGATTGCCGAACAAACCAGGAAGAGATATTTGGTCCCGTCGTTTCAGTTCAGCCGTTTGATACCGAAGAAGAAGTTTTGGGATACGCAAACAGCGTTCGCTATGGTTTGTCTGCAACGGTTTGGACGGAAAGCTTAAGCCGTGCCCATCGTGTTGCGGAACGTTTAGAAAGTGGAATCGTTTGGATAAATACGTGGCTTTTGAGAGACTTACGAACGCCTTTTGGCGGTGTAAAGGATTCCGGAATGGGACGCGAAGGCGGCTTTGAAGCATTGAGGTTTTTTACGGAAGAAAAGAATGTTTGCGTGAAGGTTAATTACTACAGGTGAATTGTCAGTACTATCGCCGACGGTACCGACTTAGGAGAGATTTATGGCAGAAGAAACACAACCAATCAGAATAGAAACAGGTGAAGAAGTGGCGTTTGAACTTATGAAGTTCATCGCCGAAAAGGAAGCGAGGCAGCTTTCGCAGGAAGAAATGCGTGGGTATTATCTCGATCTTTTTGTGGAATGTGCTCACGCGGTTTATGAGGGTGAGAGGAAATAGAAGGCGGAAGCGCGACCGTTAGGAAGTGTGCCTCGTAAGCAGTCGGTAACTTGAAAATACCGCACACTCGTTGGCACTCGTGTTTCTGCCTGTTTCGTCAAAATTTAGATCTAGTCCAATAAAAAAGTAGTTATGTATGACCGAAAAAATCATAAATTCCGATGAAGCCCCTGAGCCTGTCGGGCTTTACCCACATGCACGCAGAGTTGGCAACCTGCTTTTTCTTTCCGGCGTTGGACCGCGTGAAAAAGGGACGAAGAAGATCCCCGGCGTTGAGCTAAACGAAAACGGTGAGATCGTTTCTTACGACATCGAAACGCAGTGTCATTCGGTTTTTACAAATGTACGGGCGATCGTTGAATCGGCAGGGTCAAGTTGGGAACAGATAGTTGATGTCACCGTTTTTCTGACGAATATGAAAGACGATTTTAAGACTTACAATAGAATCTACGCGGAATACTTTGCTGATAATCAACCTTGTCGAACAACCGTTGAGATAAAGTCTTTACCAACGCCGATTGCGATTGAATTGAAGGTAATTGCAACGATTGATTAGCTTTTTGTAATTTCGCTTTTATCAATTGCCACGAGTTTTAACTCGTGGTTGCGGTGTTTCGAGAAAGCTGGCTTTAGCCAAATTCAAATGAATTTAGTTCCTTAGAGCTTTAGCTAAAGCATTTCGAACATTGCTTTTATTTTTGTTTGGCTAAAGCCGAAAGCAACAGCTTTATGTTCCACGAGTTAAAACTCGTGGCAAGTTATTCTTGAAGCAAAATACATGAGATACGTAGCACTTTTCCGCGGCATAAACGTCGGCGGACACAACAAGCTCAAAATGGACAAACTTCGCGAGATGTTTGTGTTGCTAGGTTTTGGAAACGTAAAAAGCTACATCGCCAGCGGAAATGTTGCGTTCGATACACGGAAAACAAAAAATGAAACACTCGAAAAGAAATTAGAAAAAGCCGTCGAAGAGAACTTCTCTCTTGAGATCAAAGTGATGATTCGCTCGTCAAAAGAGATCGAAGATGTGATCTCAAAAAATCCGTTTGAAAAGGAACACGACGACGATCACACAAAGCTTTTTGTGGTTTTCCTGAAAATGGCTTTATCACAGGAAAACGCCGATCTGCTTGTTTCGCATAATACCGAAAACGAAAAATTCGCCGTAAGCGGACGCGAGGTTTACGCTCTTTCGAAAAAGGGTTTTATGGACAGCATTCTCGCGAAAAAATATATTGACAATAAACTGAAAACGCCCGCGACGGCTCGAAATTGGCGGACTGTAAATAAGATTACAGAGCTTTAGTAAGTTTTGGTCTTCGATACGCGGTTTTGTAGAAGCTCTCGCGGAGCAAATGCAAAATCGAAGTCTGACACACTTACTACGTGCGTGTTTCCGCAAAAGATTGAAAAGCACTTGGTTATTATTCCGGGAACTTAGCCAAGTCGTTTACGGCGTGGTAGATTCGATCGATCGTGTTTGAGGGCGTTTTAACGTCCTTCTCAAACGGCTTAAGCCAAAGAGCAAGCACGTTGAAACGTGCTAAACGAGATGACGCGATTTTACCCCACGCCGTAAACGACGTGGCTAAATTGGGTAGAATATCAGCTAATGCGAATTGTTGATGCAATAAAGGATGAAAGCATTAATCAGCAGATGATGGAAATGCTGTCTGACGGTTTTAGCGATACGGGCACCGAAGCATGGTCAACGGAAAAAGAGTGCAAAGAAACGCTTGATGAGTCTTTGAAAAAGGAAAATATCAGCAGAATTGGAATTAATAATAGCAAGGTTTTAGCATGGACTATCGGAGCAAAAGTTTATCCGGTTACGTGGGAATTGGAACTTTTAGTCGTTCGCCGCGATTCAAAACTAAAAGGCATCGGGCGAAAAATGCTCGAAGATTTTGAAGAACAAGTATTAAAACGTGGCGGCACGAGCGTTTTTCTCGGTAGTGACGACGAAAATAATCGAACAAACCTAGGCGGAATCGAGCTTTACCCAGATCCAATGGAGCATGCCGCAAAGATCAAAAACCTCAGCAGACATCCATACGAGTTTTATGAAAAATGCGGTTATACAATAACGGGTGTTATCCCGCACGCAAACGGGTTTGGGAAACCGGATATTTGGATGACAAAAAGACTGACGTAATTGGTAATAAGTATTTGGTTATTGATTTTATAAGACAATCGATATACTAGTTACCAATCACTAACTACCTATTACTAAATACTATGCCAATACAAAGACCTTTTAATTTCAAAGCTTGGATCGACGAACATAGACATCTTCTAAAGCCGCCTGTCGGGAATAAGTGCGTTTATGAAGATTCGGAGTTTATCGTGATGGTGGTCGGCGGACCAAATTCGCGCAAGGATTACCATTGGGAGGAAGGCGAAGAATTTTTCTATCAGCTCGAAGGCGACATCACCGTAAAAGTGCAGGAAAATGGCAATGCCGTAGAAGTTCCTATTCGCGAGGGTGAAATTTTTATGCTTCCCGCACGCGTTCCGCACAACCCGATCCGCGGCGAAAACACAGTAGGCTTAGTAATCGAACGCCAACGCCGCGAAGGTGAAAAAGACGGACTTATGTGGTTTTGCGAAAACTGCAACGAAAAACTCTACGAAGAATATTTTGTTTTGACAAACATTATGACGCAGTTCCAGGAAGTGTTCGAACGCTTCTACGGCGACGAGAAAAACCGAACTTGCAATGATTGTGGAACCGTCATGGAACCACCGCCGGTGATTAGCTGATAAACTCCAGTGCAGAAAAACGCACGAAGTAAGTGTGCCAAATGTACACTCTTACTGCGTGAGTTTTATTGACATACATATACTATACATATACACTGAATTATGTTCGTTTGGGATGAAGCGAAACGTTTGAAAGTAATCAAAGAGCACAAGGTAGATTTTGCCGTGGTGCTTGACGCCTTTGATGATGATTTTGGTGTTTACTTTGAGGATGTCGAGCATTCAACTGTTTCGGAAGTACGTTTTGATTTAATTGGTTTTTAGGCTCAATACGGTTTGGTTTACGTTACCTTCACCCACGAAAATGACAATATTCGGTTGATAACGGCGTGGAAAGCCGAAAGATGGATGGTAAAAGAATATGAGCAATACAAAAGATAAAGACTACGAGTATATGGAAACTTCTGAAGAAGCTCGCAAACGAGGTTTGAAACGAATTACTCGCCCAAAATTTGTCGATTCCGCAATCAAAAAAGCACTCAAAGAATCTAAAAACCGCATCACAATCTATCTCGATGCGGATATTATCGAACACTTTAAATCCGAGGCTGAAAATTCCAGACTTGGTTATCAAACCCTTATAAATCAAACCTTACGTGAAACCATCGACGGCTCACAACCAAAATCGACCGTTGATGAAGTCATCGAAAAGCTGCTAAAAAATAAAGATGCCTTGAGTAAATTGAAGGCGGAATTGGAAACCGTTTGATAGGTGGTGTAAGAAACGCTACCGCCTGTCGCTACATTGCAGAAACACGCACGGAGTAAGTGTGCCAAATGTACGTCCCTACTGCGTATGGGCTTCTGCACTCGCAAACCGAACTTGCGATTCTTACGGAGCCGTGATGGAACCGTCGCCTGTGGTGAGTTGAGAGAGACAGTTTTGTTTTAGTCGATGAGAACGACAATATATTTTTAGCCCACTTCGCAAGATGTGGGTTAAAATGTGTTTGATTATTAGGCCGTTGAAAAAGTTGAAAAAGGCGACATAAAAAAAGGATGCCGTGGTTTTCAACCACTTGCCCCCGTGTTGTCTCGATTCCCACGATTTGCATCGTGGGCTACAAATATGCTGCGGTTTTCAACCGCTAATATTGTGGATGAAAAAGGACATTCAGAAGAATACTTTGGCGATTTTCGCTCATTTTGGTATAACCGAGATTTTCTTGAGTTAATGGCGAAGCGTTGGAAACTTGAGAATGTAAAAACGCTTTTGGATGTCGGGTTCGGGTAAGGTGATTGGAGGGGGAATAATTTCCAATTTAGTTTATCAATACTAACCCGCTTAGCCACGTCCGTTTACGGCGTGGTTTTTATTTATGTGTAAAACGCCCTAAAATAAATCCCTATAACGAGTTCCACGCCGTAAACGGCATGGCTATAAAGTTAAAGAGTTTAGAAATGGCAACACTCGTAGAAGAATTGTCGGAATTAATTACCGCTTTTTGAGGAAAATGAGATCGAATACGCTGTCTGCGGCGGTTTGGCGCTAGCTGTTCATGGGTTTGCTCGAGCGACGCCCGACATCGATTTTTTGATACAGGAAGGATCGCTCGAAAAGTCCTATGAAGTTGCTGCAGCGAAGGGCTACGATATTCGATGAGGATGGAGAAGTTATTTCCTTGGATCTTCTGCTCGTAACGTCACACGTTGAAGATGTCTGGGATTCGAAAATAACTCTGGAGTGGGACGGAAAAAATTTGTCGGTCGTTTCGATCGATGGTCTAATCAAAATGAAGGAGTTGGCTGGCAGAGAAAAAGATTTGATAGATATAAGGAGGCTAAAACGTGAAGACGATTGATATGTCCAGCGAGGCAATTACCCGTAGATTGAAGCAAGTTGATCAGCTCCGTGAGCTTTCCTTATCACTTATGAAAGCAAAACGCCTGCAAGATGACAAAAAGAAAGCGGAAGAAGACGAGAAGGTTAAAGAACAGAAGGCGGAAACGCGACCGTAAGGAAGCGTGTTCTTTTTCAAAAGGGAGTGAAATTTAATTCTCGCACGCTCCTTAACAGTCGCGTTTCTGCCAACAAAAACATGAAAAATATTACGATGCCGTTTGTTGTAAGCGGTTGGGATGCCGAAAATTACGATGAATCTACGCGAAGCCCTACGCTTTCCGAAGTTACGGTTAAAAAGACTTTTGACGGCGAAATGAAAGGTAAGAGCGTCGGGAAACTTTTAATGTGCACCTCTTTGGATGATTCGGCGGGCTATACGATCATGGATCGTTTTTTCGTTGAAATCGAAGGGCGAAAAGGCTCGTTCGTAGCGATTCACGGCGGAATGACAGATGAAATGAAAGCGGAAGGCAAAATCGTTCCTGGCTCCGGAACCGACGAACTCGAAGGAATTCACGGAACCATTGAGTTTCATTCTGATGAGACGACTAAAACGATCGTGATTGACTACGAGCTTGGGAATGACTAAGAAAGGGCTTAGTAGAGAAGTTGAATCTAGAACTAGAGAAATGAGATCGCTTATAGGCGATTGGCGTTTGATCCCTGGGGCACCCGATAATGAATTCGATGCAATGATTCATAAACTATTGGGTCACCTTTATAGAGGAGCCGATCTCGACAAGCTCGCTAGGGTTATCGAGAGTGAGTTAACGGTCAACTATGGATTCTTTACCTCGGAATTTGAGGCTAACAGCTTGGCAGTCGAGATCTACGATTGGTGGAAAAATTTGAATTGAAAATATGCTGAAAATCGATATCCACACACACATCCTTCCCGAACACATTCCAAACTGGAAAGAAAAATTTGGTTACGGCGGATTTATAACGCTCGATCATCATAAAACCGGTTGTGCGAAAATGCTTCGAGACGACGGTCATTTCTTCCGCGAGGTCGGGGACAACTGCTGGGACGCTGAACGACGAATCGAGGATTGCGACGAGTTTGATGTTGACGTTCAGGTGCTTTCTACAGTTCCCGTGATGTTTGCCTATTGGGCGCGTGCGAATGATTGCCTCGAGATCTCGGGGATCTTAAATGATGGAATTGCCAAGATAGTCGAGCGTCACCCAAAAAGATTTATCGGTCTTGGTACGATTCCTATGCAGCGTGCAAATGTTGCGATCAGAGAACTCGAACGCTGCAAGAAAATCGGGATGGCAGGTGTTCAAATCGGTTCGAATGTCAATCAAAAGAATTTAAGCGAACCGGAGTTCTTTGAGATTTTCGAAGCGTGTGCTGAGCTCGAAATGTCCGTTTTTGTCCATCCTTGGGAAATGATGGGCGAAGCCGATATGAGAAAGTATTGGTTACCGTGGCTTGTAGGGATGCCCGCGGAAACGTCGCGGGCTATTTGCTCACTAATCTTTTCCGGTGTATTGGAGCGTCTGCCAAAGCTAAAGATCGCTTTCGCTCATGGAGGCGGTGGTTTCCCGGCCTCAATCGGCAGAATCGAACACGGTTTTAACGTCCGTCCGGATCTCGTTGCCGTTGATAACGAAAGAAATCCGGTCGAGTATCTCGAAAAGGTATATTTCGACTCCTTAGTTCACCATCCGGGAATGCTCGATTTTTTGGTCGATCTGGTTGGCGCGGATCGCGTCGCACTCGGAACAGATTACCCATTCCCACTCGGCGAACTCGAGCCCGGAAAACTAATCGAATCACGGGGTTATGATGAAGAAACAAAAGCGAAATTGCTGCATGGGTCAGCTCTGAATTGGTTAAACCTCAAGAAAGAGAGATTTCTCTAAGAAAAAGGCGAGTGCCCACAGACACCCGCCTTACTGCCAAAAATAAAAGGAACAAAACACGTCCGCATCCTATAGTCGCTCTTTTTCTAAGCCGCTGCCGCTGCTTCAGGTGGCTGAATGAGTCCTAGCTGGGTCATGAATCCGAGAACATCGAAATAGACGTCTTCTTCAACCAACTTGCCGTCTTCGTATCGGTGAACCGATGCACCTTTTATACTAACAGCCTTGCCCGTCGGCGGATGGTCACCCGGCCCGGTATTGGTACCGGTGAAAGTCCATTGCGCAGCCGCACGATTCTTGGCAAAGATCGCTTCGTCAATTGTTACTGTCATATCGGGAAAAGCCGTTCTGAAATCGGTAATTCTCTGCTTCAACTCTTCCAAACTATTCGCACCATCCATTGTCTCCGGTACCCTTCTAACCACATCTGTCGCGATGTACTCATCAAGTCTGTCCAGGTCACCATCGTTCCAAGCTTCTATAAAAGCGTCAAAACTAATTCTATTCATTTTCGAACCCTCCTTTTCCAAAGTCGGGGACGACCACGCTTATTGACCGGCTTTGGGTTCGATCAACGCGTCCGCTCTCCGATCGCCTTCGTGCGTGAGAGCATTTTCTCGAGTTTAGCGGTACTTTTGAATTACCCATCTTTATATTCCTTTTAATACAAAAAAGCAAAATTTTTTATCGCTGAATTGTCGTTATGCTTTTCCTCAGGGCCTTTTGTAACAACTCCGAAATGAAGGAGATCATTGAAACGAAACTCGAAACTACGAATCTTTTAGCGTTAATAGATCGCCCATCAGGATCCCGTCTGTCATTTCATGCGAGAAGTCCTTATATTCCAAACGATTGAGCGGCTGCGACGAAAAATGACCTGGAAGAGAATTTCCTCACCGCGACTTTAGATTTGCGCATCTGTCGACAGACGATTTCCTTCAATAGGCACAAAAAAAGGTCGTTGCCCGAAGACAACCACCTTTTCTGTGTGAGCAAGCGAGGTAACCACCGACTCGATCTCTTACTGCATCGTATCCGTCCTACCTTGGGGCAATGTCGGGGGACCCTCTCCCGCGGTAAAACCGTCAACGATTGATGGAACATCGCGGGTAGCCCTCCACTGCCATGGGGTGAGTTTCTAAAGAGGAATTTTGTGTTCCTATCTATTAACGCGTCATTTCGAAAAAAATAGTACAAAAAAAGTTTAGAAAAGTGTTTATTTGTATTAAGATACCAATATACCGCCAACGAAAGATCGCGACGAAATATGAGTAATAATCATGAAATTACTCAAATGCTACAGAAATGGAGCAACGGAGATGACGAGGCCCTCGACGAACTTATGCCTCTCGTTTACGAGGAATTGCGTCGCCAGGCGGCGCGATACCTAAGAAGCGAACGACCTAATCATACTCTACAAACGACGGCGTTAATCCACGAAGCTTATTTGCGCTTAATTGATCAAAACAACACACAATTTAATAGCCGCGCTCATTTTTTCGCCATTTCCGCCAAGGTAATGCGAAGGATACTTGTAGATCATGCCCGCGCAAGAACCAGAAACAAACGCGGCGGCATGGTTGAAAATCTACAGTTAGATGAGGCGATGCTTGTTCCCATGGAAACACAGGACGTCAACTTAGTGGCTCTGGATGAAGCTCTGAATCGTCTTAAAAAACTCGATGAAAGACAGGCGAGAATTGTAGAGCTGAGATATTTTGGCGGCATGACGCTTGAACAGACAGCTGAAGCGCTAAAGGTTTCGCGTTCAACAGTTGCGCAGAATTGGACGTTGGCAAAGGCTTGGCTGCATCGGGAATTGACAAAATAAAGTGAACGATTTGAGCTTAAAAATCGCGTATTAATATGTAAAGAAATTGTCCCGAGTAGCTGAAAATGTCTGCCGATTGAGGGTAGAAGCGATTATTATTCGGAGTTCCCGTTATAGCGGAGGAATAGATACGTTGAAGGAAAACTGGAAACAAGTTGGAGAGATTTTCACTAATGCCCTGCTCCGAGATCCTGAAGCACGCGCGGAATATATATCTCGTGAGTGTGGTAATGATCGGGGTATGCTCAACGAGGTAAAATCTTTGCTTTCCTCTCATGAAAGTGCTGACAACTTTCTCGAATCACCTGCCGTTTGCGAAGTGGCGGAAACTTTCGTGGACGACATCCACATTCTAAATGAGGGTGATTCTCTACAACACTACAAGATTGTTAAACAGATTGGCGTCGGGGGAATGGGCACCGTCTATCTCGCAAAGGACACCAAACTCGAACGCAGCGTAGCGATTAAAATCTTAAGCGAGAACTTTGAATCTGGGCAATCCAGCCTCAGCCGTTTTTTTCGTGAAGCTAAGGCAGCTTCGGCACTTGCTCATCCGAATATCATGGTCATTCATGAAATCGGTGAGTTTGAGGGCACACACTTCATCGTCAGCGAATATATCAAGGGCGAAACCCTAACCAGCCTGTTTAAGAAAAGCGACTATGCGCTGGTACAGGTCATTGATATCTCAATTCAAATCCTTAATGCCCTCGCTGCCGCCCACAAAACCGGACTCGTACATCGCGATATCAAACCCGATAACATAATGTTGCGCGATGACGGAATCGTAAAGATTCTGGACTTTGGACTTGTAAAAAGAGTCGACAGAAAAGGCTCCTCAATAGATTTTGACGCGCAAACCCGCGAATTAGTAAACACAAAGGCGGGAATGGTTTTAGGAACGGCTGCCTATATGTCGCCAGAGCAAGCCCGCGGGCGCCCGATAGATTCACGAACGGATATCTGGAGCTTTGGGGTTGTGCTGTTTCAAATGCTTTCGAAAAAGCTTCCCTTCCACGGCGATACAACGAGTGACATCATCGCCTCGATTCTAAAAAGCGATCCGGTGGATTTGAAAAAGCTGGTGCCGTCGATACCCGATGATCTTATTGAAATAATCGGTAAAACTCTGAAAAAAGATGCCGATGAACGTTATAAAAGCGCAGACGAGGTGGTCAACGAACTAACTAAATTTCGGCGCCAACTTGGTGTCGAAACGAAAACGGAACCCCTAAAATTCCGTGTTAGCGAAGATGACGGTCAAGATAGATTGACCGACGGAAAATTGACTCCGGTAACTGCGGACGAATCCGGACACGAATCGGGCGGGTATCGTTCATTCGTTAGCGCTGCGTTTACTGAGGTAAGAGCCCATTCTAGCTACGCTCTGCTTGCTCTTGTCGGATTCACTCTGTTGACAGTAGCTGCATATTTTGGCTTTTCAAAACTTAGCGCTACCAGCGACCAGTCAAATCCGTTTCAAAAGATGAAACTCGCTAAGCTTACCTATGAAGGACGGGCTACAGACGTGGTCGCGATTTCTCCGAATGGAAAATATATTTCGTATGTTCTTGATGACGAGGGAAGACAGTCCTTGGTGGTTCGACAGGTCGAAACCGATGGGGTCGTCGAGTTGGTTCCGCCGAAAGACGTTGATTACAACTGCATTGAATTCTCTCCTGATGGAAACAAGGTTTTCTATTCGGTAGATTCCTATTCCGGAGGACACAAATTGTATTCGATTTCCGTGCTTGGCGGCGAACCGAGAAAGATTTTAGATAGCCTAGACTATCGGTTTGCAATTTCCCCAAACGGAAAAGAGATTGCATTTGTTCGCGGAAAAACCTCGGTTGCACTGGCCGATATCGATGGAAATAATGAACGTGTCATAATGGAGGCTCCCAATGGTAAGTATTTCAGTGAGATAGCGTGGAACCCCGATGCTCAGACGATACTTGTGTCGATGTCAACACGAGGTGTGAACAAGGTTTTCCTAGCGACAATTTCCACAGATGGACGCAAAGTTATATCGACCTCCC
Source organism: Aridibacter sp. (assembly GCA_965216195.1). Taxonomy (GTDB): domain Bacteria; phylum Acidobacteriota; class Blastocatellia; order Pyrinomonadales; family Pyrinomonadaceae; genus Aridibacter. The sequence goes on along the minus strand of OZ244151.1, from coordinate 251,423 downwards.
CGGATTCCTGGCGTGTAACCAGAGAGGTGAAATGGACTAAGGACGGAAAAGGAATAATCCTGACTGCAAGGGATACGGAAACAGAATTTTCACAAGTCTGGTATGTCTCGTATCCCGGTTGGCAAAGAAAGCGCATAACAAACGATTTCAGCAGATATAAGGGTATTGATCTGACAAAAGATGGTGAGACTCTCGTCGCCGTCAAGCGCGAAAGCTCGTATGATATCTGGACTCAGGATATAAAAGAAGGAACACCAGCAAAAAAAATTAAAATTGATGAAAGAGGCGACAAGGGCTTTTCCGGGGTTGCCTATGCAAACAATCAGATTTTTTACTCCGTCCAAAAAGGACATTCGGTAAGTCTTTGGCGAATAAATACTGACGGCACCGGAAAGAAGCAGCTAACCTTTGAAAAAGACTTAAATTACTTCCCGGTTGTTTCATCTGACGAAAAGCGAATCGTATTCGTTTCAAGGCGGAGCGGGAATAGCGAAATATGGAGCATGAATCTAGATGGTGAAGACCAGATAAAACTTACAAATACCAATGAGGCCGAAGGTTTTGTAAGCATTTCTCCAGATGGAAAATGGTATTTTTATCACCGAACTGACAAGAGAGAGCGTTCGACAATCTGGAAAATGAAACCTGATGGAAGCGAGCAAACTCAAGTTACGAAGGATTATAGCGAAAGGCCGGTAATTTCAAATGACAGTAAATACTTCACGTGTCAATATGGTAAGGGAACAGCAGATCATCCAGCCAAGATAGCGATATTTAGTATCGGTGGCGGTGAGCCCATCAAATTGTTTGACGCTCCAAATGTATTGCGATCCAGAAAATACTTGTGGAGTAGCGATGATAAGTCCATACTCTATGTTGATTACATAGATCGTATTGGGAATATCTGGGCTCAACCAATCGATGGAGGAAGCCCGAAACAGGTGACTTTTTTCGAATCGGGGCGAATCCAACGATTTAGCGTTGATCGAAAAAGCGGACGTTTCGTATTATCTCGCGGCAACAGTTCCGCGGATGTAGTCTCGATAAACAATTTTAAATAGGCGTTTTTCTCCCGCGTAATATTATATAGAAAACACAATTTGATGAGGGAGGATACTATGGGGTTTGAGAGAACGTTTCATTCGGAATGTAAAAGTGGAGATTGCGGCGTCGGATTTGCAGGACGCGAAGCAATTTGCAGCGACGATGGTGGATGCTACGCCGCTATCTTAGTTAATGGATGTGAGTCGGATCATCACGATGAGATACTCATCAACGCAACCGCCGCGATACAAGCGGTACTGAAAATGATTCCGGAGGATCCAACCGGCAAAGGGAGAAATCCCGCTTTTATACAGACCAATCACGGTCTTCTTCTATCCTGGGTTAGTCATTCAGAAGTGCTTCCGAAAGATGCTGTTACCCGGGACAACCCGGAAGAATTTGAAAAGGCTTTATGTCTAGACCTAGATAAGCCGGAGCAAACGACTTATTGATACATTCCGGCTGCAATTTATCAATCGAAACGTAAATAGCTTGTAAGTTGCCGGTTTGCCCCCCGATCTAAGTTTTCCTTTTTTCGCTTAGTCGATCCGGGAAAAACTGATTGCTACAGTTATTAAAAAAAAGACGGGCAGCGCATGCCCGTCACAACTTATCAAATAACTATGTTGGCGCTATCCTGCGCCGCGGATGTTTCGGGTAGCGGTATGAATCCTAGTTGTGTCGTAAATCCGAGAACGTCGAAATAGACATCTTCTTCGACCAACCTGCTATCTTCATAACGATGAACTGACGCGCCTTTCACCTTTACCGATCTACCCGTGGGCGGATGTTCGCCTGGTCCGTATTAGTTCCGGTGAAAGTCCACTGAGCTGCCGAGCGGTTCTTGGTAAAGATCGCATCGTCAATCGTTGCTCTCATGTCAGAAAAGGCTGTTCTAAAATCCGTAATTCTTTGCTTTAGCTCATCCAAGTTATTCGTGCCATCCATAGTCTCTGGCACCCTTCTAACCACATTTGCAGCAATATACTCATCGAGCGTGTCTAAGTTACCGTTGTTCCAAGCCGCTACGAAACCGTCAAAACTATTTTTATTCATTATTCGAACCCTCTTCTTTCCAAAGTCTGTGGTAACCACATAATTTGATCGACTTTGGTTTCAATCAAGGCGTCCGCCACACGATTGCCGAAAATCGTGAGAGATTCGTTGCGAAATGAGCGGTTACACATTTTTTATTTACCCATCTTTATATTCCTTTTGGCTTAAAAAGACAAAATTTTTTAGGCGTAGCCTCCGGACTAAATGTTTCTGTGCTTTCCGTTTATAATAGTGCCAGAGCGAGGGCAAATCATTGACCAATTTCGAAGCAACAGAATCTTTCGCACAGAAAATGGATGAGCGGGATCCGCTCAGAGGTTTTCGTGGAAAGTTCTACATTCCAAAACAGCCTAACGACGATGAGGTTATTTATTTGACAGGTAATTCCCTTGGGCTCCAGCCGAAAACTGCTCGAGGATACATTGAGCAGGAGCTAGAAGACTGGGAAAAGCTGGGTGTTGAAGGACATTTTCATGCGAAAAATCCCTGGATGCCGTATCACGAATTTTTAACTGAGCAAATGGCAAGGGTCGTTGGGGCGAAACCGATCGAAACTGTTGTGATGAATTCTCTTACCGTGAATCTGCACCTTCTGATGGTTTCGTTTTATCGCCCGACGAGCGAAAGATACAAGATTATTATCGAAAGCGATGCGTTTCCTTCGGATCAGTATGCGGTGAAATCGCAGATTGGGTTTCAAAGAAACAGTTCAGAGTTTGGAGTTCAGGGTTCAGAGTTAGCAGAAAATCCACAATCCACAATCCGCGATTCGCACTCAGATGACTGGCTCATTGAACTTAAACCTCGCGAGGGTGAAACGACTCTTCGCACCGAAGACATCGTAAAAACCATCGAGGAAAACGCCGATTCGCTTTCGCTAGTAATGCTTGGCGGTGTGAATTACTACACAGGGCAGGCGTTTGATATACAGACGATTACCGAAGCGGGACATAAAGCTGGGGCGTTTGTCGGGTTTGATTTGGCACACGCAGCAGGCAATCTCGAACTAAAACTTCACGATTGGAATGTCGATTTTGCATGCTGGTGTTCGTATAAATATCTGAATTCCGGACCGGGTGGAATCGCCGGAGTTTTTGTTCACGAACGCCACGCGGAAAGTTTTGATCTGCCTCGTTTTGCCGGTTGGTGGGGACACGACAAAGAAACGCGTTTTTTGATGGACGACGAATTTATTCCGATGAAAGGTGCCGAGGGCTGGCAACTTTCGAATCCGCCGATTTTCCAAATGGCTTCGCTCAGGGCAAGTCTTGAGATTTTTGAAGAAGCTGGAATGGAGTCTTTAACTGCAAAATCACGAAAACTAACAAGCTATATGGAGTTCCTTTTAAACGAAATCAACGACGAGCGAATTTCGATAATAACGCCTTCGAATTCGAACGAAAGAGGCTGCCAACTCTCGATTCGTGTAAAAGATGCCGATAGGATGCTGTTTGATGCGATTAGCGAGAAAGGCGTGATCGCAGATTGGCGCGAGCCGGACGTGATTAGGGTTGCACCGGTACCGCTTTATAATTCGTTTGAGGATGTTTGGGAATTTGTTGGGATATTGGGTAGATGCCTCCAAAGATAGCCCACGAAAAACACGAAAACCGCGAAAAAAGAATCAAGAAGTTATCTCTTAAAATTGATAGAAAAATGGATACCTCACATGTCAAAAATTATTTATCAGAAAGAAAGTTATGAAATTATGGGAGCTTGTTTTGAAGTTTACAAAAGCAAAGGATGTGGATTCACGGAGCAAATTTACCAGGAATGCCTGGAGATCGAGTTTGAACATAGAGATGTTCCCTTTGTATCGCAGCCCCAGACGCAACTCGAATATCGGGGACGACTTTTGAAATCATATTTCAGACCCGATTTTATTTGTTTTGATAAGATAATCGTCGAACTAAAAGCCGTAAATGGTTTGAATGATCAACACCGTTCTCAATCGCTGAACTACTTAAACGCCACTGGTTTTGAACTGGCCTTGCTTGTAAATTTCGGCCAACCGGGAGAAGTTGAGTATGAGAGAATTGGCAATAGGAAAAGCTATCGAAGAGTGCAGGAAGAAATGCTGAGCTGGAATAGGAAATAGTCCTTTTTATTTTTTGTTTCCGATTCTCATCTTCCTTTCGTATTTTTTCGTGTTTTTTGTGGACATAAAATTACCAGATAAGTTGAACTACGTGATTTGCTATAGCGCTGAGCTCGTTTTGAGCTGAATTCGGCAACTGTGAAATGTAGAATGAAAATTGGTAATAGGAAGAAGTTTCGAAGTGTTGAGAAAGAAATACTGAGTCGTAAAAGAACTAGTTCCCGTTACTTTTTGTTTCTGATTCTTCTCTTCATTTCGTATTTTTCGTGTTTTTCGTGGGCATAAAATTACCAGATAAGTTGAACTACGTGAGCGCTATAGCGCTGAGCGCGTTTGCGCTGCACTCGGCAACCGGGAAAAGTAGAATGAAATTGGTAATAGGAAGAAGTTTCGAAGGGTCGAGAAAGAAGTACTGAGAAGGAAAATAATTAGTACCCACTACTTTTGTTTCTGAGTCTTCTCTTCATTTCGTATATTTCGTGTTTTTCGTGGGCATAAAATGAGTAACCAAAAAGTAATCATCGTCGGAGCAGGACTCGCAGGTTCCCTTCTTTCAACATACTTCGCCAAACGCGGAATTGAAACTGACGTTTATGAATCTCGCTCAGATATGCGATTTGAGGAAATGTCCGCCGGGCGTTCGATCAACCTTGCCTTGAGCGATCGCGGTATACGTGCGCTCAAAGAAGTCGGAATGGATGAATACATGCTCGAGGAAGCCGTCCCGATGCACGGGCGTCTAATCCACGCCGTCAACGGTTCAACACAAATGCTTCCCTACTCGGGTCGCGTGGGCGAATACATAAACTCCGTTTCGCGCGGCGGCCTTAACATCGCATTGATAAACGAGGCGGATAAATATCCGGAATCCCGATTTTTCTTTAACCACAAGTGCATTGATTTCGATTGCGAAACGGGCGAAGCGCTGATTGAAAATACCCAAACTGGTAAAAGGAATAAGGTAAAAGGCGACACCTTGATAGGCACAGACGGCGGCGGTTCGGCGATTCGAAACGCCATGTTGCCTGCCATAGAGCGTTTTGATTTTTCGCAAAAGTTTCAGAAACACGGTTACAAGGAACTTTCCATTTCACCGAAGTCGGAGTTTGAGGGCAAACTTCCCGCACTTTCCGACGAGGCCGAGGGCGAGTTTCTGATGAAAAAGAATGCGCTCCATATATGGGCGCGAAATCAGTTTATGATGATCGCCCTGCCAAATTTTGACGGGAGCTACACCTGCACGCTGTTTCTGGCGTTTGAGGGGAAAGATAGTTTTGAGACGATTGAAGAAGGAAGCTATGTTCGCCACGGATCGACGCAGATGGACATAGATGAGGAAAGCGGCCAGGCAAATCAGCGGAGAGCCGCAGCAAAATCACTGATGGCTTTTTTCGAGGACAACTTCCCTGACGCGATTCCGCTTATGCCAAGGCTCGAGGCGGAATTCTTTACTAACCCAACTGGAAATCTCGGAACGATTAAGTGTTACCCGTGGAACGTCGGCGGCAAGTCGCTTCTATTAGGAGATTCTGCACACGCCGTTGTTCCCTTCTACGGCCAGGGAATGAACTGCTCGTTTGAGGATTGTCGTGTCTTAAATGAGTTAATCGATAAGCACGACACTGATTGGGAAACGGTCTTTGAGGAGTATGGAAAAGCGCGCAAGGAAAACACGGATGCGATTGCGGACATGGCCGTTGAAAACTTTTACGAGATGAGGGACCACGTAACCGACCCAATCTTCGTTCGCAAACGCGAACTCGAAATGAAACTCGAACAAACTTTTCCCGACTATTTCTCAAAGTATTCGCTTGTCACTTTCCGCGAAGAGATTCCATATTCGGAAGCCATGAAACGCGGTAATGCGCAGAACGCCCTGCTAATGGATATATGTTCGGATATTGCCGACATTAACGAAATTGACTTAAACAACTTATTGGAAAAAATAAAAGCACTTTCGTCAAACTAAAAAACCAACGCCAGGATATTTTAGTTGTGTTTAACGTAGTTTAACGCTACACTTGTATAGGTGTGGGCTCCCACGCCACACCTCTTATATCAACCTCAAGCTACTACTCCTTCCTTACATCTAACCGCCCAACACCATCCAGCTATCCTCCTACCAAAAAGAAATAATGAAAGAGAAATATATAGCGTTATTGTTAACTTGCGTCTTGGTCTGCCTTTATCCTGCGATTGTCGCTGCAAATGCCGATGGCTTAGCCGAATTGACAGTTAGCGGAACAGTTAAAGTTGATGGCGAAAGAGTGAATTCCTCTTCCACTTTTGCCTCAGGCGGCAGGATTGAAACGGCATCGGACTCAGAAGCCATAATAAATGTTCCCGGAAAAGGAAAAATTCAGCTTTTACAAAAAACTGAGTTAACGTTTAAGTTTTCGGAAAACAGCTTTGTCGTAATGCTATCGCGTGGCTCGGTGAAAATCATGACCTTTTGAAGGCGTGAAACCTACGGTCACTACTCGAAACGCAACGATTGTTGGCGACGATGTGGGTTCAAAAAGTTTTTCCGTTAGGCTCGGCTGTGAAGACAGTGAGGAATGTGGAGCTACTATTGTCGAAACCTTTGACGGATCTCTAGATGTAATCACAAACCTGGATAAAACGCGCAAAACGATTACCGCCGGTGTTGAGAACAACAGTACGACCGTGCTCGACCCGTGTAAAACACAGTGTCGGGATATGGGCGTTCTTAGCTCGTCTCACGGCTCAGGAGGAGGTTTGGGACGTTCTGGGTTATTCGGACTGATTCTCGGCGCTGTGGGAGCCATAGCGGTAGGAGCTATCCTTGCTGGGGACGAACAGACATCGAATGGAAAGACTCCCACCGTCAGCCCTTTTGCATAAAAAAGGCGTTGTAGCTAAACAATTTCATTGACGATCAACATTGTTTAACGTTATACTTTTAAGTTAGGGGGGATAAGTGTCTCCCGAAATCTTAGCCGATAAAGGTGACTCCGTAGCGATGCGGACGATCAAAATCGAAAGTCTCAAGTAGATTCCTCGATTGCCGAAGTGAGGTTTTAATGAAGTTTTCGCGGGCAACGTCGCTCTTTATAATAGGTCTGTTTTCTTTCCTTATAGTTTTACCAATTGCAGGACAAAACCCTGCGGGCGCTAATTCATTTACAGATTTTTCGTCCACGCTCGATGTGCGCTCGGTACTCCCCACTGCCAAACCTGCATTTAAGCGCTTTTCAAACCCGGTAATAAAGCGGTTTGAAAACGGCTGCGATATATCAAATCTCGATCCGGCGCGATTCGCCCACAGAATGCCGGCAAAACAAAGGATTAGCTTTTGCCAAGTTTTCCAGAAAGTTTCTAACGAACTAAACAGCACGAATTGGTCTCCTGAGTTGCGCGATGAGCTGCAAAAAATTTGGGAGGTTTTCCTTTTTGAAAATGTAAAGCTTCGACCAATGCGGAAGGGCATTTCCAGGAGGGTTCTCCTTGCTTCAGAACCCTTTACACGCGGCCAGGGCGGTTATGGATTTTCAGCGAGTATCTATTTAAGAAAGAAAAGCGCAAAAAATAAGATTGTATTCCTTCTCGCGATGCACGAGCTTCAGCATATATACGATTTTTATCGTTTATATCAAACTGGTTCTGCGCTTCCGGAAGCGGAAATAGAAAAACGTGGGTTTTTGCTAATGGGCAAAATCGCACGAGAAACCAAAGCCCGCGAAAAATTCAAGAGACTACCAAAAGTCTGGAAGGATTCATGGGCGATGCATTCGCCGGCAAAAATTAAGTCGAAGATGGAGCAAACGGTCGTAAAATTTATGGCTGGAAACCGCTTCTACAAAGATCGTCTGAGACGTCCAAACAGATACTTAATTAGTTTTGCTTCAAGAAGACGTAGAGATCAGCAGGCTTCCCGGGCGTCGCTACGAAATGAAAGAAATAAGGCTTTAAATAGCGCTAAGACAAGCCCCGCCGAAAAACCTGCCGAGAAAATTGTTAACCCAAAGCCCAAAAAGGTTGAAGGCTTGATGGCAAAAGTAAAACCTGCCAAAAAGGAAAAGATTGCGGAGGGACGACTTCCCGAGAGGGTTAAAACCAACCTTTCAAAAACAAAAATCGAGCCTAAAAAGCTATTTGTTCCATTTACGCCCGTAAAGGCAAAGGATAAGACGAAATCCGATGAGATCCTCGCCGCAGCGGCACAAAACGAGAGATTTCTCTATTATAAGTCCAACAAATTCTCATACGACGAGGCGTTCAAACTCCAGTGTTGGAAGAAGCAAAAAGTGACGGAGTCGATATCCCGAACCCGTTCTGTTTTAAGAGAAGTTAGCGGAAAGGCAGCTTTCGAAAACGAAAAGATCAAACAGATCTTGAGGCGTCCAAAATTAAAATACCCCTCTTGTTTGATCGACGCAAAAGCGATTGATACCGATGCGAGCGAAACTTTCTGGTCCGCACCATATCTTGCTGAAATGCCGATAAAATTCGATTATTTCACAAAATTAAACGGCACGGCGGTCGCGCGTTATACGGTTTACAAACCCGCTCGAGCAAAATTTAACAAGATCGCAACGAAATACCCGCATATCAAGCCGTTTAGAGTATTTTTCGGAACAATTTTCGTATCTGTCGATGACGCTCAGATTATTAAGTTTTGGGGAAGCAGTTTTCCGGAAAGAAGTACAACGGGTAATCGTTCGCACAAGACGATCGCCAGCTACAACACAACCGCCACTCGAAAACGACTCGAGAGCGGCTTATGGGTTACACATTCGGTAAATACAATCGCCGTCGCAAACAAAAAAGGAAAGGCCAGGCCTTTCCGATATGCTGCAACATATTCAAATTATAAAGAAAGAAAGTAGCCCAAAAACAATTTAATCTGACTAACCGGGCATTAGCCCAATCAGCTCAGATTGTCAGATTAAATTGCGGTTTTCACCTCAGGAGTTTGGACTAACGACTACCGTCGGAGGCTGTGGGCCCGGATCAGGACCGCCGCCGCCGACTAAAATTGCGGTTATTACACCGGCTCCGATACCGCCAAGCAGCAACGCAATGAGAGGGATGCCTGCACCTGAAGTAGCTACTGGCAATAAAGCTGGTTTCAAACAAGCTTTACTACAGGAATCTCCGGATGACGCTCTCGTACCCGCTGGAATCTGCTTTAGAGTCTGGTCATTGTTTGTCGTCATCGTAACGAAGCCTTCAAAGGTCTCGACAAATGTCTCGCGGCACTTTTCGTCTTCATCGCCGCAACCCAGACTTACAATGAAGCTGTTTGCGCGCCCCGTATCTGCTACAACGGTTGCACTCGGAGTTGTCACGGTGGCTCCTGTTCCAGCCGTGTTCATAACCCGAACTTTTCCGTCATGAAGCAAGATTACAAAGTTGTAATCCGTAAACTTAAGTGTTGCCGCACTGCTTGGAAAGACTTCGAGTTTTCCCCTTGTGCCAAGATTTACGATAGCCCTCGAATCAGCGCCGGTCACGATCCTGCTTCCCGACGTTATTGTCGATGCAGAAACCGCCTTGTTGCCGTTTACCGTAACGCTTCCCGTGACGGTAATCTCGGCCAGATTCGTTTGAGCTAAGACGATGTTTGACGATACGCAGATCACGGCGAGCATCGCGATCGACGTGAAGAATTTGTGTATATTTCTGAGCATTATTTCCTCCTAATCTTTTTCCTGAATAAAAACCTTTGATCAAAGTAGTTCGGGGGTAGAAGACGTGCGGCCAGGCCGATAGCCTTAGCAACGTTATCTTCAAAGTAAGACCTACTTAATCAATTGAGTTGTAACGAGCCCTTTGCTTACAATCGGTCTTTCCGAAATACTCACGTCTCGCGGTTTCCCGATATTCATAGCTACGTCTTTATAGGCTGAGCGCCTTCCAAATCCGAAGCCGATGGTGTAGGCAATAAATCCGCCAATAATTGGCAATGCGATAGGTAGTAATGTTTCAATGTTCATTGTAAAACTCCTCTCCCTTCCTTATAGGTGTCGACGCTGTAGATCCATCTTATACGTTCGGAAAACAGCATTTACTGAGCCCGGTTGCACAACCACACGGAGGATTCATTCCAGTTCCGCATCCCGGCGGATTTGCATGGGTTGAATTGGTGCTAACGCAAACCCAATCGTCAGGTGTTGACATCGGTACGAGTATTAGACAGTTTTGGACACCGTTATTAGGCCCGCTACCGCATTCACATTCGCGCGGATCGAGCCCGTTGCAAACCGTCGGAATCGAACCCGTCTGAGCTGCTGCTGGCGCAACTACCGAACTTACAACTGGCAATGCAACGACCGCCGCAAACCCTACCTTTTTAATTAGCTCGCGTCTTGAAGTACCTTCGAGCGCAAATACAACATCATTTTCGCTTTTTAAGAGCTCTTCTTTCTGAAGCTGATCGAGAGCAACTAAAATAAGTTCCTGCTCAACCTTTGTTTTAAGCTCAGCGCTAAGCGCCATAGTGATCTCGACGGCACTCCGTGTTCCGTCACAGAGTTTCCAGATCATTGCAGAGGTTTCGTTAAGACACTTTGCTTTATTGGTTTTTAGGTCATAAACCAAAGTCTCTTCACCGACTTCCTGCACTACTAAATCTGAGCTTCGTGCTATTGGTCTGTATTCCATAATTTCCTCCCATTAAAAAGCCGTTTTGTAAGGCTTGTGGATTTGCCTATATCGCAACTCCACTTTTTCTGCACCAAAGGCGCGACCTCCTGAATTTCGCAAGTCCTAAGTGCAATTTGTCAATCCGTTTGGCGCTCCTAATCCGATATCGAATCGGGGCGCCAAACTTAAAAAATCTAGGCAGTTTTTTGGGCACCGAGCACCGGTGGTACTGCCAGACAAGAAGCTGCAATCGCGGTTGGGGCGGTAACGGATGTAATGTTCGGCAAAACCATCCAATTTCCTTTTTGTCCAATCTTTCTAATTGCCCTTCTTCCCCAAAACTTTTTTAGATATCGGTCGATTTCATCGTCTTTGGAAAGCAGTTCGTCTTTCCTCAATTGATATATAGAAAACAGAATGAAATCGTCTGAAACTCTCGTATTAAAGTCTTCTCTAAGTATTTTTCTTATATCCGAAACGTCTTTTTTCCCATCACATAAATTCCATATAATTGCCGACGTTTCATTGAGATAGAGCGCATGATTTGTCTTTAAGTCGAAAACCACTATCTCGCCATCCAGTTTTTGTATTAGCAGGTTTGAATTTCTAGCTACCGGTCTAAAAGTCATCTTTTTCCCCAAATTTATACTTCGTAATCTAATTGTTCTCCCGCCAATTAAACCCTTTCGCTAACGACCGAAAATCGCATCCGTTGATGGCTTCCGGAGAAATATGAAAAGACCGGAAACCATCCGAACCGTTTTTTAGGTTCGTCACAAAATGCGATACGAAAGATGGTGCGTACTATACCGATCTATGGCTGAGTTGAAAATACGTTTAAATGCGTATAGAGAGATAAACTCTTTATGAGCACACACTTGCAAGATCAGTTATTCAGCGGAGTGTTGATCAGAGGCGGAAAACAAGAAGAGATTTGAGACTTAAATCCGCACCTTTTGGCGCCTTAAACCTATTTAATACGACCTAAACTTTTGAATTGCTTACGCTTTCATTTTCCGAGGTATGCAAATTACAAGCCGGCTCAATCTTCGACCCCGGAATTCACCCGATCCAGCCGGAAGCTTTTCAAGCGTCTTAATCGGGCACGGATAGAAGTTGCCTATGACTTAATAAGTTATTTTTTTCACAATCTAATTTCTATTTTTCGGACATATGGTGGGGAATTTGAGGAGACACCCAACATATAGAGGTCGATTTCGCCTTATTTGCTGATCATTGCCCGAACCGGACTTTCCGCAAATGTTGTTATTACATCACTTGGCGGTTTGGCCATACGCATCCTTGAACAAAAACCGAACTTTTGCTTTTAGTTGGGCAATATTTGACCTAACAGCGCGAGCTTGTAAAAAAAACGTTGACACCGAAAACGAGTTTGTGGTACTTAGGCTGTACATAGATTTACGAAGAAGCTCATATGTTCAAAGAAACCTGATAATGCAGGCACTTCTTAAAGCAATATGGTGTCTCCTCAAGTCAGCTTATTTGCTTGAAATCGCAGGCGCAAAAAGCGCTGTGAAGCACTATAAAGAAAATTTGAGGCGAAATTTACGGTTTGTTTTTCGGTATTTTTGGGTTGATTAGTGTTTTATAGGACGTAAGAGTTTAACTTAGTTACTAGGAGAAGAGATAAATCGGTAGAAGAGTTCGGAATTGGGAGGACTGTTTGTTCGCCCGGAGGGTCCAATGAAAAACTACAGAAGAACGAATATTATAAATCGTTTCTCAGCGCTCACAACCTCGTTTAAAGGTGAGTTTACGCCCCTTTATCAGCGTAAACGGAATCTAAGCCTTGTACTTTCAACAGTTATACAACCGAGATCTAACGAAAACGAAGCCAACTGGCTAGAGTCGCTTTTGGAAATCTGGCACCAAGGGGCCATGGTTTTCGATAGCCGTGGTAGAGTTGGTCAGGCTACGGAATTCACCGAGAAAATGCTCGCCAAGTATTTCCCTGACGAGGAGACCGAATCGAATGGTCTTCCGGTAAAACTAGCGGAATGGATGGAAGATCATAAGTTTTCTGGTTCGGGTGACGGGGTTTCGATGACCTACGAGCCGTTTGTAATCGAAAATGATGATGGCGAGTTGAGAATCAGGCTAATTGTAGATAATCGAAAGCGCAGAAAAACTCTTTTGCTCAGGGAAACGGTTCAGATTCAACCGGAAAGCCTGATGGCACTAGGGCTTACTAAACGCGAATCGGAGGTCCTTTTTCTGATTGCTAAAGGAAAAACGAATTCGGAAATCGGTATTCTGCTCGGCATCAGTAAAAGGACGGTGCAAAAACACGTCGAACATATCTATATTAAACTTGGAGTTGAAACGCGAACAGCCGCTATGCTGCGCGTAAACGAGTTAAACCCGAATTTCACCTCAGAAGGTTTTCTCTTCGACGATGAAGAGATAATTTTCGACCATGAGACTCCAGAAGTTTGAGTCTCTTTGTATTCTAAACTCAGATAACCTTAAAACCTTATTTGGGTTAAAATTGTAGCTTCTTTAAACCGTGGCGTTGCGATATTAGCTTTGACGCCTCGGTATTTTTTTGTGCCGCTGTTAGTATATCTATAACTTGCAGAAGCGTTTACAAGTTAATATGTCTATCTCTTTGGAAGAAGAAACACGGAAAGTTCAGTTTAATAATGAGCCGCTTGATATCTCGATTCCCCTAAAGTTCGGCGGCAAGCAGCCTAACGCTTACGGAGTAGAAACGGCAAGATCGAACCCCGTTAAAGCGGGTGAGCTTGTAGGCGATACCAGACAGGGCGGAAGCGTAAATTTCGAGCAGTACACCTTCATCCCTCACTGCAACGGCACCCACACCGAATGCGTGGGACACATAACAAATGAAAGAATCTCAGTAAGAGGCTGTTTGAAAGATTCGCTCATGCGCGCCACGTTGATATCCGTTGAGCCCGAGGAAGCTAGTGACTTTAAGGAAAGCTACTCTGCTCCGGTTGATAAGAATGACGCGTTGATTACGAGAAGCTCGATTAGCGCTCAAATATCGAAAACGACGGTTGGTGATGCCCTGATCGTTCGAACCATCCCAAATAGCGACTCAAAGTTAGAGAAAAAATATGGCGATTATGTGCCGCCTTTTTTTTCTAGCGAGGCGATGGATCTTATTGTGGAGATTGGGGTTAAACACCTTCTTGTCGATTTACCTTCAATTGACAGAATATTCGATGGGGGGAAATTATCAAACCATAGAAAGTTTTGGATGGTCGAAGAAGGAAAGTTTGAAATAAACGATGAGACGCGGGTTTCAAGTACGATCACCGAGCTAATTTACGTTCCAAACAAAATTGCCGACGGCGAGTATCTTCTCAATCTGCAGATTGCTCCCTTTGAATCAGACACTAGCCCAAGTCGTCCGGTACTGTTTCGGGTGTAGGGGCTGGAACAACTTTTTTCCAAGTGTAGCTGCGGCGTTCAACCCAGATCCCCTGCTTAAAATCAAAGGAAATTGTTTCGTGTTCGTCCTTCTTTTCGTAGATCTTGTGAAGATCCTTCCAGCTGGACCCATCCGGTCCGTAAAAATTGATCTCAACGGATCGTTCGGTTTGAACAGCTGTCGAAAGAGTAGACATTTCGCCAACGCCATAAATCCCGTTTCCGCCAAACTGCTGTAGGATCGCCTTTTCTTCCTTTGGATGCCAGAAAAGCTTATACTCCCAAAAATTTGGAGTCTCCTCTCCGTTTCGATAAGAAAAAAGTCTCCCGCTAACGCTATTTTTCCCAACCCCCCATTTCCATTCGGTTACATATTGCTCATAGCTTTCGTTCTCACTTCGATACTTTGAGTTATCTGCAACCCAGCGGCCGGTACCGCTTGTCATATAGATCATATGATCTTGAAGCCACTTGGGTATTGAGGAAGCACGTAACGAACCGGACGAAAAATCGACACTCGAATGGCTATCAATATTCGCTGTAAATATTGTGCAAACAAGTGTCGAAATTGTTAAGGCGTAACGTATTTTTACCAAACCAGACCCTCTTTAAGCTACGCAAATTAATTCTGCTGACTTTTAGCTACTGCCTCCAATTTTGCTTTGGCTTCTTTCATAAAGTTGCAAAGCCGTTCGAGCTCAGTCAAAGCGTCGGCGTCTGAGTATCCCAGATCATTCAACTTAAAAAGCAGCGTACGCTTTCCAGCGGCGTCATTACAAGGATTGAGCATCTGCCCGATCAATCCGTATAGACCGCCGACCGCTTTCAAACTATCCGTCGGAACCGGTACAGCAGCAACGTGCTCGGCAAGCGTTCCAACCGGAACCTCCATAATATCGGGCAGCCAATCCCAAATCCCGGGCACTTTAGCTGCGGTTTCGCTTACCAGACCCAACTTCTTAATAAGCGCAATCAGCCGCTTCCTTTCTCTTATTCGATCCTCGCGTGCTTTCTCTTCAGCTGCTTTCGCCTGTTCGGCAGCGAGTTTGGCATCCTCGGCCGCCTTCGCTTCAGCTAGCCGTTTAGCCTCCAAGGCTTTGAGCTTATCACATTCTTCTTTGGCTTTTTTCAAGCAATCTTCGTAAGCCTTTCGGGCTCCCTCAGCTGCCTTTCGAGCGGCGTCGGCAGCCTTTTGGGCGGTGTCAGTCTTACTTTTCGCCTCATTCGCCTTCTTTCTGGAGGCATTAGCAGCCGCCCGAGCCTTCGCTGCTTCTTTCTTAAGCCTCGCAAGATTTTTCAAACGTTCTTCACGAGCTTTCCTGTTGGTATTCGCCTTCGTACGACGCTCGTGTTCTTCGTTCGAAATCTTACCTGCTTTGTGATCCGCATTTATCTGAGCCTGAAGCATTCGGCGATACTCGGTGTCAGCCGTAGTGAATTTTTCGCCGTTGATTATGGCATGATCGCTTCGCGGTTTTTCTGTCGCCAATTCTTCCGCGTTCCTTGCGTTTTTCTCGGCACTTACGGCGGCATCTTCGGCGATTTTGGCTTTTTGTTTTTCGGCATCTGCCGCATCCTGCGCGGTTTTGGCGGCGTCAACCTTTGCATTTGCAGCGTTTAGCAGATCTTCACACTTTTCTTTGCATGGATCCTTCTTTTTTTGATCATTCGCATCGATCGCGTTGGCATTGGCGACGCCGGGAATTCTTAAAACGACAGGAAGAATCTCGCGATCCTGGGTACAGGTCGGCTCCTTGCCGCAACTCCTACAGATCACCAAAACCCTGCCGTTGTAGGTGTTTGGCTGCATGTTGTTGGTGTTGAACTTCACCGGAACAACACTATCTCTCCCACCTCTTACCTTTACACTTTTCTTACTGATTTTGAGAAACGGTACATTTTCGGGCTGAATATCAAAAGTGTGTCTCCGGCGACAGCGATTCTGCACTGTAAGCGTGCTCGGGACAATCTTGTTAGCTTCAAGTTTTACGTCCCAAACCGGTCTTTCATTTGCGTTCTGTGCCGCTAAGGCGCTTACAAAAACAAAAGAAACCAACAGGGCGAATAGACGGTTAAGCATTTTTCCTCCGATTTATAAATAACCGATAATCATAGGTGAGACGAGTGCGGGTGGCGTACTTGCTCTCGATACAGCAAATCTTAGCACAAAACTTTGGTTTGGACACAAAAAAACCGGAAATGACAATCACATCCGGTTTCACATCAAATTTGTTTAGAGGGCTTACTTCAAGGGAATCTTAATCTCGCGCCCTGCATTTAGCCTCGAGGTTGTAAACAAACCATTAAACTTCGCAACTTCCGTAGGGGAAACCTTATGCCGTTTTGCAAGTTTCTCAACCGTATCGCCGGCTTTCGCCTTAACAGTTTTGATATTTGCACGGCGGCTCGGAGACGTTCGCCGCGAATAGGAGGTTCTGGTAACAGAGTTTCCTTTAACGGGTGCAATCACACGCCCGGTGGGTCGTTTCATACCCGGATTCGCACGTCTCAATTCCGCCACGCTAATACCGGTTCGACGAGAGAGACTCTCCCACGTTTCGCCGCGATTAGATTTCGCTATCGTCGCCCGTGCCCTACTCGATTTCGGCATACGACGGAAAAGCGCTACCACTTTTCGCCCACGCGAGCTCGGTACTCGAATAACATACGGCTCCGGCGGAGTCCTGTTCGAACGAAGCTCCGGGTTGAGATAACGCAGATAGTTTACGCTCGTGCCAGATGCCTGAGCTACTAAACTAAGCCTGGTCGAAGACGGTACTCTGACGCGATCGTATCTCAAAGGACGCGCAGGCCTAACATGCCCAAAACCATATTTGCCGGGGTTATTCGCAATGATAATCGTCGCTAAGATATTGGGAACGTAGTTTCTGGTCTCGCGCGGAAGGTATGGATAAGCAGCCCAAAAATTTCTGCGTCCAGCTCTGCGGATCGCCCGATCCACATTTCCTTCGCCGCAGTTATAACCCGCAATTGCAAGCTCCCAATTTCCGCCGTAGCGGTTTGCTAAAAATCTAAGATAACGCGCCGAGGCTCGAGTCGCCTTTTCAAAACTCTGTCGTTCGTCTAAATAAGCTGTGCGTCTTAGTCCGTAGCGACTTCCCGTTCCCGGAATAAACTGCCACAATCCAGCAGCCGCCGCCCATGAATGAGCAGTGGGCTTCCAGGCACTCTCCACCTGACCAAGCCAAGCCACATTTTCCGGCACGCCTTCCTCGCGGAAAATTCGGCGCGCCATCGACATAAACAAGCCGGAGCGATAAAGACCTACTTCCATCGTCCGCCGACCGCGACCGCGATAGTAATTAATAAACTGCTGCACGAGACGATGCATCTGGAACGAAAATCCGAGTGAGCGATTTCGCTCTACAGCTACTCTTATGTATTCGTATTCCTGACGTGCTTCCGGTGTGTCAACTCTGGTTTCAACTTCGTTAAGTTCGAGTTTTGCCAATTCATCTCGCGGCGAAGGTTCAAACTTCTGCTCCGTGAATCCAACTTTTACGTTCTGAGCCGTGGTAGTCGAATACGATTTCGGAGACGAAATCAACTTGTCCTCGCTATTTGCAGGAGCAGACCTGAAACCTTTGGCAACTGTATCCGCTAAGTCGGTTTTTATGTTCCATCCGCAGACCGCCGACAAACCGCGAAGATTCGCCTGTTGCCCGCTCGATGGAAATTCGATCCTATAAATCGTCTCGATTAGCTGGTTATAGCATTCGCGCAATTTCTTATTGCGTTTTACGTTGACACCCGATCTAAGGAAAACCTCGACCGACTTATCGAATTCGCCGCGCGCTTCGTTTCCGCGTCGATCAACAAGGTGATACAAACCCTGTTTGAAATAGATTCCGGAATCCTTCGTAATCTGATTTACTTTTTGCTCAGCACTTACTACTTGTGCAGGCTTCGTAGTGTTATTGCTCTCATCCAGACGGGGATTTTGACTGATGCCAAATGAGGTAAAAAAACAAACCGCAGCGGATACTCCTAAAACCTTGTAATAAAATGATGCGAAATTTTTGAAAAACATAAAACTATCCAAATGGATACAATCTTGCTATATATAATTACTATTAATTTAGTTACTTAATGATAAACGCGTACTCGCACGAAAAGTTCCCTTTTCGATAGAGACACAAAACCTCTTTAACGATACCATGCGTGTCTAATCAAAGTCAAAATTTTTAGCCCCGTAAAATCTGGTGTTTTTCTGTTTTTCACGTTGCTAAAATCTCCTTTTCAGTTACTTACTTTTTCCGACGTTTGGAAATATTCTTTTCCAGTAGCGCTTGGCTGAAAACCTCGCGCACGTGCTCTACATAAATAAAGTTCAAATCACTCGCAATTTCCTGCGGCAGATCCTCCAGATTTCGCTTATTTGGAGCCGGCAAAACGACAGTTTTGATTTTTGCACGCCGCGCCGCAAGTAGTTTTTCTTTGACTCCGCCAATCGGAAGTACGTTGCCTCGTAGCGTAATTTCGCCAGTCATGGCAATGTCTTTTCTTACCTTGCGATTCGAAAGCACTGAAACCAAAGCAGTTGCCATGGTTATTCCGGCCGAAGGACCATCTTTCGGAATCGCTCCTTCCGGTATGTGTACGTGGATGTCAAATTTGTCAAAGTCATCCGGATCAATCTGCAATTCGGCGGCGTTTGCCTTCGCATATGAGAACGCAGCATGGGCGGATTCTTGCATAACCTCCCCCAATTGTCCGGTTAAAACCAGCTTGCCCTTCCCTTTTGTTTTAATTGCTTCAATAAATAGGATATCTCCGCCGACGGCTGTCCAGGCAAGCCCCGTTACTACGCCGACCTGGTTTTTCTTAAGGGCGGTTTCGGGAAATATTTTCGGGGTGCGCAGATACTCGGCCAGATTGGATTTATTCACACGCATTGTCTTAAATCGTTTTCCGAGCACAGCTTTCTTGCGCGCAACCTTCCTGCAGACCTTTCCGATTTCGCGCTCGAGATGTCGCAAGCCCGCCTCAAGTGTGTACTGCGAAATCATTGATTTTAAGGCTGTATCGGCAATTTTTATATCTTTCGGCTCGAGCCCGTTTTCTTCGATCTGTTTCGGTAAAAGATGTCTTTTCGCGATTTCCAGCTTTTCCTCTTCCGTATAACCGGAAAGCCGAATTACCTCCATACGATCGCGAAGTGCCGGCTGAATTGTTTCCAAAACATTCGCCGTAGTCATAAACATCACGTTAGAAAGATCGAAGGTGACATTTAAATAGTTGTCGCGAAAGGCGAAGTTCTGCTCCGGATCGAGTACTTCCAGCAAAGCTGAAGATGGATCGCCCCGAAAATCGGCGCCAACCTTATCTATCTCGTCGAGCATTATCAAAGGGTTATTTGTTTCCGCTTGCTGAATCGCCTGTACGATCCTTCCGGGCATCGCACCGACATACGTTCGACGATGTCCGCGAATCTCCGCTTCGTCGTGAAGCCCGCCAAGGCTCAAACGTACAAATTTTCGGTTCAGGGCTCTCGCTACCGATCGCCCGAGCGACGTTTTTCCAACCCCGGGGGGGCCGACCAAACACAAGATCGAGCCCTTCGGTTTTTCCTTTAGCTTCCGAACAGCGAGCGCCTCGATGATACGTTCTTTGACACGGTCTAGTCCGTAGTGATCTTCGTCCAGAATTTCCTGTGCTTTCTTTAAATTGAGATTGTCCTTGGACGTAGTGGACCAGGGCAAATTGGTCATCACATCGAGCCAGTTTCGAAGTGTTGCGGTTTCTGCCGTGTCCGGATGCATACGCTCAAGCTTCTTAAGCTGGCGAAGCGTCTCTTCTTCAGCTTTTTCATGCATACGAGCTTCCTGAATTTTTTCGCGATACTGCTCGATTTCTTCAAAGAGTTCGTTGCCTTCACCGAGCTCTGTCTGGATCGCCTTGAGCTGCTGACGCAAAAAATATTCTCTCTGCGAACGGTCTATATCCGCGCGAGCCTGAGTATTAATCTCCTGCTGGACCGTCAAAACATCAATTTCTTTGTTTAATAGTTCGTTTACACGTCGAAGGCGTGTGATCGGATCTACAATGTCCAATACGCTTTGCGCATCATCAACCTTTAGCTCGAGATTCGAAGCGGAAAGATCGGCAAGTCTTCCGGCGTCATCGAGATTTGAAATGATGGCTAAAACTTCTGGTGAGATGTTTTTCCCAAGATTTACGGCCTTTTCCATCGAATCACGCACATTGCGCACCAGAGCTTCAACCTCAAGTGAATCGATTGGAGTCATCGGCTCCGTAATTGGAGTTATCGCACTACTGATAAACTCCCGGTCAGAGTCAATCCCTTCTACCGCGGCACGCGAAAGCCCTTGCGTAAGTATTCGAATACGTCCATCGGGTAGTTTCAGCATCCGCATTATTACGGCTACTGTGCCGATTTTGTAAAGGTCTTCCTGGGATGGCTCCTCCTTGTCCAAATCCTTCTGCGAAACCAGCAAAATCATGCGATTTTGGCTTAGCGCCTCGTCAACCGCTCGTATGGATTTATCCCGCGACACAAAAAGCGGAACAATCATAAACGGGTAAATCACAATATCTCTCAGCGGTAAAACTGGCAATTCCGAAGGAATCTCCATCAACGCATCGGTTACATCCGCTTCCCCAATTTTTTCGGAAAAATCTCCCAGTTCGTCCATAAGTGAGTAATGGTAATTAAAAAACAGGTAAAGGGCAAAGGCGCAAACCTACTTAGATTCTGACGGGTGAAAAGCGTGTTACAAAGGAGATTTTTTGATACCTTTCGGTGGAGTTATTCTACATCTTCAACGGGAATTTTTACTGACTTTCCGCGACGGTCAACGAGCTTTGGAAGCCGGATTTTAAGACTGCCATTTTTTAATTCTGAGGAAGTTTCGTTAATATTTATCGCCCAACGCAAATTTATTCTTCGACGGAATTTGCCAAACTGCCTTTCGCAGCAAAAATGGGAAACGGCTTTGTGAGTTGCGCCAGACTGTTTTTTAACACCTTCGATCGTTAAATCCTTTGCAGTCGCAACGAGATTTATATCGTCCGCCTCAACGCCCGGAAGCTCGATCGAAATTAATACGGAGTCATCTGTTTCGTACAAATCTACCGGTGGCGAAAAAGCACTAAAACGCTCTGCGGTCTCAAGCTCAAGAGCTTCCTCAAGTGCAGAAAAGAGCCTCTCAACGCGGCGCTGCAAACGTTTAAGCTCAGCTATTTCAACGTTTGTGCCAGGCACCGGAATCATTTTTGGTCGAGCATGAGACATAATTTTTTTTCTACTTTTTCTTTGCCTTAGCGGATTTTGATTTCTTTTTAGTTTTTCGTGATCTTACCAAATACTTCAATTCATTCATAAATTCCGAAACGTCTTCAAATTCTAGATAAACCGAAGCAAACCTAACATAAGCTACCTTATCGAGCTTCTTAAGCTCCTTCATGATTATCTTTCCGAGATCACTTGTTTGACGCTCACGATCCGGAGAATCCTGAACAAATCTCTCAACCTTATCAACGATCTCATCGAGTTGAACGGGCGAAATCGGGCGTTTCTCAACCGAGCGGCGCAAGCCGGCCATGATCTTGTTTCTTTCAAATTTTTCGCGTCGGTCATCCTTTTTGACGACCATGTAAGGAATCTCGTCGATTCGCTCATACGATGTAAAACGTCTTCCGCAGCCCAAACATTCCCGGCGCCGGCGAATCGAATCACCATCTTTAGCTTCCCTCGAATCAACTACTTTATCGTCAACAACTCCGCAAAAAGGACAACGCATAATTTATAAAACCGCCTCTACTAAGCTGAGATAGCCGGAGTTTCCTGCTCCGACGATTCGTCTATCGCATCTTCTGTTGAATAATCAGACGACAGTAAATTCTTGAAACGCGAGATACTTATGTCGCCGTGAATAAAATAGTATAAACCAAAAATGACCGCTGGGGCGAAATAAACCAAATGCATCGCGATCGAAACCGCCGCCGCGAGTTCCTGCGCAACGTTTAGGAAAACTAAACCGCTCCCCGTTGCAGCATGGAATGCTCCTGCAGCACCTCCCGGAGTCGGCACAATCGAACCAAAAGCCGCCCATCCCATCACAAAAAGCGCATCGCTAAAACCCAAGGGAAGATCAAATGCCATCAAAACAAGCCATGTGGGCAAAGCAATGGCGAGCCAAAGCAAAATCGTCCAAAACGTGACCGAAGCAATTTCACGCCAATCGCGTAAGATTTCAAGCGACTTCGCGAGTTGCTTAAGTATGCTCACGAAGATTTTTCCGATCCTGTCCGGAATAAACCTCTTTTCGACAAACCTCCCAGCCCAGGAAATCACTTTCGGAGAAAACTTTTGGTAAACAAAAAGTGCAACAAATCCCAACACAACACCGATCAGCATTAAATAGCCGATCATCTTTACATATGCGAATTCGTTTTCGCGACCGGGAGGAGCGTCATACCAAAGCAGATTGACTGAGAAGAAGGTGATAATAGCGGCAAAGTCAAAAATCCTTTCAACGCCGAGAGTTACCAGTGCGGCCGAAGGTCTTACGCGCCTATCCCTCATTGGAAGCCACATCGGGCGGACGATCTCACCCGCTCTTCCGATTAAGAAAACCGCCGTAAAACCGACCGTTGTTGTCGCAAATAGCTCCTTTAAAGAAGTCTCCGTGATCGGTTCGAGCAAAACCTGCCAGCGTCTTGCGCGCAAAAGATAACCCAGGCAAATAATCAAAACTGCAGAAACAATATAGACCGCTTTGGCCTTCGCGAGGCTTAGCCCGACTTCCTGCCAATCCAGATTTCTTCCGAAAAACCAGACGATAAAAATGGCGATAAGCAAAAGTAATATTAGTTTTAGATACTTGCTCAAAATTTTCGGTGTTTTGTGTTTCTTGTTTTGTTAGAATAGTGTCGCATTTTTTGGGGTAATAGCCATGTTTACAAAAGATACAGCATTTCGCCCGAAAACTTCAACGCGCTTGGTCCACGAAAATCGCAAAATTGTTCAATTGAAAACGGAACTTTTCTTTTCCCGTTTCGTAAAACAAGCTGGTTAGGAATTAGTCCTAAACGCTTTTGTTACCGGTTACTTTTTGGAGTAAAACATTTGGAGGCTTTGAAGGTAGACACAAAAGATAATGGCGCTGACTTAGTGAGACGTTGTCGAGCAGGGGACGGCGCGGCTTGGGAGGAAATCGTTTCAGCTTATTCCAGAAGGATTTTTAACCTGGCTTATCGTTTCACTTCAAATGTTGCCGCAGCCGAGGATCTGACGCAGGAAGTTTTTGTAAGAATTTACAATACGCTCGGTCAGTTCGACGCTAAACAAGGAAAGCTTTCAAACTGGTTAATGCGACTGGCGCGAAATTTGATAATTGATGATTACCGGAAACGGCAGCGCAATCCGCAAAATTCGATGGCGGATACGGTCGATAAACATAGCTTCCATCTGCGCGCGGTCGGAACATCGGCTCAAAAAGATGTTGAAAGACGAGAACTATGTGCACAGGTTCAGGAAGGAATTGATAAGCTGCCGCCGGATTTAAGAACTTGCGTGATTTTACGCGACATCGAGGAGTTGACCTACAAAGAGATCGTCGATGTTTTACAGATTCCTGAGGGAACGGTCAAATCCAGAATCAACAGGGGGCGGATTGAGTTAGCGAAGATTTTGAGACGAATGAGAGTTGTTCAGGTTTGAGTTTTATCCAGGTTTGAAATGAATAGAATTTTACTTTTACGCGAACTAGAGAAAGATTGACGACGAGAGAAATTAGTATGAAACGGCAAGATGAAAAAATGGTAGGTTGTTCGGAGTTTGAAGAGCACCTCAGCGAATATCTTGAGAAGGCTCTCGATAACAAGGTGCAAAAAGCAATGGCCTCGCACGCCTTAAAATGCCCACTTTGCCACTCGCTTCTTAATGAAGTGAAGGATGCGCTCGAGATTTGTCAAGAAATTACGCCACCGAGCGCCTCGCTGACAAAACTGGAAGCTCGCGTTTTATCGGTAACTGTGCCGGAAACAGGCATGCCATGCGACGATTTTGAAAAACATTTGACAGACTATCTTGACGGGTTTCTGCCGGCGACGGTTTTCCACCGATGGGAACGCCATGCAGTTTTATGCGAGCGCTGCACCGATCTTCCCGGTGAAGTAGTACGCTCGATAGCCGCCTGCTACACCTATAAAATGGAAGAATATCCTCTTCCGGAAGGTCTGCACGACAAGATATTGAAGGCTACCCTTGGAACTGCGGAGGCAGAATCTGTTTCGCCTTCCTGGGCATCTCAGGTGACAGAGTGGGTTCGGGATCTTCGGTTTCCGGTCTCAGTTCCGCAACTTGCCCCTGTGGCGATGATGATTCTTTTCGCGTTTCTTGTTTTTAGCCAAACCGCTTCATCGAATGATTCGATTGGCGGTATGTATCAAAAGAGTTTTGAGCTTGCCGGTCAAACTTATAAACAAGGTACTGATTTAGTTCTAGGCGGCAAAACCGTTACCCCGAAAACCAATAAGAAACCGACTGAAGGTACTTTCATAAAAGGGGACGGAAATAAATGAACTGCGCTTATCACACAGAAAATGTAGCGGCAGTAAACTGCAACGGTTGCGGAAAGCCGCTCTGTCCAGCCTGTGACCACCGAATTAAGGGATTTCCTTATTGTCAGGATTGTATTGTCGAGGGAGTGGAACTGCTGAGAAACAGAAATCAGGCGGTTTTCGTTCCGATCGTTAAAAAACAAACGTCGCCGATTATCGCGACGCTGCTCTCGTTAATATGCCCCGGACTTGGTGCGGCATACAACGGGCAAACGTCAAAGGCACTGGTCCATTTCCTTGTGTTTATAGGACTTTTTCAGATGGCGATTCTTACCGGTGGAACGGCACTTTTCGTCTTGGGTTTCCTCGGAATGTGGTGCTACGCGGCGCTTGATTCCTGGAGAACTGCGCAAATGATTCGATCTGGGGTTTCACCGAATTCAGCGGAAGATGTTTTAGTTGATAGATTCTCAGGAAATGCTCGAATTTGGGGAGTGGTTTTGACAGTAATCGGTATATCTTTTGTCTTGCAAACATTATTTGATTTCGAGCAGATTCTTTCTCGCTTTATACTTCCCCTACTCTTAATCGGTCTTGGCATTCACTTATTGCGAACATACCTTTTTAAGCGAGCTGGCGTAAAATCCGACGTGAGTGGTTTTCCGCGTCAAACCGGGGGCATTCAATATAATGACCCGCTCGAAAGCGCCGATTTTCTACAGAGTGAGTTTGAATTATCGGATGATTTTCCGACTCAGGTGAAAAAGAACCAGTGGAGAGACGGTTAATCGCCTAGGTTATGAAAACAGAGCGGCTTTACAACTATGTTTAAAATGGGCTGCTTTGTGTTATCATTATTAGTGGAGAGGTTAGATTTATGCCACTTTGGATAAAAGCAGCAGGAAAATGGGGTAGCGTCTTCGCCATCTTGGCGTTGGTTATCACATTACTTAAGCAAATTATCGCTTTTATCGGCTTTCTTACGACGGCCGTTAAGGTTATTATTGTTCTTGTGTTTGTTGCCTTGTTGTTGGGTATCGGGTTTATGATACTTAGAACATGGCAAGCTAGTAAGAACAATCAAAGCTGATTGGCATTGTCTAGACCCCCTGGATAGCGAGTCCGTGCCGCATATGGCGTTTGATTTCAAATGTCGTTTGTGGTAGGTTTCGTAACACGTAGAAAAAGTAACTAACAAAATACCACCGACCCCCGATGTACAATGTTTCGGAACCTTGCTTGGTTGCCGAAAATTTTGTTAAGTTTGCGTTATTGCGGCTTCCGGTTGTTTTTCTGCGTAAATATCTATGTTTAGGAGATTTTCTTAGCTATATGCGTGAAGATAATCGTTATTATACATTTCTTCTTTCCCACACTACGAAAGAAAAGATTTACATTCGCAGATTCGAGATATCGAAAAAGCTCGTTCATACGTCTGCGGTGAGTTTATTTCTGTGTTTCGGTTTACTTTCGATCGGTGCGTACGGATTCTTAAACGGCAATAATACAAATCTTATCACCTCCTTATCCGCTCCATTCGATTCTAAGTCCGTAGCGACAACCGCGAGTTTTGAGAAAACGAAGCCATTCCAATCGCCAACAGAACGTAAGTCAATTGATTATTCGCGACCGCAATCATACGACAAGTATGCACTGAACAGTGGCGGACCGTTTGACTTCAAGTTGGCTGCGACAAATTCTAACGGCGAGGAAAAGGAAATCGAAAAACGTCTCAAGATGATTGAAACTAAGAGCAGCCCGGAATTTCTTCCGACTATCTGGGCGCACCTTGGAAAGATCAACAATGAGTTTGGATTTCGCAGAAATCCGTTTGGCGGTCGCTCGTATGAATTCCATTCCGGAATGGATATCGATGGCGAAAAGGGAGATATGGTAGTTGCGCCTGGTAAGGGCCGAGTTGTAGACGCTGGCTGGAAAGGCGGATACGGCTATATGATTGAAATCGATCACGGCTTAGGGCTCACTACAAGATATGGACACCTTTCGAAGCTTGAAGTAAAAACGGGTGACGAAATACAACGCGGACAGCTAATCGGACTGGTTGGATCCACTGGTCGATCTACTGGACCGCATTTACATTACGAACTACGGCTTGATAAAAAACCGATTAACCCAAGGAGGTTTTTACCGCCTGAGCCGACTGATTCAAAAGGTTAAGACAAAAGGGGTGAGCAAATTGCTCACCCCTTTTTTTGCCAATTTTCCGTAAAAACTCAATATCTTAGTTTAATATACCGCATTCCCCTTTGAATAACTCGCTGTCTCCTGCGAACCCGTCTGGGATTCTTCTTCGGGTTAAATACATTAAGCGGACTTGGAATCATCGCCGATAAATACGCTGCCTGTGCTGGCGTTAAATTCGAGGCCGATTTCTTAAAGTAATAGCGCGACGCCGCTTCTGCTCCATAAATCCCGTCGCCCCATTCGATCACATTCAAATAAAGTTCCAATATCCGTCTCTTGCTTAGCTTACGCTCCAAAAAGTAAGTAATCAGCGCTTCTCTTCCCTTTCGCAGAAAATTGCGCTCCTCAGAAAGATACAGATTCTTCGCAAGCTGCTGTGTCACTGTAGATGCGCCGCGCTTAAAACTTGGCATCGGAGGTATCCAGCTATCCGGATCATAGTCGCCCTCTTTCTTTGCTTCCTTTTCACCTTCTTTAACGGCCTCGTCCCAGGCCTTTTCTATCGAATCCCAATCAAATCCATTGTGTTCGAAAAATCTTGCATCTTCTCCGGCCAATACCGCCTTCTGCAGATGGGGCGAAATCTGCTTAATCGGTTGCCAAATCATTACCTTACGCGGTTTTTTACTTTTGGCTCGAGCCTGAGTAATCCGGTGCTTGATCATCGAAGTCGTAGTCGGATTTTCTTCCTGGAGCCGTACAACATTGGGAAACGTAATGAACTCATACAAAAACCAGAGCGCCAACGCCCCGATCAAAATCAAGAAAAGAATTTTTGTCCAATACCACATGTCATTTTTGCGTCTGCAGTACGCGCTATCTTACCAAACCCGCTATAAAACGAATACTTTAAAAAGGAAGTGCGGCTTATGTTCGGGAAAACACAAGCCGCGAAATTGGTAGGTATAGCTGAAGGCAAAGCGGAGAAGATAGGCAAAAGGCAGATTTAACGGGCAGGTTGTAAGTGTCAGTAAATAAGCTCTCCGCAAGTAAGCTCAATTTACAGGCACAAGAATTTTTTCATTAGGACGACTCATTCCGATCTTCCGCGCTTCACGAGCGATCGTTTTTGGGTCGTTTTTCAAATTTTTGATTTCCTCCTCTAAAACAACAGTTTCAGTTTTCAATTTCTCAATCTGTGCATTTAGTTCGTTATTTTCGTTTGACTGACTTCGCATTTCAGAAAAAGCTCTAAAGTTAATCGCCAAACACAACAAAAATGTTATCGAAACAATGACCGTAAAAATAAACCATTCTGGAGTCGACTTTTTTTTCCGATTGCTTTTCTCAAACCGATCTTTCGTTTTTTTCAGCGAGATCGGCGAGTTATTCCAGTAAGTATTTGCGACCTTCTTCAAGAAGAACCTCCAAATCTTGTTTATCTTCACTTTCGGCGTAAACCCTGACTACCGGTTCTGTTCCCGAGGGACGCATAAGCATCCAACTCTCATCGGCGAACAAAAATTTCACGCCATCCGTGCGATTTATATTTTCAACCTTTCGACCGCCAATTTCCGACGGCTCCTGAGAAAGAATGTCTTTCAAACTCTGGGCAATTTCTTCGGTCAGACGGACACTGATTCTGCCCGATTCGAGCCTCCCAATTCGGCCCATCAAATCGTCTAACTGTTCTGTTAAACTTGCGCCGCGAGCAGCAACTGCTTCCGCTGCTAAAAGACAGGCTAAAATGCCGTCCTTTTCGGGATAGTGCCCCTTGATTGAAAGACCGGCGGATTCTTCCCCGCCTAAAATTATCTCGTCTTTATTTATCAATTCGCCGATAAACTTAAAACCAACCGGCGTTTCGTGAACTTCAATTCCGCGATCCTTCGCGACGCGATCGACCAAATGTGTCGTTGCTACCGACCTCGCAACTCCCTCTTTCCAGCCTCGGCTTTCTGCCAAATAATCAGTAAGAAGCGCGATCAATTGATTAGGAGTGATAAACACTCCGTTGTTATCAATAACTCCAAATCGATCTCCGTCTCCATCGGTTGAAAGCCCCAGCGTTAAATTCTTTTCCACTACCAGCTTTCTGGTTTCAGCCATCTGGCTTTCACCCGGTTCAGGAGATTTACCGCCGAAAGTTACGTCACGCCAATCATGTAGCGTCTCGACTTCCAGGCCGTGATCCTTGAGAATCTTGTCGAGATACCCTCGACCAGTACCCCAGAGCGGATCATAAACATATCGGCCGTTTGCGTCGGCGATCACATCGAAGCGAACTTTAGTTTTCAAATCGTCCAGATAATCCGGACTTGGATCAATTCTTTCAATTCTTCCGCCTTCCGAACTTTCGGAAACAGGCACCTTTTCGATGATTTCCTCTATCCGCTTCGTGATTTCAGGAAGCGCCGGAGCACCGTCCGAAGTCGAAAACTTTATCCCCTGATATTCGGGGGGATTATGCGAAGCCGTAAAATTCATGCCGCCGGCGGCCTTTTGATTTCGAATCGTGTAAGAAATCGTAGGTGTCGGAGTTGGACTCTCACAAAGCAAAACCTCAAAACCGTTTCGCTCAGCGATCTCAGCCGCAACCTCCGAAAACGTCTCGCCCATAAATCGCGAGTCGTGTCCAACAACAATTTTCTTCCCAGCTGCTTCGGAAGAAGTTTTCAAATAGCTACAAATCGATTCAGTGACAAGCTCGACCTTTTCAAACGTAAATTCTTTTGCGATAATCGCTCGCCAACCTGATGTACCAAAGCGTATCGCCATACACGAACAAAATCTTAATATTCAAAGTAGCTGTTATCAGCTTTTATAACGCTTTTGTTTTAACCAGACATCGGATAAAACGTTTGGAAAAGATGAGTGTTACCTGTTAATTACATCGTTTCCTTGAGGGTGACCAAAAGTTATCACAGTTATTTTAATAATGTAAAGCATTGTTCGAGCGTTCTTAAGTAGTTTAGTTACAACAGTTTCACGAGATTTGTTCAAGTAACCGTTAAATTTAGTGCTTAAGGTGAACGTTTAGAGAACGAAATCATCTCTGAAACTATTTGCTCTTAAATTATGGGGTGTTTGATGACAGGCCATTCACAAAGCGTTTCGTGCTTAGCTTCTTCTTAAGCTGATGCTTAAACACTTCTTGCTCGACGGTTAAAAACCTGTGAAAACCTCTTCGCTGAGTGTGTCGTTTTGCGTCACAGTGCGGATATTTCAGCGTGAAGTGTCAAAAGGCGACGCGATATAAGACGGTTTTATTCCAAACAAAGACTTTAAATAGCCCGTTCAAAGGACTTACGCGAATCGCGATATCTGGCACAAGGCTTGCTAAAGTAAGATGTTGTCTTTCGCGCGATATTTCTACGTAACACAACACAATCTGAGTTAAAGAACTGGAATTTGGCATTTAATCCAAAGTTACCCGGTTTCTGACGCGAAAAGATATATACGATACAAGGTTTTATTTTATTGGAGAAGAGAATATGAGTGCAATCAAACATTTTGAAAAGGGGCTGACCTATGTAGCCAAGGGTGCATTTAGTGCCGTACGTTCGGTCAACAAGTATAAGCCGAACCCTTCATTTACCCCGAAATGGGCTGACAAGCCTCTTTTGAAATCTTGGCAGAAATCAAAGCCTACGCTTGGCTTTCCGCGAAAGACGGATTCGCTTTGTCCAAACTGTGTGATCGAAGCACGGGAAGAAATTCTGGCCGGCGAAAAAGATGTAGGAATTTTGGTAAATGAAAAGGTCGGCGAAATTAAAGCTGAGATCGTTGAGCGTGACGGTGAAGTTTGGATGATTAAGGATTGTCCGAAACACGGTCACTTTGAAGATCTAATGGCGATCGATTCCAAATTCCTAGAACACATCGAAGCCAACTTCCCTGGTCGCGACATGCGCGCACACAATGATGAGAAACTTCATAACCATGGCTCCTCGACGATTAAATATGGCCGCGGAGCGGTTTTGACGGTTGATTTAACCAACCGCTGTAACATGATGTGTGACCCATGTTTTATGGACGCAAACCAAGTTGGATTCGTTCACGAACTCTCAATGGAAGACGTGAAGGAAATCTTGGACAATGCCATTTCCATTAAACCGCGTCGTCAAATGTCCGTACAGTATTCGGGTGGCGAGCCGACACTTTCCCCGCATTTTATCGAGTCGATTCGATATGCACGCAAAGTCGGTTTCAACTCGGTTCAGGCAGCAACAAACGGAATTGAGTTTGCTAAATCAAAAGAATTCTGTCGTGAAGCTGCTGAAGCCGGACTTCGATTTGTTTATTTGCAGTTTGACGGAATCGGAAACGACGCAAACTCGCACAGACAGGTAGGCAATCTTTTTGACGTTAAACTAAGAGCTATCAATAACTTGCACGAAGCTGGCGTTGATATCATTCTTGTTACAACTCTCGTCAACGGCGTCAATAACGATCAAGTCGGAACGATTGTCCGCTTTGCCTTAGAGAATCCTAAGAAGATTTCGTTTGTGTCATTTCAACCCGTTTCGTTTACCGGTCGCGACGAACACATTACTGAAAAACGTCGTCTCCAGCAGCGTTACACGCTTTCGCACCTTGCTAAGGATGTACAGAAGCAGGTTGGGATTACTGAACCGACACGAGATTGGTTCCCGCTTTCATTGATGGGAGCTTTTGCTGACTTCGCTGATCTTGTACATGGCCCGGAAGAGGAATGGGGACAGGTTTCCTGCGGCTGCCACCCGAATTGCGGTGTTGGTACGGCGATGATGATTAACAAGGAAACAAACGAAATGGCTCCCGTACCGGAGTTTTTGAACATTCCTGGTCTGGTTGAAGATATGAAACATATTACCGACACGGCGCGTGGGAAATGGTTTTCAAACTTCATGATGGGTTTGGCATTGTTGAAAAACTACAATCCCTACGGCGCTCCAAAGAGTTTGACCCTCGGCGGAATTCTTAAGAAGTTTGATAAATCCTTTGGGTTGTCAGGTAAGGATTACGGTAAGGTTGACGGCTCGCGAACTATGGAAGACATCGAGAAACGTCGTCAAGACCCCTGGAACTTCCTCTTTATTGCAGGCATGTGGTTTCAGGATCTGTTTAACTATGACTTCCGCCGCACAGAAATGTGCATCATCCCTTACGGAACGCAGGAGGGCGAAATTTCCTTCTGTGCTTATAACACGGGGATAGGTTGGAGAAACATCATCGAGCATATGCACCAAAATGCAACGGTTGCGCAATGGTATAAAGAACACGGTCGTCATGAAGTTTTTGCACGTGACAAGGAGGTAGCGTTAGCTGCTGACGGGCACGACCTACGGCTAAATGCTCGCGACCTTGAGCGTCCTGACAAACCAGATATGGAAGGACCAAAGACCGCCGCTGAAGAAATGCAGCAGATGCGTAAACTCTATAATGCTTAGATTGGTGTTTTTGCATAAGTTAATATTCCTTTTCCTCCTTATTCTGGCAAACGCTAGATGGTTATGGAGAAAAACAACATCAAAGGTGAAAACCTCGTACAGATCGGCGGGGTGAAAAAGTAGTTTTGCTTCCCAATAAATAAAACCACTATTCTCCGCAGGCTTGTTGCCGGCGGAGGTTTTTTTGCCCGCTTTTGACTGGTTTGGCTTGATACAAAGCAAAAAAGATTGTTTAATTATTGTTTGCTCCTGCCTTTGGCAATCCGAGCAGCGAGGAGAGTGATAAAGTTTGGCTTATATAGAAGTTAATGCAAATGAATCGATCGAGAGTGCTTTGCGCAGATTTAAGCGTAAGGTAATTACCGAGGAGATCATCAAAGACTATAAAAAGCACGCGCATTTTATTCCGCCGGGACAAAAGGCGAAGCTCAAATCGGCAAACGCCCGAAAGCGTAACAACAAACGCAGGCGTATGCGCAGGAATTTTAACAACAACCGTCCGAGACGATAGGATGGTAAAGATTAGGAATATAACGTGGTGTGCTGAAGAAGCACTCCGCGTTTTCTTTTTTTAAGAATTACATGACAAACGAAAAACCTCGGATATTGCTTACAAATGACGACGGTTATCATTCGGAAGGAATTGTTCTACTCGAAGACGCGCTGCGGGAAATAGGCGACGTCTATGTAGTCGCTCCTGTGTCCGAAATGAGCGGTGCATCTCATAGCCTTACGCTCGCACGCCCTTTAAGAATACGCCAAATTGACGAGCGTCATTGGACAGTAGACGGCACTCCGACTGATTGCGTTACGCTTGCGCTTAACCAGATTTTGCCCAAGGACAAAAAGCCTGATATTTGTGCATCCGGAATAAACCCCGGGGCAAATTTAGGCGATGATGCGACCTATTCGGGTACTGTTGCCGGCGCACTTGAAGCTACGATCCTGGGCGTTCCGGGCTTGGCGTTTAGTCTCACAGCGAACCGCGACCACGACTACACCGAATCAGCTAAAGTAGCCAGATTTGCGACCCAGAAAGCACTTACGGATGGAATCCCGGAAGGAAATCTTTTGAACATAAATATCCCAAAAGGTATTCCAAAAGGCTTTCGAATTACAAAACAGGGTTTTAAGGATGCGCGTCCGGTTATTACTGAGCATATTGATCCGAGAGGAAAGCCATATTACTGGATTGGTGAAGTTCGCGACGGGTTTCGTGCCGAAGGCGAAACAGATTTTGAAGCAATTGATGAAGGTTTCGTGTCAATTACACCGATGCGGAGCGATTTAACAAACCACGATGCTATATCGGTGTTGAAAGGCTGGGAAAAATAGGCGCAATGGGCGAATATGAAATTCCGCGTGCGAAGATGGTCGAGCACTTGCGGGAGCATTACAAGATAAAGGATGAGCGGGTACTGGAAGTGATGAACACTTTGCCGCGACATCTATTCGTACCCGATGCGATTAAGTTTCAAGCCTATAAAGACAATGCACTCCCGATCGCCGGCAACCAAACAATTTCTCAACCCTATATCGTCGCGAAAATGACGGAACTTCTTGAGCTAACTCCAAAGAGCCGCATACTTGAAATTGGGGCAGGATCCGGCTATCAAAGTGTAATATTGGCGCAACTTGCCGAGCGAGTTTATGCAATCGAACGCGTCGAAAAACTTGAGCAGAAAGCACGGGAGATGTTTCAAACACTTGGCATCAACAATGTAACTCTCCGCTCGGGCGATGGAACTAACGGCTGGAAACTTTATGCGCCTTACGATGCAATCCTGGTCGCTGCGGGAAGTCCAAGTTTGCCAACCCCTCTTGTTGATCAATTAAAAGTTGGCGGAAAACTCGTCATCCCAATTGGCAACGATTCAAAGTCGCAAATCCTATATAGAATTACCCGCACGCCAACGGGGTTTGACTCCGAAGACTTTGGAAAGTGTTCGTTTGTGCCTCTTATTGGTGAGCACGGCTGGCAAACAGATTGAGATAAACACCCGCAATATGGGTTGACATACACTTGCATTAGAATTATTCTAATTCCAAGACACAAAAAGATAGAATAATGAAAGAAGATGTACCTGGAACACGCAAATGTAACGGTTGAAAGAATTGGCGAGGCGGTTGAGTTTTTAAAAACTGCGTTTCCTCATTTCAAAGTCCGTGGAAACGGTGAATCTACCGCGGATGGCGTAACGCGAAAATGGCTGCATTTTGGAACCGACGAAACATACGTTGCGCTGGAATCGGTCTCCACGAAAGATGAAGGAACCCGAAGACCTTACGCGGATGTTGGTATCAATCACCTAGGCTTCGTTGTAAAAGATGTCGAAACAATTGTCAAACGACTGGAGCAAGGCGGTTTTGAGAAAAACATGGAAGGCGAGCCGCATCCCTTTCGAAAGCGCGTATACTTCTACGACAAAAGCGGAATTGAATATGAGTTCGTTGAATATCTGTCAAATGATCCCGCAGAAAGAAATTCTTACAATTCTTAGACATTAGAGTTTTCCAAAGGTTCAGATTTTGCTAGGATAATGGTTGCTTGGCACGCCTTGCCGAGCCCTTTTCATATATGGATTTTATCTATCAAGTCATAGACTTCATTAAACCCGATAATTTAATTAATTGGTTGCTCGACCTCCTCGGCGTTTACGTTTACTTCGGACTCTTTTTTATTATTTTTGCCGAGGTTGGATTAGCGGTCGGATTCTTTTTGCCGGGCGATTCCCTTCTCGTAGTGACCGGTTTGATGGCTAAGACCCTGCCCGATAAATTGTATGTCTGGTATGCGGCCCTGGCGATGTTTGCCGGATCTGTGATTGGTGACAGCACGGGCTACTGGACCGGACGGTTTATGGGTAAGAGCCTTTTTAAGCGTGAAGACTCGTTTATTTTCAAACCCAGCCGCGTAGAAAAAGCTAACAAATTCTTTGAAAAACACGGAGCCAAGACAATAGTTCTTGCCCGCTTTGTTCCGATCGTACGCACGTTTGCTCCGCTCGTGATTGGGGCATCAAATATGCCTTACCGTAAATACATCGTGTACAGTGTTCTTGGCGGTTTTTTTTGGATATTCGGAATGGTTCTCGCAGGTTACTATTTGGGTGGGCTCGTCGAACAGTCACTGGGTATCAAACTTCAGGATCATATTGAAAAAGTTGTGATAGTGGTCGTTTTCCTATCACTTTTGCCGCCGATGATCGAATATCTAAAACACCGAAAGGAAAAGAAAAACGATAGCGAGGAGCAGCCAGCAGAGGCTTAACTCAAATGTTTGCTTTGCAGTGACTATTCCCGTAAACTTCTTAAGTTATTTGTCGGGGCGTAGCGCAGCCTGGTAGCGCGCGCCGTTCGGGACGGCGAGGTCGGAGGTTCAAATCCTCTCGCCCCGACCAGCGATTCGAGCATTCCTTCCCGGGAATGCTTTTCTCATTTACGAAACAGCCTCTGTGGATATCCTCGTGGAATTAAGACTTTACTGTTATAGAATAAGTTCATGGCGATTCTTATTGCGGAAGACAATCCGATCCAACGCGAGTATCTTGGGAAGCTCCTCGATAAAGAGTTTCCTGAGTCAAAACCAATAATTGAAGCCGAAGATGGCGAAACGGCGATCGATTTAACGCTCGCCGAAAAACCCGAACTCTGCATTTTTGATATCCAGATGCCAAATCTTTCCGGGGTGAAAGCGGCCAGAAAAATCTGGCGCGATTTTCCGGAGGCAAAGATCATTTTTTGGACGCAGTTTCCCCACGAAATCTATATCAACGAAATCCGCAAAATCGTTAGCGATCTGGATCCGCAGCCGGCATATGGTTTTATCCACAAAAACAATCCCGAGCAGCGTATGCTTCGTTTTGTAGCAACTGTGCTCGAAGATGGCGCCGATATGATCGATCCGGCGTTTAAGGACTCCTTCAAACGTCCGCTTCTAACGGAGTTTGAGGCTGAGGCGCTTCGTTATCTCGCACTTGGCTTATCCAATTGGGCGATTGCGCGAAAATGCAGTTTGTCGCAGCGCGGTGTCGAAAGCCGTCTTGCGAATCTCTATGAAAAACTCTTCACAAATCTTTCCGAAGGAACGGAAAATGAAGCCTACGATAAACTCGCGTTTAACGTAAGAACACGCGCGTTTTTCGAATCGCTCCGCCGCGGACTCATCAATAGCGACGAACTCGAAAAAGCAGAAAAAGAACTCGCAAACTGGATTGAGCGCGACCAGGAGCGCTATCTAAAAGACAAAGAGTAGCTTTGAGTAAGTATCTTAACAATCCATTTCGCTTCAGCCTGACATGTTTGGTTTCTGCTCTCTCCTTCTTCTCGTTTTTCTCGCTTTTCAATTTCGGGCAGGTTGACACAACAGCGGAATCGATAGAAGAGAGTATTTTCCAATCCTCGCAAAACCTACATCAATGGGGCGCGATTAATTCTTTTCACGGACTTCCCTCAGAAAAAGTAAACGCCATCGCGCAAACTTCAAACGGCTTTTTGTGGTTTGGAACTCACAACGGACTCGCGAAATTTGACGGACGCCGAGTGCAAACAAGTCTTTCATCAACAGCTATCTATGACGTCAAAACCGACTCTGACGACATGCTATGGATAGCTACTGACCGCGGAGCGTTTCACTACGAAAATGGAAGTTTTATTCAGGTTAAGGAAACCTCAGATTATTCGATCAATTCAATTTTGATCGATGATGGCTATATATATCTGACCGAAGGAAACGGAACAATCTTTAGGTGCACTCGGTCTGAGAGAAAGATCAAAGTAGAAATTTTACTGAAAAAATCGATTCCCATTAGAGCGATTGAAAAATTTGACGGGGCTTCCCTTGTCGGAACTTTCAATTCAGGGCTTCAGAAGCTGACCGATAACGATCTCGAAGAAGTCGCCACCCGTCCGAGACCTTTTTTTATCAATGTCCTTCGAAAAGATTCGGAAGACAATCTTTGGCTGGGTGCGAGGTCAAGCGCCGGCAGCAGCGGACTTTTTGTTTCCGAAAAGATGCCGGTGCTAAAGGTGGTTGGGGAAAATCTTGGAACGGTAAACGCACTTGCGTTTGGATCAGGAGAAACTACTTGGGTTGGAACCGAAGCCCGCGGGGCATATCTTTTTGAATCCAAGGAGTTTCGAAAACGCTTCACTTTTGAAAACACATCGGGCGGATTGCGATCCAACAAAGTCTTGGCGGTTTTTGTCGATCGAGAGGGCGTGGTCTGGTTTGGCACGGATAAAGGCGTAAGCCGTTATGATCCGCGAAGTCTGCAAAACGAGAGAATCTCTGACGACGTTCAAAGCAATTTCGTTCGTTCAATTTTTGAAAGCTCCGAAGGTAGCGTTTTCGCAGGAACAAATCGCGGACTTTTTGTTTTTGATGAAACCTCCAAGATTTGGAAAGCGGTAAGTGGTTTTGAAAAAGACACGATATATTCGATTTCAGAACTTGGAAGCGACAACCTACTTGTGGGAACGCAAAACGGTTTCTTTTCGAAAGAACGTAGAAAAGACTCGGCTGATTCTCCCTCGACGCTCTCCGAAAAAACGACCAGATCAATCACTGAATTTAAAGGTAAGGTTTATTTTGCGGCATTCGATCTTGGGCTTCGGACAATCGAAGGCGACACCGAAAAACTCATTTTTGATTCAACCGTTATAAGCCTCCATAAAGATGGAGAACGTCTGTGGATTGGCACTGTCAATCAAGGCGCGGTTGTATTCGACGGAAATAATACGACTACGAATCCCTTGCTTGCACCGCTTAAAGAAACGGTTGTAAGATCAATCGCCGGAAACGAAAAAGATGGAATGTGGTTCGCGACAGATAAAGGGCTTTATCTCTTGAGCGAATCAAAACTCGAGCACATATTGCCTGGGGTTGAAGCCCGGGCAGTAGAGCTAAAGCGCGATTCGTCGAATGCGCTTCGGATATGGTGTGCTACATCGGCAGGTCTCTATAGTTTCTTATTCGATGAAAATTTCGGTTGGCTGTCTTCACATCTTGATATCGAGCAGGGACTTTCATCGCAAAATACCTTCGCGATTTCGTACTTAGAAAGAGGAACTATTCTGATCGGCACTAGCCGCGGAATCGTTCGCTATGAACCAACTGATAAAAGCCCAACTCTAATTCCGAATCGAATCGTCAGCCAGAGGGTTCATTCCGCTTCAGAACTAAAATCGGGAATCGATCTGGACTTTCCGCAAAACTCACTTTCGATTGACGTTACAGCAACAAGCAGCCGCACTTTCCCTGAGCAATTCCAGTATTCCTTTCTTTTATTCAACAGCAAAAACGAGCTTATCGACAAGCGCTTTGGGAGCGAATCTCAGTTTGTTATGGAAAATCTCGATCCGGACGAATATCGCGTCGAAGTTCGCGCTTTCGATGGAAATTTGGTTTCGTCGGATCCGCTCGCGTTTAATCTAAAGGTCGAGGATGCACCTTTTCCCTGGATTGCTACAATACTTGGTGTCCTGCTTCTAATAGCGCTCGCGGCCTTGATTTGGGCGATTTTGTCTCAGCAGAAGATATTCCGAACGAGTAAGCAGCTAGCCCATGCTAATAAGGAACTCAATTCGGCGCGTCTTGATTTGGCGAATGAAGCTGAGCGCGAACGCCACCGTATCTCGCGCGATTTACACGACCAAACGCTCGCCGATTTGAGACATCTGCTCTTAATGGCTGATGAGGTTTCAACCGACAAGGCCCCCGAATTCCGGAGTGAGATCGAATCCGTTTCAGACGAGATCCGTCGGATCTGCGAAGATTTAAGCCCTTCCGTTTTGGAAAATATCGGTTTTGCGGCATCACTCGAATGGGCTCTTGGAAATGCGATCGAACAGATTGGGCAGGAGCATGAAGTCACGACGGAGTTTATTTCAAAAGACAACCTTGAAGAAAGCCTGACGCTAAATCGTGCGGAGCAAATCCAAGTTTATCGAATCGCTCAGGAAATTTTGAGCAATGTCGTACGCCATTCAAAAGCTTCGGAAATCAGAATGTCCGCAAATAGTTCGAAAGAAACGGGTTTTGTGTTGACCGTCGAAAACGATGGAAAAACCTTCGACCCGAAGACAGCGAAAAAGGGGCGAGGCTTATCAAACATACGGGCGCGAGCCAGCTTAATAAACGCTGAGGTCGACTGGCGCGAAGTAGGTGGGAAGATGATATTCACTCTGACGAAAGAAAGTGAGGATTCCCACAGTGACCAAACCGTATAACTAACCCGCCTGAGGGTATCTCTTCACGTTTTCGCTACCCAACGAATTTTAGATACTTATAAACAGAAAGACAGATTCCGTTAAGGCGGAATCAATCGTTGGATCGGCGCGAAAAGTCTTCGGTCTGCCTTAATAGTTACGACAGTTTATCCAGCGAAAAGCCCTACCTTAAATATCCACTTCGCCGAAGACCTTAGCGCCCTAAAAAAGAGTGCCTGTTATACAGGAGGACCTCATTCCTCACCTTTAGTTAACATCCAAAAATCCAACACGACTTAACTTGCTGGAGGGGACAGTTTTGCTTTAGCAGTATTTTCAGCGAAGGTTTTTTCACAAAAATCCCTCCGGATCGTTTGGTTTGAAAAGTGAATTCGCGCTTCCGCGTTCGCCTGGGATGAAAATGTGCCTTTGTTTATTCGGAGGTGAGGAATGTCTTTTATGATTTGGAGAAATTGGAGTATTTCAGGAAGTAACTTTAGTCCCCAAACTCTCTCACTAAAGCGCTGATAGATTCTTTCGCATCGCCAAAAAGCATGCGGGTGTTTTCCTTAAAGAAGAGCGGATTTTCTACGCCTGCGAAACCGGAGGCCATTGAGCGTTTGAGAACAAAAACCGTTCGCGCAAGGTCGGCATTGATGATCGGCATTCCATAAAGCGGGCTCGCTTCATCTTCCCTTGCCGCCGGATTTACAACGTCGTTTGCCCCGATCACAATTGCCACATCAAATTGTTCAATCCGCGGGTTTACCTGATCCATTTCGTGCAATACATCGTAGGAAACATCGGCTTCGGCGAGCAAGACATTCATATGCCCAGGCATGCGACCGGCGACTGGGTGTACGCCGTAAACAACTTCCGCGCCATTTTTCTCGAGTAATTCCTGTAGTTCTTTGACTACGTGCTGGGCTTGAGCGACCGCCATTCCGTATCCGGGAATTACCAAAACGGTCGAGGCCGCTTCCAAAATATAAAACGCATCTTCGGCCACGATCGGTTTAACCGTTCCCTCCACTTCGCCAGCAATCTGTTTCGCAGAGCCAAATCCGCTAAACAAAACGTTTGAAAGTGAGCGGTTCATCGCCTTACACATTATCTGCGTCAAAATAATCCCGCTTGCCCCAACCAAGGAGCCCGCAACGATCAAAAGCAAATTGTTAATCGCAAACCCAGCCGCACAAGCAGCTAAGCCTGAGTAGCTGTTTAAAAGCGAAATTACGACTGGCATATCTCCGCCGCCAATCGGAATTACAAACATCACGCCAAAAACAAATGAGAGTCCGATGACAACGTATAAATACGTGAGATTTGTCGGGTCCATCGCAAATAAAACCCCGCATACGACGATGGCAATCATAAGAAGGGTGTTAAATATTTGCTGTCCGGGGAAAAGAACCGGTTTCCCGTCGAGCTTTCCGCTGAGTTTCCCCCAGGCGATTATACTTCCCGTGAAGGTCACGCCGCCGATCAAAACCGAAAGGATAATCGTTGTAATCGTGAAGGTAGTGATGCCGCGTCCGTATAGTGCCGCCCAACCAACCAGCAAACTCGCCAAACCGCCAAAGCCATTAAATAGCGCGACCATTTCAGGCATCGCCGTCATCGCGACCATTCTTGCCGCCAACGCACCGATAATTCCGCCGATCACAATTCCCAACAAAATCCACTGATACTCGATAATGCCCTGATTAAAAAGCGTGACGATTACCGCAATAAACATTCCAATCGAAGAAATAAAGTTTCCACGCCGTGCTGTCGCGGGCGAACTCAATTCTTTCAGCCCGTATATAAAAAGCGTAGCTGATAATATGTATGCAATGTTTATGAGTATTGCAGTATTCATAAATTAAAACTCAATACCCTAATCGCTCGATTCCTTTTTCTTAAACATCTCAAGCATGCGATCCGTGACGAGATAGCCTCCGATAACATTTATCGTTGCAAAAACAACTGCCGCCGTTCCCAATATCGTCGCCATCTGCGAATGCCCGGCTCCGGCCGATGCCAAAGCACCGATTAAGGTGATACCGGAAATCGCATTCGAGCCAGACATGAGCGGCGTATGCAATGTCGCCGGAACTTTATTAATAAGCTCAAAGCCCAAAAATATCGACAAGATCAATATGAATGCTAAAAATACAATTTCCATCGTTATAAACGCGTAGGTGACTCGTCCTACAATTCCCGTACTACTTTACCTTTGTGTGTGATCACGCACCCCTGAACAATTTCGTTTTCAAAATCCAGCTCAAATCCCTTGTTGTCTTCTTCCGTCTTATCCCAAAACTCATCAATCAAATTGTAGAGATTTGCCGAATACATCACGCTTGCATCCTTTGCGACAAAGTTTGTCCAATTACCGTCGCCAACAATCGCAACCCCATCTATTTCGACAGTTTCACCCGCCACCGAGCCCTCAACGTTACCACCGTTTTCTGCTGCCATATCAACGATTACGCTTCCCGCCTTCATTTCCGACACCATATCCTTTGGAATGATCAAAGGTGGTTTTCGTCCAAAAAGCTGAGCTGTCGTGATCACGACATCCGATTCGGCGATCTGCTTTCTCTGTCCTTGTTT
Source organism: Aridibacter sp. (assembly GCA_965216195.1). Classification (GTDB taxonomy): domain Bacteria; phylum Acidobacteriota; class Blastocatellia; order Pyrinomonadales; family Pyrinomonadaceae; genus Aridibacter. Next base: position 209,267 of record OZ244151.1, on the reverse strand, counting down.
CTGTAGTTCCTTCTGCTCGTCAGTTAATTCAACCGCGTATCCATCTTTTGTTTCAGCCGTTTCTCCAAGATCGATCTCGAGAAACTTTGCGCCAAGAGACTGGACCTGCTCGGCAACCACATCGCGGGTGTCAAACGCCACAACCTTCGCACCCAGGCGTTTCGCCGTCGCAATTGCTTGGAGCCCCGCTACGCCGGCACCAATCACAAAAACCGTGGCGGGTTTCAAAGTCCCGGCGGGAGTCATCATCATCGGCAGAATGCTCGGCAGGTGTTCGCAGGCACGAATCACCATCACATAACCAGCCAGATTCGCTTGCGAACTCAAAGCATCCATCTTCTGAGCAAGCGTCGTTCGTGGAATCATTTCCATGCTGATCGCAGTAATTTCATTCTTGCGAAATTCTTCGATCAGTTCGGATTCGTTAAAGGGATCGAGAAAACTTATGTGAATACTTCCCTTTTTCAGTTTCGAGATTTCCTCGCCCGCCGGTTTTCCTAAACGCAAAACCATATCCGAACTTCCGAGAATTTGATCACGATCTTCAGAAATCGTCGCCCCGGCATCTTCATATTCGCTATCTGAAAATCCGGCTTTTTCGCCAAGACCTTTCTCCAGCAAAATATCTGCACCGAGCCGCACCAATTTCTTTACGTCACTCGGCACCAGCGACGCACGCTTTTCGCTTTCGGATAATTCTTTTGGAACTCCAATCTGCATAACTTCTTTGTTTGATTAGCTTAATAATATCAGAGAATCAAAATAATTCCAGAGGGCCCGCTCAATCTATTTGGAATGTCGCGACGCTTGTCGGTGTTTCGTAGCAACGAACTTTATAAACCTCGACGCGTTCATCGCCAACGCGGGAATTCAAATACTCGCAAATATACGCGGCAAGATTTTCCGCTGAAGGATTTAGTTCCTCATCAAATGGTGGAAGCTCATTGATATTGCGATGGTCAAGATATTTTACGATTTCGTCAGCAGCGGTTTTCAAATCACCAAAATCAATGAGCAGACCAATGTTATTTAGTTCCTCACCTCGAGCGAAGATTTCGATTTTGTAATTATGACCGTGTAAATTCTCACACTTCCCTTTATACCCACGCAATTGATGGGCAGACGAGAAATTGCGTTCGATCATTACTTCGTAAAATGACGGCATATTTAGTGATTCTACAACAATTAGAAGAATCTCAATAGCGCTCGGAGAATGCCGTAAAGCGTTTCAGCGTGTTATGATTGAGGCTACCCGCAGTTAATTATTTCAACTAAATCAACGTCTCAAACAATGAAATTTTTAGGAACCCAGGTAACCTATTTTCTAAGTCAAAATCAGACACGCCAAAATATAAAGGCACTCGTCAAGTATCTCGTTTTTCTCGCAATCGTAATTCTCGTTTACACGATTCTCTTCCACTTTTTAATGCTCAATATCGAGGGGCGCGAATTCTCCTGGATAACGGGTCTTTACTGGACCCTTACGGTAATGAGCACGCTCGGCTTTGGCGACATTACGTTTGAGACCGACATCGGACGTATATTTAGCATCATCGTGATGCTTTCCGGAACGATCCTGCTTCTCATAATGCTTCCGTTCTCGTTTATTAGATTTTTCTACGCCCCGTGGCTTGAAGCTCAACTCCACACTCAGGCGCCGCGCGAGGTGCCCGAGGGTACAGAAGGGCACATCCTCATTTGTCGTTACGATGATATCGCAACGGACCTGATCGAAAGATTAGAACACAATGAAATCGAATATTTCGTAATCGAACCCGATTCCGCGAAAGCTGCTCAACTTTTTCAAGACGGTGTCTCGGTAGTTTACGGAAACCACGAGGCGAAAAAGTCATATCAGCGCTTTCGTGCCGATAAGGCGCGTTTGGTCTTTGCAAATGCTGAAGATACTGCCAACACAAATATTACTCTGACCGTGCGCGAGATCGCACCTGAGGTTCCGATCGCGGCGGTTGCGTCACACGAAGATTCTATAGACATACTGGAGCTAAGCGGGGCGACGTATGTTCTTCCGCTCAAACATCAACTCGGCGAACATCTCGCGACCCGTATCAATATAGGACACGAGCGAACGAAAATCATCGGAAATTTTGACGAGTGGCGGGTTTTTGAATTTACCGTTCACAATACCGATCTGGGAGATAAAAAACTACGCGACTCAAAAATCCGAACTCTTACCGGTGTAAAAGTGATCGGCGTTTGGGAAAAAGGACATCTGATGCCGACAAATCCTGATACGACTCTTTCAAATTTTTGCGTTCCGGTAGCGGTTGGCACCGACGACCAGGTTGAAAAACTCGAAAGGCTTCTAGGCACTGATGAAACTACGTCGGAGGCGGTGCTAATCCTGGGAGCCGGAAAGGTGGGCCGGGCAGCAGCGCATGCGGCGAAAAGCCAAGGGCAGAGAGTTTTTATGGTCGATAACAATAAAAACATGCGCGATTTAATTGGAGATTTGCCCGATCGCTTTGTGGTCGGCGATGCTGCAGATCGCGATACCCTTCTTAAGGCGGGGCTTGAGGAATCTTCGCTCGTGATCCTTTCGACAAACGACGACGCTGTGAATATCTATCTTTCGGTTTACTGCCGCAGGCTCAAACCAGACGTGCGAATCGTTTGCCGAATTACTCACGAGAGAAATTTTGAAGCCATCCACCGCGCCGGTGCAGATTTTGTTTTGGGCTATGCGCCGCTTGGAGCTGAGTCTGTAATCTCGCTCCTTCAGGGACGCCCGCCGGTAATAATGGGTGAAGGCGTGGAGTTCTTCACTGTAAAAACGCCAAACTCGCTTGCTGGAAAAACTCTCAAGAAAAGTCGTATAGGTTCGGTTACCGGAATGATCGTGCTCGCAATCAGGTCTGATGAAGTGATAGCAAATCCCTCCCCAAACACGGTGCTTCCTAAAAATTCGACGTTGAATGTTCTGGGCACGCGCGAACAACTTGAAAATTTCAAAGAGGTTTTTGAGTAAGCCCTCCTACTGCCTGTCAATACCGCCAACCTGAGAAATACCCTTCTCAAACATTTTTCCGACGTCTTCTATTTCGGTTGTAATCGGTGCCGGTGGGAGGCTGTTTAAAAATTCACGACCATAACTCTTTGTTCTCAAACGCGAATCAAGCAGTGCGATCACACCCTTATCCGTTGAACTTCGAATCAGACGTCCGATCCCCTGCTTCAGGGAAATTATTGCGTTCGGCACGCTGTATTCAAAAAAGGATTTTCCGCCTTGCTCGTCAATAAAACGCGTCCGCGCTGCCACTAACGGATCGCTTGGTACCGCAAAAGGGAGCTTATCGATAATCACACACGAAAGCTGCTCGCCGCGAACATCTACTCCCTGCCAAAATGAGGCTGTCGCGAAAAGCACTGCGTTAGGAGTTTCCCGGAATTTATCCAAAAGCCCGGCCTTTGACATCGAGCCCTGAACAAAACAAGGAAAATCCACTCGCGACGAAACCAGTTCGTACAAGGCATTCATTGAGTAGAGACTCGTTGAAAGCACAAAAGCGCGACCTTCCGTAACTCTGATCACCTTTTCGACCTCGCCCGCTGCAAGCTGTATAAACTCCGGTGAGCGTGGATCCGGCATAACCTTTGGCAAATAAATGATCGCCTGCTTTTCGTAGTCAAATGAGCTCGGCGCCAAAAGCGTCTCGGTATCTGCTTCGTCTAAACCGAGGCGCTGCCTTATAAAATCAAACTTCCCGTTGCTTGAAAGCGTGGCAGACGTCATCACACATGTTTCCACCTTGTCAAAAAGCTTTTCATGCAACAGATCCGATACATCAATCGGTGAAGATCGCAAAAATATCCCGCGTCCTCTCCGCTCGAGCCAATAGACATAATGGCGCTCAGCTTGCGAAACAACGAACTCTAAATCAAAACGAGCTTGCCTCACACGCCTCACAAGCGACTCGGCTTCTGCAATTTTTTCACTAAATACGTCGACGGCGGTCTCGAGGCGAGCCAAGACTTCGTCGAGTTTAAAATAGGCCTCGCCCAAAGCCGTCGGCTCAATCTCACCCGCTCGTGTCTCCTGAGCAAAAGAATTTGGAACCAGCGGAAATCTCCCCTCTTTTCCGCGTCCTTCATTAAACCGCGCCCAAAATTGGTCAGCAAACTGTATGATTCGAGCGGCGTGTTTGCTGATGTCTTTTACAATTATCGCATCCGTAATTGGAAGTGCGTCAGCATCACGAGCAAGCTCTTCAAGTTGAAAATTCGAAATCTGAAAACCGAAATAGTCCGCAGCGACATCTTCGATTAAATGTGCTTCATCAAATATCACCGCCCCATAATCAGGTAATACCCGTCCATATTGATTTCCTCGTACGTTTAGATCAGCAAAAAACAAATGATGATTAACGATAACGACATCGGCATCCTCAGCTTTTTGGCGCATACGCGTTACAAAACACGCATCGAAATCAGGGCACTTTTGTCCGATACAGGTGTCGCTTTTAGCGTTTATACGGCTCCAGAAAGGAAGATTCTCCGGCAAATCGATAAGCTCGGCTCTGTCTCCCGTTTTCGATTCCTGTGACCATTCGGCAACCTCGTCAAAATAATCTTTTTGATCTAGCCCATCTAATATCGGCTGGTTTTCCGCCTTTTTAATTCGATAAAGGCATGCGTAATTCGCCCTACCTTTCATATAGGCCGCCTTAAATTTCTTCGGCATTATTTTTTGCAAAAATGGTAGATCTTTCTCCATTAGCTGCTCTTGTAAATTTTTTGTGCCAGTAGAAACTACCACTCGCTGCTTTTTGCCTAGCGCAGCGGCGATCGCCGGAACCATATACGCCAATGTTTTACCCGTTCCCGTACCTGCCTCTACGATCAAATGCCTTTTTTCGTCAAACGCACTCATCACAGCTTCAGCCATTTTCAACTGTCCGGCGCGAAACTCGTAATCCTCGTGATGTGTAGCGACCAAGCCTTTTTTGCCAAATATTTCTTCCACTTTTAGTTGTTCTTTGGACTGGGTGATTCGAAATTTCCTAAATGAGAACACCTATTGTATTGCTAAACGCCTTTACTGTCTAAACTGAAGATTTTTTTGACTCAGGTTTCCGGGTTCTGTAAACTTTAAAGAGGGTCCTTGCTCAAGAAAAATTTAACCTCCCTTTTATTGCCTTCCCTTCCTCGACCCACTAAAATTAAGATATTCAAAAGTTATGAATCACGACGTTACCGAATTTGTACCGTCAATGGAGATGCTTGAAGAATTGCGGGCTAATCCTTTAAACGTTGACGACCCCGAGTTTTTGTTTAATCGCGAATTGAGCTGGTTGGAATTCAACCGCCGCGTATTGCAGCAGGCGCAGGATTACTGTGTTCCTTTACTTGAACGTCTGAAGTTTCTCTCAATTTTTTCAACGAATCTGGATGAGTTTTTGATGATCCGTGTTTCGGGGCTCAAGGAACAAATCGCGGAAGGCGTAAGGGAGACCTCGCCTGACGGCAGAACGCCGGAAGAACAGGTAAGGGAAATTCGTCAGATTCTCCGCCCGATGCTTATTGAGCAGATGTTTTGTCTGAATGAGGAAGTCTTACCTCAGCTTGAAGAGGAAGGCATTTTTATTACTTCATATAAAGATCTAGAGGACGAAGAAAAAACGCGACTCGATAAATATTTTCACAAGAATATATTTCCGATGCTGACGCCGCAGGGTGTCGACGAAAGCCACCCATTTCCATACATTTCAAATCTCAGCGTCAATATTGGCGCCGTCGTAAAACCCAATAAGGACTTTAACCACGGCAAATTGCAGCACCTGTTTAGTTCGGGACGTTTTGTTCGAATTAAGCTTCCGCCGAGCCTTTCGCGTCTCGTTCCGATCAAAGAAGACGATACCCGATTTGTGGCGCTTGAAGAAATAATTTCGGCAAATATCGGGGAGCTGTTCCCAAACATGAAAGTTAATAAACCCCGTCTTTTTAGGGTAACGCGTGATGCGGATATCGAAATCCGGGAAGATGAGGCCGGAGACATTCTCAAAACAATGGAGCGCGAACTCCTACACCGCAGACGCTCGCGGTTTCCGGTTCGAATGGAAGTCGAATCCTCCATGTCTGGCAAGATGACGGACTATATCGCCGGCTCAATCGGATTGACGGAAAAAGATGTATTCAGAATCAATGGCTTCGTAAATATCCCAGACCTGATGTCGCTCTATTCGCTCGACCGACCCGATTTGAAAGATACGGAAATTTCCTATTCAATTCCTGCCGGACGTCTCAACCAGGACGACATATTTGAAAGCATTCGCAAACAGGATATTTTTCTCCACCATCCGTACGCGTCTTACCTGACTATCACGGATTTCCTGGAAGCCGCAGCAGAAGACGAGGATGTGCGCGCGATTAAAATATGTCTCTATCGGACGGGTAAGGATTCACCGATTGTAAAATCACTTGCAAAAGCCAGTCAAAATGGTAAACAGGTAGCCGCGCTTGTCGAACTCAAGGCGAGATTTGACGAAGAAAACAACATTGAATGGGCGCGTCATCTTGAGAGCGAAGGAGTACACGTAATCTACGGAATGCTCGGACTCAAGACACACTCAAAGGTCGCCTTGGTCGTACGTCGCGAGAATAATAAGCTCAAGCGTTACGTACACATTGCAACCGGAAACTACAATCCCTTTACCGCCAAGTATTACACGGATATCGGACTCCTTACATCAAACGAGAAAATTGGTGCGGATGTCACTGATCTCTTTAATTTCCTGACTGGTTATTGTTATCAAACCAAATATCGCCAGCTACTTATCGCACCGATAGCCCTTCGCGAAAGAATGCTCGAATTGATAAAACGCGAAACTAAAAACAAGCTCGAAGGAAAAGACGCGAGAATCATAGTAAAGATCAATAGCCTGACGGATGAGAAAATAGTTCGCGAACTCTATCGTGCTTCACAAGCCGGCGTAGAAATCGACCTAATAGTTCGGGGAATTTGCGTCTTGCGCCCGGGAATCGAGGGGCTTTCCGAAAACATACGCGTCGTTTCGATTGTTGGACGTTTTCTCGAACACAGCCGTATTTTTTACTTCGCAAATGGGGGCAATGAAGAAGTTTATATCGGTAGCGCTGATTGGATGCACCGCAACCTTGATCGGCGAGTGGAAGCGATCGTACCGGTAAATGATGAAAGGCTCATTCGTTACCTGCATGACACTGTTTTAACGGCTTACCTAAGAGATAATTACAACGCACAGGTTTTAGACTCGGAAGGCAACTATAGTGTTGTAGAGCCGGCCGTTGGAGCGGAGCCATTTGATGCTCAGATGTACTTCGTTGGGCACGATATTTAGGAAAACTTCGGGAACCTGATTGTGACAAGTGTCGTAGTTTTCTCTATAAAAGGAGAAAAAACCATGAAAAACGTGTCTTCGCTTCGCTTTAAGGTATCCGTAGCTTTTATCAGCTTTATTTAATTGGACTTGGAATTTTCTCGCTGTTCCGGTCTGTTCCGCATCGAGTTAACGCAGAGGAAAGGAAACCCTGTGTGCGCGCATGGAATGGCACCTACTCTTGTCCCGACAGGGAGTTTAGGGGGTGCTTTTTTCCGAATAACGGTGCCCTACCGGTTTGCGCTAAGCCCGTTAAAAAAACCAACAAATAGCTTTCGTTTAGCTTAACAGATGGCTCTTTTATGTTTTCTCAATTTTTTGGGTTAAAATTTATGTTTGACCTGATTTTTTGAGGAGAAATACAAGTGAGCGAAAAAGTCTCTAATTTATCCGAGTTTATTAATGAAAATTTTGGCGCTAACGCAAGCTATGTCGAGGGTTTATACAGGCGATTTCAAAGCGATCCAAGCCTCGTTGACGATTCCTGGCGTGCATATTTTGAAGACCTAACCGGAAGCGAAAACGGTGGTGCGACTCGAACCATAAAAAGCAGTCCAGCTGCACCTCAACATGCTCCTGTAAAACAAACAGAAGCCGCCGCGGCAGTACCAAAAAAAGGTACCGATAAGGAAACGAAACAGTCGAAAGCGCCGGGCGCCAACATTGCTGAAGGAGTTGAGGCAAAAGCGATTACGGGTGTGGCGAAAGTTATCGTCGAGAATATGGACGAAAGTCTTACCGTTCCTACCGCGACTTCCGTTCGCAGAGTTCCCGTAAAACTTCTTGAAGAAAATCGGAAAGTAATCAACGAGAGTTTGAAGACGAGGGCTCTCGGAAAGGTTTCGTTTACCCACATCATCGGATGGGCAATCATCAAGGCAGCCAGAGAATATCCTTCGATGAATAATGGCTATGGCGTCGTGGATGGAAAGCCCTCCCGGCTTGAATCCGAAAACATAAATCTCGGTATTGCAGTTGATGTAGAAAAGAAGGACGGCTCAAGGAATCTACTCGTTCCAAACTTGAAGGGTGTAAACAAAGGAACTTTTTGGCAATTTTTTCAGGCGTTCAATGAGGCTATTACAAAAGCCCGGACGGGAAAGCTCGAACTTACGGATTTTCAAGGAACCACCATTACGCTCACAAATCCGGGCACGATCGGAACCGTTGCTTCAACGCCCCGTTTGATGTCAGGACAAAGTGCGATCATTGCGACGGGTGCGATTCAGTATCCTGCGGAGTATCAGGGCATGACCTCGGAAGCCCTTTCTTTGCTCGGCATTAGCAAAATTATGACGATAACCAGCACCTACGATCATCGCGTAATACAGGGTGCTGAAAGTGGTCTTTTTCTCAAAAAGATACATGAGTATTTGGTCGGTGAGCACAATTTTTATGACGAGATTTTTGAAAGTCTTGAAATCACGTATCCACCGCTTCGTTGGGCGGAAGACTATAACCCCTCGCTACTTGGAGGAGAAAGCCATCACAAGCAAACCGTAAAACAGGCGAAAGTACTCCAGCTCATAAATGCGTATCGTCAGCGCGGTCATATTCTAGCCGATATCGATCCGTTGAATATGACGACCCATTACTCGCCTGATTTAGACCTCGAAAATTTCGGTTTGACTATTTGGGATCTTGATCGCGAATTTATTACCGACGGACTGCACGGAAAGGAGCGCTCGACGTTGCGCGAAATTTTGTGGGTACTCCGCAGGGCCTATTGCGGAAAGGTTGGAATCGAATACCGCCACATACAGAGTAAAGAGGAAGTGGCCTGGCTACGCGAAAAAATCAGATTGGAATTTGTTGATGATGTCCCGCTATCGCACGAGATTCGGAAAAACCTGCTTCTTAAGTTAATCGAGGCGGAACAATTTGAGCAGTTTCTACACCGAAAGTACCTTGGACAAAAGCGTTTTTCACTCGAAGGTTGCGAAACTATCATTCCGCTTCTTGATCAATTGGTCGATATTTCATCGGACAAGGGCGTTGAAGAAATTTTCATGGGCATGGCACATCGCGGCCGCCTAAACGTTTTGGCAAATATTGTCGGCGACGCTGAATCAGGCGATATGGCTGAGCGAATTTTTACGTCGTTTGAGGGAACTGCTCACCCGAGTTTCCCAGCTGATGAAGGCGATGTGAAATACCATCAGGGCGCCGTCGGTGTGCGTAAGACACAAAGCGGAAACGACATTAAAATTCAGCTATCGTGTAATCCTTCGCATTTGGAGTTTGTCGATCCGGTCGTAGACGGAATGACGCGCGCGAGGCAGGACGAATTGCTGGAAGGCGATGAAACCAACAAAGAGGAAGTGATAGATCGGGTTTTACCGATTCTTCTCCATGGCGATGCCGCCTTTTCGGGGCAGGGCATTGTGATGGAAACTCTCCAGCTTGCAAGTCTCAGAGGCTATCGCGTTGGCGGAACAATCCATGTAGTTGTAAACAATCAGATCGGTTTTACTACTACACCGGAAGCGGGAAGGAGTTCGATTTATTCTACCGATGCGGCTCAGATAACGCAGCTTCCGATCTTTCACATCAACGGCGATTCGCCGGAAGCGGCCTATCGCGTGGCTAAAATTGCTCTGGAATACCGACAGGAGTTTAACAAGGATGTGGCGCTCGATTTAGTCGGGTTTAGGAAACTCGGTCACAATGAAGGCGACGAACCGAGCTATACACAACCGCTTATGTATCAAAGGGTTAAGGCGCATCCTGGAGTTCGACATGTTTACGCTCAGGAACTTGTTCGAAGTGATGTAATATCAGAGGAAGAGCTTCAGGAGATGACCGAAAAGGTCGTTGCAAAATACGAGGAGATTCTTAAATCTGCGAAGGAAATTGCCTCTCAGAGAAAGAAGGTTGCAGAGCTTTCCCCTCCGAAACCGGAGGAAGATGGCTCGGATATATTGGAAACTGCGGTTTCCAGAGAGACACTTGATCACGTAACCGCGAAAATTTCTCTTGTGCCGGAAGGATTTAATATCAATCCGAAAATGGTCGGGCAGCTTGGACGACGCGCAAAAATGGGGTCGGGCGAAACTCCTATAGACTGGGGGTTTGCTGAAGCGGCGGCGTTTGGCTCGATAGTTTTAGATGGGATAAACGTTCGTCTGAGTGGTCAGGATTCGGGTCGAGGCACTTTTTCCCACCGCCATTCAATGATGTATGACACGCAAAATGGAGCGGTTTGGTGTCCGCTTGCCGAACTTAGGAGCGAGAATTCGCCGGAGTCACGTTTTCAGGTTTTCGATAGTTCTCTTTCTGAATCCGGTGTGCTTGGCTTCGAGTACGGTTATGCAAATGTTGCAAAAGATTCGCTCGTAATTTGGGAGGCGCAGTTTGGCGATTTCTCAAATGGAGCGCAGGTGATCATAGATCAGTACATTTCGGCTTCGGAAGATAAATGGGATGAAAAATGCCGGCTCGTAATGCTTCTCCCTCACGGCTACGAAGGACAGGGCCCGGAACATTCTTCGGCAAGACTCGAGCGCTATTTGCAGCTCTGCGCCGATAATAATTTGCAGGTTGCAAATCCCACTACTCCGGCTCAATATTTTCACCTACTCAGGCGACAGGTCAAACAGGAAATCGTTCGTCCGCTAATAGTAATGACGCCGAAGAGCCTTTTGAGGCTTCCGGCTGCTACTTCGGATATTGATGAACTAACAAATGGCGGCTTTCAATCTGCGATTGACGATACCGCGGTCAAAAACAGGGCGAATGTAAAACGCATCGTGCTTTGCAGCGGAAAGGTCTTCTATGACGTTTCCGAAGCTCACGACAAAATGGGAAGTGAACACGTAACGATCATACGCCTCGAACAATTCTATCCATTTCCGTTTGATAGTTTGAGGGAATTTTTCGCCGGTTACCCAAACGCGGAAGAAGTTGTTTGGCTACAGGAAGAGCCGCAAAACATGGGCGGCTGGTCGTTTGTTGCGCCAAGAATTAAAGCAATCAAATCTACCGATGTCAAAATGCGCTATGTAGGAAGAGATGCTTCTGCCTCGCCGGCGACGGGCTCTTATACGATCCACGGACTTCAGCAAGATAGAATTGTTAAAGAGGCTTTGGCTGGCTGAAACGAGAAAGGGCAAATAGTTTGGAGCAGACTCCCACTAAAATCTCAGCGTTTTGGGAACCCGCGCTAACGCTTGGGCTATTGACACAAATCAGTATTCGGGATCGGGCTTCTTATTATTTTTATCAGGATTCGGCGACTTCTTCTCTTTTATCGACTCGATTCTTTTCACCAAACGTGTCGCGTGATTGCGAGCAATTAGCGGCACACTTTCATCTTCCGAAAGCGTCTTTAAAAACGGCATCATCTGCTTTGGATCTGCAATCGCATTGCGCCTAAGATAAGAATCGAGCCCTTCCATCAGACGCGGAGTCCGCAAAGGTTGGTTCTTTCTGGCAACGTCAAAATCAAACATCCAAACGACTTGATTCCCAATCTTCCGATATTCGTTTGCTAAAGCACGGGCGTCTAAATTCTCGGTCCAGTTAAATTCCTGCGAACGCTTATCTCCTCTGCGTAAAATCTTTAACTTTATCGCACCGAGGTGCGCGTAATCTCTTTGCTTTGACTGCAGAGGCTCACCAGACTCCAGAAATTTAACGGTTGCCCACAAGTCTTTTATCTTTTTTAGAGTTGAAGCGGACAATTTAAGCGGCTCGGTAAAATCTTCTTCAAGATTCTTTTTTCGAAAAGTGATTTGACCCAAACCATTTTCATCGTGTTCGATCCTAATCTGAGAGACAAGAAACTCCGCCTTCTCAAACTCATAAAAATATACGGGCTCGCCCCTTTTTAGGTCGGCATCCGGAGCTTTCTCTTTGGAAGTTTCTTCAGAGGGACGTGTGTTTTTCTTAACCGGTGGTCTTTGTGAAAATGTTGTGTAGGAAAAAAGGGAGAGCAAAAACAAAATTGCTAAACTTCTAAGCTTCATAACTACTCAAATCTTACCGAAACGATATTGGAAACTCCAGCCTCCTGCATCGTAACACCGTAGAGCGCTTTCGCCGCTTCCATTGTCCGCTTATTGTGTGTGATTACAATAAACTGCGTATCTTCAGACATCGATTCCACACGCTCGACGAATCGACCTACGTTTGCATCATCAAGTGGTGCGTCAACCTCATCAAGCAGGCAAAATGGCGAGGGTCGATATTTGAAAATCGCCAGAACCAACGCGATCGCGGTCATCGCTTTTTCGCCACCAGATAGAAGCAAAATATTCTGCAAACGTTTACCCGGCGGCTGCGCGACGATCTCGATTCCCGACTCCAGAATGTCCTCGGCTTCAAGTAGCTTCATCTCGCCCGTTCCGCCGCCAAAGAGCTGCCGGAAAAACTCAACGAAATTCTTATTTATTGCCTCAAATGCATCCTTGAATCTCTGCCGCGAGCGTCGCTTAATCTCGGCAAGCGCATTTTCCGCAGCCTCTATACTGTCAACAATATCTTTCTGCTGCGAAGTCAAAAACTCAAGCCGCTCTTCGGTTTCGCCGAGCTCCTCCATTGCAAGCATATTTATCGCACCAAAATTGTCGAGCTTTGTTCGCAGCGTTTCCGCTTCCTCACGAGATTCTTCAAAATTGAAATCTTCTTCCAGCTCGGTGGTGGCAGTAAGATTTTCGAGCGACAAATTCAAATCTTGCGAACATTTCTCAGAAAGACTATTCAACTTTGTCGAAACTTCCGCCTGATTGATTTCGAGTCCCGCGCGTTCGTCCCTAGCCATTGCAGAACTCTTGTTTAGCTCAGCGAGCTCGCCTGAAAGAGAATCTGCCTTTTCGCGAGTTTCCTTCAGATGCGTAATCGCCTGTTTGAGTTCGATATTTTCCTGTGCGAGTTCTTCCTCAGCGCGCGCGATTTTTTCTTTTAGTTTCTCCTTCGATTCCCCGATTTCTACAATGCGCCTTCCGTTTTCTTCGCTCTCGAGCTTCAGCCGCTCTTGCCTCGCCACCAATTCATCGCTCTCGGTTTTTACGCGTCCAAGTGCATTTTGAGCTGAGCGCTTGCGTTCGGTAGCCACCTCAGCACGGGTTCGCTTTTCGCCCAATAGAACATTTTCTTCATCTACAACTCTGCGAATTTTCTGAAGCTCAACCGTAATAGTGTCAATTTTTTCGCCCGAAAGGAGTCTGGCCTTTTCAGCCGTTTTCGCATTTTGCAACGACTCCGCTCGCCGCTTTTCAATTTGTTTTATCTCGTTTTCGATTTGCGTGGTTTCATCTACTACTACTTTTTTATGCCGCTCCGCACGCTCTATTTCCTGCGCGAGAGATTTTGAATGAATTTCCTGCGACAGCAGTTCCCTTTCGACCTTAACGATAAACGCCTGTAAATCGACAAGCTCGTCTTCCTTTGAAGTCAAGAGAGCACGGGTTTTATCTGTGCTCAATTCGGCTTTTGAGATTTTCTTCTCGGAAGCGTTGTAACCTTTGCTTAGTTCGCGCAGTTCGCGCTTAAAAGCCAAAAGTGACGAATTCTTCCCGCCGCTATTTGTGCTGCCGCTAACATATAGTTTTCCGCCAACCACCAAATCGCCAGCCATCGTGAGAAAAATATCCGTCTTGTTTCCGTTTACGGCTTCCACCGTTTCAACAACTTTCGCGGACATTTCGCGTGGGAAGATCTTCGTCAAGCTCTTTTCAAAATCTTTCGAAATTCCCAATAGTGACGAGACTCTTCCATTCTTTTTAGTAGTTTCACCCTTGAGCAACTTTTCATCGAGGACCAAAACAGGAATGCGCCCGAGGTTGTTACTGTTTAAGAATTTTACAACTCTGTGGGCATCTCTTTTCGATCCGACTAAGATTGTTTGCAAAAAGCTGCCGAAGAGGTTTTCAACCGCCTTTTCGGCTTTATGATCAACATCAAATTTATCGGCTAACGTACCCAGAAACTTAACACCGATCTTTTTATGCTCAGTGAATAGCTTTTGCACACTTGGCTTATAAATCGCCCGTTTTTCTTCGAGTTCTTTTAGAGTTTCGAGACGGTGTTTTTGTCGCGAGAAGACTTCGCGCAGGCCTTTGAGTTCGCCCCCTTGCTTTTCCAGCTGCGTTCTAGCTTTTGCCGCTTCGTCTAAGAGATTTTGTTTCTCGGTCTGGAGGTTTTCGAGTTTAGATTTTTCGGCTTCGATACTCTTTTCAAGTTCGCCAAATTCTTTCTTGCGCGCGAGAAAAACCTCCTCGGCGCGTTCGTTTTCTCTCTTGAGTCCCTCGATGCGCTCGCTTAGCTTCTCAAGGGTTGTTTCAAACTGTCTCTCAATTTCCGCAAGTCGCTCAACGGCAGCTGTGTGTTCGAGATGATTTTCTCTTTCGGACTCAATTTCTGTTTCAATCGCCCGCTGCTCATCAAGTTTTGCCCGATACTCTTTCTCGGCGTCTAGAAGTTTTGCCTGCTCCTTTTCTGCACGCGCAACTTCTTTTGCTTCTTCCTTTTCAAGACGTTCGATTTCATTGCTGAGCAAACGAATTCGTTCTTGAGTAACCTTAACCTCAGCATCTATCGCACTCGTACGCGATTTTAATTCCTCTATTTGTTCTTCCTGGTAGCGCTGTTCGCGCTCCGCACGGTCGCGGTTCAGCGCGTTATCAGCGTGTTTCGCCCTTACATCTGTAAGATTTTCTTCCGCTTCGCGCGCATCGCTCGTAGCCGTGCGAAAAGCTTCGTCTCTTTCCGAAACCTTTTCAAGAATTTCGCGTTCTGCTTCATTGGCTTCCGCAACCGAAACTTTTAGCTCCTTTACTTTTTCCGAAAGCTGTTTCCCTTCAGCGGCATAGGTCTGCTTTAAAAGCCTGCGGAGATCTTCGCGCAAAATCTTGTATCGCTTTGTCTTGTTTGCCTGACGCCGGAGGCTTCTGGTTCGCTTTTCGATCTCGGCAACAATGTCGGAAATCCTTCCAAGATTCGTTTTCGCCGATTCAAGCCTCGATTCGGCGGCGCGCTGTCTCTTTCTAAATTTTGAAATACCCGCGGCTTCTTCAATTAAGCTTCTACGATTGGAAGGTTTTGAGGAAAGTATCTGCCCAATTCTTCCTTGTTCGATAATTGCGTAGTGCGAACCTGAAAGCCCCGTACCCGCGAAAAGGTCCTGAATATCTCGCAAGCGGCAAGTCTTGTCGTTTAAAAGGTATTCGCTTTCCCCCGAAAGATAGAGCCTTCGGGTAACACTTACCGCCTCACCCGGGGCAAAATCGAGGGCAAAATTTCTGGGTTTCCAGCGCCTTTTTGTCTTAACTTTCCTCTCAATTGTGTGGACAGAACCAACCTGCGCTGCCTGAACCTTCTCAACCTCTACTTCATCTTCCGTTTCGACTGTTTCAATGGTTCCAGCAAGTAGTTCTTCATCGGTTTCTGTTTCTTCGAGGTGCTCAGCTTCGATTATGTCAACATCAACGGCGTTTTCATCAATATCCCCCAGCTTTGCGTCTATGTCTTCAAGATCGGATTCATCAGAAACAAATTCAGTCTGATCACGCTCCAGGTGCAGCACGACTTCCGCCATTCCGCCCGGGTTTCGCTTGTCGGTGCCCTGGAAAATAACGTCTTTCATCTCCTGTCCGCGCAGGGATTTAGCCCGCTGCTCACCCAAAACCCACGAGATTGCATCCGAAACGTTCGACTTCCCGCAACCGTTTGGACCGACCACAGCCGTAATTCCGCTACCAGTAAAAACTATCTCGGTATAATCTGCGAATGATTTAAAACCAGTGATTTCAAGACGTTGAAGTTTAAACATATTGTGCTTAAATGGGGAACTAGCACTATATTTTGTGGTTTTCAGGGTATAAAATCAAGTTAAAAATGTAACATTACCTGTGTTTTTAAATTTACATTAAAAAATGCGAGAATAGCGGTTTGATTTTTGGCGATGAAAATTGATGTTTTACTAAAAAAACTTTTCTCTGGCGAGCCCCGGGCCGTGGCGCGCGCGATATCAAAAATCGAGGATTCGACCGCAGATTCCGCTGACTTGATGAAAGCGGTTTTTCCTAAAACCGGAAACGCCCTGGTCGTCGGTATCACTGGCTCACCGGGCGCTGGAAAATCATCGCTCGTTGATAAACTCGCGCTCCACTACCGTGATAAAGGTGAAAAAATCGGCATTGTCTGTGTTGATCCATCAAGTCCATTTTCGGGCGGCGCGATCCTCGGTGACCGTATCAGAATGCAGACGCTTGGTTTGGATAAAAATGTTTTTATTCGCTCAATGGCAACAAGGGGAAATCTCGGTGGCTTGGCCCGTTCGACCGTTGACGCCGTTGCGATTTTAGATGCTGCGGGATTTGATAAGGTGATTGTCGAAACGGTAGGCGTTGGGCAAGATGAAGTCGAGATCGTGAAAACCGCCGACGTTTCGGTAGTCGTGCTCGTTCCGGGAATGGGCGACGACATACAAGCGATAAAGGCGGGAATAATGGAAATCGGTGACGTCTTTGTTATAAACAAAGCCGATCGTGATGGCGTTTACCGAACGGAAAAAGAGCTCGAGGCGCTTTTGTCCTTGGCACATCGCCCGGATATGTGGGAGCCGCCGATCGTAAAAACTGTTGCACTGGAAAATAGCGGCATCGAAGAGCTTTCAGATGCCATCAAATCTTATGCTGAGTTTCAAGGACAGGCCGAAAGCAGTTTAGAAAGGCGAAAAGCCATAGCAAAATGGCGACTCCTCGAATTGCTCCGCGAAAAGCTTTTGGCTAAGGCGCTGAGCAAAAATGGAACAAGCGAGAAACTGGACGAATTCGCCTCCGAAGTCGCAAAAAAGAAACGCGATCCGTATTCAGCAATTGAAGAGCTACTTAAATGAAAATCGACCATCTTGGAATTGCAACAAAAGAGATTGAAGCTGCGTTAGAGTTTTGGCGCGACGCTTTGGGCTTGGAAAGTCTTCATACCGAAGAAGTAGAAAAACAAAAAGTTCGGGTAGCGATGCTGCCGATCGGGGAAACAAATATCGAGCTCCTTGAGCCAACTTCTGATGATTCGCCAATCTCGAAGTTTCTAGAAAAACGAGGTGGAGGGATTCATCACATAGCTATCGAAGTAGAGAACATTGAAGAGGCGCTCGAACGTATGAAAGCGGAAGGAGCGAAATTAATTGACGAGACACCGAAAGTCGGAGCGGGCGGTTGCTTAATCGCCTTTGTTCATCCAAAATCTAGCGGTGGAGTACTTTTGGAATTGGTACAAAAAGTTAAGGAGTAAACATCTTGAGCAACACACTTAAATTATTGGTTCTTTTTGCCGTTTTGTTAGCAGCCGGCGCTGGTTTGGTTTATTGGAAAAATAAGGTTGGCGGCCATAGCGATGCCTTGAACAAAATCACCAAGGAAGAAATGGAAATGCTTGTTAAGGATTTTAATCCGATGCAGCAAAGGATGCTCGCTCAAGACCCTGAACAAAGGAAAGAACTTGCGAAAAATATCAAAGAATTTGTTGCGATTGCCAGCCAGGCGAGAAAAGAGGGTTATGCCGATAAACCTGAGGTGAAGCAAGAACTCAAGTACATGAAAAAGGCTATCCTCGCCTTAAGCTACGATAAGGTTATAAATAAAGATAAACCTATGGCGCCTTTGAGTATGATCTCTGAAGAACAGGTTGCTAAATTCTGGGGAAAAGATCCGGAAAATGCCGAAGAAAAGGATGAAGGCAAGGAAGGGGAGAAGACCGAAACTGAGGAAAATAAAGCTAAAGGCGATAGCCCTGAAGGCAAAGACGAAGGTAAAAAAGAAGACGAGTCCAAACCGAACGAAAATGAAAAACCTGAAGCAAAAGCCAACCCTCAACCCAAGCCTGAAGCCGCGACCGAGGTCGATTCAAAAGAAAAGAAAGATGAGAAGGCTGAACCTGCAAAAGCTGAAAAGTCGAAAGGCGTGTTTCGCTCAATTCTCGATAGTATCGGGTTAGGTTCGACACTCGATACTGTCGAACAGAACCGCAACGAATCTAATTTTAAGGAGTTTCTCGAAGCACAATTGAAACTTGAAGAAGCTCGCGGGCAGCGCCCTCCAGGGCAAGAGATGAACCCCGAACAACTAAAACAAATGCGCGATGCCTTTGCCCGTTTTTCGATTTATGAAAAAGAGGCGAAAGAGAAGCTTGCGAGCATCGCCAGCATGGATGAAGAGGAGCGAAAGGTTTGGGAAGAATTCGAACACAAGGTCGAGCTGCAAACCAAACTTCAGCAGGCTCAACTTCTCGCACAGGTTTACGCTCGGGAAAAGCTTGTTCCGAAACTTGAAGTAAAAGAAGAGGAAATCGAAAAATATATCGCCGACCACCCCGAGCTCATAAAAGAAAAGCAAGATAAAGCCGAGGAAATCTTAAAGAAAGTTCAGGACGGCGAGGATTTTGCAAAACTGGCAAAGGAAAACTCCGATGATCCGGGCTCTAAGGAAAAGGGCGGGCTTTATGAGGATGTTCCCAAAGGACAAATGGTGCCGGAGTTTGAGGCGGCGATTGCTAAACTCGAACCAGGCCAAGTCGCAGCCGAACTCGTAAAAACTAAGTTTGGTTTTCACATAATCAAACTCGAGAAGAGAGGCAAAACAAAAGGCCCTGACGGTAAAGAGGTTGATAGCTACACCGCTCGTCACATCCTTATTAATACTACAGTTAAGGATAAAGAAAGTCCGATGCAGCAGGAAGTTCCGCTCGAAGCATATGTTTCAAATAAGCTAAAACAGGAGCGGCAGGACAAAATCCTGGAAGAAATCCTCAAGAATAACCCGGTTGAGGTGGCCGAGGATTTTGAGGTAGTTCCGCCAGCGATTCCACAGCAACCGCAGCTTCCTCCCGGCATGCAGTTACCACAGGAGGGACCACCAGAGAGTAACGACAAACCACAAGGTTCGAAAAAGAAAGAGTGAGAAAACTAATGGAAAACTGATAGCGGATAATGGATAATTTCAGCATTCTCCACTATCCGTTATCCATTTTTTCGTTATGTTTTTTGGTGATTACAAAGTAGAGATAGTTCCTGATACGGAATTCAGACTGGATGGCGGGGCAATGTTTGGCGTTGTCCCGCGTGTTTTATGGGAGAAGAAATGCCCGCCGGACGATCTCAACCGCGTTAAGATGAATATGAACTGCCTGTTTATCGAAACGCCGGATGAGCGGATTTTAGTTGAAACAGGTATTGGCGAGAAATGGTCGGAGAAAGAAAGGGAGATTTACGGTATCTTTCGCGAGAAAGCTTTTGCTCAAACGCTGTTCGAAAAGACGGGATGCGTACCGGAAGACATAACGATTGTCGTAAACACTCATCTGCATTTTGACCACGCCGGCGGAAACACGGTAACCAGTGAGCAGTCAACAGTTAGCGGCAGACAGAGTGACGGGAAATTATCTGCTATCAGTCATCCACTATCAGTTAAACCCCAGTTTCCAAACGCCCGGTATCTCGTTTCGGAGTCGGAACTTAATCACGCACAAAATCCGCACGAACGCGATCAAGCGAGTTATTTAGAGGAAAACTGGGAACCGATCAGGGAAAGTGGTCAACTCGAGTTGAAACCGGATGATTACGAGGTCGTTGAAGGGTTATCGATGCAGACAATCCGGGGACACTCGGAAACGATGCAAACCGTAAAACTTCGGCGCGGTGGAAAAACTCTTTACGGGTTTGCGGATCTTGTTCCAACAACGGCCCATCTTTCGCTGCCGTGGATTGCGGGCTTCGATTTATTTCCGCTTGAGACATTGGAGGCAAAAAGAACCTTGCTTAAACAGGCAGTAGAGGAAAATTGGACGTGTCTTTTTTATCATGATTATAAGGCACCGCTATGTGAGCTGGAAAATGATTATGGAAAGATACGATCGATTGCTGTTAATGAATAGAAACCACCTAAAGATCATTTATCTTTTGTTGGGAAGCATCGGTTTTGTTTTATTCCTTTGGACAGGTAGAATAATGCGCTTCGGGTATCCTGATAAAGAGAATATGGAAATGGGCTTTCGCGTGATGCTACGAAGTCGCCACATTTTCTTACTATTGTTTTCGCTTTTGGAGATCGGGATTGGTGTTTACATTGTCCAGGCAAAAAATAGGGCGCCGCTTTTGTTGCAGATTTTCGCGACTGCCTTAATCATTGCCGCTCACGCGCTTTTCGTTTATGGATTTTTTGGCGAGGTTGCGATTGAAAATGTCCCGGAAACTCCAGCAGTCCATTGTGCGGCCTATTTGGTATTAGCCGGAATTAGCTTGCATTTACTGAGAGCATTTATAAAAGAAGAATAATTATGGAAAATGTAAATATTGGAATAATCGGCGGCAGTGGTCTTTACCAAATGCCGGAACTCAAAAACGTAAGAGAGCAGGAAGTCGAAACACCTTTCGGTAAACCCTCCGACTCATTTATCATCGGCGAACTCGACGGCGTCGCCGCTGCATTTTTGCCTCGGCACGGACGCGGACACACAATCACCCCTTCGGAACTTCCCTTCCGCGCAAACATATATGCAATGAAGCTTTTGGGAGTAGATTATATTCTGTCTGTTTCAGCGGTTGGAAGTTTGAGGGATGATTACGCGCCGACGGATTTCTGCATACCAAATCAGTTTTTTGATCGGACGCGAGCGCGTTCGCATGAATCAACCTTTTTCGGCGATGGGATCGTCGGACACATAACCTTCGCTCACCCGGTTTGTGATGAACTCGGCGACATTTTGGAAGAATCCTGCAAAACGGTTGAAGGTTTAAACTGCCATCGCGGAGGAACTTACATAAATATGGAAGGTCCCGCGTTTTCAACAAAGGCCGAATCCGAAACCTATCGAAAATGGGGAATGGACATAATCGGAATGACAAATTTGCAGGAAGCCAAACTTGCACGCGAAGCGGAGATCGCCTATGCAACGCTCGCGCTTGTAACTGACTATGATTGTTGGCACCCGGCTCACGATTCGGTTTCAATTGATATGATCGTCGAATATCTAACCAAAAACGTTCGTAATGCGCAGTTGGTTTTAAAGGAAGCCGTAAAAAGGGTCGATGCGAAAGAAACGCCGAACCCATTTGAGGGCGCGACAAAAAACGCGATCTTTACCCAACCGGATCACTGGAATCCTGAGACCGCCGAAAAACTCGATGCAATTATCGGTAAGTATAATCCGAATAAGTAATTAAAGTGCGTCGAAACGGAAAACCTTTTGCCTTCTAACATCATCTTTAAAGCGGTATGAAAAAAGTCATCTTGCTGATTAGTTTTGTCCTTTTAACTTTTCCAATTGCGTCTTTTGCGCAAAAGGAGAAGAAAGAAATTTCGCTCGATAAGATTCTCGAGACGGATGCGACCCACAATCTTAACGTCGCGTGGCAGTATTTTAAGCTTAGAAAGGCTTATAAAGCGGTGCTTATGCGAACGGACGAAACGCTCGCGGCTCATCCGACGTTTTCGAAAATCGATGAGGTTTTCTACCTTCATGGAATGAGCAGCTATTACCTCTCGATCGGAAAGGGCAAACAAAAAATAAACCTGGCCGTGCTTGATAAAGAGGGCAAAAAGAGGTTTGCGAAGGAAAGGCTCCGCGAAGACGCACTGGTTTATTTGAGTATGCTTGTAGACAAACACCCAAAAAGCAAATATAAAAAACGCGCGGAAAAGATTTTGAAGAAGATCAAACCTAAGAAGTGAACTTACTCCATTTCGGTTAATGATAAAGCAGCCCAAGATTTTCGGATTTGGGTTGCTTTTTGACTGTTGGGCTGCGTGGTTTTAGCCCCGTTTTTACGTAATCTACGTTTAGAAAGCGCTTGGAATTATGTTATCGTGTGGCTTTGTTTTTATCGAAAAAAATATAAGAGGATGTCTATTAAAATATGTCTTTAACAGTAGTTGGATCGGTTGCGTTTGACGCTTTGGAAACGCCTTTTGGCAAACGAGAAAAAATTCTCGGCGGCGCTGCAACTCACTTTTCTTTGTCGGCTGGATATTTCTCCGACGTAAACGCAGTTGGCGTGGTCGGAAACGATTTTAGCGACGATGAATGGTCAGTATTTAAGCGCCACAATATTAATACTGACGATATTGAGGTTATTGAAGGCGGCAAAACCTTCTTCTGGAGCGGCAGGTACGAATACGATATGAATACCGCTCACACCCTCGACACACAGCTTAACGTCTTTGAAAAATTTGATCCGCAGCTTTCAAAAAATTCGAAAAATGCTCGTCTGTTGTTTCTGGCAAACATTTTGCCAACGCTCCAAAAAGATGTTCGCACGCAATCAAACGCAGAGTTCGTGGCGATGGACACGATGAACTTCTGGATCGATTCCATGAAAGATTCCGTAGTAGAAACTATTAAGGTCGTCGATTGTGTGATAATAAATGATGCGGAAGCGCGCCAACTCGCTGATGTTCCGAACGTAATCACGGCTGCAAAGAAGATTCTTGATTTGGGACCAAAAGCGGTTGTTATTAAAAGAGGCGAGTACGGAGCTGCATTATTTACAAACGAAATCTACTTCGCCATCCCCGCGTATCCGTTGGAAAGCGTTTTTGATCCAACAGGAGCGGGCGATACATTTGCGGGCGGATTTATGGGTTATCTTGCCAGCCAGGATGAGATAAATGAAGATTCTATGCGGCGCGCAATGGTTTATGGAACGGTCA
Organism: Aridibacter sp.; assembly: GCA_965216195.1. Classification (GTDB taxonomy): domain Bacteria; phylum Acidobacteriota; class Blastocatellia; order Pyrinomonadales; family Pyrinomonadaceae; genus Aridibacter. The sequence goes on along the minus strand of OZ244151.1, from coordinate 186,244 downwards.
TGTCTTCATTCAACGTCGAAGAATTTGGTACCGAAAGAGTTGATCGTCTGACACACGAGGAAATCAATAATCGCTTTGCAGATTTCAAACGATTTACGCATTTTGAAGAAATTCCGTTTGAAAAGGCGACTTCAGCATCTTAGGTTCTTTAGGTTAAATTCTTCCCGAGGCAATCCCAAAAGAGATGGGTTCTAGCTCTCAACGCGGTTTTCTAATAGCGGTAATCTCTATCGCCGCTCTCGCAGGTATATCTGCGGGTGTTGCATTGGCGTTAGGATATTCGCACTTTTCGGCGACTCAAATCTGGGCGCTGATTGCGCTTTTGTTTATGTCACCAATCATCGCGTTGATTGCTTTTCTCTTAAGCAATCGCCGAAACGAGAACCAACTTCCAATCGGTGATGCAGGAAATCAAATTTGGAAGGTCGTTCCGCCAGAACTCCAAAAGGTGAATGTAAATCGCGAAGTTTCCCGGCTGGCTGCGGTATTGAAAATAAAGAAAACTCAGCTGAGCGATTTGCGTTCGGCTTTTATCGTCGCGGAAGATCTTGCGCTACGGAAAATTCAGCAGGAAGCTGATAATCCGATCCTGAGGCACGTAAGTATTGGAAACGCAGATTTTAGCGCACTTGTACCAGATGATGATCTGATTACCTGCGTTCAGGTAACGTTTCTAGTTTCGTCAGATGTGCATCAATCAAAGGTGACGGGCATTCTTAAAAAGATGTCGACTGCAAAAACAGTAGTCGCCAAATTTGACCGCGGAAAAAAGCTGCGGCTTCTTTTGGTTTTAGTCACTCAGTTGTCTCGTGACGATGAAGCAGAGCTTAGATCTTCCCTCGTAAAAATGTTTGCGTCTACGCCGGTTGATGTGGATATCAGGCTTTTAGATTTTGAGGGGCTGCAAAGACTCTATTCCGAAGACTAGGTGTTTTGATCGGAGTAGATTTGCTAATTACTTTTGGGCTTTAAGATTTTTCAATTCACAATCATATGCTTAAAGAAAAAGTCGGTTTGATTTTAGGTGTTGCAAACAAGCGTTCAATAGCTTGGGCTTGCGCTCAATCGTGTCTTGATAATGGCGCGAAGCTAGCGTTTACATATCAGGGCGAGCGGCTGAAAAGATATATCGATAAACTCACAGCCGATCTTGATGACACGCTACTCATTCCCTGCGACGTAACCGACCAAGATGAGGTCGATTCAGTTTTCGAAGAGATCGACAAAAAATTTGGCAGGCTCGATTTTTTGATTCACTCAATTGCTTTTGCTCCGCGTGAGGCACTAAAGGGTGATTTTGCAGAGACTTCAAGGGAAGCCTTTCTTACTGCACTGGAAGTTAGCGCATTTTCGCTTCCACAGGTCTCGCGTGCTGCTTTACCGTTGATGAAAAATGGCGGAAGCATTGTGACGATGTCTTACTATGGGGCAGAAAAGGTCGTGCAAAATTACAATGTCATGGGTGTCGCCAAGTCGGCGCTCGAAGCTTCGGTGAGGTATCTGGCAGAAGATCTGGGTAAGAACAACATAAGGGTCAACGCAATCAGCGCCGGACCTATTAGCACGCTGTCTGCCCGCGGCGTGAAAGACCTGGGTTCGTTTTTAAAGCACGTCGAACAAAAAGCTCCTCTAAGGCGAAACGTCGAAGCGCGCGAAGTTGGCAATACCGCATTGTTCCTCGTCAGCGATTTATCTTCAGCAATTACGGGTGAAACAATTTACGTTGATTGCGGCTACAACATAATGGGAATGTAAGGAACCAGTTTTATGTCTGAAAAAAGAAATTTCAAAACCAATGAGCCGATCTTAAGGCACAAAACAAAGGACGAACCGGAAACAGTAGCCGAAGCAAGGGAAAAGGGCCTTGTTTGGGACTTCACGGAAGATGAAGCGCTCCTGCGTTCGCCCGAGCCGGATGATTATTTTAAAAGCTCTGATTCCTGGCGTGTCTTTAGAATCATGGGTGAATGCGTAAATGGATTCGATGCGCTCGCAACAATTACACGCGGCGTCTCGATCTTTGGCTCTGCGCGTACAAAAGAAGACAATGAATACTATGAGGCGGCTCGCGAAACCGGCAAACGGCTCGCGCAATCCGGCTTTGAAGTAATCACCGGCGGTGGGCCGGGCATCATGGAAGCGGGAAATCGTGGTGCATTTGAAGCTGGCGGCGTATCTGTCGGTGTAAATATCGAGCTGCCCTTTGAGCAAAAACCAAACCCTTATCAAACTCACGAGCTGACTTTCAAATATTTTATGATCCGAAAGACAATGTTTATAAAATACAGTAACGCTTACGTGATCTTTCCGGGTGGTTTTGGAACGATGGATGAAGTGTTTGAGGCGCTTACTTTGATCCAAACACGCAAGATACGAAATTTTCCGGTTGTAATGTTTGGATCGAGTTACTGGAAAGGAATGTTGTCGTGGCTCACGTCGACAATGCTTTCGGAAAAAAATATAAACGCGGAAGATCTGGGTTTGATGTATCTGACAGATTCTCCCGAAGATGCCGTGAATTTTATTACAAAATGTTGCCTAGAAAACGGAACTATGGATAGCGACAGATAATCTTTAAATCGCTATCTCTTCAAGGCTTAGGTCTCTAAGCCCTTGTTTTTCCGCTCTTTCCGCTTCGAGGGAGGCAACCGTATTTAGCAGGAAGTTTTTATTCGAAACTACCGAAATCACCTCGGGAAAAGGCTCCTCGGACCGCGCAAACTCAAACTCACCGTCCGTTATCTCGATTATTCGTTTGAAGGCTGCCATACTGTCCATTCCCTCGGCTTGTGCGTCTACGATTTTCCCCTCGTTAAAAGCAATGCTTGCAATTTCTTTTTCAGCTTTCAAAATCAAGAGACCGGTCAGACGCGCATTTTCGACAACCTGCACGGCATCAAAAATTCCTACAATACCAATGTCACCAGAGAGAACAATTTTCCGCTTATCTACTTCGGGTTTACTCGAAATATCCGTATTTCTACCGGGCATTCGCGCGGCTCGAATCGCCTCAAGACCGGATGCGATCGAAATTCGCGGATCGAGAGATTTCGCCTCTTGCAAGCGATCGTAGGCAAGATCAAAGCTCGAACGCCTGATATAAAGACTCGCAAGCGCCAGGCATTGCTCGGTAGCTTCGTCAAGATTTCGATAAACATTTGCTAATTCACGCAGCTTCTCACGCAGCGAGATCGAATGGGGATTGCGCTCGATTGCCGACCGCAACAAGGATATAGCCTTGTCCGGAGACTTATACTTAACAAACAAATCCGCGTCGATTAAAATAGTCTCGACCGAATCCTCTAAAACTGTGACGTCTTCCAGCGACAACTTCATACTGCACACCAAATTAAAAAATGTTTAACACTTAATTTAACATACCTTGAACAAGAAAGTCACGGAAAATTTGTAAAGTTTTGCGAGCAAAAACCCGAAATAATCCTTTAAGAGGTTCCTGCCCGCTTAGAATCCAGGATCAGAAATCTACACGAAGTCCAAGCTGAATCTTGCGCTGCCGCAGCGTTCGCGAAGGCGTCAAAAAGCCGCGCTCAAATTCCGGACTTCCCGCATTCTCAAGACCGATAAAATTCGTTCCAAAGCTAAACACTGTGGCGTTTAAAATATTGGTAAACGAAACCTGAGGTCTGATTCGAAATCGTTCGCTAAATCGAAATTGCCGACTAACATTTAAATCAAACATAAATAAACCCGGTCCGCTTCCGGCGTTTCGCGGCAAGTTCCCTCCAGAACTACCAATCGGAGCAAGCGAAAAACCTTCGAACAGTGTTTGCGGAAATGGATCGTCCGGATGATGCCAAACGATTTTCCCGACATCTCCCGAATAATTCGGACGGTCATTTCTTTCGTCATCCAAGTTACGATCACTTCCGCCGATAGAAATATTAAATGGTCTCCCTGACTCGACCCTTATGATCGGCGACATGCGAAGTCTTCCGAGCCATTTCGATAATTCTATCGTGCCAGAAAACCTAAACTTGTGTGTTCTGTCAGTCAGACTTCTTGCAAACTCGGATTTGAAATCACCTCGAATCTGTGCTGAACTCGTGTCGACATGTCCGTCATCCCGAGTTCGAGAGAGCACGTAAGAAAACCGCATCGAGCTACCAAATCCATAACCCAAATCTCGAAACCGACGTCGCAGTTCCAGCGAGAGTCCTGCGTAGACGCTTTTCCCCATCGAGCCAACCTCAAGAATTCGGTCGTCGATAAGCGGATTCGGTCTTCCCAAAGTCGCTCTAAGCGCCCTTCGTGCAATACCGATGGCGTTAAAATTGCTCGTCGAACTCCGCAAAGTGTTGAGATTTACAATGCACAGCGCGGTACTGCTGCGACATTCTCCCCCGCTTAACGAATCACGGTCACCGATGGCATCGGTCCGATCTCCAAGCTCGAATCGATAAGTGTCGGTACCGCTCGATGTTCCCGGAATCGTTACATCACCAAGGGACAGTAAGTAGTCCGTGTAGTTCGAAAAACCGTTCGGCAACACAAAAGCGTTAACGTTTTGCTCTCTCCACAAACGCACAGCTTTGGTATAGGTAAAGTTTGTCTCAAAGGCGAAACCCCTGCCAAGATCTCGCTCGTATCCAACGTTGAACTGATAGCTTTCAGGTATTTTTATATCGTCTTCAAAGCGCCTTTCATCCGAGCTAGTATTTGAAAAAGCCCGATCGAGATTGGCTATCCCGGGTATGGCTCTAATTTCGTCAAGAGTCGGAGCGGTTGGAAAATTGTTTGCGGCATAGAGCAGGAAGACACACTCGTCGCGCGAAGCCTGCGCCGGGTCTGTGTAACAGGTGGCTTCGTTTGAAGGACCATCTAAACGATTACTATCAAATCGTACTTGCTGCCTATCAATAGTATGGTCATCAATCGTTCTGAGTAGCGCGCGATTGTAGAAAACCCCTCCGCCGATGCGGATGACGGATTTCCCGTCTTCTCCCGGGGAATATGCCAGTGCGAGCCTTGGCCCAAAATTATTCGAGTCATCAATCAAACTCTCTTTTTCGTAACGAAGTCCGAAATTCATTGTTATATTCGAACGGAAGCGCCAGTCGTTTTGCACAAAGAATCCAGAATAGGTATTGGAAATCGTCGAAACAACACCCGAATTCCTGCGGAATCGAGAAACCTGATTTGCGACAAAATCGTTCACAGAATCGAAGTTATAGGTGCCGGTTGAATCAAAAAGTTCGTTAATTCGAGAATCAATCCTCTGAATGTCGGCTCCAACTCTCAAATTGTGATTGCCTATAACTAAATTTACTGTTTCCTGAACCTGGTACCGCTTTTCTTGTCTAACGTTTGCGAATCCGTTCGTCGAATTTCCGACGACAACCGTGCCGCGAATCTGATCCGGATCTCCGGCTTGCGTTTCGTCCTTAACGCTAAGTAAAACAACTGGATCAAGCGGATTTTCCGTGCTAAATCCGGGACTGTACTTTGAAAATTGAAAACGTATTTGGTTTACAAAATTCGAATTAACTACGTAATTGTCCGTGACATAAAATGAGTCGTTATCCTTTTTTCGACCCTTTAGCGTGTTTTCAAGAAATCTTGTCGTTTCCCGATACTGCCTAAACCCAACGCTTCGCCCAAATTGATAGTTAAAAGTAAGGTTGTGGGCATCTGTGAAGTTATGGTCGATTCTTTGTGTAAGTCGGTGTCTCTTCTGAGGCGTATCAACGCGCAAAATGTAATTACCAATTTGAGCGCTGCCGGCCTCGTCCAGATCCGGTCTCACCGTGTCAGGTTCGGTCGGGGATGGCAGAGGGTAGGCTGAATTTTGTACTACCGGAACCGCGGTGAAGATCTGTGTAGTCGCATTTCGATCCCGGTAAGAATAGGAACTAAAAAAATAGGTTCGATTTTTGAAATACCAAAAGGGGATCGGACCGCTTAGCGTCCCTCCTGGCGCATACTCGGCAAACGGTAACCGCGACAGTCCCCGCCTATTATTGTTGTAGGTGTTTGCGTTTAAGTTGTCGTCTTCAAAAAACATCGAAAACCGACCGCGAAACTTTCTCGCGCCGGCCTTGGTTTTAATATTTATTCGCCCTCCGGATGCACGTCCATATTCTGCGGAAAATTGATTCGAAATCACCTGTACCTCTGCAACTGAATCAACGGGAGGTTGAAAACGCTCTTCAGCACTCCGGTCATCGTTGTTATCAAGCCCGTCGATCGTGATGTTGGTCGAATACGCAACTCCGCCCGCGAGGGACAAACTGCCGGTACCGAGCACCTTAGATGGTTCGTCTGATTCACTACCGTCTCCGATTCTATCGTCGCCCGCCAGATTGCGTATCGAAAGAGGTTCCTCTGCGGTTCCGCTAAGGGAATAGACTAAATCCAAAACATCGTTCGACGCGTTTGGAAGTGCTTCGATTTCGTTACCGGTTATGGTTCCGCCCACGATTGTTCGCGTTGTATCAATCGTCGCTAAGACTGTATCGGAGACGGTGACCGTTTGCTCGGCAGTAATTGCGGCTGGCGCGAGCGTAAAATTCAGCTGAAGATTTTGCGCCGATATTGTTTCGAGCTCTTTTGTTTTAATAGTTCCGAATCCCTTCGCCGAAACCGAAACTTTGTAAACACCGGGGGCGAGGTCGATCAACCAGTATCGTCCTTGATTGTCCGTCGTAACGGTAAGTGTTTTCGCATTTGAAACTGAAGCTGCTTTTACCAACGCCCCCTTCAATGCATCACCATTTGAATCAGTTACTATTCCGCTGATCGTTACATCGTCTAAATCCTGCGCAATCGCGGTGTAGGTGATTGTGAGGCACACTAAAACTATGTGAGACAGAGTTATTCCATACAAACTTTTCATGGGAGTCCTCCTGTTAGATATTAAATTGTTCGGGGAATGAGAATCCTATTTTGTAAAAAAAGGAAAGATTTGTAAAGAGAAATGTGGGCTAGTCGAAGTTATTCGTCGTTTTCACCGCTGATTTCTACCTCTATATCTTCGCGGAAACGCAGCGGGCGCGAAACGGGAATCAACGCCTCCGAATCTGAAAAAGTTTCCACCTGACTTGAAAATTCGCTTGCGTGATTTCTGAGATATTCAAAAAAGCGTTCGAATTCGCGCTGCATCGTGTCCATCTTCTCACGCATGTTGAGAATGATTTCCACTCCGGCAAGATTTACGCCCAGTTCTTTTGTAAGTGAGAGAATGACTTCTAGGCGTTCGAGATCCGCATCAGTATATTTTCTAGTGTTACCTTCCGAACGCGAAGGAGCCAATAAGCCTTCACGTTCATAGCCGCGCAGCGTTTGCGGATGTATCTCGTATAGCTTTGCCACTACGCTGATTGTGTATGTTTTTACCTTCTTATCAGCCATCGCAAACTAACTCCATACTTCGTAAACTTTATGTTCGAATCCTTAAAGGGCGATACTCTTTTTTCACAACCCACGCCTCACGCTCCGTTTATACCGGGCTATTGTTTATTACGCCTTCGGCGAATTCTTTATCTCCCGGATCTATCTAGAGTCCTCCAGGACTTCCAAGACCACCAAAACTTCCCTACTTGAGCCCCATTCTTCGTCGAGGGTTTTTGGAGTTGGCCTTTTCAAACTGACGCAAAATTTCCTTTGTTTCTTCGCTGATCACACGCGGAAGTGTGATCTTAACCTCAACAAACTGATCCCCGCGTACATTCTTATTTCTAACGCTCGGAATGCCTCGCTCTCGAAGGCGTATTTTTTGTCCCGATTGAGTTCCCGGCGGAATTTTCAAGGTCGTTTTTCCTTCGACGGTTGGAACTTCAATCTTCGCGCCCAGAGCCGCTTCCGGAACACTGATAGGAACTTTGACATAAATGTTGTTTCCCTTGCGCTTAAAATACTTGTGCTTGCCTACGTTTGTAACAATGTATAGATCGCCTGGTGGCGCACCTAGACGCCCACCATGACCTTTTTTTGGGATCCGAACTCTAGATCCGGTATCAACTCCCGCTGGAATTCTCACCTTAACCTGTTGTTTTACCGGAGTAACTCCCTTCCCTTTACAAAGCGAACAAGGTTGTCTCCTTCGCCCTGTCCCTTCGCAATCGATACATGGTTGGGAAAACTGAAGCCGTCCCCCACTTTTCTGTACTTGCCCGCTACCCTTACACGTTGAACAGGTAACGACCGGCCCTCCCATATCGCCCGCGCCATTGCAACGAGAACACTGCGTCGAACGATTAACCGTAAGATTCGTAGTTAACCCCGTGACCGCTTCCTCAAATTTCAGCGCGAGAGGAATCTCTATATCCCTTCCTTTTTTCGGAAGTGGCTTAGGTGGGTCTACTTCGGGTTGAGGTGCTCCGCCGCCAAAAAGATCGGAAAAAATGTCCTTAAAACTGGAAGACCCACCACCAGTGCTTGTCGAACCGCTACCAGGAGCTTGTCCGGAATCCCACGAAAACCCTGAGAAATCAAAACCGCCCGCTCCCGCTCCGGCTCCCGCGCCAAACGGCGAGTTTATATCCAGGTTGTCATCGTAGTAGCCAAATTTATCGAATACCTTGCGTTTTTTCTCGTCGGACAGAACGTCATAGGCTTCCTGAATTTCTTTGAATTTTTCCTCAGCGGATTTATCACCCGGGTTTACATCCGGATGGTATTTTCGGGCGAGTCGGCGATAAGCTTTCTTAATCTCCTTGCCATCCGACGTTTTCTTAACGCCAAGCGTTTTATAGTAATCCTTCTTCTTTGCCATTCAATTAGTATTCAGAAGACAGCAGCCAGCAGTCAGCAAAAACGCGTTCCGCCGACTGCTGAAAACCGAGCACTATGTTATTCGCCTTCTTCTTCCTTCGCTTCTTCTTCAGCTTCAGAAGCTTCCTCATCGACGTCAACATACTCAGCGTCGATCACGTCTTCATCAGAATCTACGGTAGAAGAATCATCACTATCGCCACCTGCAGAAGCAGTAGAAGCCTGCTCTTCGGCTCCATCTTCAGCATCGGCTGTTTGTTGGCTGTAAAGTACTTCCGCGAGTTTGTGCGACGAAGTTTGCAGAGTTTCAAAAGCCGAATTCATTGCATCGACATCTCCGTCCTTGAGCGCCGTTTTCGCATCGCCAATTGCGGCTTCGATCTCGCTCGCCTCGGAATCACCAAGTTTGTCTTTACTTTCGTTGAAAGATTTCTCAACGTTGTAAACGAGTCCGTCAAGACGATTCCTGGCTTCAATCTCAGCCTTCTTAGCTTCATCATCCTCAGAATGCGACTCAGCATCTTCCATCATCTTGTCGATTTCGTCTTTCGAAAGTCCCGATGAAGCAGTGATCGTGATTTTCTGTTCGCGACCCGTACCAACGTCTTTAGCCGAGACGTTGACGATACCGTTTGCATCGATATCGAATGTAACCTCAACCTGCGGAACACCTCTAGGCGCTGGCGGAATGCCCACCAGGTGGAATTTACCAAGCGTCTTATTGTCGCCAGCCATCGGTCGTTCACCTTGAAGAACGTGTACTTCGACAGATGTTTGATTATCCGAAGCTGTCGAGAAAATTTCCGATTTGCGCGTCGGAATCGTGGTGTTTCGCGGAATCATTTCAGTAAACACACCGCCAAGCGTTTCGATACCGAGCGTCAAAGGTGTTACATCCAGCAGGAGAATGTCTTTCTTATCTCCGGACAGGACGCCAGCCTGAACCGCAGCACCAACACCAACAACCTCGTCAGGATTAACAGATTTATTCGGCTCCTTACCAAAAAACTTCGTTACCATCTCCTGAACCTTCGGAATTCGTGTCGATCCACCAACAAGAACCAGTTCGTCGATGTCACCCGGCTTCAATCCGGCGTCTTCAATGGCCTTTTCAACCGGCGGCATCAAACGCTTCAAAATATCATCAACCAAAGCCTCAAATTTCGAGCGTGTAAGTTTCATTACAAGGTGCTTTGGTCCCGTATTGTCCGCAGTAATAAACGGCAGGTTAATTTCGGTTTCCATCGCACTCGAGAGCTCGATCTTGGCTTTTTCCGCAGCTTCTTTTAGACGTTGAAGCGCCATTTTGTCCGACGTCAAATCAATACCCTGATCTTTTTTGAATTCCTCAATAATCCAATCGATCAGCTTATCGTCAACGTCGTCACCGCCAAGATGGGTGTCACCATTTGTCGATTTAACTTCAACAACGCCTTCGCCAACTTCAAGAACGGAAATATCAAACGTTCCGCCACCGAAGTCAAAAACTGCAATGGTCTCGTCGCTCTTTTTGTCTAAACCGTAAGCAAGTGCAGCCGCCGTAGGCTCATTTACAATCCGCGACACTTCAAGACCCGCGATCTTTCCAGCGTCTTTCGTCGCCTGTCTTTGCGCGTCATTAAAATATGCCGGCACTGTAATTACAGCCTTTTCAACAGTCTGACCAAGATAATCTTCGGCAGATTGCTTGAGCTTCTGCAACACCATCGCAGCAATTTCAGGCGGCGAATACTCTTTATCGTCAACCTTTACCCGTACATCGCCATTTGAAGCCTTTACAACGTTATATGGCACCTGCGAAATCTCTTCCGACACCTCGTCATATCGCCTTCCCATAAAACGTTTTATCGAATAAAGGGTATTTTCCGGGTTTGTAACCGCCTGTCGCTTGGCTACTTGGCCTACAAGTCTATCGCCGTCTTTTGTAAACGCTACAACCGAAGGAGTTGTGCGCCCGCCTTCTGCGTTTGTTATAACCTCTGGTTCGCCGCCTTCCATCACGGCAACAACCGAGTTTGTCGTTCCTAAGTCAATTCCAATTATTTTACTCATCTAAAAATCTCCATTCAAAAATATCAACCGCGCGTATCTTAAAACCTACACATTAGTCCAAAGGCTCAATATGAGCCACTGGAAATGATAAGATATGAGTGTGTGCTTGTCAAGTATATTTGAGCGAAGTTTTAGCAAATCTCAGCTTTCGGTTTCTCTCATAAGCCCTGCAACGTGGAAGATATAGTGGAATCCCGAGATGAAAGCAAGAGCAACTACGACAACGTAAACTGTAGGCAAATAGAATCCTCCGGTCGCGGGAAATACGGCTGCAGACAAGATCAAAACCACCGCAAACACCTGAACGAAAGTGCTTAGCTTTCCAAGCCACGAAGGCTTAAAGCCTGTAAAGCCCGTCATCACATTAATTGCGGCAGCAACGGTAATAATTAAAACGTCTCTGCCAATCACCGCCGCCGTAACCCAAAAAGGTACCGGAAGATATTTTACAGGGGGAAAAACATTTGGAAGAGTGAGAATTATGAAAGCCGTCGTCATGAGGAGCTTATCCGCAATCGGGTCGAGAATCGTACCTAGCTCAGATTCCTGGTTAAAACGCCTTGCTATAAACCCATCGACGCCGTCTGAAAAGCCCGCAATAAAAAAAACAACCAGCGACCAGCCGCTGTAGCCGTAAAATAAAAGGCTCGCGAAAACGGGTATCAGCGCCATCCGTAAAAATGTGAGTAGATTGGGGATAGTAATTACGTTTGACGCCATGATTGCTACATTATAGTTGGATTTATCTTGATTTTATAAGGAGTTTCAGGACATGGCAATTGAACAAGAATTTATGCGCATCTGAGCTCGATCAGCGAAACTTCGGGTGGACACTGATACCTAACCGGCAAGACTACCGTTCCAATACCGCGGGTTATGTAAATCTGAGTGTTCTTTCGCTTGTGCAATCCGCTTGTGAGACGCCTGTTTGCCAAAACTTTCTTTTCTTTCTCACGAATCTTCACCTGCCCACCGTGTGTGTGTCCGCTAAACATCACATCCACATCGTGTTTTACGGCCTGACGCAATATCGCCGGATTATGAGCCAAAAGCAGCTTCATTTCGTCTGCAAAGGAGCCGTGTAAAGCGCTCGGAAGATCCGTTTTACCCGCCATGTGGTCATCAACACCACACAACCAGAACGATGCGCCCTTAGCCTCAAAACGGAACCCCTCATTAACTAGGACATTGATATCTTCTCCCCGGAGCAGATGGGTCACAAGCTCAGCATCGGTCCAATGGTCGTGATTTCCGAGACAGGCGTGAATCCCGAATTCAGACTCGAGTTTTCCAAGAACATCCGCCATCGGTGCGACATATTCGCTTTCATGAGAGACATAATCACCGGTTAAAACGCAGACATCCGGTGCAAGTTCGTTAGCAACCTCAACCGCATTTTCTATATGTTTGATCTCAGTAAACGGGCTGTGGTGTATATCGGAAAGATGTGCCAGTCGAAGTCCATCCAGTTTTTTCGGAAGACGCTCAAGGGGAATCGTTACCTTTTCAACTTCGATCGAATTCGCCTCATTTATTGCGCTCTTTGCGACCTTAGAAAAATTACTCGCAAGCTCGCGGAGAGGCGTATCCGAGGCAACGGCAGCAGAAATTTTCTCAGAAATTTTTTCCTTTCGGGCTCTGGCTGGTCTCATACTAAAGTATTGAATCTTGAATACGGGAAAGCGTGTCCCAATTTTTGTAGCATTTTGGAGAGCAAAAGTCTAGGTTGCTTTGCTCTGGAACTTTTGTGTCTAGATGAAGCCGACTAAAGAATCGGTTTCAAAAAAAGGGCAGACCCATCAGCCTGCCCATTCAACTGTTTTCACCTTTGAAAAATCTAAAAGAACCTTAGCGTGTAAGAAGCTTTAAGTCCGCGTCCCGCTTCCGGCGTAAGATACTTAATGAAGTTTGTGTGATTTCGATAGAGCTTATCGCCAACATTGTGAAAACTAAACGTAAAAATGTGCGTCGTACGGTCAACCGCAAACGCGTATGAACCGTTTAGATTGAAAAGGGCATAACCATCCGTTGTAGTCTCAAGCGGGAAGATGTCGTCCAAGTCTCGCTTGCCAACAAAAAGTGCCTCCGGTCTTATACTCAGCCCCTTATAACGTATATCCGTCCCGACACGAAAACGCGCGGGCGTGATTCTCAAGAGAGGGAGGTCGCCATTTTTGAGTTTTGCGTCAACAAAATCACCGGATGCAAAAACCCCAAAATAGTCGTTTATGTCCACGTCCACTCGCGCATCAAAGCCGAAAAATCTCGCGTCGTCCTGAACAAACTCCGCAGCAGGCAAGCCGTCTTCTACGTGGATATCACCATCTTCTTCTTCGGGTCTGAGATAGATAAAGTTTTGAATATCGTTGTAGAAAATACTTCCGTTAAAACGCACCCTCCGCGAACTTTGTCTAAAGCTAAACTCAAAACCGTTTGAACGCTCTCGTTCAAGATTTGAGTCGCCGATCTCGAAAGTAACCGTTCCGATGTGCGGACCTTCGTTGTAAAGTTCTTCAAGAGACGGCGGGCGATACGAACTCGAAAAACTAGCTATCAGCGAACCGCCCTGCCAAGGATTGAAACGCGCCCCTACGGCGCCGGAAAAACCGGTGAAATCTCTTTCAAGAATATCTCCGTTTACCGGGCGATAACGATTGTTTTCTACGCGTGCACCAAATTGAAGCGCTACGCGCTCGAAAGAAATTTCCTGTAAAGCAAAAGCCGCGAAATTGTTTTGCCTCACGCGTCCGTCGATAAGTGATTCAGCACCTACAGTTACATAACTTCGACGGTAGCCTTCGAAACCAAACTGTCCTGAAAGCCTTCCGTAGTTTGCTTGTCTAAAGATCGAGCGATATGAGAAAACGTCGTTGTCAAAGGTTGTGTGTGCTTCCTCTTCGCCATCGTGCGATTCAAGCTCCTGATGCCGATAGTCCGTAAAATCCACGGTAAACGTTCCCTGCGTTATAGCAGAATTTAGATCGCGGAAACCGCCAATGAAACGATAATTGTTTCGTCGCATCTTGATATCGATCGCCTCATCCGGAACTTCGGGGAATTGATTTGCGAAGAGATTTTGCAAAACACTTGTGTTAAAACGGCACTCGTTTTCTTCCTCTTCTCCGTCATGATCTTCTTCCTCTTCGTGATCGTGTCCGCCGCCGCAATCCGCACCGTCATTTGCAAGGCTCAGAAGATCCCCCGATTCGAAAAGCGGAGCGTAAGGAATTCCGTAACGCCTGCGATCGATACTTATATTTCCGCGGATAAAACCTTTGTCACCAAAATAACCAAAACTGCCCGAGCCGCCGTTTGTTCGCGACGCCGAATTCGGAATTCTACCAAGCGGAGTTTCAAAATCGCCCTCACGAGAGGAATTTAAGTTGAGATTAAAGAGTGTTTTTTGGTAACCGTATTCGATGCCGCCTGCGATACCCGCTGAGCGATTTACCGTTCCGCCCGTTCCTGTCAGATAACCGCGAAACCCGGGATGCGCATCATTTTCATCTTCGGTCACAGCGTTTACAACACCACCAATCGCATTGCTTCCATAAAGAAGCGTTGCCGGGCCTTTGATCACTTCCAGCCTCTCAAGATTAAACGGTGAAACGGGTTCTCCATGATCGCCCGACTGCGCGCCAAGCGAGCCATTTCTAATGCCGTCTTGCAAAATGAGCACACGGTCTCCTTCAAACCCGCGGATTGTCGGTCTTCCGGTTCCCGCGCTGCCAAATGAGCGTTTGCTTACACCAGGTTCGTTTTCTAAAACTTCACCAATCGATGTGCTCGCTTTTTCAGCGATTCGTGTCGTACCAACCGAGTTTACTGACGAAAACGATTCAAAAACCGATTCGCCATCTCCTGTTGCCGTAACCGTAACTTCAACGTTCAAAGACTTTAACCCAAGTCTAAAATCAAGTTTTGCGGGTCCATTTGAGACCGTTACGCTTTGAGCTTTATCCGCAAATCCTTCGATATGAGTGATTAGGGTGTAAGTTCCATTAGGAATTCCCGTAAAGCGATATACTCCGTCATCGTCAGTCTCGGTACTTTTTTTCAGCTGGACGATTTCAACAGATGCCCCTGGAATCAACTCGTCATTAACTTCGCTTTTTACAGTTCCGCTAATCGCTCCGGATTGAGCAAAAACCGCCGATGATAATAGAAGTAGAAAAATAGTAGTAACGTTAATGGCCTTGATAAATTCTCGCATAATGATTCGCTTATAATTTTGCCTAAGATTTTTCGCTAAAGCTTTGAGATTAAACCTTCAATGCGAAATCGTGAAAGGGCTTTTAAATGAATTGTTGAAATTCACCAATAAATGGTTGCAGTTTAAAGTTTTAGAAGCCGCTCGCGAAGGAGTTTCGACTGCTGACGACTCGAAGAAATTTCCTGTCCGTTTTTAAGTGAGATTTGATAAGTTCCGCCCGGCATCGGTGAAACTCTTTCAAACATTTCGATATTTGCGAGCGCCCCCCGCGAAAGCCTCACAAATTTTTCCGGTGCGAGCTTCTTCTCAATATCTTTCAGACGAAAATTAATAATGTGTTTTTCATTTTTACCGGTTGTTATGTGAAGCAGCTCGCCTTCGGCAATTATAGAGGCCACTTCTCGAGTAGGGACCAACAAAATTTCTCCTTCCTTTTTCACCGGAATCCTTTCGATAAATTCGTTTCTGGTTTCTTCGTAAGTCTCGACCGCATTTTTTATCTTATCAGCTTCCTGTTCGCGTTCTATCGTCCGTTCAATGTTTTCACGTACGCGACTAATCGTTGCGCTAAGCCGTTTGATTTCAATAGGTTTAAGCAAATAGTCAACCGCGTTCACTTCAAAAGCCTTGACTGCATATTCGTCAAATGCCGTTACAAACACCACCAAAGGCATTTGATCTTTGTCGAGTGCTTTCACAACATCCAGCCCACTCAATTCCGGCATCTGTAAATCTATCAGGGCCAAATCCGGTTTTTCCGTTTTTATAAGACTCACCGCCTCCGCGCCGTTTTTCGCTTCACCAACGATTTGAATATCCTCATAGTTTTCAAGCAGGCCTTTTAAGAATTCTCTTGCCGGGCGTTCGTCATCGGCGATTACTACGCTTATTTTTTTCATAACTGAAGTGTGTTAGACCCTGATCAAACAACTTGTGACATTTTTACTGGAATTGTCAGGCGGACGACGCTACCGCTTATCGGATCTTTTTCAAAGCTAAAACCGGCTTTCTCGCCATAATAGGATTTTAAACGCCCCTTAACATTTTCTAATCCAATCCCGTTTGAATTATTAACCTCATTTCTAGGCTTCCCCGCTCCGCTGTCAGAGACGTACAATTTGAGAAAAGCCTGCGCATCATTGTTTTCGAGTTTCGCGGAGATTTTCACGGTACCTCCGCCTTTGTTTTCGGAAATCGCGTGTTTTACAGCGTTTTCTACTAGAGGCTGCAGAATCAAAGATGGAATCCTCAATCTTCGTAATTCTTCTGAAACATCGATTTCTATCGTTAGGCGCTCCTCAAATCGGGCTTTTTCAATATCCAGATAATTGCCTATCAGATTCAACTCCTCATCGAGCGAGCAGAATTCGCCATCTGATTTTAAGACGCTCCGCAACAGTTGCGTGAGTTTCATCAGGGTCTCAAATGCCCGTTCGGGAGCGGCGCGGATCAGATAACCGATCGTCGTCAAAGCGTTAAACAAAAAATGCGGATTGATTTGCGAACGCAATGCAGTCAGCTGAGCTTCCGCAGTCAGCTTTGCGTATTCCTTTTCCTGGGTTTCCCGCTCAAACCGCTCGTCTAAAACACGCAAAGCATCAATTCTGCGAGCTGTCAAAAGCGAAACCGCCTCAAGCATTTCCGCTTCTTCCGAAAGTAGTTTTCTGCCGCCTATAAAATTTCTGATCCTGAACTCGTAAAAAGGAGCTTCGTTAGTCGGCACTGATATCGCTATGTTTTCTCGATTGAATTGTACATCCGGTAGCTTCGACTCAAACGACGAGTCTCGAACTTCATTCCATGAAGAGCTGTCTGCAGTCAATACCCCTTTTAGTTTTCGGGACACTTCATCCAAAACCAAGTCAATATTTTGCTGCTTTTCGAGGGCGATGGAGATCTCGGTTTGCAGAAGCTCGTAATTTATCCTTCTGAGGATAACTTTGTCTACAAACCATACGGAAAACTTGTGAAGAAAAGGATAAATTAAAGCGGTAGCAATCCATAAAACCAGTAAGATACCAATCGCAACAGCATCGTTTTCCTCGTGGGAAAAATGCAGCGAACTCAGCGGAGCGGCGACAAATACGTAAAGCCCGAACGCCGTCAATGCCAGCAAAAGCAAAGATAAAGCTCTTTTCAGAAATATATCGGCAAATGCAAAACGATAGTCTTGAATCAAAATCGCAAGCACAAGCGGAAGAGAGGATTGATGAGCAATCATCTCTACAAACCAGCTCGAACTCTCGTTTGCTTCGCCTAGATGTAAAGCCGAGACGGCAAAAACCAGCAGTGCTGCGATCCACACGGTTTTGTTTTCCAGTTTTTCCTTATAATTGAAAAACAAAAGACCGCAAACAAGCAGGATCGAGCCAATTGTTTGAATCTGGAGGGCAAAAGTGGCAGGGGCGCTTCCGTTTTGGGCGGCGCTTTGAAAGTGAAGGATTGCGGCAAAGAAGCTCAGGCAATAAGCTGAGACCGTCAAGATCCTGGAATTTCGTTTCTCGTTTTCAGCTGAGTGAACAACAACTGAAGGTAAAAAACCAAGTGCCGAATACGAAACTGCCACCAGAAGCGGCGAAATCGAACTACCAACAAAATCCCGCCAGACGAAGGAAAGAAACTCTCCAAAGTTCCACAAAAACCCAAGGATCGCAGTCACTACGAGCAGAATTTCAACCTTTTTACTTCCGCCGCGATGCCGAATCACCATTACAAGTAGTAATGAATAAAGGGCTATCCCGACAGAAAATCCCAGGATGTTTATAAGTGTCGCTGTATTGATTGATTCCACAGTGAAAAACGGTCGCCTTTTTCAGCGGTTGCTAGCTACATGTCGTTCCACAGATATATTAGCAAAATAAATGGTTCGATATGTATAGAAACCGCCAAAAGGAACCGGGACTAGTACCACAACCATCCGTTTGCGTATTTTTAGTTAGAAATCTACCCATTAAGGAAACCTTTGTTAGATTACCGCGTTTAATCTCTTTAGACTTTCTTACATCAAAAAAATAGGAGACCCATATGCTACGGATCAAATCCATTTCTATAATTGTCGTAACTGCATTAATTGCACCGGTTCCGTCACTTGCTCAGCCGTCAAAAGGTTCCGAGAAAAACGGCGGAAAATCCAATAGCATTGTTCCTGCGTATCTCGAAATATCAGGATATGATGGACGAAGTTGCGTTTCACAAATCCGGCCTTGAATTCTCTATTTGCGGACACTATGTCGAAACCGAGGAAATTCCTCAAGGGTTTCCGGGTGTTTTTGCAGTACACGGAAAGCATTTTGATGAACAAATTGCTGAGTAGAAAAATATAAGGTGCGATTTGATATCGGCGGGAGAAATCCTGCCATTTTTATTTGACGGAAGATTCAAGGAATGTCAGAGTTGATCTTGCCGTATCCAGCTCCGCTTTAATACCCAGGGGTATCGTAAACTTGTCTCGAATATGTCCGAAGGATAAACCAAAAATCACCGGAATTCCCAAGCCACCGAGTCGTTCGCGAATCACTTCGGTCATCGTTTGGGAAGGCTGATCAGGCGCACCTCTCGTAAAAACTCCGACCGCAATTCCTGCCAGCGAACGCATGTTTAAACTTTGCCGCAGCTGCGTCAGCATGCGGTCGATTCGGTAAGGCTGCTCATTCACATCTTCAATAAAGAGTATTTTCCCCTTCACGTTTTCCAGTCCATAAGGCGTTCCCGCTAAAACACTTAGTAGACTCAAATTCCCGCCAGTTAATCTTCCGTTTGCTCTGCCTCCATTTATCACTGTCGCCTTGTATAGTTCCGGATCTTCGCCTTCGGGCACCTCGGGAAGCCCGATTTCATACTTCCGTCGAGGCTTTGTAAGAATATTAATGAGGTGCCTTTTCGTGTAGTCGGTAAAGGTCGAAGCCCCGTTTGGACCGTGGAAGGTTACCAGGCCGGTTTTTTGATAGAGCGCAATATGAAGAGCTGTAATGTCGGAAAAGCCGACAAATATTTTTGGATGCCTCTTAATAAGATCGTAGTTAATCTTTGGCAACAGACGTGATGTCCCGTAGCCGCCGCGTATACACCAAACCGCTTTTACTTCGGAATCCTGAAATGCCCAATGCAGATCGCGGAGCCGCTCGGAATCTTTTCCCGCCAAAAAGCCGTTTCGGCTTCGGGCAAACTTTCCGACCTTGGTCTTAAAACCCAAATCCTGAAAATTCAGCAGGCTCTCTTCAAGAGTTTCGTCCGAGACGCCGCTAGCGGGAGCGATGATTCCAATTGTATCGCCCGATTTTAACCTCTTTGGTTTTTTAATCTTTTTCCTCCTCGAAGACGCCTTGATAGGCATTCCTGCCATCGCACAAGCCGCGGGAAACGCTGCCAATCCTCTTATCAAATCGCGTCGGTTCATATTGCTCATGCGCAAGCCCAATCGCTGGCGCTTAATCCACCTCCGCGCTAAGTCTGATATTTTCAGAGACTTTCTTATCCGCCGTAAATCTCAAAGGCATTTTCCAAACAAGCGTTTTAATGTAGCAAACGCCGGTATTATCTTCGCGACAATAATAAATGTTGAGCTTCGCGCGAAGTTTTGATTTGCCGGTTCGCATTGCATTGATAGGAATATTTAACGGAAACTTCGTAAACTTGGCTTTCGGTTTCTCAACCCCAACGCCCTCCCCTTCGAACGCCACTTCATATCGCTGAGGCGCGTTTGGATTTAAATGGAAACCTTTCGGAAGCTTTACATTTAATATCAAAGAATTATTTCCGATTGAAACTTCCTTTTCCGAAACCTTGACCTCTTTTAAGTTTGGCGAAACCGCCTGGGCCTGAATTTCCTTGGGCGGTTTCAACCCCCTGATATTCAACGTCGAAACATTCTTGGTTTCGAGATCTACAACTCTCACGGCATGATTATTAGTATCCGCGACAAAGAGTTTGCCTCCGGCAACGCTAATTCCTCCAGGTTCGTAAAATGACGCTTTCCTGCCGTCTTTCTGCCCCTCATCCCCGCTACCTGAAAACGTCTTAACCGTGCGTTTTTCAGGATTCAAAATTTTTATTTTGTGATTATATGTGTCTGCGATCAAAACCTTGCCATCATAAGTTTCAATTCCAAGAGGATGCTGCAAACGAACGGAATCACCTCGGCCATCCATGTCACCAAACTCAAACAAGTCTCCGCCAACAAGCGTCGTAACAATCTCTTTGGATGTATCAATTTCGCGTATTATGTTTGATTCGCTGTCCGCAACGAAGAGCTTTTCGCCGTCGGCGACAAGTCCCGATGGTTGGGCAAATTCCGCAATCTTTATTCGGCCGTCACGTCGAGACTCGCCCCGGGTTCCTGCATACGGAGCAATGTAACCTCGTTCGAGATCCATACGCCAAATCTGGTGCGAACCCGCCATCGCTACATAAAGATATTTGCCTGCTTTCTCCAAATCCCAGGGAGAACGAAGCGCAGTTTCTAAGGCGTCCCCGCCGAATCCGTTAAACCCGCTGAGAGTTCCCGTTCCGGCAATGGAGGTGACAAGCCGGCTTTTAAGATCTACTTTTCGAATCCGATGGTTTTCGGTGTCCGCTACGTATAATACCTTCCCGTCAATAGCCATTCCCTGGGGCTTGTTAAAACCTGCGTTACTAAAATCCCCATCTCTCTGCGAAGCCTCTCCATTACCGATAGTATCGATCAGCTTGCCGCTAAAATCGGTCACAACAATTCGATTATGGTTTGAGTCTGCAATAAACAGTCGCTTGGAAGAGTCGTCGGCAAGTATCTTTCCGGGAAATGCGAGGGGAAGTTCTCCGACAGCGGCGCGTTCCAGCGCAAATTTCCGGGGAGTTTCGTCTAGCTTCCCTTTTTTTTCAAAGGTTTCTATTGTGTTTGCGATCGTCTCGTCCAATAACTCCAGGTTCCCTTCTCCAGCAACCCTTCCGATCACATAGCCTTCCGGATCGATCAATACCTGTGTTGGCCATGCACGAACAGCATAAGCATCCCATATACGATAGTCGGCATCGTTTACGACCGGGTGTTCGATCCCGTAGCGAAGGATAATGTTGCGTATGTTTTTTGTCTCAGCCTCATTCTTAAACTTCGCGGAATGAACACCGATCACGACTAGGTTTTTTTCGTATTTTGCTTCAAGAAATTTAAGATCCGGAATAATGTGAATGCAGTTCACACAGCCGTAGGTCCAAAAATCAAGGAGCACTACTTTTCCTTTTAGACCCGCAATCGAGAGCGGTTTTTCTGTATTCAGCCAACCTCTATGTCCCTTGAGCTCAGGAGCTCTGACCTTTCGCACCCGATTCGCTAAGTAGTTTCCATTTGAAAAGTCCATAGGGAAAGAAAAAAGCGGAACCGCTCCGCCTAAAACTATCGTGAAAATCAATAGAAATCTCTTCATAACAAAGATATATACCAATTCACCACGAAATACTTCCCTCTTGCGATGTATCAATCTCTGCTGCGTTTTCACCTTCGTTGAAGAAAAACAATTTCATCTGGTCGAATAAATATTCCTGCGAATCGCTCGTAGAAACGTCCAGACCAAAATGATTGATGAGCTGATTTTGCTTCTGGAGCCACTCCTGCCAGCAGCCACCACAGGTTTCACTGCCAACCCGCTCTCCAAGCTCCGTCGGGATCGGTGCATAGCCAAGCGGTTCGTTTTTCTTACCGCATCTCGCGCATTCAAATTTATCTTTCGAAAAAATTGCCATTGTTATTCGTTATTCGTTATTCGTTATTCGTTATTCGTTATTCGTTATTCGTTATTCGTTATTCGTTATTCGTTATTCGTTATTCGTTATTCGTTAAAATGAGTAAAATTTCTACTTTGCGACTGCAAACCACGAATTACCTGTTATCTATTACTTATTACCTTTTTCTTTCCTCGGCCTCACTGCTCAATTGCTTTTAAAACTTCCCTGTTACTTGGCCTAAAAATGCTTAATGATTGAACCTGATGATACTTAATCTTCCCTTCTTCGTCTATAACTACAACCGCGCGTGCCGATTTACCAGGCAACCAGGAATCCGCACCGTACTTATCTACTACCGCGCCATTCTCATCTGACAAAAGCGGCAGTGGTAGCTCGTATTTCTTAGCAAAACCTTCGTGTGAGCCAACCGAATCGGTCGAAATCCCAACGATAACCGAACCCGTATTCGCATAGTCTTCCCAGTTATCACGCAGCGAACACAGCTGTTTCGTACAAACAGGAGTATTGTCACCCGGGTAAAAAAGCAGCGTTACAACCTTTCCTTTGTGCTCAGAAAGCGTCCAGCCGTTTCCATCCTGATCTTTGAGCGTGAAATCCGGAGCTTCGTCGCCGACTTTCATTCGGAAGCCTCCGCGTTCGATTCTGCCGTTTCCTTTGGGAGAGCGTAGTCAGCACCGATATACCCGATCGTAATCGCCAAAATCAAAAGCACTCCGTAAATCGTTGGAGGCGCGGGAACCGGAAGTTTGAAGTAGCGGCACCCAGCTCCGACGGCGATAGCTATAATGATTCCAATTATTAGTTTTAACATTTTTCGATTTTAGCATTAACTCTTCGCTTTACCATTGCCGATTGTTCGGGGAATTCGCTTACTCAATCTATGTCGTCCGGATTCGTTGTACTTATACTTTTCGACAATTTCGCTCGGTGCGATTTTTTTCGCAATTTCCCACGTTATATCCATCTCGGCATTGGTTGTTTCCCTTGCGTAAAAAGCCTCGCGCATCAGCGTTATACTTCCTGCAAAGACAAACAAAATTCCCACCAATCCAATCGGAATCGGAACCCATGTGTATTGGTTAACGAGTCCGACAACTCCAATCGAAAGACTCGTAAGCACAAACATTGCCAAGCCGCAGTAAAAAACAAGTAGAGCTCGCTGGAGCATCCTCGTCCGTGTCGTAACTTTGTCCAGCAGGTCGAATACCACTTCCACCCTCCTCGTGTAAAGTGGAATATCGGATTTATTCTCGGTTGACATCAATTCACTTAAACGCTGCTCCAGTTCGCGCGCGCGATCGATCACCCTACCGAGTCTGGTTGAGGTAGATAAAACAAGCGTACCGCAAGCTGAGATCAACAATGCAGGCGTGATCATCGCCGTCAAAAAAGCAAGAGTAGATGACAATTCACCGCTGCTAGTATTCCCCAGATTTTGCAATATAATTATCGACATATGACCGAAAACAAAGGAACTATAAAAGTTTTAGAGCACGAAAGCAAAGTTTTAGAAGGCAACCCATTGGGCGATCCTTACAAACGTGAACTGTACGTTTACCTGCCACCCGACTACGAAAAAACAGACCAAAATTTTCCCGTCGTTTATTGCCTGACCGGTTTCACCGGACGCGGGAAAATGATGCTCAATGATTCGGCTTTTTCACCAAACATGGCGGAGCGACTCGACAAGTTGATCGCTTCAAAAACAATAAAACCGATGATCGTAGTGATGCCCGATTGCTTCACAAAGTACGGCGGTTCGCAGTACATAAACTCCTCAGCCACAGGCAATTACGAAGATTACCTGATCGATGAAATAGTTCCTTTCGTCGACGAAAATTTTCGCACTATTCCCAACGGTAACTCGCGAGCTATCACCGGAAAATCTTCGGGCGGTTATGGAGCTATGGTAATGGCGATGCGACATTCGGACGTTTTTGGACTCGCTTCGACCATCGCCGGCGACTGCTATTTTGAGCTCTGCTACAAACCGGATTTCCGCAAAGCGCTAAAAGCAATTAAAGGAAATCCCTTAAAACTAATCGAAAAGTTTTATGACGAAGAATCAAGGAAAAGTAAGTTTGCCTTCGATGGCTTAAACACCATCGGAATGGCGTCGTGCTACTCTCCGAATCCCGACTCGGAATGGGGTTTTGATATTCCGTTTGACCTCGAAACGGGCGAAATCCGAGACGATGTATGGAGGCGTTGGCTTAAACACGATCCTGTTCACTTGGTTGAAAAACACTTTGAAGAGCTCAAATCGTTAAAACTATTTTTCATCGACGCCGGAACAAGCGATGAATTTGCTCTCGATCTCGGCGCAAAAGTCTTAGTGGAACGGCTAAAAAAGTACAGCGTTCCTCATATTCACGAAGAATTCGATGGCGGTCATTTCAATATTAACTACAGATATAATCGAACGTTTGAACTGATCTCAGAAAAAATCGAATTTTAGGAGTTGATCACACGTTCGACCTCTTTGTTCATCTTTCCGGTCAACATATAAAAGATCATTTTATAGTCCGAAATAAATGACCAAAGTGGGTACTTGAATGTCGCGGGTTTATTCTTTTCGATAAAGAAATGTGAAAACCAGGCAAAGCCGTAGCCGACAACGAAACATAGCGGAATATATAAATAGCTTCCGCTGCGCAAAAACCAGACCAACATAACTATGCCTAAAGTCGTGCCGACGAAATGAAACCAGCGCGTCAGAGGTTTGCTGTGTTCGAGCACATAAAAATCCCAAAATTCGTTGTAGGTCTGTATTCGGTCTCCTTCCATTTTTATAAATTCCTCTGCGTCTCTCTCGCGAAAATTCCCAGTACCATCCCGACGCCGCTCAAAACCGCGCCGACGATCAAGAAAATTGTCAGCGATATGATCCCGGCAATTATTACGTTGAGTTTCTTTTTATTTTCCAATAGATGAGTTGAAACTGCAGCCAGAACTCCGCAAATTAAACTCGAAAGTATTGCCCAGCCCCAGAATACCGGTTGAGCCCAACCTACGGAGGTGTATCCGTTCATCGCAATAAGCATAAAAATGTAGAAGAAATATGCTATCGGCATCAGAACGACGATAGAAATCAAAAATACAAAAATCTTTACAACAATTCCCATCTAGATTAATTTCCTTTCAATCAATGCAACAATCTCTTGCAAACCAGCGGTATCAGCTTCTGAGAAATCATTGAGTTTATCGCTATCCACATCCAACACACCGAAAACTTCTTCGCCCCGAAAGATCGGAATAACAATTTCCGATTTCGATTCTGACGAACATGCTATGTGCCCGGGAAATTCCTCTACGTCTGGAACAACGACCGTTTTCTGCGATGTGTAGGCATGTCCGCAAACTCCCTTATCGAAATTGATTCGTGTGCAAGCCAGCGGTCCTTGAAACGGTCCAAGCACGAGTTGGTTTTCTTTAACCAAGTAAAAGCCGACCCAGAAGAACCCAAAGCCTTCCTTTAAAACCGCGGCTACGTTTGCGAGATTTGCTGTCACATCGGTTTCCTCCGAAATCAGCGCTTCGATTTGGGGCGCGATTTCAGAATATATTACGCTTCGGTCTTCGGTTTTAGAAAACGCAATGCTTTCCATGAAAACAGTGTAAAACGGAGGGTGGGAAAACGGCAATGTAAAACGGAAAGTGAATAGTGTGAAATTCACAATCTAGATCGAGATACGAAGTTTTAATCATGGCTCGAAATCAGTACATCGAGCGATAGCGAGAGTGTCCTCGCAATTCATCGGCAAAAATAGAAAAGCTTTTTTCCGTATAGATTCTTAGTTACTTAAATTTGGATCATCTCTCCACCGTCCAAAAAAAACCACAAACTAACTTTTCGTCAAAGCTGCTCACTATCGTTCTCTATACCAATTTTGCATTCCAACTTCTCAAGCTGTAGATTCTTACCTTATGTTAAAACGAGAATTAGAAACAGCAACTGAGCTAGCCCGCGAAGCCAGCCACGCAATCATGAAAATCTATCATGAAGGCTTCGAGGTGGAGGAAAAATCTCAAAGCGCCCACTATTCCGAGCCCGTTACGATAGCCGATAAAACCTCAAGCAGAATCATTGTCGCTGGGCTAAATGCGGCCTTTCCTGACGATGCGGTTTTGTCTGAAGAAGAAGTAGATGATACGGAAAGGCGCATTAGAAAATCGAGGGTGTGGATGATTGACCCACTTGACGGCACAAAAGGCTTCACAGAAAAAGCCGGTGATTTTGCCGTTCAGATCGCGCTCACGGAAAATGGCGATCCAGTCTTAGGAGTCGTTTTACAACCGATCAAAGATATTTTGTATTACGCGGTAAAGGGCGAAGGTGCGTTTTTGGTTAAAGATGGAGACTACGCACAAACGCTCGAAGTGTCAGATATCACGGAGTTTAGCGAAATGACACTCGCCGTAAGCCGTTCGCATCGGAGCAAAACGATGACGCGCCTTGTCGAGCATTTTGGGTTTGAAAATGAATATCCACACGGATCAGTTGGTTTGAAGGTTGGATTTCTGACGCAAAAAGTCGCCGATATTTACATACACCTTTCTCCGCACACAAAATTTTGGGACACTGCCGCGCCGCAGATAATTCTCGAAGAGGCGGGCGGAAAACTCACGGACATTTTTGGCGAGCGAATAAGATACGAAATCGAAGACGTGAAAAACCACAATGGAATTTTCTCCACAAATGGCGTCTCGCACGAAAATGCGGTGACCCACCTACGAACTCTACTCACGGAATTTGGACGTGTAAAGTAGTCGCAGCAAATTAAAGTTTTTCGAGATGTTTTTCGGCGAGTTTTGCAATGTCGTCGTCATGGTCGGTTCCATTGATACAACGTCGAGCGGAAACGAAATCGGTCTTTGACTCGTTTATATAGTCGGTAATTTTGCGCCCCGTGAACGCGCCGGTTTTAAAACCATGAACTAAAACAAAAAGCGCGACGTTTTCATTCATCGCGAGGTCAGGACTCCCGACCAAATCGATTCCCAAAAGCTCAGAATACTTGCGATAGTTGTTTTCCCAGGTAAGCTGCACGTAGCCCCGACCGTAGTAAGGAAAATAACGCAGATTTTCTTCGCGCCATTCCTCGCTGAGCCAAAAAGCTTCCCGAACGGGTTTGTAGGTACGTGCAGTTTCCCATTCGGTCGTCGCGATCACGTATGCCATTTGAGTTTTAAGCCCAATATCGTGAACACCACATTCCCATTTAATCGCTTCAATTACTCCTTCTTTATCCGAGAAATCGTGAACGCGTCCTCCGCCGATTTTGTCTAGCTTGCGCTGCAGTATATCTACTGAAACCGGTCCGACCAAAAGCCGGTTTCCGCCAACGACGTCCGTTTCAAACTCAGCCCACGCGGTTCGTGTTTTTGGCCCGAGCAAACCATCGATATCGCCAACGGGATAACCGAGTCGATAAAGAGCCGTCTGAAGTTCCCTCATTTGCTCGCGCGTAAGACGACTTAGCGAAGTATCCCGACGAATTTTTGAGAGCAGTTTTAATTTCAGCGTTAGGTCCGTTGTACCTCCTCCAGACGGACCCGCTCCTCCACCATCATCGTCGCCATCATCATCTGAGTGTTTTGCGATTTCGGTTTCCAGAAGTTTAACGGCATCGCGACCGATCAGGATCATATTCGAACCGAAGGTTTTAGCAATGAACGCAAGCCAGGCGTTTCGCGTACGCGGCCCGGGAGAACCATCAACGGCGCCGGCATCAAACCCGAGCTCGTTTAGCGCGGATTGAAGTTCCTTTACCTGATCTCGCGTAAGTCTATCAATCGGGGTCAGAGCGGAAAGAGTAAGAAGTTTTTCAAATCGCATATTGGAATTATTGGAGAGCGTAAAGATTACCCGCTACTCCGGAATGAAAATAATGGTGTGAAAAAGACAAAAGGGAGGCCGGACTTTTGTTGAACGTGTGTGAAGAATACCGACGCTACGAAGTAATAATAAAAAAGCCTCGGATCTTTTACAATCCGAGGCAGCTAAAAATAATGAATTCGGGTCCTAGAACTTAAGTCTTACGCCAAGTTGCACCTGACGCGGATCGCCAAAACCAGCTGATACCGTACCGTCGAAGTTAAAGGTAAGCGGTCTTGGAACGCTTCTTTGGTTTCGATTGTTGAAAATATTAAACGCTTCGAAAATTCCCTCAAGTGAAACTTTCTCCGTCAGTTTAAATATCTTCGCCGCGCGAATATCAAAAGTGAAAAACTCATTATCGAGTCTTTCTGTATTGCGCAGGATCGTTGATCCCGGCGCTCCGCCGCCAATCGCTCGAAGGCTAAATGGCTGCGCAGACCTAAATTGAACGATCGGTGAAACCGTAACGTCATATGGCAAAGCAAATGTCGCAAAGGCGTTAAACCGATGTCGCTGATCACGATCAGACCAATTGTATTCAGGCGTGAAGTTGTTTACATCAGCATATCTAAACGTAAACGGATCGCGCTCATTATCATCATCAGATTTATCAAACGACAATAAGTAGTTGATTTGGAACTGGAAATTATTTGTAAATCGCTTTGTTAAACCAAGAGTCAAACCCTGGTAAAGCGACTTAGCCGAACTCTCTGTCGAACGGATCTCCCCAATTCCCGATCCGGCAACACCATTCGCCACTGCGCCCGAGAATACTGCAACCCCGCCGTACAAAGTTGGATCCGCACGATTTACAAAGCGCGTCAATCGAGTAGATTTCGCATAATTGTACGCTACGAGAAGATTTATATCCGGATAGATCTCGCGTTCGATGCTCGCACTATACTGAATCGTTCGCGGATTCTTGAAGTTGCGTTCGAAAACTGCAACGCCTGGATCAAAAGCATCAAAACCCGCCGTCGGTAACGCATCAGGGAAATTCGGGAGCAAGAATGCGGGAAATGTTCCATCTCTGAAAATGTTCCCTGCAATTGCGCCATCGGTGTTTCTTGGCCCGGCGACAACTAAACCAGGAATCCTAGCGTAGTAGATTCCAGCTCCAAAACGAATCGCCGTTTTGCCGTCACTACCCGGAGACCACGAAATTCCGAAGCGCGGTTGGTAACCGTCGGTAAAATCTGGAATTGCTCCATCAGACGGAAATCTTGGATCGCCCAGGAACTGTCCATAGCGCGTGTCCAAAGGGTTATTGATCGGATCCGGTTGAAACTGTCCTTCCCAGCGAAAACCGAGATTGATGGTCAGATTCGAACGCGGATTCCAAGTGTCCTGCACATAAACCCCCGGTTCAAAAGTATTGTAGGCTTGGGTTCCGGCCTCCTCTACCGTTCGATTACCGATCGGCGCAAACTGCAGGTAAAGCGACAAACCGCTTCCATCGACACCGTCAATGTAATCCTGGAAGTTTTGAATTGCATCACCAATCGTGCCGGCAGCAAAAATATAACGTCCGCGTGCAAAGCCAATAAAGGTTTGCGAAACACGCGTGTGGTTAAAATCAGCACCGAATTTTACGGTGTGGTTTCCGGTGATGTAGGTAATATTGTCGGTAAACTGAAACCGAACATCGTCTGAAGGAACAGGCAAGAAAAACGGTCTGCCAAAACGATAAGAAATGTCTCCAGCAAAAGTTCCGATCGTCACATCCGGAAGATCTGGACCATCATAAAATCGCGGTCTTTCTTCCTTCGCCCATTGAAAACGAAATTCGTTTAGAAGATTTGGAGTAAACGTCGTAACCAGCTGCGCAATAAACGCGTTCGAATTATCAGTTTCGCGCCCATTAGCACTCAAACCCCATGTCGGCACATCAAATGTACCGTTTACCTGCTCGGCACGACTGTAATTATGTCTAAGCGTTAGCAAATTTTTGTTGTTGATGTTTACATCCACTTTCGCGAGCAAAACGTCTGCCTCATCCGTTCGGTCAATCACAGTCTCTTCGTTTGGCGAATTAAACCGCGTCGCAAAAAGATTTTCCAGTGTGTCATCAATCTCGTTTGGCTTGCTGCTCGTCCCATCATTTCGCTCATACGCAAAAAAGAAAAACGCTTTGTCTTTTTTGATCGGACCGCCGACGTTACCGCCAAACTGATAGGTGCGCGAATCTGCAATCGGAAGCCCGGCATCAACGGCGTCCGGATTTTGACTCGAAAGCGAATCATTACGGAAGAAAAGAAATGCTGCGCCATGGAAATCGTTTGTCCCGGATTTTGTTACTGCATTTATAAACCCACCGCTCGAACGCCCGAATTCAGCCGAAGCTCCCACTGGAACTACCTGAAACTCTTGAATCGCTTCAAGACTTACGGTAAACGCCGGACGCTGCCCGCCACGCTGTTCACCAAAAAATGGATTATTGGAATCGGCACCATCGATTGATACGTTATTCTGAATTCCCTTCTGTCCGTTGATCGTGATTTCGTCTCCATCCGGCCCTTGAACAACCGAAACACCCGGAGTTAGCTGAACAAACCTTGCAAAATCACGGCTATTAATCGGTAAATTCTCAACTGCTCTTTCATTGATCTGGGTCGACAGCTCCGTCCGCGCAACCTCGACACCTTCGCCTTCGGCGGTTACGTCAACCGTATTAACCGAACCTCCAGCCTTTAAATCGATATTCAACGAAAGCGTCTGGCCTACTGTGACTCTCACGTTTTCAAGCACGGAGTTTGTAAACCCCTGCGCGCTCGTCGTCACACGATAAGTTCCGAGCGGCAGTAAAGGCGCACTAAAAAAACCGTCCGAGTTGCTCGTAACGGTTCGTTCAAATCCTGTGTTTACGTTTTTTACCTTGATGGAAGCACCCGCCACCACCGCATTATTTTGGTCGGTGACAGTGCCCTGAATCAAACCGGTTGTCGCCTGTGACTGCGCGAAAATTGCAATGGACATAAAAAGTCCAACTGCAATGCCCAAGGGAAAATGCAGAATTTTCTTCATAATTTTATCCTTTTAATTTTATTTGAAGTTTAATCTAAAATCGGCGCAGGTTTATTCCGGAAACGCTTTACCCAAAGGTAGTTTGCGCAAAAAAACGCCGATTACTTGTCTATGATGCGAACTTATCACATTTCGGAATCAGTTTACAGGAAGGTTAAACCTTAACGGAAATTTAACTTATGTCGCTTGAATTTTGACACCAAAAAAACTGGAAAAAGACGCGAATTCAGCCCTTTGTAGCCTGACGCACCGTCCAAAAGAAAAGCGCATCCGGAAGCAGTTTTCGAAGAGTTAGAATCGCGCGGGAATTCGCCGTGTAACGCAGCTTCCAACTCCCGTCTGCCACCGCATTGTAAATAACCTCCGCAACAAGACCTCCATCCGGCGCACCTTCACCAGCCTTTTTCATATTTGGCATCACCTTTTCGATGAACGAGTCATAGGCAGTTAAGCCTTCTTTTGTCGTAAGATCCTGCGAGCGGTCATAGAAGTCTGTTTTTATCGGTCCCGGCTCGATAATCTTTACCTTGATATTAAACTGCCGAATCTCATGCTGGAGCGCTTCCGAAAACCCCTCGACCGCCCATTTTGTTCCGTGATAGAGACTGTACAAGGGAAATGTAATTCGCCCGCCCATCGAGGCGACGTTAACTATCGTACCGCGTTTTTGCTCGCGGAAATATGGAAGAATTTCGCGGCAAACGTTCATCAGCCCAAATACATTTGTCTGAAACTGTTTTTCGATTTGCTCCGGAGTAGCCGCCTCAAAAGCGCCAACCAATCCATAGCCGGCGTTGTTTACGATAGCGTCAATCCGGCCAAACTTTTCAAGCGTCTCCGCTATAGCTGTTTGGATCGAGTCAACATCGGTTACGTCTAATCTCAAGCATTCGATGTCCGCAACCTTCTGAAGATTCTCGGCCTTTTCCGGCGTACGCATCGTCGCCGCTACTTTCCAGTTTTTCGTTTGAAAGAGTTTTGCCGTCTCTTTCCCGATACCGCTCGACGCCCCCGTAATAAGAATCACTTTTTCCATGGTTTAGGAATTGTAGATGGAAAACGCCGTTTGGTAAATGATAAGATGCGGCTATGAAATTTTTGCACATTTCTGACGTTCATCTGGGTTGTACGCGTTATCATCTCCCGGAAAGCCAACGTGATTTTTTTGACGCGTGGTTTGACGTTATTCAGAAGTATGCGATTGATGAAAAGGTCGATTTTGTAATAATGTGTGGCGACTTCTTTCACAAAAGAAGCGTGCCGCCCGAAACAATGAACTATGCCTTTGCAGGATTAAACCTGCTGAAAGACAAGGGCATTCCGGTTGTCTCGATCGAGGGAAACCACGACCAAAAACATAACGACAGTGAATATAGCTGGCTTCGTTCGCTCGCAAATTGGAATCTTCTTTACCTCCTCGAACCAACGGTAAAGAGTGGAAAAATCAGTTACAAGCCGTGGGATGAAGGTTACAAACGCGGCGGGTTTATCGATATCGGTGATGCGAGAATATTTGGTTCGGATTGGTTTGGCGCCTCGGCAAATAAAGCAATTCCAAAACTCTCTGAAGCTGTCGGTGAAAACCAGCGTGAAGGTGCTTTTCACATTTTGATGCTCCACACGGACGTCGAAGGACATCAAACTCATCCAATTCCCGCCCTGACGATTGAAAATCTCAAGAAGCTCAAATCCGTCACAAACTACGTCGGACTCGGGCATACACACAAATGCTATGAAATCGATAACTGGGCATTTAACCCTGGTTCGCTTGAAATTACGGCGATCGACGAGTTTAAGGAAGTGCGCGGAGCCTGGCTTGTTGAGGTTGGTAAGAATCACGAGGTAAAGGCAGAGCACTTGCGGGACTATGTTCAAAGACCTTTCGAGCGACTGGTTTTTGATGTTTCGAAGTATTCAGACCCAAAAAAGCTGACTGAGGATGTGCTCGAAAATGTGCGAAAAGATGCTCAGGCCGTTTCCGAGGATGAGCGCAAGCCGATTATCGAGATAACTTTGCGGGGACATTTGGGCTTTCCGAATTCGAATCTTGAATTAAATAAGATAAGGAAAAAGGCACAGGAAATCACCGGGGCGCTACATATTCGGATCAGAAATCATTCCGTGCCGATTGAATATGGCGATGATCTCGACATAAAAGATCAAAGTAGAGAAGCGATTGAAAAAAGCGTGATTGAAAAATGCGTTGCGCAGGATAAACGTTATAAAAAGCGAATTGAAGAAATGACCGAAGCGGTCGTAGGAACAAAACGTATGGTTTTGGGCGGCGAATCGCCGGAAAAAATTGTGGATTTCATTGCGGTGAAGGCATTTGATAAAGTCGATCCTGAAACGTCAAAACAGGCAGACGCCAAGATCAAGGGGTAGTAAGTAGTAAAAGAAATAGATGTCAGAGTTTGAAAAAGTTATCGGTATGAAGAAGCTTGCGATATTCCCGCTGCCGCTTGTGTTGATGCCTTTTGAACTGCTTCCGCTACACATATTCGAACCCAGGTACCGACAGCTTCTTGAGGATATCCAGCACAGTAAGAATATGTTTGGCGTTTCTTATATTGATCCTGGAGCAGGCGTTGCTGCAAAACCCGACCTTGGCTCGCTTGGGTGTGTGGCCGAAGTTCGCGAAGCTCAAAATGTCGGTGACGGACGGTCAAACATCATAACAATGGGCGTTATCCGCTACCGAATCGAAGAGTATTTGGAAACCGCGGAACCGTACCTGATGGCGAAGGTCGACTTTTTTGAAGATTATGAGCCATCTGACGAAGTCGAACCTGCGGCAGATGATGTTTTCGAACTCTTTAAGGAGATCACACAGGTCGCGCACAAAATGAATGACATTCCCGGTGAGCTTCCGGAAATCGAAAGGGCCAAGCCTGAGCCCTTATCTTTTTTGGTTGGAGCTGCCTTCAATCTAGATAGCGAGATCAAGTACAAAATGATCAAAACTCGCTCAACTAAAAAAAGACTTCTTCGCCTAAAAGAGGTCTTAACTAAAGCGCTAGTAGAGGTAAAAGAAACTGCGAAAATTAACAAGATTTCCCGCAAAAACGGTCATACCAAAAAGGATCTAAACCTCGATGGTATTTAGAACCCCCCTTTAATCTGAGAAGCTTTCCTTAAAGAAATAAATAACCCTTGAATCGTAAAAATCCGCCTGTTTTAAAGTCGCGCTCGTAAGATCGTAGCCGGAAGGTGCTAAATCCGTAAAAGCCTGCACCTTGGTTTTCGCCGCAAAACAACTGCTCAAATTCGATGTCGAAGTTTGAAAACGTGGTGCTCCAGGCCCGGCAAGGAGCATCACTTTTCTATCTCCAACTCCGCTCGCCAAATCGCAAGCTAAATTTCTCTCGTAGCATCCACCGGCAAAATACACGTAAGCTCCGGCCTTCGCGAGCGGAGAGGTTATTACGCTTCCAAAAGAATAGCGGCTGGATACAGCTGCAGCCAACATATCGTCTGAAGAATCTGGAATGGATTCAAGCGCTAAAGCTTTTATACTCGGATCTTTTTTTGCCGCGGCGAGCGCAGCAAGCGCGCCCAGCTCGACTCCGAAAATACCAATCTCCTCGCCGACCAAAGAGTCCCCATCCGAGGCTTTAATGCTACGTGCAAATGTAATCGCACTTTGAACATCATCAACCTCACACCCACCAAATGTCGTCCGACCCGTCAAGGGATCGAGTCCATGTCCTCTAAGATCGGGCATTAGTACAGTAAAGTCGGTTGTTTCGTTGAGCTTAACGCCAAAATTGAGAAGATGAGAACGGTCGGTTCCGTAACGATGCAGCAATATGATTACCGGATGTCCGGGACTCCCACGCAATAGCCAACCGCGAGCTTCTGTTCCGTCACCATTTTTCCAGGTTTCATCGGTTATACGAGCACCGCGCGAACTCAGCTGGGCAAGTCGGTCAGGCGTGACAAGAGGAGCTGATTTTGGTGGTTTCGCAGTAGAATGAACCAGGAACACTGCCCCGACCGCCGCCGCTAGAAACAGTAGTACAAAAACCGGAAGCAGCAGTTGATAAAAACTTTTTATAAGACGCCTGATTTTACTCATAGCTTGTGCAGCAAAAGCACGTATTTAATGCTAACCAGGGAGGTGCAACTAAAGGCTTAAATTGGGAGTCTAAATGCAAAAAGACTTCTGCGAAGCCTACAAAAATGGTAACATACCGGAAGTTTAAAAAGGAAGGGTTTTACTAAATAATGAAAACAATTTTCTTCGCCTGCCTATTTGCAACCGCCGTTTCTCTCACACAGATTGCAGCCCAAACGAAAGTTTCACATATTCCGGTATCCTCCGGCAAGAGTAATAAAACCACACAATTTTTTCCGCTTTCAGAATTGAAAAGAGGTATGCGCGGACAAGCGCAGACAGTTTTTCAAGGCAGCGAACCTACGCCTTTTGACGTTGAAATTCTTGGCGTAGTTCCTGGTGCGATTGGTCCAAAATACGACATGATCGTTGGCCGGATTTCAGGCGGGGGAGCAGATCGAACTCACGTGTTTGCAGGGATGAGCGGTTCGCCAGTCTATATAGATGGAAAACTTGTGGGTGCGATCGCCTACGCGTTTCCTTTCTCAAAGGAGGCGATTTGCGGTATCACTCCGATCAAACAGATGATCGAGATTTTTGAGAAAGAGCAAAACCGCGCTAAACCAAAAACTCCGAAGAGTTACTCTTTTTCTGAGTTAGTATCCTCAAACTGGAAACCGAGTTTTCCGTCTGAAGCTACAGTTGAAAATTCTTATTTAATCGATTCTTCTATCCAAACCATTGCGGGACAGGGCTTTAGACCGATTGCAACCCCCGTTACCTTTAGCGGTATCTCTCAGGCGACCCTTGATAAATTCGCTCGGCAGCTACGCGAGGTCGGGTTAGAACCCATCTCGGCGGCAGGAGCTCGTTCGAAAATAACTCCGATCAAAAAAGCCGATTCGAAAACCCTCCTTGGGGGCGATTCCGTGACGATGCAGCTCGCACGGGGTGATTATTCCGCTGCAGCTGCCGGAACCGTAACGCTGCGGGACGGCGATAAAATTTATGCTTTCGGACACCCCTTCTTAAGCCTCGGATCGTCGAATTTACCGATGTCTGAATCACACGTCGTCACCGTAGTCCCCAGCGTTAACAATTCATTTAAACTTTCTGTCCCGGACGCGTTAGTCGGGAGCATGACCCAGGATCGGAAAACCGGTGTATTTGGAAAACTCGGAAAAGTTCCCCGCATGATACCGGTCAAGGTTCATTCAACTACAAGCAGCGGACAATTAAAGGATTTTGATTTTGAAATTGCGAATGATGCTTTCTTAAGCCCGATACTTATTAATTTATCTATCTATGATTTGATTACGTCAACCGAGCGAATCCTCGGGGATACAATGGTCGGAATCGAAGGAAAGATAAACCTCAAGGGTAACGACTCTGTGATTATCAAACGTAGATTTGCTGGAAGCGCTGCATCCCAACTGGCGGCTTTTTCGGCCGCTGGTCCCCTTGGAACCCTGCTTCAAAGTCGATTTGACGACCTCGAAATCGAAAGTATTGAGCTAAACGTTGACTCAACTGAAAACGTTAAAACAGCAGTCTTAGATCGAATTGGAGTTTCGGCAAACGAGGTTAAAGCCGGCGAAAAATTTAATATTAAGGCTTTTATTCGAACGGATACGGGTAGGATATTTACGCAGAGTATTCCCGTAAAAATACCGAATGACACGCCGGAAGGCTTGCTAACGGTAACTATCGGCGATGGGGGGTCGCTTCAGTTTACCTCCACTTCTACGAAGTTTGTTCCAAAGAACATCAATGAACTCGTAAGAAAATTAAACGAGGTTAAGTATAACGATCGCCTCTATGTGCAGACCCATCGGATCACCAAAGGTGCGGTAATCGGTTCGAGCGAATTGCCAAATCTACCGCCGTCTGTTTTAGCGACGATAAACAACACCCGAACAGTTGGAGGCGTAACACCTACTCTTCAATCCCTCCTCACCGAACAGGAGATTCCACCTTCGGAGTTTTTGATTAACGGACGGAAATCAATCGCGATTAGAGTTGATAAATAGCTTTTCTGCTTTTTATATAAGTGCGGAAAGTCTCTGACTTTCCGGGATAGAAAATAAAGAGTATGAGGCTGAGCCTCATTGGTTGTAGAAGGCTCAGGACGGAAGGTCGGAACCTTCCGCACTAAAACAATAAGAGAATAAGAAATAAAGGATTTTGGTTTTACTAACGTGCAGAAAGTCTTAGCGGAACAGTACGATTTTCACGGACGATTAAGCTTTTCAGACAGCGTCTCTTTTTCTCATTCAAGGTTTTCACTGCCTATAAATTGAAATTAAAATTCACAAAACCGGTTGCCTTGACGGGTCTTCCGTCTCTTACGAAAGGACGAAACTGCCATTTTCTGACCGCATCGCGCGCAGCCCTTTGAAGGAGCGATGGACCTGATGTTTTCTCAACTTTCGCAACACGCCCATCTTCATCTACCAACAATTTAACTCTTACCAAACCTCTCATTCGCATGCTTCGAGCCTGTCTCGGATAAACAGGATTAACGCGCTTTGTCGCATATCCAACCAGAGAACCTATCGAAACCGGCTCGCCGTCTTTCGTCTTGTTTGAGCGATTATCAGCTACATTATTTGAAACCGAATCGTTACGCTTTCGACTGCGCGGCTTTGTTTCCTCTTTTCGAGAGGGCGTTTCCGCATCCTTTTTCGACGCATTTTCTCTCGCTAGAAGTTCGGCTCTCGTCGGCGTTTTTTCCGCAGATTTAATTATCCTAACTTTTTTATCTGACGGACGCGGACTATCGTTAAGAGGTTTAGTCTCCTCTACTTTTTTGGGATCAATCTTAGCAACTGTATTTTGTGCAGCCTTTTTAACTTCCAGCCTAGCACGTTCTTTTTGAACCTCTTCCTTTTTTGGCGGCTCAATTCTTGCTGTTTCGTTATCGACCGTACTCGGCGGCGGATCGTTTTCATACGCCGGTTTTTTCACGGGAGTATTTGCCGCAACGATATTTGGATCAACCGCTTCAATCGGACCATCGTCAACTGCGTTTATAACCCTGCTTCCCGAACTGGCTAACTGCTGCCGAGCGTAAATAACTTCATTTTTCCAACGCTTCGCATCGTAATCATCTCGCGCCAGGCTGCTTCTTGCCGCACTCGTTTCCTCTAGAAGCGCAAGCGAATTCGCCGTGAGTTTTTTGCTCGCGCCAAACTGCTTTGAGTGAGTAATCACGAGCTCCAGCGTTTTCCGCATTTCTTCTAAATCTTCTACCGCGTAAGAGGGCAATTTTTCATCGGAAACATTCAAACCCAAAATCTTATAACGTTTTAACTGAGTTTTGGCTCCGCTCACAACCTGCCCGGCAACCGCCAAATAGTCCAACGTCGCCCCCGGCTGTCTTGATTTATAAAGCGTAGTAAGGAACTTCTGAGCGCGTTTGTAATCCGCCTGCTCAAGATACGAGTGCATCAATAGCACGTTGATCACGCGATGAACCGTGCGGTCGTTTGTTTCTCTTCGGATATTCTCCAGCTCGTAAATCGCCGCGCCGTAGTTTTTTACAACGAGATACGCTTTCGCCTTCGATATGCGGTCACGCATAACATCAGCGCTGGTCGGCGCCTGTGCAAAAATCGCAATCGAAGTTGTAAGTAGGAATATTAAAAGAAAAAGAACCCTATGTGGCTTCGGCAGCATTTTCAGTCTCCCTTAAATCTAGACGTGACGTTTTCCGAAAGAATTTTAGAAGCAAGCGCTGTGGTAGTCTAAAACCCGTAAATGTCCGTATATTATGCGTTTTAGCGCATATTTTTGCAAATCCGTAATTAAAATGCCTTATCGAGGCAATAAAAATTTTTAATTACTAAGACTTTTGACGATTTTCGCCCGCAGCTGGTTGGCTTCGCGCTTTATTTTATTCTCGTCGAGAGTGAGTAGTTTTTTGTTTCGCATGATTATCTTGCCGTTAATAATCACGGTGGAGACATCCGTTGCCTTTGTGGCATAAACCAAATGCGAGTAAACATTGTAAAGAGGGGTCTGATGGAGGCTTCCAAGATCGACAATCGCGATATCCGCGAGTTTCCCAACCGCAATCGAACCAATCTTGTCTTCCAGATGAAGCGCCCTCGCGCCTCCGATTGTTGCCATCTCAAAAACTTCTTTTGCGGAAGTAACCTTCGGATCTTTAGCGTAGATTTTGTGTAGCTTTGCAGCCGAATCCATCTCTTCCCAGAGGCTCAAATCGTTGTTTGAGGCCGCACCGTCGGTCCCAAGCCCGAGGCGCAAATTCATTTTTAACATCTGCGGCACCGGAGCAACCCCCGCTGCAAGTTTCATATTCGATTGCGGATTATGCCCGATACCGACATCGTTTCGCTTAAGAATTTTGAGTTCCTCTTCGTTTGCCTGTATAACATGTGCCGCAACCGTTTTGTTTGAGAAAAAGCCAATTTTATCGATGTACTCAATTGAGCGCATTCCCTTTTTCTCCATTACAAAATCGGTTTCGCTTTGAGCTTCCGCAAGGTGCATCACGAGGTGAGTATCATGCTTTTTGGCAAAATTGCTGGTCATCTTTAGATGCTCTTCGGAAACCGTGTAAGGAGCATGAGGCGCAACAGCAGGAACTATCAGCGAATGATTTTTCCACTTTACGACAAACTTTTCCGTACCCCTCATCGCCGCATCAAATGTCTTAAAATCGGGCGCCGGAAAGTCGATTAGAGTCTGTCCCAAAACCCCACGAACGCCTGCTTTTGCCGTTTCCTGAGCGATTACGTCTTCGAAATAATACATATCGCAATAGGTTGTAATCCCGCCGCGGATAAATTCCGCAAGTCCAAGCCGCGTGCCAACCCTTACCAGATTTTCATCTACGTTTTTTGCCTCAGCTGGAAAAATGTATTTTGTGAGCCAATCGTTGAGATCGAGATCGTCCGCGATGCCTCTAAAAACGGTCATCGGAACGTGAGTGTGAGTGTTTATAAGCCCCGGGATAATCACCTGGTTTTGGGCATTAACCTTTCTTTTGCTCTTAAATTTCTTTCGAATTTCGTCCGATGTGCCTACCCCAACGATCTTCGCATCGTCAACCGCCAAGGCACCATTCTTGTAAACACGTTTCTCCGAGTCCATCGTGACAACCGTGCCGCCGTAAACAACGAGATCAACCTTTTTTCTTTGTGCGTGAGCAGAATCGGGAAGCGAAAGAACTAAAACAAACGCAGCAAACACCAGTAACTTATTCATAAGAAAAGTTACCATTTTTTCTTCTAAATCTTAAGTATTGCCAAGGCGAACGATCTTCAGCACCATGCACGGTCTAAAATCGCGTCACCTTCGTTCCTCTTGTGTTTTGGCTTGCTTAGCATAGGTTCCGACTTCACGACCGTCCGGTAAAACAAGCGAAATACTTTTGATCTTTCCATTTTCATCTCGGTCGAATCTTACCGTTGGAATCGGACCCCGGGAACGTGCTCCGGACGGAAGCACTATCTTGTAAGTGTCCTTTCCTATTTTCTGTAGCTCAAGTTCCGGCTGTCCGGCGCGTTTATAGGCAAGCCCCGTCCCGGAAATTAGAATCGATCTTTCTCCGTAAATGCCAACGTATTCTCCTAGTTTGTCCGAAATCTTCTGCCTGTCCCTTGCAATTTTCGGCAGTGCACTTCTCCACTTTGAGTTTTCCGGATTGTTTTTGATCAGGGTTTTAAGAGCTGTGGCGTGCGCAACCGGAAGGCTGTCCTCTCCCTTAACATCTACATTGGGTTTAACCCCGACTTGTTCAAAGCCCTTTTTGCTGACTGGGTGCTCAGAGCGGTTTTCGGGAACCATCATATAGAGCGTTTTGCTAATTGCATAGATTTCCGAAAGCCGTCCTGCTCCTATCGAATTTTCACCGATTACAGTCGCTCGACCGTGTTGCTGATTGTGATACGTAAACGCTTCCGCTGCCGATCCGGTACCGCGGTTTATCAAAATGTATATCGGTCGGTTGAGACCAAAGTGAAAAGGCACTTCGTCAGGCCGTGTATAGAGGGTGGATGATCCCGATATTCTATTATGATAGGTATTCTGAAGGTTTGGTTCGTCATCATATAAATAACTGGAAAGCAGAGATATCGTTTCCGGAAAACCGCCGGGCACGTTTCGCAGGTCGAATATTACGGCATCCGTGTTCTTTACGAAAAGGAGAGCAGCTTCCATATCTTCCCTGACCTTCGAATCCTTTAGTGGAGCCAGAACACCATTTACTTTTACGTAACCAATGTTTCCGTGAAGGATTTTGGACGAGAAGTGTCCGTTAGCAGGGCGTTTGAAAAAGTGTTGGCCAACTACACGACACGGCTCCGGTTTGAATTCACCTTCACCCGATTTGCCCGTCGTCTTAGAAATGCCGGGGCACTGAATGCCTTTTCGCATGGGCTGGACGACAAGATGCAGGTCTTTACTCAATGCGTACAAATCCTTGTTCAACGCCGTGACAAAATCTCGGTCATTCGTAATACTGCGATATTTACCGCTCCTAAGATTCTTATTTATACCCTCGATCACAGCCTTTCCCGCGGGTATGTCGATAAAGCGTTCATCGATTAGTTTGACCATATTTTCGATAATTGTATTCACTTCATCGATCGATATTTTATTCTGCGCATTAGCGCTGCCATTAAAACTCAATACGGATAATGACAAGACTCCAAATAAAAGTGGTTTTCTGAGATCTCGTATTACAAATTTGTACATTTTCTACTCCAGTTAAAAACGACGCTTCAAGCGATGAGTCCGATTAGCTATCCTTACCATAAAACCATTATGACCGAATTGCCATTTTGGTCAAAGCCGCTTGGATAGATTTTACATCCCCTTTACATTCTTAACATTTCTAATGATTTTTTTGCCGATTGAGGGCCGGGACGGGATCACAAATTAAGGATTGTCGAAAGATCGCCGAAATACTTATTCGTAGGAAATGTTATTAAGCCAACTCTCTAAAAACTAATTTGACCGAAAGACTATTTTAGTCATATCATTGTGACCAAAGTTGCAATACAGTCAAATTATGTATCCAACACGTGAATAACTTTTAATTTCGCTTCGGCGCACACTAAAAGCTATGAAAACTATTCCGCTTTATACAATTATTCATCTGCTTACGATATTTTTGTCGGCGGTCGCAGTCGGCCAGTCGCGCATTGAATTTCAGAAAACAATCGGCGGTAAGATGAGGGACCGAGGAGTTTTTGTTACCCAAACGAGTGATTCTGGCTATATCGTGGCAGGTGTGACCCAGAAAGGAGGAAGTGGTGACGAGGATATTTATCTGGTCAAAACGGATTCGAAAGGAAGTGTTGAATGGTCAAAATCCTATGGCGGACCTGGAGAGGACAATGGCTGGTCCGTTAGGGAAACTCGTGACGGGTTTATTGTCGGAGGTTTCACGAACAGCACTGGAGCGGGAGGATTTGACTTTTTCCTGCTAAAAACTGATTTGAAAGGCGAAAAACGGTGGCAAAGGACGTTTGGCGAAGGGGGTGACGATCGCGCATGGGATGTGATTCTTTCAAAGGACGGCGGATACGTTCTTATCGGGGAGACAACTGGAGCTACGCCTGCAGGTGAGCATGACTGTCTGCTCCTTAAAACTGA
Organism: Aridibacter sp.; assembly: GCA_965216195.1. Taxonomy (GTDB): domain Bacteria; phylum Acidobacteriota; class Blastocatellia; order Pyrinomonadales; family Pyrinomonadaceae; genus Aridibacter. Next base: position 143,941 of record OZ244151.1, on the reverse strand, counting down.
TTCTGACGGCAAAGAGCAGTGGTCGAAGACTTACGGTGGCGCCAAGGGTGATCGATGTTTCTCGATGGCTCAAGATGAAAAGGGTGAGTTTATAATTGCGGGGCAAACCTATAGCACAGGTGCGGGTGACAGGGATATGTTTATCCTAAAAACAGATTCGAGCGGAAAAAAGCTATGGTCTCGGACATTTGGCGGTGTCGCTTCCGATGTTGGCCACTCCGTAACTAAACTTTCGGATGGAGGGTTTTTAGTAACCGGCTACACAAGCAGCTTTGCGAAAGATGGCAGCGATCCGTATTTGGTTAAGGTCGATACGTTGGGCAAGGAAGTTTGGTCACGTGTCCTGCCATTGGAGGGATACAATCGAACATTAACCGGCACGCAGACCCAGGATCTTGGTTTTTGTTTTACGGGATTCTCGGATCACGGAAGAAATGCGGGAAGAGCCGCAATTGTGCTCAAAACGCGCGCGAACGGGGTTCTTGAATGGAAGGAGGAAATCCTTTTCACAAAAACCGGCCAGAGCTTCGGTTACACAGTGGCGCCAACCTCGGACGGTGGCTGTGTTATTACCGGCCACACCACCGAAAACAGTGCGGGCGATTTGGACTTATTACTGGTAAAGCTTAATAACAAAGATAGGTCAAATATCAATGGCGAAATCCGGATTAACTGGTCGTCCAACAAGTCCTTTTCAAAGGGAGTATTGTTAACAAAAGTCGCCGCTGAAAACCTTGGCAAAGGCGCGGGGTCTAAAATGAATGGTGAGATCTTTTGGACCGGGAAGGGAGAATATGATCTTTCTACCCGAATGCAGGGCTTGACCTCGGATTCGCCTGATCTTGTTCCGATCACAGAAAAATTTGGCTTTGACCCAAAATCAAAAGCCGTTTTGTACGAGTCAAGAACGAAGGTGAATCACGATGCAAACGAGTGGATGCGCTTTGTTTACGACGGCGAGGGGAGACTTTTGGTAATTAGCCCGGGTGAAAAATGGGCTATCTGGACCGGTGATTCCGAAACGGAAAACCAACGCAAAGGATACTCTCGAATCGTACCTCAACTTCTTCTTCAAGAAGCACTTAAAAACCGCCAAACCATTCGTTACCAAGGAAGGACTTCGATTGGTAATGAAGCTCTGGACGTCGTAAACTTCTCAACCGATACCAATAAAACGATATCGATGTTTTTTGCCAATGGAGGCGATATTTTCAGAGGACTTGAGTATCTGATTGATCACCCGCTTCTTGGTGATACTCCCGTCAGATGGCTATTTCATAACTATAAACAGATAGACGGCGTTGGTTTGCTTCCATCGTATTACGAAGTTTTTCTGGGTGACAAAAGATTGAAACATGTCAAAATCACCGAGGCGAAAAATAGTTTCAAGCTCGCGGACCACATCAAGTCAACAAATGATCTGAAGATTCCTAAGCAACCCAGCACTAAATCCGTTGTGAGAAATGGAGGTGTACCCGCTAGGGAGAGCAAATCTATTGAAAAAATTGACGAGAACGTATTTCTTGCCCGTAATATACGCGGTGGATTTCATGCATTGATCGTCGAATTCGAAAAGTACCTCATGGTAGTCGACGCTCCGGCTGGATATCATGAGCTACAGCAGATACCGGCTGTAGATTGGGCCGGGGAGAAAAGCTCAGACGCGGTTGGTGACCGTCTTCTTCATCTTGTTAAACAGAATTTTCCGAATAAGAAAACAAAATATGTTGTTTTGACACATCACCATAGCGACCACGCGGGTGGCATTTACCCATTCATTAGAGAGGGTGCGAGAATCATAGCAAGTGAAGAAACACAGAAAGTACTAAAACGCTCACTCGGGTATAATTTTAGACTAAACTCCCTAAAAAGTTTGCCGGTGACGAAACCCAATCTCGTTGTGGTCAACAGGAAATATTCGGTTTCGGACGATTCCATGCGGGTGGATATTATTGATGTGGGAGATAATCCGCATTCCAAGGGAATGCTAGTCGTTTATCTCCCTGACCGAAGACTTCTATATCAAGCGGACCTATTTGAGCCGTTTAGAACCGATAGTAATCCACCTGTTTCAAGACTCCCAATAATGAAGTGGTTTGTGAAATGGTTGGATAGATCAAACCTCAAGCCGGAGAAGGTTTTTGCGATTCATGGCTCCGCAGCTATTTCGAAAAGCCAAATCGAGAAAGTACGCCAGCTTGAACAACAGAAACCGCAGTAAATCTGCAAACGAATTTTATCTGGGCTCCCGAATGATTTGCCTCGGGTAATGCAGATTTTACCTTCCACCGGTAGAGTCGGTATCGAATTTCGATCAAACGGAGGTTCGTAAGAATTGGGAAGGTGATTCTGTAAACTGCAGAAATTACTCCAAAAACTTCGTATCAAATGCTCTGGGAAGAAGCTCTTTTATCGAGATTGTCTCGTGAGCGCCTTTTAGGTTTGCGAGTGTTACCGGCACGTCCCCACAAAACTCCCAAATTATCTGTCGGCAAACTCCACAGGGTGGGGTTAGCTTTTCCGTATCGGCGACTACTGAAATCGCGGTAAACTCAGTTTCTCCTTCCGAAACGGCTTTCCAGATCGCAACTCTTTCCGCGCAGACGGTTAGGCCAAAACTAGCGCTTTCCACGTTGCAGCCTGTAAAAACCTTCCCATCCTTCGTTACCACTGCCGACCCAACCCTAAACTTTGAGTATGGTGCAAAGGCTCGCTCGCGCACCTCCTTTGCAGATTCGATCAAATTTTTTACGTTGCTCATAACTATGGTAACTAAATCTTTCCCGTTGCGCTCCGACCTTCAATCAATTCGACAAGTCGCGAAAAAGTGTTTTCTTCTTCCCCATCATCTGCCAAGACAAAATCTGCGACATCTTTTGATGGCTCGACAAACTCCTTGTGCATGGGTTGAATGGTTTTTTCGTATTGCCAGAGCGTGTGATCAAGCGTGCGGCCTCGCTCCTCTATGTCTCGCTCAATTCTTCGCTCCAGGCGCGTCTCTTCAGGCGTGTCGATAAAAACTTTCAAATCGATCAACTCGACAATTTCCGGTTGGGAAAATATCAAAATCCCTTCGAGGATGACTATTGGCGTTGGTTTTACGAGTCGCGTTTCGTCCTTACGGGTGTGGCTCGCAAAATCGTAAATCGGTATCTCGACCTCCTCCCCGGTGCGAAGCTTCGAAAGATGCGTGCCAATGGCTTCAAAATCAACGGCTTCAGGGTGATCAAAATTTGCCTTTCTTCTTTCATCGAGAGGAATATCGGCGAGATTAAAATAATAAGAATCCTGCTCGATTCTCGACACATTTTCCGAACCGAAATGCTCGACAATCTTTTTTGCGAGTGTAGTTTTTCCGGAGCCTGTGCCGCCGCAGATGCCAATTATCATATTTGTCAGCCGAGTTTCTTAATAATTCGCCGCAGCAATTCTTGGAAAATTTCGCCTACTTTCTCGCCCGTTTCAATAACCTCGTCGTGATCGATCGGTTGATTGGTAATCCCTGCCGCCAGGTTTGTGATACACGAAATTCCCAAAACCTTCGTACCTTGATGTCGCGCAACAATCGCTTCCGGAACCGTGCTCATCCCCACGGCTGACGCACCAAGCATACGCAGCATACGGATTTCCGCGGGAGTTTCGTAAGTAGGGCCGGAAAGTCCGCAATATACTCCACGCTTTAGAAACGGACGAAGTTTTTTATCCAAACCTTTTTCAAATCTCTCATCGGCGATCTTCAAGGCCTCTTCATGCGCGAGACGTTGAAGCCCGGTGTCATAAACTTCGGTCATATCCGGAAAACGCGGTCCGTATCGCTCATCATTTTCACCACGCAGCGGACTGGTTCCCATCAAGTTTATGTGGTCCCTGAGCAACATCAGACGCCCCTGTTTGAAACTGGTCAAAACACTTCCGGCAGCGTTTGTTAATATCACCGTTTCGATCCCGAGCTGTCCGAAAACGCGCATTGGAAACGTAACCTGCTCCATCTCGTAGCCTTCGTAGTAGTGAAATCTTCCCTGTTGAACAGCAAGCGAAACACCCTCGATTTCCCCGAGTACAAGCTGTCCTGCGTGCCCAACCACCGTTGAGACCGCAAAATGCGGAATCTCTTCGTAAGGAATCGCCACCGCGTCTTTGATACTCTCTGCGAAGCCTCCAAGCCCGCTGCCCAAAACAAGGGCCAACTTCAAATCCTTTGAAAATTTCGAACGGATAAAATCCGCTGCTTCTTTCGCATTTTCATAGCTCATAATTTTAGAAACAAGATACCAGCACCATCGATTTCCAATTCTAGTTTTCCTTTATGTAAGGAATACCGAGCGATTTCGGCGCTCGAGAAAGACCTATAAATCCTGCCAAAACAATTATCGTCAGCACATAGGGCAGCATCTCGATAAACTGAACCGGTATGTCTTCGCCCCCAATCTTCGCCCACGAAGAACCCTGAATCTGAATCGCGAGCGCCTCCGTAAACCCGAAAAACAAGCACGCGATAAACACCTGAACAGGTCTCCATTTCGCTAATATCAGCGCCGCTAGCGCGATAAAGCCCTTACCTGCCGACATTCCGCGTGTGAAAAAGGACGACTGCCCGATAGCCATATAGGCACCTCCGGCCGCAGCCAAAATTCCGCTTAACACGACACCCGTATAACGCATCGCATGAACCTTTACACCTGCTGCATCAGCCGCTTCGGGGTTTTCGCCAACTGCCCTTATCCTCAAACCAAACGGGGTTTTATAAAGCACGTACCATGCAATTGGAACGAGTAGAAAAGCAAGAATCGATGCAATGTTGAAACCAAAAATCTCGGGCAGAAGAAACTCTTTCGCGATCTGCTCAGTAGACCCCGCGGAGTCGTAAATCGCACTGGATAAAAGTGCTGGAACACCAAGCATCAAAATGTTGATCCCAAATCCAGCAACAACCTGATCCGCCTCAAATTGGATAACAGCAACTGCAAAAAGAAGCGCGAGTAAGCCTCCCGCAATGAGCGCACATAAAAAGCCAATATAAGGATTGCTGAGTTCGTAGGTAATTACGGCCGCAGTAAACGCTCCCGAAAGCATCAGGCCCTCAAGCGCGATATTTATAACGCCCGAACGCTCCGAAAACATTCCACCGAGCGCCGCAAAAATCATTGGCGTCGCGAGCCTGATCGCCGAAAAGATCAGTATTCCCCAAAATGTTATTGAAAAAAGCTCTTCCATAAATAAAGGTGAAAAAGTACAAAAGTGTAAAAGTTAAAAAAGTTTTCCCAGACTCTATGTATCCAGTTTCCTGAGCGACTTCATATAATTTGTTATGGAGCCACTCAGGTATTTCGATCTCTCACACAAATCGTCAAACTCTTGTTTGCCCAGGTACTCAACCTCCACCGCAACATACAGCAGACTCCTTACTCCGCCTGCTGACGGTTTTGCGATATTCAAAAAGTTCAAATATTCCTTTCGTGATGTTCTTTCAATCCTTCCGCTATGTTTTGTCGAAACCGAAAACTGCTGCCCTACGAAGCTGACTACTTAAACCAAAATCAGATTTTAGTCGCCCCTTATCTGTAACCAAATCAATCTCTTTCGCAAACTCTAGAGCCCTCCGCCATATAAATACGTCTTCAAAACTCTCAACTTTTCGGCTCGCAGCCTTCGTCACAATTCTCTCCCGTCTTCACTCTTCACCTTTCTCACTTTCTCACTTTTCCCCTTTTTCACTTTGTATACCTTTGAAGCGCGGCAACAAACAAAATAATTATCGCCTGTAAAACTTCAACCAAATCTTTTGAGACATAGCGCGTAAACGCATCGACAAAAATTCCTCCACGCAGCAAAATGGCGAAAAAGATCGCCGCAATAAAAACTCCTAACGGATGATTTCTGCCCAAAAGAGCAACCGCGATTCCCAAAAACCCCCATTCTGCCGAAAACCCGTGGTAATAATTATGACGAAAACCCATAACCTCACCAATCGCAACCATTCCGGCCAGCGCGCCGGAAATTGTCATCGCGATAATGATCTGCTTTTTTGGTGAAATGCCGCCGTATTCCGCTGCTGAAGGATTTTCGCCAACTGCTCTTAGCTCGTAGCCCCATTTGGTCTTCCATAAAAATATGTAAACCAGTATGCACATCAATATCGCAAGCAAGAAGGAAACATTGAGCGCTACATCTTTCGGAATAAATGGCAAAAACTGGTTGAGCTGTGGGATGTGTGCGGCTTCGCCGATAGGAGCGGTCTGCAAAATTGGATCGCCCGGGATTTTGAAATGATATTGGGTAAAATAGCTCACCAAAGCGATCGCAATGAAGTTAAGCATTATCGTGTTAATAACTTCATGTGACCCAAGTTTCGCTTTCAGATATCCGGGGATCGCCCCCCAAATTCCGCCAACAACAATCGCGGTCGCGATACACAGTGGGATCAAAATTAAGGCAGGAAGACTCACCCAGGACCAATTTTCTTCTTTACCAAAAATGTTTACTATCGTGCCGCCAAATTTAATTCCGACCCATGCAGTCGCAAACGCTGCAACATACAATTGGCCCTCAGCGCCTATATTTAGAAGACCACATCGAAACGCTACCGCAACGGCGAGTCCTGTAAAAATCAAAGGAGTCGCGTAGAAGAGTGTTTCAGAAACTCCCTTTACTGAGCCAAACGAATTCTCCACCAATAGGCGAAACGTCGTCAGCGGATTGTCGCCAATAATCAAGATTATGATCCCGCCGATCACAAACGCGGCAAGAACGGCAATTATTGGATATATTGCTTCGCGGAAAATCTTCATTAGAGCAAATTACGTCCTGGCAAGATACTGCTAGGCGCAAAAAGTACTATTTTTCTTTTGGAATAATGCGATGTAAATATAACCTTTTCAAAGGCTTCGTGTCACCTAAAAAAGCAAGAAAATTGTCGTTTTTTATCATTCGTTTCCGTGCGAATTAAGACTTGACAAAACCAGACTCAGATTTTATTATACTTAGGGGCTAAGTTATTTAGCCTTAAAATCAGGGAATAACCTATAAAACTTAGGAGGGATTTAAGTAAAAATGAGTATTATCAAGTACGACCCATTTAGAGAGCTTAGAGGTTTGCAAGATGAAATGAATCGCATCTTCAACTCCAATTACCCAACGCGTTTTACGCAGGAAGAAATGGCCAGCGGCGGTTGGGCACCGAGCGTCGATATTTATGAAAGCGAAGGTGAAATCGTTTTGGAAGCAGAACTTCCAGGCATGAATCGCGAAGATTTCGAGGTTTCGATTGAAAACAACGTGATCACGCTCAAAGGCGAAAGACGTTTTGAGAAAAACGAAGAAAGCGAGAATTATCATCGCGTAGAAAGAGCTTACGGTTCGTTTACGCGTTCTTTCAGTTTGCCGCGCACAGTATCGGCAGAAAACACGAAGGCAGATTTCAACAATGGAATCCTACGCGTGAGTTTGCCGAAAAAAGAGGAAGCAAAGGCGCGCAAAATCGAAGTTTCCGGAGAGGACGCCGAACCGAAAACTATTGATACGGAAGCAGCTAGTGCGTAGTGAGCCGAACGTGCTTCGGAGGTATGTTGTTCGTAATACGTAATTCGAAATTCGCTTTCGTGAGTTCAGACATGCTGTTACAAACGGCACAACTGCACAGTTTACAGCGCAAGCTGAATTACGAATTACGTATAACGGATTCCGAATCACCCAAACACAGAAAACATGAGATTCGATAGATTTACAATTCGCGGGCAGGAAGCCGTACAAAACTCGATCGGCGTTGCCGAAAAAAGCGAGAACCAGCAGGTCGAGCCAGAACATTTATTGATGTCCATGCTCGAACAGGAGCAGGGAGTTGTTAGACCGATACTCGGTAAAGTTGGTGCAAAACGAGAGAGCATTCTTTCCGAACTCGATGCTGCTATCGCTAAGTTTCCAAAAGTTACGGGCGGACAGCAGTATTTCAGTTCGCGGATAAATACGATTTTTGCGGAAGCACAAAAAGAAGCAGAAAAGATGGAGGATGAATATATCTCCACCGAGCACCTTTTGCTTACAATCGCTTCCGAAAAAGATGGCGACGCCGCACGAATTCTTCGCTCAAACGGTGTTAATTACGACGATGTTGCTAAGGTCGTTGAAGAAATGCGTGGCGGTTCGAAGATCACGGATCAAAACGCGGAAGAGAATTTCCAGGCGCTCGAAAAATACGCGCAGGATTTAACCGATCTTGCCCGCAAAGGAAAACTCGATCCTGTGATCGGACGCGACGACGAAATCCGTCGGACGATCCAAATTCTTTCCAGACGACGCAAAAACAACCCCGTTTTGATTGGCGAACCGGGCGTTGGTAAAACTGCAATTGTTGAAGGTTTGGCGCAGAGAATCGTTTCGGGTGACATCCCGGAAACACTTAAAAACAAACGACTTGTCGGTTTAGATTTGGGCGCGATGCTCGCGGGTGCGAAATACCGCGGTGAGTTTGAAGATCGACTTAAAGCTGTATTAAAAGAGATTGAAAAATCCGATGGGCAAATAATATTGTTTATTGATGAGTTGCATACTCTCGTCGGAGCAGGAGCTTCCGAAGGAGCGATCGACGCGTCAAATATGCTCAAACCGGCGCTCGCACGCGGCACGCTCAAAGCCGTCGGCGCAACGACGCTTAATGAATATAAAAAGTATATAGAAAAGGATGCGGCTCTCGAACGCCGTTTCCAACAGGTTTACGTCGCTGAGCCAAACATCGAGGAAACGATTTCGATCCTTCGTGGGCTTAAGGAAAAGTACGAAGTGCATCACGGTGTGAGAATAACGGATGCGGCAATCGTTTCCGCCGCAACCCTTTCAAACCGCTACATCGCCGATCGTTTTCTGCCTGATAAGGCGATCGATTTAATCGATGAGGCTGCGTCGCAGTTGCGGATTGAGATTGATTCACTTCCGGAAGAAATCGACGATATCGAACGCGAAATCATGCAGCTCGAGATCGAACGTCAGGCGCTCGGACGGGAAACTGATGAAAAATCGAAAGAGCGTTTGGGCGACATCGACCGCAGAATTGCTGACCTCAAGGAAAAATCTTCGGCGATGAAAGCGAAGTGGCAATCGGAAAAGGCTGAGATCGAAAAAATGCGCTCGGGCAAGGAAGAACTCGAGCAAGCAAAACTCGAGCTCGAACAAGCCAGACAGGCCGGCGACCTAAACAAAGCGGCGGAATTACAATATGGCAGGATTCCCGAGCTTGAAAAGCAGCTTGAAGACGAGCAGACGCGGCTTGAAGAACTTCAGACAGACGGTGTCATGCTTAAAGAGGAAGTCGGCGAAGAGGACATTGCAGAAATTGTTGCCAAATGGACGGGCATACCGGTTTCGAAAATGCTCGAAGGCGAAATGCAGAAACTCCTTAAAATGGAAGACAATCTGCGTCGGCGCGTAATCGGGCAAGATGAAGGTTTGCTTGCCGTTGCTAATGCGGTAAGGCGTTCGCGCGCAGGGCTCCAGGATCCAAATCGACCGATCGGTTCGTTTATTTTCCTGGGTCCGACCGGCGTTGGAAAAACCGAAACGACGCGAGCACTCGCTGAGTTTTTGTTTGACGACGAAAAAGCTATGGTCCGGCTCGATATGTCGGAATATATGGAGAAGCATGCCGTCGCGCGTATGATCGGAGCACCTCCCGGCTATGTGGGTTATGAGGAAGGTGGGCAGCTGACGGAAGCGGTGCGAAGGCGTCCATATTCGGTAATACTCTTTGACGAGATCGAAAAAGCACACCCGGACGTTTTCAATATATTGCTTCAAATTCTCGATGAAGGTCGTCTGACGGATTCGAAGGGACGCACCGTGGACTTCAAAAACACCGTGCTGATCATGACGTCAAACCTAGGCTCGCGCGAAATCAACGAGAAAAATGACCTGGTTGATACAACGGCAAAGGAAATGGTTCTGGGTGTTTTGAAAAACCACTTCAGACCTGAATTTCTTAACCGAATCGACGACATCGTTGTATTTGATCAGCTGAGCAAGGAAGATTTATCGAAGATCGTTGACGTCCAGCTCAGGCGGCTTCATAAGCTTCTCTCAGACAAGAATCTTACGATTGAGCTTGACGATTCAGCGAGAGATTTGCTGCTCACGGAAGGCTACGACCCGAATTTTGGCGCGCGCCCGCTTAAACGCGCAATCCAGACGCTCATTCAGAATCCGCTCGCGGTGAAACTCCTCGAAGGCGAGATACTTAATGGGCAAAAGGTGAAAGTTTCGGCTAAGAATGGCGAGATGGTTTTCACGCCGGATACGGCAAAAGCCTCTGCCTAAAATTGGTGATTCGCGCTTCGTGAGGCGAAATTCGAGAAGATTAATCTACCCAAAAACGAATTGTCTATCGCGAATTACGAATTGCTTTATTGTTTGATATTCTTATAAAAATTTTTGGCACTTCCCACTAAATGGCGTAGTTTAAGAAAGTAAAGATGAGTGATTTTGAAAACGAAGAAATAACAGAAGAAGCGGAAGAAATTCCGGTAAATGACAAACGCAGGTTTGGCGAGGGCGGCGAGCGAATAAACGTCGAGGTCAATGACGGTACGGAAGTGTTGGAACCGGAAGCTGAAGCTCCGGCGGAGGAAAACAAATCAGCCGAAGTCGTCAGACTCGAAAACGAACTAAAGGAAATTATGATTCGATGCGAGGCAGCCGAATCAAAACTCGTCGGTGTGCAGAAACGCTTCGAAGAGGAAAAGACAAAACTTGAAAAGGAAACCTCTGAGCGCCGCGAACGCATGAAGAAGTCGCTTGAGCAGAAAGCCGATTCGGGACGCCTCGATTTTTTGAATACGCTGCTTCCCGTTTTGGACAATCTAAATCTGGCGATCGCTGCAGCTGAAGAAAATCAATCGTTTGAAAACCTAATCGGCGGTGTAAAGGGTACGGCTCGAAGCTTTGAACGGGCGCTTATGAGTGTGGGCGTCGAGACAATGGATTCGGTTGGAAACAAATTCGATCCGGAATTGCACGAAGCGGTCGAATTGGTTGATGTCGAAGACGAATCGAAAACCGGAATTGTTATCAAAGAATATACTGAAGGCTACACCTTTAAGGGAAGGCTCCTGCGCGCGGCGAGAGTGCAGGTTGGAAACTACACAGAAAGTAAAAAAGCTGGTGAATAACCTAACCGCAAAAACCTCATCACTTTTACTTATAATCTTGGCTTTTGGAGTTGCGGCTTGCCGTAATGCAAATGAGGAACTTCGTAAAAGTCCTTCAACCGAAACGACGCCAAAGACTATAATCACACCTGAAAACAAACCGACTCTTAAGGTTTCGTACGTTGACGTTCCGACGCTCGCAGACAAGTCTGCTCAGGAGTTTGACGAACTTTTCGGCACTCCATTGAAGATTTCACCTGTGAGAAACAATCCGAAATTAATGCCCGGCGAATACCGTCGATACGCCGTCGCGGATCATCCCAAGGGTTTGTCAGTACGTTTTTACAAAAACAAAGCAAAGCGTTTTAATTTGCTGCTTGGGAAAAAAGAAAGCTCGGCAGAGGACGCATTGAGGCAGATTTTTAGGATCGATGTGTCGAAGCTAAAAAAAGTAACGGGCGATCCGCTTTCAGAAACATGGAAAGGAAAAAGTGGCGGAATTGAGTTCAAAACGGCGTATGCCAAGCGTGATAAATCGAGCGGCAAGTTTGTGATGCTCCACGCGGAGGTTGAGAAGTAAGTGTCTGTTTCAAAAAAAGAGCTGGCGTTTTTGCGTGGACTGATCGAAGATGATTGGACCGCAAAGTTCACAGGCGTCTTCGATAAGAAATGCGACTTAAAGGGAAAGGAGACTATTCTGTACCTAAATGCCGGATCCGGCAATCATGCGCTGGGTCTGTCCGAAAAGCTGGATGAGAATTCGCAGATGTTTGCCGTTTGCGAGAACAAAGAGTTGCAGCAAATCGCCCAGGAAAAAGCTACTGCCTTAAAGAGCGATCTGGACTTTTCCACTTCATTCCCCGTTGCCAAATCTGAACTCGTAATCGCTGATGCATCTTTCGTTAAACCGTCCGAAATTGGCGAATTTGTAAATGAATCGGCGCTACAAACAAAGGATCAACTCGCCGTGCTTATCCCAACGGCAGGCAGCTTTGGAGAAGTATTTTCCTACCTTTGGGAGGTTTTTCTCGATCTAGACATGCTTGATAAAGAAGCTGACGTCGAACGATTGATCTCTGAGCTTCCGACGGTTTCCGGTCTAAAGGATCTAGTGCAAGGATTTGCTCTTACAAAGGTTGAATGCGAAACGAAACGTGATTTCGTCGAATATGAAAATGGGAAAGAATTTGTGGATTCACCGCTTATGAAGTTTTTCTTAATGCCCTCTTGGCTGGATTTTTTGGATGAAAAAGAAAATGAGCAAGTCATAGAAAAACTTGCTCAAAAAATTGATGATGAGCGAGACGGATTGAGTTTCCGTTGCTCGATAAAGGCTACACTTTTCACCGCTCAAAGGTCTAAAGCGTAATCAAAACTAAACCTTTTCGTTTACACTTTTAATCTGCGGAGGGTCGACAGAATCGACTTCCCCTTCACCATTAAACTCACGCTCGGCTTCTTCCAAGCCTTCCTTAAACGCCCGGCGGCTTTGCCCTAAAGACTTCGCGAGTTTTGGCAGTCGGCTCGCGCCAAAGAGCAAAAACAAAGCCAAAACGATTAAAATAATTTCCGTAGTTCCTAACATAATTTTCTTTCCTTCACGTTTGAAACGCTACCTGAAAATCAATAATACCCTTATTCAAGGTATTTTTCACCTTATTTCCAACACTCAAACGAGTTCTACAAGCGCACCAACTTTTATGAGGTCTTGGTATAGTTCCTCGGCATAATTATTGTCCTCAATATTGAGCGACATCGTGCGCCCCTCGGAAATCGCTTTTTCGAGTTCATCGGCTCCCTTTTTGTCGAGACCGATTTTCTCTATCAGAATCTCTGTCATTTTTAGTTTGTTTGAGCCAGTATCCCAACCCTTAATTCTTAGTTTAGCCATTTTGTTCCTTGTCTCTGAAACGATCGGTTGCGTCAACTAACGCCGCCGTGATTCCCTTCTCGGAAATGGAGTGACCAGCATCGTCAATTACATTTAACTCCGCCTCCGGAAAAGCCTTGTGCAATTCCCACGCAGAAATCATTGGGCATACGACGTCGTATCGTCCCTGTACGATCACCGTCGGGATGTGACGAATCTTATCAACGTTCTCAATTAGGTAGTTTTCGGTAGGGAAAAACGAATTGTTCATAAAGTAGTGACATTCGATCCTTGCAAGCGACAGCGCTTCCTTTTCGTCCTCCCAATGATTCATTAAATCTTTGTCAGGAAAGAGCTTAGAGGTCGAACCCTCCCAAACGCTCCAGGCGCGAGCGGCTGAAACACGAGTTTTTTCGTCATCGCTAATAAGGCGTTTGTGATAGGCGGTCATCATGTCGGTGCGTTCACCTTCCGGAATTTCGTCACGATAACGCTCCCAAAAATCAGGGAAAATCTCGCTTGCGCCATACTGATAAAACCACTTGAGCTCTTTCGGGCGTGTGAGAAAAATACCTCGTAAAACAAGTCCGCTAATGCGATCAGGATGTGTTTCGGCATATGTAAGCGAAAGCGTGCTGCCCCACGAACCGCCGAAAACATACCACTTTTCCACACCAAACTTCTCACGAAGCGTTTCGATGTCTTTCACCAAATCCCACGTAGTGTTTTCTCTTAAGTCTGCATGCGGAGTAGATTTACCCGAACCGCGTTGATCAAAAAGCGTTATGTTGTAAGCCTCAGGATCGAAAAATCTGCGGTACATGGGGATCAAACCGCCGCCCGGTCCCCCATGCAAGAAAACTACCGGAATGCCATCCGGATTTCCGCAACGCTCGTAATAAATCGTGTGGATATCCGACACCTCGAGCATGCCCGAATCAAAGGGTTCAATCTCAGGATAAAGTTGTTTCATAAGGGGAATAATACAGGAAACTTTAGAGTCTAGGAAGTTTGGAAACTGATAATTGATAACGAATAATGGAGAATTAAGTCTCTGAATATTATCCGCTATCCATTGTCCGTTATTTGTTCTAGCTGCAATATTTATTGACTTGTGCGAATTTAATCCGCTACACTGAAATCCTCAAACACTAGAGAAGGAGGTGATCAAAGGGATTTATGAATAATGATTATAGTGAGGTGGCTGAAGCTTAAGCCTCTAACAAAACCTAATAGATTGTTAGACCGTTAGTTTCAAGCTAATTTCAACAGTCTACCGAAAAGCCGCCCGGGAGTTCAGACCCGATGCGGCTTTTTCATCATAAACACACAGGCAGAAACGCACGTGTAAAAGCGTGCCCATTATCATTTGAGTATGCTTCGGAATCTAAATGCCGATGAGAGTTTGTTTATGGCAATGTAACCTGACACGGGCACACTCCCTCGCGGTCGTGTTTCCGCCTGTTTAGTTTCGGGCTACTCAACCGATCCGGATGATGCCCTAGCGCTAGTACGATTCGTACTGGACATTTAATACGATTCGTACTATCCTCGCTATTATGACTCATCTTGATTTCGCGATCCTAGGTTTATTACTCCAGCGTCCCTCTACTGGTTACGAAGTTAGAAAGACTTTCGAAACGACTGCGATGGGAAACTACAGTAGTAGCCCGGGCTCGATTTACCCTGCGCTAAAAAAACTTCAAAAGCTAAGAATGGCGGTGCAGAAACAGGACGATTCCGGCAGAAAATTGTTCTACATTACCGAAAAGGGCGAAGATGAGTTTCGAATCTGGCTCACGAAACCGATCAAAAAGGATGACGTTGCCAAAAGGTTGGACATACTGTTGCTTCGTTTCGCATTTATGGACGATCAAATTCCGCGAGACAAAGTCGTTTCTTTTTTAAACTCTCTTAGAGTTCTCTTAAAGGAATATATTGCGGAACTCGAGAATTATGCGGCAGGTGAGGGGGCGAAGCTTAAACCCTGTGCGGGTCTAGCTTTTGAACACGGGGTCGTTTCTCACAAAACTACCTTTAAATGGACGCAAAAGGCATTGATGAAGATTAAACAATGAAATCGAAATTTGTGTTAAATGCCATAATTGTTTCGGCTTTATTGGCCGCTATCGACACTCTGTTGACAAGATTTTTTGGGTTACCTACAACGCTTCATCACTTTACTTTAAGCTTATTCGCCACTTTTCTTATTGTAATTGTGCTCGCGACCTATGTATCAAACTCCACACAGAGCGGCGTATCGCTGTTTGCTTTTGCATTCACCATCTATTGCGCGATTGGAAACATTAACCTTCACATCGAAGCACTCATATTCGGCATTACAGATCAAGCTGAAACGTTGCAGATAACGTTTACCGGCATATTGCGCGCTTTAATAGAGACGTTGATTGTAGTCATTGTTTTTGGAAAAGCGACGCCTAAAGCCCCGATGACAAACGTTGTAAAAAGGCGGGTATTTGCATGGATAGGGAGAATCATGGCCGGTTGTCTGATCTATTTTTTCATCTATCTGACGGCGGGTATCGTGCTCGTTACCGTTTACCCGGAAGTGGCCGAATTTTACGGCACGAAAATACCACCGTTTTCGCTGATCGCGATCACACAGTTTTTCCGGGGACTCATTTTCATCGGAGTTGCATATCTGATCTTACGAACTACCCCACTGTCTTTGCCTAAATCATCGATGCTGATCGGATTGATTTTTGCTGTCTTTGGGGGAATTGCCCCGCTAATCCCGCCAAGTGAGTATATGCCCGCATATGTGAGATTTGGCCACGGAATTGAGGTCGGCGTGTCAAATTTTGTATTCGGCGTGATTCTCGGATATCTGCTCCGAAAAGGTTCATTCCGGACGGAATAAGAAACATACAGATCCTTACATCCGCCCGGAATCTTTTACCGATCACTTTGGCTTCCACCTTTAATAACAAACCGAAGTGGTTGACCTCTCAGCTTAAAACTTATCTAATTAAAGATATCCTTTACTTTCTTACCAACCTTTTTCGCTCCCTTCTTTGTAGCGTTGGCGGTCTTTTTAGCACCTTCTTTAATGACATTGCCTGTTTTCTTTGCTGCACTTCCGGTTTTCTTTGCAGCCGTTTTCACGCCGCTCTTTGTACCATCAGCAGCCTTTTCTACGACGTTTTTGTCACCGGTGCTAGTCTTCCTGACGGTTTTCCCTCCCGTTCTCGATGAAGTGGACTTACCAGCGTTGCTATCAGATTTTTTACCATCGGATTTGGCTCTTTTGTCGTCTTTTCCATCTGTTTCCGAATCGGAATCATCGTCATCACCTTTTGAACGATCGGCATCCGAATCGTCATCAGTGCTTTCTGAATGATTTGCGTCCTCATCGGAATCATCGTCTGAGCCGGCGTTTGAATTGTCCGCCAGATTTGCGTTCAAATTAGTGTTTGAATTAGTGCTCTCGGGTGTTGTGGAACAGGCTAGCCCTAATGTGCCAACGAGTAGAATTGCGATGAAAAGTAATACATTTCTCATGATCAAAATCTCCTTAATACGAAACACTGCCTACTCCGAAGCAAGCAAAGCTTCATATAAAAATTTGCCAACAAATTGGGGTTAGCATCAATATAGGTTTGAAACTGCCATACGTCAAATAAATTGCTCGTCGGTTCGCAAGTTTCAGCCGGAACGAACCCCAATTCTGCAACCTTGGTGGCGGTCGCGGTTTCCGACTGGTAAATTATTAACATCATGACCAACTTTCTGACTGACAAACCTTCAAAACGAGCCATCGCGCACGTGATTTTGGCCCACGGTGCCGGCGCCCCAATGGACACTCCTTTTATGAATGCGATCGCAGAAGGCTTGGCACGAAACGAGATTTTGGTGAGCCGTTTTGAGTTTGAGTATATGGCTCTGAGACGTGTAGATGGCAAACGCCGCGGTCCTGGAAGCCCGAGGAAATTACTTGAAACTTGGCGGGAAGTCGTTAGAGAAGTTCGCAATGATTTGCCGTTGTATATTGGCGGAAAATCAATGGGCGGAAGGCTCGCGAGTATGATTGCCGATGCATCGGAAGTCGCGGGTTTGATATGTCTCGGATATCCGTTTCACCCACCCGGAAAGCCCGAAAAACTCCGAACCGGGCATCTTGAAACGCTTAAGACTCAAACGCTAATCGTACAGGGCGAGCGGGATCCGTTTGGGAAGCCGGAGGAAGTATCAGGATATAAGCTGTCGAAAAACATACGGATTGCGTGGATTCCGGATGGCAATCACTCCTTCAAACCTCGAAAAGCTTCGGGACATACTGAGGAAGAAAACCTAAACCGTGCTGTTGTGAGAATAACGGAGTTTACGCGCGACTTCTAATTCGTGTGAATTCGCAGGCAGTTGTACCCCTTGTAGTTGTCGGGTGGTGTGCTTTTTTGGACGAATCGAAAACGTGTGCTGAAACCCGCGGAAGTAAGGGTATAACAAATGTTGAAGCAGCACACTCCCTTGCGGTCGTGTTTTCGCCTGTCTAGAATAAGGGAAACTACGACGCCGGAGAACCCAATGAAACAACTTGTGCTAATTTTCATTATATTAATCGCCTCCCAGGTCACTCTCAGTCAACGCCCTTCAAACAGTTTGCATGTGCCGACGCTAAGTCCGTTTACCGAAATCACGCAGCAAGTAGCGTTAACGCGTGTGAAGCTGACCTACGCTCGGCCGAGCGCGAAAGGACGTAAGATTTTTGGCGGTCTTGTGCCGTTTGACAAAATCTGGCGAACCGGCGCGAATGCTTCAACGAAGATCACTTTCTCGGAAGATGTTTCAATCGCTGGAAACAAATTAAAGGCCGGCACTTACGCTCTTTACACAATTCCTGGGAAAAAAGCGTGGACGATGATAATCCATAAGAACACGCGCCATCGTTCGCTTGCCGGAAACGTTTATAAACGAGAGGAGGATGCCTTTCGTTTTACCGCGAAGTCAGAGAAGATAGACTTCACGGAAACGTTTACGTTCCAATTTTCAAATCTCAAAACAAAATCGGTAGATGTAAATCTGGATTGGGAAAACACGCGTGTGAGTTTCACGATCGATTTTTCAGTTGACACACAAATCGACAACCAAATCGTCGAACTGTCAAAAGCAGATGGCGGAATGAGTCATAGAAATCTTTTCCGCGCCGCTGAATATTACATGCACAACGGACGGGATTTAGATAAAGCGGTTCGATGGATCACGGAAGCGATTGTGAAAAGCCCGAAGAATTTTCGTTACGGCTTGCTCCACGCAAAGATTCTGGCGAAGCAAGGAAAAAGAAATGAAGCGCTGAGAGTGATCGCGGAAGCAAACGCCTGGGCAAAGGAGCGCAACAACGCAAACTACATTTCTCAAACACAAATTTTTTGGGATTCGATTAAATAAACCACGTGGCGATCGTAAATCTTTCGCCGTATGTCACCGGCGTAACTTCGTGAGGCAAGGTCGGTGGAAACGTGATCAACATTCCCTGTTCGCCGACAAGCGGAAGACCAAATTTTGCAAAGGCTTCATTGTCGTTAAGTCCGTAAAATGTAAGGTTGCCGCCAGAGTATTTCCCTTCCTCAGGCTCACGCGATTCGTCGTTTAAGAAAATGATCCCCGAGACTTTACGAGGCTTTCCTTCTTCCGACACGTATTTGTGGTCGCCCGAATCAACATGATAACGGAAATAGTCTCCTTTCTCATACAAGCAATATCTCGGTGCTTGAATCCCTTTTAGCCTGACACCAAATTGCGCGGAGATCGTCGCAGTCAAGCCCTTCAATTTCTCCTCAAGAATAGCACCTATTTGAGAACCGAGTTCATTAGTTTGACTTCGCTTAGCAAATTTGTCGTCGATAATATATTCGCCGGTCTTCATGTCGCGTACCGTACAACCGACTTTGGAAGCACTGAGAATTTCTGTTCTAAGTTCTGCACACAAATCGCGATCAAGAAAATTCTTGAACGCGATTAGTCCAAACTGCTCAAAAAAATCTGCGGTCGGCATTATTAACAGCAACTTCCTTCACAAGAACACGAAAGGGGCGGACAGCATGGATCCGGATTTGCTAGCGGGTCGCAATTCATCCCATTCGCTAGACAACTTTGCGCATGAACCGGTTCGGGTGCGACTAAGGACATCACGACCGGCAGGACGGCTGCCATAGGTGCATATCTGAAAAGCACTTTCCGGCGCGTCAAGTCTATAAGTTCGCCGGGGTTAGCATCCAGAAGATTTGCCTTCCCAAGCTCATCCAGCGCAAGATGAACAAAATCTGCTTCAATTCCCTGATCAAGTTTATTAGAAAGCTGTACAGCTATTTCGTTAACGGAAGTCTTGCCGTCGCATTTTTTCCAAACAAATGAAACAGTTTCGTTTAGGTGGTGCGCTTTGTCATTTTCCAGATCGTAAACGAGCATTTCGTCTTCAAGTTCCTGAACGACGATATCAGTTGTTTTTGCCTTTGGCACAGCGGCAACCTTTGCGGTTGCATTGGACAGGGTCATATTATCTCCATTAGCTTCTAAAAAAAATTTGCAGCTGATGATGGGAAATGTATCAAAGCCAAAGAAATCGGTCAAGAAATAAGAATCGGCTAACGACTTACGAGCTGGTTGCCCGCGACCCAAAACCGCCAAGGCTTCATCACATATTCTTCTGCGTAGTCTATTCCAACTCGCTTACCGCTTACGATTTTCGATTTCGGAATCTTCTCCCCCTCTTCTATCCAAACTCGCTTTCCACACAGGTTTTCGCTGTTTATTGTTTTATCGATTCCGAGTGCGATTGTGAGTTTACCGGGACCTGAGGCGAGGTTCCCTTCAGACATTTCTCCGCGTCTTTCGCGCATTAACCCAACTCCTTCAAGTGGTTCAACGGCGCGAATCAAAATTGCGTGAGGCACATCTTTTCTGTTAGCGACGACGTTAAACTGATAGTACATTCCGTAAACAAAAAACACGTAAGCCACACCGCCTTTGTGGAACATCACTTCCGTGCGCTTGGTTCTGCGATTGTTGTAGGAGTGAGCGGCTTTATCTTTCGGACCTAGGTAGGCTTCGCATTCGACAATTTTCCCTGAGACTCGTTTTCCCTTTTCATCAGGAACAACGAGTATTTTCCCCAGGAGGTCGCGCGCAATTTGTAGAGTATCGTCGCGGGTGTAAAAATCACGGCGAAGTTTAGACATAAAGAAAGCTCAGCCACGGAGCCACGGAGAACGCAGAGATCGGAATCTTGTCTAATTCGAGAGCGAGTCTAATATTTGAATTCGACTCGTTACCGTTTCGCGCTTTTTCTGATGAAAATCTCCTTTCCCTGTGTACTCTCTGGCTAATTCTTAAAATCTTCGGGATAGTAAATAAGCTCAACAATCTGCCCACCAACACCTTTGGTATAAAACGAAGACGTGCCGTCGCGATGTGGCTTTATCGGACGTTTTTCCTTTTCTGCAGCAGCTTCGAGCTCTTCCATCGTTTCCACTTTTAGCCCTATATGGGGAGGATGCTTTGATCCAGGAGGAAGTAACGCAATGCCAAAACCTCTCGCGTCACGCATCATCGCCCAATCGTCATAGAAAGTCTCGACCTCAAACCCCAACCGCTTATATTCGTTCACATCGGTTTCGAGGTCGTCACATTTTACCGCCAGGTGATCTACTGCACCCGAAAACCTGAAATCAATTTCTTCTGACATTTCTTGCTCCTTCTGCTAAAATCCTAAGAGTCAACTTACCTTTCTTACAATTATAGGTTATCCGTTTACATTTATAAATTCTCCATCGATGGATCAAAACTTATGCAGCCAGATATAAAAATCGCATGCCTCCTTCCATCCGCAACTGAAATTGTTTGCTCTTTAGGACTCGAAGAAAATATTGTCGGGATTACCCACGAATGTGATTTTCCGATAACCATAACGGGAAAACCGCAACTTACGGCGAGTAGAATTTCTCACGAATCAATGTCCAGCAAGGAAATCGATCATGCCGTTCGCAAGCAACTCGACGGTCACGGATCGATTTACGACCTCGATGAGGAACTGCTTCGCAGGATCGAACCCGATCTGATTATCACTCAAGAACTGTGCGATATCTGCGCTGTGAGTTATAAAACCGTAAAAAAGGCAGCAAAAATGTACGTTGCCGATGCTACGGTTGTCTCGCTCGAACCAACCACAATCGATGACATTTTTGACAGCGTAAAAACCATTGGCGACCTATGCGGTGTTTCGGATCGCGCGGAGAGTGTGGTTGAAAGTTTGAAAAAAAGACTTGTAGCATTACGAGAGAAGACAGCGTCAGTTAAAAACCGTCCAAAGACCTTTATGCTTGAGTGGCTAGAGCCACCCTTCGCTCCCGGACACTGGGTTCCCGAGCAGGTAGGAATCGCCGGCGGGAATTGCCTCCTAGGCCAACACGGCACCGAATCTGTTACTACAACTTACGACGCGATTTTTGAATCAAAACCTGAAGTTATGGTTCTTGTGCCCTGCGGTTATTACACACAAGACATTTTACGTCAGCTTGAAAATACTGTTTTCCCGGCAAACTGGAAGGAAATCCCGGCAATTGCTAATGGAAACGTTTGGGCGCTCGATGCGAGCAGTTATTTTTCCCGTCCCGCTCCGCGGGTCGTTGAAGGAGCCGAAATTCTTGCGAAGATTCTTCACGCAGATATTTTCGGCAAACCTGAGGAATCGGAAGCTGTAAAAGTACCGGGCGATTTGATTCGTTGTGGAGAATATAAGGCTGCAAACATTTAGAATACTATTTTTAAGACATGAAAAAAGTTTTTGTTTTAGCTTCGATATTGTGTGTTGCGGTTGTTTCTTATGCGCAAAGCTCGACGGATGCCTTGGCTATCGCTAACGGTCGAACTTTCACCGCGCAGGATTTGTCTCCAAACGTAACCAAAGTTTGGTACCAACTTCCTACGACAATGGCAAACGCAAAAAAAGCCCTGCTCGATCGGCAGATCGAAACGGTTCTGCTTGAGACCGAGGCAGCCGAGAGAAAAATCTCGGTTGAGAAACTGCTCGACACAGAGGTAAAGAAAAAGGTTTCAGACCCGACAAATGATTTCGTAAAGAAGGTTTATGATGCAAACAAGAAGCAGATCGGCGATGTGACCTTTGCAAAAGCAAAGGGGAAGATTATCGAATACCTGCGGATCGAACCCGAAAAAAAAGCACGTCTAACGCTGCTCACGAATTTACGCGCTAAGCATCAAGTTTCTATCGTAAGAAGCCCTTCCACCCCAAGTCTGAAACCTGCGGATATACTCGCGACCGTCGGGCCAAACAAAATTACCTATACTGATTTCACGAAAAAGAATGGTCTGGTTTTATCCGAGTATGAGGCAAGCGTTCACGACCAATTGAAGGGAGCGCTGATGCAGGTTGTGGATTCAGCCCTTTATGCGGCCGAGGCAGAAAAAGAGGGGATTGCCCCAAGCGACTATATCCGCCGTGAGTTTACGGACAAGCTCGTAACCTTCTCAAATGAGGAGCAGTATCGCGTCGTCTCGGCACTTCGAAAAAGGCTTTACAAAAAATATCGCGTGAGTTTTTTCCTTAAAGAACCAAACCCATTTGTTCAGCAAATATCTATAGACGACGATCCCTCAACGGGCGACGCGAATGCCCCGGTGACGGTAGTGATGTTTACTGATCTTCAATGCAATGCGTGTGCGACGGTCTATCCCGTCCTCAAAAAAGTGCTTGGAGAATACGGAAACCAAATTAGGTTCGTCGTACGCGACTTTCCTCTTACTAGTCTTCACGAAAACGCGTTTCAGGCTGCCGTCGCTGCGAATGCCGCTCGCGCTCAAAATAAGTATTTCGAGTATAAGGAACTACTCTATAAAAATCAGAACGCGCTAGACACGAATTCTTTAGTTACTCTGGCAGGACAAATCGGGCTGGACCAAAAGCGCTTCAAACGTGATTTGAAAAGTGCGAAGTTTGCCGAAGAAGTCAGAAAGGATATGAAAGATGGCGAGCGCTACGGCGTTAATTCTACTCCGACCGTTTTTGTAAATGGCATAAAGGTAAGGAATTTATCCGAAGAGAGTTTTCACAAGGCGATCAATCGATTTATTCGAAAATAGCCGATTCGATATTATGCGACTTTATCTAACTTTATTATTTATCCTGACGATGCTTTCCTGCAACGGCGCTCCCCAACCTCAGAGGGCGACGCCCACACCTACTCCTCCGGTAGTAAAAGAAGGACCAGCTCCTGTTTCGTCATACGAGATCGTAAATGAGTATAAACACGACAAAAGAGCTTTTACGCAAGGGCTCGTTTTTCACGATGGTTATCTTTATGAGAGCACTGGAAATTATGGACGATCGACGCTTCGCAAGGTTGAATTGAAAACTGGCAAGGTTCTCAAAAAGCATTCCGTTCCGCGAGATTATTTTGCCGAAGGGATGACTATCTTTGGTGGAAAGGTTTATCAACTCACGTGGAAAGCCGGCTTGGGCTTTGTTTACGACCTCGAGGATTTTAAGCTTGAGAGAGAATTCCGTTATAGCGGAGAGGGTTGGGGGCTGACGCACGATGGCAAACACCTTTATATGAGCGACGGAACCCACGTAATCCGTGTTCTCGATCCGAAAACGTTAGATGTTGTAAGAACGATTGTAGTGATGAATGAAGGCGCGCCGCTACTTAGAATAAATGAACTCGAATATATCAAGGGAGAAATCTGGGCTAACGTTTGGCAATCCGAAACGATTGAAAAGCCCAATCACGTCGCGAGAATAAACCCTGAAACCGGCGAACTCCTAGGCTGGATAAATTTCGATAAGATATCGCCAAAAGACAGCGGAAAACACTACGAAAACTCTCTTAACGGAATTGCCTACGATGAAAAAGGCGACCGAATTTTTATCACCGGAAAAAACTGGAAGCGTTTGTTTGAGGTAAAATTAAACCGGCGGGATAAACAGGGTGTAAGCTAGCCGGCGGTAACTTTCTCGATAAGTTCGGCCAAATCGAAATCAAAAATCGGGACATCAAACTTTCCGCGAAGCTCCTCAAAACTCATTCCGTCGATCAAAATAGGCTCGTCAGACTTTATTACGTGTTTTGGAATCGTCACGAAGCTCCCTTCAACCATATCTTTAACGGCCAAAAAATCTTGTCCTGAAAGCAATCCGGCAACCGATACATCTCCACCAAAATATGTGTTTGGAACCGCTAAGACTTTTAGGCGGGAGCCGATCGATTCGTTTAGCTTTTTGACCTGTTCGCTTAGAATTGGAGCAAACATTTCTCCCGTCATTATTGTTCCGATGGTGTATTTTCCACTAATTTTTCTTTTTCCAAGGTCACTTAATAGCTCCTCAAATTCGCTTACAAATGAACGAATCATTCCAACGCCATCTTCGATCTGCGGATAATCCCCGTAATGTGACTTGGGCGGAATCTCGGCTCCGGCTTTTAAGTAAATCTCGTCACCCAAAAAAGCAAAGTTGGTATCGTACGCCTTTAGAAACTCATCCTGGAGTTTTTCGACCTGCGCAACCGTCTTAATGCAAAAATCCCGGGTTACCCTAGTCAGGCGCTTGTCCGTGTTGTAGCGCGTTAAGGCAACCGGAACTATCGCCGTCGAAACGACTTTTGGGTAATGAGAAGCCAAATCACGAAGCGTTTTTTCCAATTGCTCACCGTCGTTTATACCTGGACAAAGCACAACCTGCGCGTGAATTTCGATGTTGTTTTCAAGAAGAAGCTCGAGCTTGTCAAAGATATCCGCGCGCTCCTCGTCAACCCCTAGAAGGTAGGCGCGTGTCTTTAGATCCGTTGCATGCACAGACACGTATTGAGGCGAAAGGCGCTGCTCGATAATCCGCTCCATTTCGTCGTCCGTGATGGACGAAAGCGTCGTGTAATTTCCGTATAAAAACGAAAGGCGTATATCTTCATCGCGTACAAAGAGCGAGGGACGGGCATCTTCGGGATTTCCCTTGCAGAAACAAAAAAGACACTCGTTTGCACACTGGCGCGGCACTATCTGCTCGAAATTGATACCAAAATCCTCGCCTTCATCGCGCTCCAGATCGACCTCCCACGTTTCGCCACTCGTTTTCTTTACAAGGAAAGTCAACATAGTCTCGCCGGAGGTTTGAAATCGAAAGTCCAGATAATCGCGAACCGGGCGGCCGCTAACTTTTACGATCCGATCTCCTTTCTCGAAACGCAGCTCCTCAGCGAGACTTCCAGGCTCGATCGAGTCAATAGTCACACCGGGACGTCGGAGCTGGGTTACAGCTGGTGTTACTGCAAATTCATACATAGGGTCGAAGAAAAGTTTAACAACCCAAAAGTTAAACCCGCAAACTCCGTTTCGGAATATGCGGGTGAATAGATTTCTATGAGAATCTTTTTATTCTTTGAGGTCAGCAACGCTTTGAGTTTGTGCCGATTGATTCAAGCTGTCGCTAATCTTCTCTGCAATTTTTATTGTAAGCCTCGCGATCTCTCCAAACAAAAGTATTCCGAGTGTATTAAAAAACACATCTGAAAATTCAAAATCACGTCCGCTTACAAAAATCTGCGAAGTTTCCTCCAAGGTTGCCACAACAAAAACTGCGATGCTTCCCGTTAAGTATTTGAATCGCGATATTTTGGTCGATCTCCCGTTTAGAGCCAGGTTTACAACAAACGAGAACAAACCCATTACCAAAAGATGTCCTAGTTTGTCGAGATAACGGACTGTTGCAATTATGAAAAACCAATGCTGTGTTTCTTTAAAGTCATTTAAGAAAACAATTAGCGCGAAAGCCAACGCGTATACAATCGCAAGGCTCCTAAGGATTTTTGTGACGTCAAAAGTCAGTCTTCTCTCCCGAGTTTTGAAGATAGAATTCATTGATCCAGAAAGTTTGGATGGAAGATTGGGGGCCGGGGGGATCTTAGGTGAGATCAATCGTGAGAAAAAAATGTTTCGGTCTTAGAACCAAAACCTAGAGCAAGAATAACATTTTGATGGATAGTTTAACAATGTTTACTGAGCTCTTTTGTAGAGGAATTTCGCAAGCGCTCCGAAAAAGACTATGCCGACAAAGTTGGCCAAAAGATCGCCCCAATCAAACGCTCTACCCCGCACAAATATTTGGGAAAATTCTTCGATCGTCACGACGAGAAGGACGATAAGGGTACCGAGCAAGATACTAATCGAAAAAAATGAAATTTCCCTTGCTTTTAAGGCGAGATTAACAAAGAAAGAAAAGCCACCCATTAAGAGGAAATGACCAGCCTTGTCAAAATATGGAATCCCAGTTCCAAGTCTCGCTAGATACTCGGTACCTTTTAGGTCTGCCAACGCGATAATGCCCGCAATGATAAAGACATAAATCGCAGTGATCATCTTTATCTTCACAGGCATTCTAAAACACGTAGGCTCAATGAGACCTACCGCTTAAGTTTTGTTCGTCACTCTAACCCTTACCCTCGGCCAAGCCTTCAATCATACTATCAAGTGGTGTGTATTCGAGATCTTGCGAATCCGCGACCGCTTTGTAAGTGAGTTTTCCGGCATACGTATTCACCCCTTCTACCAAGCCCTCATCGTCTTTTATTGCCTGCTCGAAGCCCTTGTTGGCCAAGTTTAGCGCATATGGCAAGGTCGCATTCGTCAGCGCAAATGTAGAGGTGCGCGGAACTGCACCGGGCATGTTCGCAACGCAATAATGAAGAACGCCTTCCTCATAATACGTTGGATTTGAGTGGGTTGTGGCTCGCGTAGTTTCGAAGCATCCGCCTTGGTCAACTGCAACATCAACCAAAACCGAACCATTCGGAATGAGTTTCAACATTTCCCTTGTGATCAATTTCGGAGCAGAAGCGCCAGGAATCAGAACGGCACCTATTACGAGATCGGCGTGCGAAATCGCTTCCTCAATCTGATAGCGACTCGATGCGAGGGTCTGGATCTTGGAAAGGAAAATATCATCGAGTTCGCGCAAACGCTCAAGATTGATATCGATCATCGTAACGTGAGCGCCAAGGCCAATCGCCATTTTGGCAGCCTCGGTTCCAACAACACCCCCTCCGATAATCACAACATCGGCTGCCGGCACCCCCGGAACACCTCCCAGCAATACGCCGCGACCACCGTTCATTTTCTCGAGATAGGTGGCGCCAACCTGAACGCTCATGCGTCCCGCAACTTCAGACATAGGTGTCAAAAGTGGCAAGGTTCCCTGTTTGTCAGTAATCGTTTCGTAGGCGACGCCGGTTACTTTTCGCTCCATCATTTGCTTCGTGAGCTCAAGCTCAGGTGCAAGATGCAAATATGTAAAAAGCAATTGGTTTTCACGCATTCGCGGATACTCGGGCGCAATAGGCTCCTTGACCTTCACAATCATATCGCCGGCTTCCCATACGTCATCAGCCGTCTCAAGAATTGCCGCTCCAGCACTTTGATACTGTGAATCCTGAAAGCCCGAACCCTCGCCAGCTGTTCTCTCAACAAAAAGTTCGTGCCCGGCATCACTTAAAGCCTGAACCCCTGCCGGTGTTAAGCCAACGCGATATTCATTATCTTTTATCTCTTTAGGCAATCCTATTTTCATCGTTTAGATACTAGAAGCTGGATGCTAGATGTTAGACTTTATCGATCCAATCAATCCATTTAACATCCTGCCTACCTCGTCCAATTTTTCTTTCAGTCTTTTATAATTCTCTTTCTCTAAATAATCAACACGCATCGACAATTCCAGATGCGTATCCAATTCCAAAACGGAACCGCGAGCGTTCATCAAGAAATTAACAAACTCTTTCCCAGTCCTTCTGCCTTGCCCCTCGGCGATATTTGCCGCAATGGACGATGCCGATCTACGAATTTGTGAAGTGAGACCGTAAAGTTCAGAATTCGGAAATGACTGTGTAATCCGGTAGATATCAACGGTCATATCCATTGCTTTTTGCCAAACTATCAAGTCGCGATGGCTCTTAATCTTCTTTTCCAAACCAACCTCTAAACCCGCATTTTACGCCCCTGTCATCTGACATCCAACATCTGACATCCGACTAGACTTCCACCTCATCAATCTGTGCCTTCTGCAGTTTTCCAGAGTAGTCCACATAGATCGCTTTCCATTCGCTGAAAATGTCCAAAACCTGCGTTCCAGCTTCGCGGTGGCCGTTTCCGGTTCCCTTTGTACCGCCAAACGGCAGATGGACTTCAGCGCCTATCGTAGCTGAATTCACATAGCAAATTCCTGTGTAGAGTTCCTGCATGGCATAGAATGCCTGATTAACGTCCTGTGTATAAATTGCAGACGAAAGTCCGTAACTGCTCTCGTTGACGATACTGATCGCCTGATCAAGCCTGGTAAACGGAATCACGGAGACAACCGGTCCAAAGATCTCTTCTTTGGCTATACGCATTTTTCTTGAAACGTCGGTAAAAACGGTCGGCTCGATGAAAAACCCCTTGCTGAATTTACCCCGATTTTTTCTTTTCCCACCGGCCGCAAGCGTGGCTTTATCTTCGTATTTACCGATATCGATATAGCCCATGATTTTGTCCATGGCTTGCTGATTAATCACCGGCCCGACGGTCGTCTTTGGATCCAAACCATTTCCGACGCGAAGCGTTTTCACTTTATCAACGAGTTTCTTACAGAATTTCTTATAGACCTTCTTGTGTACCAACAATCTCGAAGAAGCCGTGCAGCGCTGCCCTGAAGTTCCAAAAGCGCCCCAAAGCGAACCCTCGACGGCGTTATCAATATCGGCGTCGTCCATTATGATAATCGCATTCTTTCCTCCCATCTCGAGCGAAACGATCTTGTTGTCACGTGCGCACTGCTCGGCAATCACACGCCCCGTGTCTGTCGAACCCGTAAATGAGATCAGCCGAACATCTTTATGGTTGACTAGCGCCTGCCCCGGCTCAGCAAAACCATTCACCACGTTTACAACACCTTTCGGAATTCCCGCTTGCTCACACGCCTTTACGAGATTAATTGTCGAAAGCGGAACATCTTCTCCCGATTTAATAACCACGGTGTTTCCGCAAACCAACGCCGGAATCAGCTTCCATGAAGGAATCGCCATCGGGAAATTAAACGGTGTGATCAAGCCGCATATTCCGACCGGCTGGCGCTCGCACATCGCATATTTATTGGGCATCTCAGCTTTTGTCGTAAAACCGTGAAGCCGCCGTCCTTCACCGGCGGTAAAATAGGTGCAGTCGATCGCTTCCTGAACGTCGCCGCCCGTTTCGCTTAGGACCTTGCCCATTTCGCGGGTCATCTCGTGTGAATATCTGTCCTTGTTTTTGCGAAGGATCTCACCAAGCGTAAAAAGAAGCTCCGCCCGCTTTGGAGCCGGGGTTCTTCGCCATCGCGTCGCAGCATTCTTTGCAGCCGCGACAGCCTTGTTTACGTCATCCCGATTCGACTTTGGAAACCGCCCGACAATGTCCGTGTTGTCCGCCGGATTTACATTGTCAAACCATTCGCCCGAAGAGCTTTTTACCCACTCACCGCCTATGTAATTGTGATATTTCTTTACACGCGGCTTTCGTATTTTTGCCGCAGTTTTTGCTTTCTTCGCTTTTGCCATATTTAAAAAATCCAAAAGAATAAGGTCTGGAATTAAAGAGATAATCTTATAACTCCAGACCCCTTTTACCAAGTTCGCTGAGCAATTTACTTAACCCTAAATTGAACGATTAACGGATCAATTCTTCGGCGTCTACGGTTGTATCTAGATATGTGTAAAACCACCGCAGAACCCTTGGTTAACTTATTCGCTACTTCTGTGAATTCCCTGATAGTTTTTACCCTGACACGGTTGATCCTTTGAATCAAATCTCTCTCCTTTAGCGCGTCGTCACCGTCGTACGCTTTCACATCGGCGACAAAACTTGCGGGATCAATTCTCCTGATCAAGACCCCTTCTTCATCCCTTAGTCGATGACTTCTCGCAAGCTGAGGTGTTAGCTCCGCGAGCGTTAAGCCAAACGGAGTACTGTGCACACTCGAACCACCAACTGGGAGCTTCCGGCGAGAGTTATCATCGGCCAGGACGTCCGGCGTTGGACGCTCGGAAAGTTTCACAACTATTGTTCGCTTTTCCAGCTTTTTCTCCGCTTCCCGATAAAATGTAACCCCAACCTCTTGTCCGGGAGGAATCGACGCAATCTTTGATATCAAGTCCGGACGATCTTTAACAGATTTCCCATTAACCGCAACTACTATATCGTCCTTTTGCAGGCCTGCTTTTGCAGCCGCACCATCTTTATTAACAACCTGTGTGATTATCGCTCCCTTAGCTTCGGAGATACCATAAACTTCCGCAAACTCCGGTTTCACGGATGTGAGCGCGACACCCAAAAATCCCCTGCGCACTTTCCCGTGGCGAATTATCTGATCGTATACGTAAAAAGCTTCTTTTGAAGGCAGAGCAAAACCGATCCCGTTGTAATCCCCTGTGGAAGTTGCAATTTGAGAGTTCACACCAATCACACGTCCTGTCATATCCACGAGCGGACCGCCTGAATTCCCACGATTAATCGCTGCATCCGTTTGGAGAAACTTTTGAAATGGGCTAGCCGTGGGCGTTTCGCGATTTGTTTGAGAAATTATTCCCGCTGTCACGGTTTGAGCGAGACCAAACGGCGAGCCAATAGCTAAAACCCAATCACCTATGTTTACATTGTCCGAGTTTCCAAACTGCAGGTATGGCAGAGTCTTTTTCGCATCGATTTTTAACACTGCGAGGTCTGTTTCGTCATCTGCACCGATGATCCTTGCCGTGTACTCCTCGCCGCTCTGCAGACGAACCGTAATACGAGCCGAATCTTTCACAACGTGATAGTTCGTCAAAATATACCCGCGTCTATCAACGATAAACCCGCTTCCTACCGCGTAGCTTGGTCTCCTCGGAAGATTTCGTCTGAGGTATTCCAGTGCATCGTCTTCATCGCCACCTTCGTCATACCGTTCGCTTGGCATCCTCCCTTTGGTATCGATATTTACTACGGCCGGCTCAACCTTTTTCGCAACTTCGGCAAACGAAGAAGAAAGCTGCTCGGGTGAAACCTTTACACTCTTTGTTTTTTGAATTGTTCCCGGAGGCTGGGCAAAGATATTTCCCGAATAAATCAGGGTCGCAAGAAGAAAGAAGGTAAGATTTGTAAAAATCGAGTTGCCGTCAAATAATTTCGCACTTTCCTGTACATCAAACTTCATAAATACTCCGGTAAAATCGACGTCGGCAAACCTGCCGCTATCTAACGAGTATAAAATTCTGCGGTGGCTTTTACAATAAAATTTAGGGAGGACTTCTGATTAACGCTATTTCAAAGATTATCAACTCATTGAAAGCACTATCTTCATTGCGCCTTTGGCTCCCGCCGCATTTATCGCCTCTACGCCATCCTTAATCCCAAATTCTTCCGTGATTAAACTCGTAACGTCAAATTCCCCTTTCTCTAAGAGGTCTAAAGCCGGCGAAAATATTCCACATCTCGAGCCAATTATCGTGATTTCGTCAACCACTACCCGCCACGCTTCCCATTTTGGCTTGCCTTGAAATGTGGATTTGAGCACGAGCTTTCCGCGCGGTTTTAGCAAATCGAGGGCGGTTTCAAATCCACTCTCAGAGCCGCTGGCTTCGACCACCACATCAAAACTTCGGTCCAATTTTCCGGCGTCCTCAAGAGCCACACCTTCTACGTTTCCTTTCTCTGCGGCTTCCAGTTTGCTTTTGTGTTTGCCAATCAGAAAAAGCCGTTCGCTTTTTAAGCCAAGACTCCAGGCGCACAAAATACCCAATTTCCCGTCACCGATCACCGCAATTTTCATGTGGCGATCGAATGCCAATTGCTCTGTAATCCCATAAGCGGCGGCGAGCGGCTCAGCGAAAATCGCGTCATCGTCAGAGATGCTGTCCGGCACCTCGAGAAGATTTCGCGTGGGCAAGGTCAAAAATTCCGCATGACACCCATCGCGGTTGACTATTCCAAGCACAGTTCTGTTTGAACAATGGCGTGCATCGTGTGCCTTACACCAATCGCAGGTTTCGCAACCGACGTTTATTTCGCCGACGACGCGTTTTCCGACCAATTCCGGTTTGTCGGATGCTTCTTCAACGACGCCTACAAACTCGTGTCCGATCGTGCCTTGAAATCCCGCATAACCTCGCACGATTTCTAAATCCGTGTTGCAGATTCCCGATTTCACAACTCTAACCAGCGCCTCATCCTCTCGCTCGGGCAGAGAGATATCCGCTAGCTTCAGCCCGCCTTCTTCGATCCTCAATGCTTTCATTCAAATTGATTGTAGGTATTGCCGGTCGAAAAATCTAATCAAAGTTTTTCCTACTTTTCCTTGCGTTTCGATTTTGCTAATCTTAATAAAGAGAATTTATCCAAACATAATAATTACTTATATGAATTTCGAGCTTAACGAAGAACAACGGCAGATAAAATACGCGGTAAGGGAATTTGCGGAGAGTGAAATCGCTCCAAATGTAATGGAGTGGGACGAATCGCAACACTTTTTTGACGAGCTTCGCCCGCAACTCGCTGAATTGGGTTTAATGGGCGTGATCTTTCCGGAAGAGTATGGAGGCGCCGGAATGGGTTACGTAGAATACTCCACAATTATTGAAGAAATCGCACGCGTCTGCGGATCCGTCGGACTTTCAGTCGCAGCCCACAATTCACTCTGTTCTAACCATATTTTTACTTTCGGAACTGACGAACAAAAGCAAAAATATTTAACGCCGCTCGCGCAGGGTGAATCGTGGGGTGCATGGGGTTTGACGGAAGCAGAAGCGGGTTCGGATGCGTCGGGAACACGCACGACTGCCGTTAAGGAAAATGGCTCCTACAAAGTAAATGGCTCAAAGAACTTCATCACCCATGCGATTGCATGCGATACGCTCGTCGCAGTTGCGGTAACCGATAAGGAAAAAGGCAACAAAGGAATCTCCGCCTTCATTTTCGATAAGTCGATGGATGGTTTTCGCCCTGACCACAAGGAAAATAAAACCGGAATGCGTGCCTCTGAAACGGCTTCGGTCGTTTTTGAAGACTGCAATGTGCCTGAAGAAAATTTACTCGGCGTCGAAGGCGAAGGGTTTTTGCAGGCAATGAAAGTTTTAGACGGCGGAAGAATATCGATTGCGTCATTGAGTGTAGGAATTGCTCAAGGTGCCTATGAAGCGGCGGTGAAGTATGCAAAAGAGCGTCAACAGTTTGGGCGTCCGATTGCCGAGTTTCAGGCAATTCAGTTTAAACTCGCAGATATGGCAACCCAAATTGAAGCGGCTCGGCTTTTGACACAGCAGGCAGCCTATTTGAAAGACAATGAAAAACGCGTAACCAAACAATCCGCGATGGCGAAGCTGTATGCTTCTGAAGTTGCGGTAAAAGTTTCAGAAGAGTCGGTCCAGATCCACGGTGGATACGGCTATACAAAAGATTATCCGGCGGAAAAATACTGGCGTGATTCTAAGCTATGCACCATTGGCGAGGGTACGAGCGAAGTTCAAAGACTTGTTATTGCCAAACAATTGTTGAGAGCGTAATCGCCATGCGATGTAGTCGTCTGAGATGACGGCATTTGAATAGCCCCGTATGAAGCGGAGCGGAATGCGGGTAAAGTCGGAAAATGAGACCAACCCCGAACGGGGTGGTATAACATTCTTCTATTTTTCTGTCGCCCCTAACCGGGGCTCAGCAGCCAATTGATCCTAACCCAGGACTGCGCTCGGCTTGTCCTGGGCTTTTACCTTTCGTCATCTTCGCTGACTGTAAGAGTTTCAGTCATCCATTTAAGATAGCTATCCGAAACGGCCTCTGAATCCAGGGCAACAATTTCCGGTTCATCATAACTGTGATTCTCTTTCAGAAACCTTTCGACTTCCGGGTATTTTTCGTTGAGTGTTTTAATAAGCAGTAAATGCTCGGGCTCGCTTTGCACTTCGCCTTCCCAAAAATAAACCGACTTCATTTTAGGTAAAACCTGAACACAGGCTGCAAGTTTTGCCTCAACTAACTTCTTCGCCAGGGTCTCAGCTTCGTCCTCGTTCGGTGTAGTTGTTAGAACAACAAGCATAATAAAAAGACAAAATCAGATTGCTCCAATTCTGCCTTTTACTTTTTTACTTTTCAACTTCCGGCTATTTCTTCATCAGCTCCTCATACTGGCCGCTCTCGACCCAATCGAGAATCTCGGCGACGCGCCAAATCGGGAAGGGATGCGATTGCCCGGCATTGATGATATCCGCCCAGAATTTATCAAGTTTATTTGAATCATAGTTTTTCTTAAATTCGCGCCCTTGTTCGAGAAATTCTTCGTAATCGATCTTCGAAGCCATTGTTCCGCCGCCTAGCTTCATCATCGTTCTTCCGATAACATGCGGATTTTGGGTTACGAGAAGCGCCGCCCGATCGCACGACAACTCGGCTCTCCGCGCCCACGCCAAAAGCGCACCGCTGATACCGGCAGAGATCAGGAATTTAATAATCTCGCTACCGGGTATCGCTCTCGCAAGAGAAACATTCATCAGGAGTTCGATTAAACGCGCAGCCGTTAAATAGAGCACGTGTTCGGCATGGATGTGCCCAACCTCATGAGCAATCACTGCCAGGGTTTCTTCGTCGTTTAAACGTTCGAGCAAGCCCGAATGAAGCACGATTATGTGTTTGTCGACACCCGTCGTAAAGGCGTTAACAATCGGATTCTGCTGCACAAACATATCCGGCATATCTACTCCGAGCGTCGTACAAGCAACCTGCAATTTTGCATACAGATCCGGACATTGCTTCGGCGTAACCTTCACAGAGCTCGCCATAAACATTACACGAACTGCAGATTCCCCGGTTACTTGAATCAGTTTTCTAAGCGCCGTATCCACGCCCGGCATCGCACGAAGAGCAGCTAAAGCTTTACTGTCTTCCGGATGTATGTATTCGTGTTTGTCCAGGTCCGCGAATTTCTTGTGAGGCTCACTCGAAAGGGGCAATTTACATTTGCCGCATGAAGCTTTCGTTCGCGATCCTTCCCTAATAGAGTTTTTCTGCGCGCAATATCGACAGCGGATCTGCTTGCCCTTTGCCGCTGAGCTCGTTGATTTTTTTCTTGCCATGATTTTAGTTTAGTTATATGTCTCGTAGAATTCAACGTTATTTGTCTTTCACTTTAAACGAAACAAAGCCGGAAAAGTTTAGTTTATCCTCGCCAATCTTACGACGGTCTCGACATGATGAGTCTGAGGAAAAAGATCAAAGGCCTCGATATTCTTGATTTCGTACCTGTTTTGCATGAATCCTTCGAGATCTCGGGCTAGGGTAGACGGATTGCAGGAGACGTAGGATATTTCAGACCGAGCTATTTCCGCAATGCTTTTTAAATCACGCTTTTTCAATCCGCTCCGCGGAGGATCCAAAAGAACAAAATCGAAATTCTTTCCCTCTTCTGAAATTTGTTTTAGATAATTCCCGACCCGTGCGTCAAAAAACTCCAGATTCTTCAATCTCGCAAACTCACCGTTTCTTTTCGCAAACTCGATCGAAATACTGTTTGATTCAACCCCGGAAACCCGTTCGAAACTCCTTGCGAGCGGAACTGAAAAGAGCCCAACACCGCAAAACAAATCGAGCGCCGAATCCCCGGAAGAATCGCCCGTTGCTGCGCCGACAAGTTTTTCGACTAAAAACCCGTTACCCTGAAAAAAAGTTTGCGCGTTAAAAGAAAATCTATCTTCGTTTACCTCAAAATCAAGATCGCGAGTCGGCTCGAGAATTTCTTCCGAATATACTGAGGTGTTTCCGTTTGTGTCGGCCGCGGCTTCAATATTCACTCTCTCCGAAAAGAATTTTGACCAGACTCTATTTTCGCGCAAGCCTTTAAGCTCGGCATCAAGCTCCGGGAGAAGAATTGGACAGGTCTCAGCTTCCACAACGTCGTGAGACTGGCGTTTAAAATAACCGATCTTTTCTTCTCTCGTGTCCGCATGCCATTGCGAACGCAGGCGATAACCGTACTGCCTGGAGCTTTTTTCGATGGTAATCTCGCCATCAAAATCAATTTTGCCAATACGTTTTAAGCAATCACGAAGTATTCCAACTTTGGATTGGAGTTGCGATTCGTAAGATAAGTGTTGGAAATCACACCCTCCGCAAACGCCATAGTACTCACATTGTGGTTCCGCGCGTTCCCCCGAGGCATCAAGTATCGTATCGATTCGAGCGAACGCCGTTTTCCCTTTAATCTGTCGTAGTTCAGCGCGCAAGCGATCTCCGCGTGCAGAAAGCGGCACGAAAACTGTTAAGTCTTCGGCAAAGCACAAACCGAGCCCATTGGGTACAATTTTCTCAACGGTTACCTCGATCAATTCACCAATATCGTATTTTTTTGTCAATTTATTTGTTTACAAATAGAAAAGACTCAGCCGGGGAATTCCCGCCTCTTCGCGAAGCTCTTTGATCAGCATTAGG
The DNA here is from genome assembly GCA_965216195.1 of Aridibacter sp. Lineage (GTDB taxonomy): Bacteria > Acidobacteriota > Blastocatellia > Pyrinomonadales > Pyrinomonadaceae > Aridibacter. The sequence continues at coordinate 107,458 of OZ244151.1, read as the reverse complement.
TTAAATGCCCTTTGATAGGAATCGGAGTCCATCGTAGTTTTGTTTTTTGCTAGTTTTTTTTCAATCTCTTGTTTCGAATTCCGTAAAAGGGCGGTATCCGTGGTTTTTAGGAGCGTATCATCAATTCTTTCCTCAAGTTCATCCAGCCGTCTTTCGAGCTCTTCGCTATCGACATCCGTTGCCAGATAATCCTGGAGTTTTTTCGAAACCAAATCCAAAACCCCGGTCAGCTCATCCGAACTCAGATTCCTTTTTGCAGAGTCAAGCTCTGAAGAAACCCTTTCGAGATGTTTCTCTACCGAACTTTTCTCAAACAACTCTCCCTGCTCCGTAAAAGAATGCGTTGAAGAGGCTTCGATTTCATTTTCTTGCGCGGATTTCCCAACCTGCGAACTCTGCCAATCCGAATACAAATTCTCAATTTCGTTTTTGCAATATGAAAGCGAGCCGATATTTGACGAACGATTAGGATTTTCTTCGATCGCATCGAAAACGTTTTCGATGCCTCTCACAACGATGCGAAGCGGAATTCCACGCTCTTTCCAGGATTCGATTAATGCCCAATCAAGCGGGCTTAAAAGCAAATGCTTGCCGCGCCTTCGGATAAAGGTTTCTTCGATTTCAGTAAAATAGTTAAAGTAATTCAAGGCAGGTGGCGGTTGATCTTCCTATTCATCAACCTTAATTTTCATTCGGCGGAGGGTTTGAATATCTTCTTCAGTAAACTCAGGCACCAGGTCATTTTCGTTTACATGTGAAACTTCAAGAACCTCTTCCAAACCTACTTCTAAACGCAGATTCAAGTTCGGTTCAAAACCCATGTCTCGCAAGCGTTCGACAGCGTCAGAAACAGCGGTGGAATCTTCAATCGCGAAATTAACAGCATCGCTTAATTCACTAACCACCCGTTTTGCTCGATCATCGATTTTCATTGGTTATCTACAGATGCTACGTGACCAGAAAAAAAAATTCAAACGCGGCACAATATCTTAGCCAATTTCGGCATAAAACTTCCTCGCTTTTTTGACGGTTTGGTCAAAAAAAGCTTCAAGCTCTTCATTAACCCCACGCAGACCATCGATTACTTCTTCGCTCCAATCAACATATCTAAGCTTTCGTTCGCGTGACCAATTCCGCGGAGGATTTTCGATCATGTCCTCAATGTTGCTGATCTTATCGGCAATTTTTATTTGCTTTGCGCCGGTGGATAGATGCGGTGCATGCTCGATCTGCTTCTGTTTTCGTTCAGCTTTAGAAAGACTCTTATCGTCCGTCACTTCACAAACAAATCCGCAAACGCGTTTGCCAAAAAGCTCCCTGATTTCTTCCTCCGAAGCATCTGTGTCCTCAATTGTATCGTGTAACACTGCCGCCGAGAGTATCCGTGTGTCGTCTATCCTTCCGACGTCAGCCAGCAGTTTCACGACCTCTAAAGGATGATTAATATAGGGTTCTTCATTTGCGCCCTTGCGTCTCTGTCCCTTATGCTTTTTGGCAGCAAAATCCGTTGCTTTTACAATGCGTAGCAAATCATTCATCGGTTTGAATCTAACATATTTCAGCTTGGCAACTTAAATCGCACCTTAACGGGAAACCCGCACTTATGAAATTTCACTTTATTTGGGTTGGAAAAACTAAAGACAAAAACTGGCTTGCCTTACAGAGTGAATACTTGAAAAGACTCTCATACCACGTAAAATATTCGATCACGGAAATTAAGGACAAGGCGCGACACGAAACCGTTGAGGCCGAAGGCACCCGACTTCTAAATAAAATAAAAAGCACCTCTTTTGTTTGTTTATTGGACATTAAAGGACGCGCGATTGACTCTCCTGAAATGGCCAAAACGATTGAAAAATGGCAACTTCGCGGACTTAAGGAAATCGCTTTCGTAATAGGCGGTGCGGAAGGGGTCTCGTCTGAGGTTGTCGAAAGGGCCGATTTTAAGCTATCCTTATCGATTCTAACGTTTACCCACGAAATGGCACGGGTGATTTTGTTAGAACAGCTCTATAGAGCGTATACGATTATCAAGGGATTTCCATATCAGAAATGACGAAAGCGAAGTTAAAAAAAATCAAAGAAAGTCTGATTGCTGAGCGAGACCTTATCTTGTCAAAACTCGGTGACAACGATCTATCGGTTGACGAATCCGAAACACCGGATCCGGTCGATCTAGCGGTAAGAAATTATTCGAAAAATGTAATGTTGGCTGTCTCGGAAAATGAATCAAAACAGCTGACTCTAATCAACGAAGCTATCGAGCGTATCGAAGACGATGAGTACGGTTTTTGTCAAAACTGTGAAAATAAGATCAACGACAAACGTCTGGTCGCGGTTCCCTGGGCGAGATACTGCATCAATTGCCAGGAGCTCGTCGAAAAAGGCCTGCTCGACGAAGACGAATAGCAGCGGTTTACCTCACATGTAAGCTGGCCTTTCGTACCTTACCGGAATGCTGGAAAAAGTTTATAACTCCCTACTTTCCCTAACCTTTCCCCAAGAATGTCTTGTCTGCGGCAAAATTGTAGAATCTTTTGCTGACGGGTTTGCGTGCAGCGCCTGTTGGAAGCAAACGAGACTGTTTAACGAAAACCAAGCGATTTGCGATAAATGCGGAAAACTTCATACCGAAACCCCGCCAAAAAACAAAACTTTCTGCCGTCGATGCGATAAAGATTTTTACGATCGCGCTCGTGCCTCCGGGATATACGAATACGGCCTCTCCGCAACGATCCTCAAGCTAAAGCGCGAACCATACATAGCCCAGCTACCAAAAAAAATCTTTGCCGATTCTTTGAAGAAGACTTCCTTCTCGAATCTGACCCGAATAATTCCGGTTCCGCTCGCAAAGGAGCGCGTTATTGAGCGCGGCTTTAATCAGGCCGGTATTCTGGCGAAAATTGTATCTAAGGAAACCGGAATTGTGTTGGATGAAGCGAGTCTCGTAAGAACTAAACATTCGAGAGTTCGTCGCGCCGGAATGGATCGACGCGGACGGGAGTTAAGTGTCGAGAAATCGTTTGAGGTAAAGCGAAAAAGACTCATCGCAAACCAGCATGTTCTACTTATAGATGATGTATTCGCCTCCGGCGCAACCGTCTCTGCCTGCGCAAAAACGTTAAAGAAAAATGGTGCGAACAAGGTTTTTGTTTTTACTCTTGCTAGGGCCAATTAGTTTTCAAGATCGATACAGGTTTTCCCCTTACCGAGTTTTCTAAGATCTTCCTCAACCGCCTCGCGGTAGCCTTCCAGATCCCTGGATCTTGAGCAGCGCCCGTCCCAAATTTCGCCTTTGTCACTTTCCTTAGCAAAAACGAGATACGAGCGATCAATTTTAAACTGGGCTTGATACCTGCGGTTTTCGTGCACTGATACTTTGACTTTTTTGCCGTCGATTCCCTTCCAAAACTTTTTCACCGCAAACTCAAATACCTTCTTATCGCCATCCCGATCAACGTTTATTACCTTGCCGACAAACACTGCTTTCGACCTTTTGTATTCATCCTTAAACTTCATAATCGCGCATTTTGCGAATGGCGACCGTGCTTCTGCCGGCGGGTGATTGACCGAGATTATCGAAGTCACTATCCCAAAACTAATTACAACCAATAAAACCCTTCTCATACTGATAGCTCCTTTCTACAAGCGGTATCTAACTTTCTTTTGACGAAGTGTGTCGTCTTCAACGGCATAATTCTGAAGACGTAGTGTAACGTCAGCAGCGAGGCTTAAGTCCGAACGCTCTCCGTTTTTCAGGCGATAGGTTCCCGCCGCGGCTATCATTGCTGCATTGTCCGTCGATAAATGCTTTGAGGGGAAATAAACCGGGATAGCCATCCGGTCACCGATAGCCTTTGACTCGGCTCTCAACGCTTCGTTACAAGCAACACCCCCTGCAACAATAAGTGTCTTTGGTTTAAGTTTCCCCGCCTGTTTTTCCATAACCTTCGTCAATGAACTAACGGCTGTAGCCTGAAAACTTGCACAAATATCTTCTACCTCACTACTCACCTCACCGTCCTCACCGGGCCTGATATCGTTTTCTTTCAAATACCGCATCACCGCAGTCTTCAATCCGCTAAAACTAAAATCAGGACGTCCATCGGAAATTTTTGCGATCGGAAAACTTATCGCGTTTGGATCGCCTTCTTTCGCAATCCTTTCAATAATCGGACCGCCAGGATATCCAAGCTCAAGCATTTTCGCGACCTTATCGAACGCCTCACCAGCAGCGTCATCGCGGGTTCGTCCGACGATCTTATATTTTCCGGCCTCCAGCGAATAAAAAAGATTCGTGTGCCCGCCCGAAACGATCAACGCCATCGCTGGATATTCGATCGGCGGATTATCAAACTCCACCGAGAAAAAATGCCCTTCAATGTGGTTTACTCCGATCAAAGGTTTGCCCAAACAGAAAGCCAGAGCCTTCGCGTAACAAACTCCAACGAGCAAGGAACCCACGAGTCCCGGACCCTGCGTCACGGCGATCGCATCAATTTCCTCGAGCGAAACACCGGCTTTTTCCAACGCCTTTTTTACGATCGGATCGATCTTTACAAGATGCTCGCGCGACGCGATTTCAGGTACAACACCGCCCCATTTTTTGTGTATCTCGATCTGCGATGAGATCACAGACGAAAGAATCACACGACCGTCGCGAACGACCGCCGCCGCCGTTTCATCACAAGAACTTTCGATACCTAAAACCAACATCGCTCTAAGTGTAAAAGCCGGAAACCCGAATGTAAATGAGGAGACCTCTGCCGAAACCCGCACGAAGTAAGGGTGTTCCGTGTAGCCTAGCAAACAGCTTCTTGACTTACTTCCGTTACTTACATATTGTAAGCGTGTTGTATCTACTTCAAATTCCGAGGAACGAAATGAACACCAACGAATTCCCGAGTCTTTCCGGAAAAGAATTTACGATAATGCAGATGCTTCTCGACGAAGGCGAAATGTTTGGACTCGAAATGGTTGAATCGTCTGAGGGTGAGCTCAAAAAAGGAACGGTTTATGTAACGCTCCAGCGTATGGCTGACAAAGACCTCGTTGATTCCTACGAAGAAGAACGCGGCGATGAAGAAAATGGAATCGCTCGCCGAATCTACTCGCCGACAAACTATGGCGAACGCCTTTTTAAAGCTCAGGAAATTGCACTGAAATATTTGAATATGGGCTCGTTTTGAGCATCGGTTTTTTGCGTTCATCAGCTTGACTTTTGACTAATTTAGAATTATTCTAATTCTAAATATATAAGAGAGGTTGTATAAAATGCACGATACAAAAATTGATATAAAAAAGGATACGAGAGAAACAATCATCGAAATGCTAAACGCCAGGCTTGCCGATTCGCTCGATCTAAAATCGCAGGCAAAGCAGGGACATTGGAATTTGAAAGGAATGAATTTTATCGCATTGCACGAGCTTTTTGATCAGGTAGCGACTGAGGTTGAAGATTACAGCGATATGATTGCCGAGCGTGTAACAATTCTGGGCGGTACGGCAGAGGGAACGGTCCGCGTTGCTGCCGAAAAGTCTTCGCTGAGCCAATATCCGATGGAAATCACAGAGGGACGCGATCACGTTGAGGCTCTTTCAAGTGCGTTGGCGGAGTTTGCAAAAGAAACGCGTACAAACATCGACGAGTCTGACGAAGCGGGTGATGCGGTAACCGCTGATCTGTTCACGGAAGTCGCGCGGGGAACGGACAAATTGCTTTGGTTTGTTGAGGCGCATATTCAGTAAGACGTTATAGCTATCGAAGGAGCCAACCATATTGAGTATTTGACGGGTTGGCTCCTACTTCTTGATAGTTTTTCCTTAGTCGTGTTACGTAATCCTCCGGAATCGCTTTTAGTTTTGTCTCAAGATCGATTCCATACACCGTCGCGGCGTTAAGACCAAATATTTTTGTCTTTATCCTTTTCGTTAAAGGCTTAAAGCCGAAATTCTTTATAAAATCTTCCGGCATCTGCAAGCGCTTAAACGCTTCGATCTGCCATTGCGGACTTCCCCACCAGATCGAGTCCGTTCCCCAAAGTATATGATCTTCACCAAAAGCCTCCAGCATCTCACCGAGGAGATATGCGCATAACCTTGGTGCATTTATCACTGACATCGCAAAAGTAGTTCCAAGATCCATATAAACATTTGTCATTTTGGAATTTTTCTTTCTTGCTTTGCATAGATCCGTAACCCACGGAACATCGATTCTCTCCTTAAAGTCGGTTTTTAGAATTTCAAGCACTTCGCGCCCGCCTTTAAAACCGGCGTGATAGATCAAAAAATTCAAATCCGGAAAGTCGGCCGCGGCTTTTGGAATATCTTTGGTGCTGCTCCGACCCAGATCCCAGCCCGGTAGAGGCAGACCCTTGTGCACACATATATTTTTCACTCCGATCTTTCTCGAGTATTCATAGGCCGGATAGGCGATCTTCTCATCATTCATCCACCACCCTACGCCTCCATCGGCCAATGGCTGTCCCGGATACCCTTTCCAGGCTTCAACCTTTAATACTTCGTGTTGGCGCTTCATATCTTCCAGATTTTCCTTGCCTAGGTCAGGCGAAAAGAGCCCATGCGCAACGATTCTCTTTGATTTTGCGAGACCGTTTATCTGGGTTCTGCTTTCAATGATTTCGTCGGGAGGCAAAACATTTTCCTTGTCTTCTTTTGCCGGAAGTCCGGTGATCACCGCCATTGATGTATCGCTATCAAGAAACATTTCTTTAATATAGTTAGCCAAATAAAGGTCCTTCCACTCATGCTGCTTGCCGATCAGATCCTTATTCCCCCAGGCCCCACCAATACTCCGATAGTTGAGTAGGTTAAGCACGGTGATTATTTTCCCCGTTTCCACATGGTGCGTATGAATATCAAAAATGAACGGCTTTTTCGGGAACTTTTCGGCCGTTGCTGATCCGTCATAAAGTTCATTTTCATCGACCTCAAAACTCTTGCCGAAAACTGAGTTCATAGCTAAGAAAGCAGCCGCCATTCCGCCCGAACTCGCTAAAAACTTCCTACGGCTTATTCCAAGTTTCTTTGAAGTCGCGTCGGCGATTTCGTTTAGATTCCGTTCGACATTCCGTTGCGCCGCTGTTTGCTCTTGAGGGAGAAACTCCTCATTTGACACGATCTGGGTTGGAATGGGCAGCGCTCTGCTTTCATCAGTTTCCAAATCACACTTTTGGATCCACTTAAACTTTTTATTCATTCAACGCTCTCTCTCCCAAGATAACCACGTCCGCCATTTCTACTATGACCCTCCCCAGAGGTCGTCCAATGTCTCTCGGCACACTCGAATTCACCTGAACCGCAATCGCAATCTTGTGTTTTGGAAAGTACATCACCTCGGTGAAATAACCGGGAAAGAACCCGCTGTGTCCGTATGTCACGCCTTTCGGTGTCGGACGAATTATCACGCCAAGCCCGTATTTAGAACCACGTCCGAGCATCGGTGAATCAACACCTCTGAGCATTTCCTTAAGCATTTTGTCGGAAAACGCTTTTCCTTCATACATCGCCCTCGCCCAACGCGATAAATCCCTAGCGGTCGTAACCATACCGCCGCCAGTCCATTCAAACTGCGGATTAAACGACAACTTCCCGTCCTTGATCATCTCGTCGTTCCCGCCGAATGGATTTCCCTTTCCTGCATAGCCCTGAATCAAGCCTTTTATTTTCGGGCTCGTTTGAGGCTTTGTACGTTTCAACTTGAGCGGTTTTAGCAAACGCTTCTTCGCCAAACGATAGTAAGTTTTCCCGGTGACCTTTTCGATTATCATTCCCAAGACGATGTAGTTTGTATCGGCATAGTCCCAACCTTCTCCGGACTTAAACTTAGCTTTTGAATCAAAAAGATACGAAATCTGCTCCAGTGGCTTCCAAGTTTTATAAGGATCGGCAAGCAAATCTTTTAGAAACTTCGGATTAAATTCGTAACGAACAAGCCCGCTCGTGTGGTTCATCAGATGACGGATTTTAATGTCCTTCGAATTCGGCAGACGCGAAAACCACTTCTCCTCGCCAAAGTATTTTGAAAGCTTGTCATCAAGCCCGATCTTGCCTTCCTGGACAAGTTGCAAAGCCACCGCAGCAACATATGTTTTCCCAACGCTTCCTGCAAGCATATAGTCATCGGGCTTCATAGGCGTTTTCTTCACGCGGTCAGAATATCCCGTCGCGAGCCCAAAGGATTTGCCGTTTGCAAGAGTGACGCCGATTGTTGCGCCCGAAAACTTTGCGGACTTGTGCCAAGCATCTATTTTCGTCTGAATTTCGCTTTTGAGTTTTTTGTATTGTTCAGCCGCGGCTACGTTTCCGACCGAAACGAGTAAGATAAAAAATGCTGAGAGGAAAAACACAAATGCATTTCGATTTAACTTGCTTTTGTTCATAAGAGTTCTCCGTTTTGACTGATACGGCAAAACAGTCAGAAAGGTTTACGGATCGTTGACGAGCGTGCAGAAACCCGCACGGAGTAAGGGTGTTCTCGCCGATGGACTAAGAAGTTTGGATTAATATGTAAACAATCTGCGAAGCAGATGGCATATTTGTAGCCCCAAGTGGAGCGAAGCGGAACTTGGGGTGTATTTAACAAGCCCTTTTTAGCCCGTAAAACGGGCGGCATACGAACCACGAAATAATGCCGCTATCTTCGATAGCTCAAATTCTTCTTGCAAACTAAAACCCCACGCTAAAGCGTGAGGCTAAATTCTGCCGTCGCCTTCGATGGCTTTCAACATCGTGAAAACTTATCAACATATGACACTATCAATCCAGCGTTCTTTCCTGCCCAAATCTTCCTTTGCGTTCTTCGCGTCCTTTGCGGTTTATCTTCCTGGATAATCAAACACAATATTCGCAAACGCCTTCACGCCAACATCCAAACGGCTGTCATCCAAATAAAAATCTGGCGTGTGATGTCCCGCCGCTTCGAGCGGATTTTTACCCTTTGGCATTCCGCCGACGAAGAAATAAAACGAAGGTGCTTTCGTTCCAAAATACGAAAAATCTTCAGCACCCGTCGTCCATTCGGTTTCGATCAAACGTTTTTTCCCGACAACCTTTTCAAGCGAAGGCAGCATTTTTTCGACGAGTTCGGGCGTGTTGTAAGTAACCAAAGTTTTCGTGTCGATCTCAACGGTCGCAGTTGCTCCGGCACTTTCGGCAATGGTTTTAACGGTGTGTCGGATACGTCTGTGAACGTCCTTTTGCATAAAAGAGTCGAGCGTGCGAATTGTGCCCGCCATCTCCAGAGTTTCAGGAATAATATTTTCGCGAACGCCAGCATTTATCTTGCCAACTGTAATAACAACCGGTGCCTTCGTCAGACGCGATTGACGCGAAATGATCGTTTGCAAGCCACTGATGATCTGTGTTGCTGTGACAATCGGATCAACTCCCGCCCAGGGTGCCGAACCGTGTGCTTGCTTGCCTTTTATCTTGATCTTGAACCAATCAGAGGCCGCCATTGTCGCACCTTTTTTGTAACGAATCGTGCCAATTTCGGTTTGCGAATTGATATGGATTCCGAAGATTGCGTCAATTTTTGGCGTGGTCATTACACCCTCCTCAACCATCAATTCTGCTCCTCCGCGTTCACCTTCGGGAGGACCTTCTTCAGCAGGCTGATAGATAAACACAACCGTCCCTTTGATCTTATGTTTCATCGAAGCCAAAACTTCAGCCGTTCCCATAAGCATCGCCACGTGTGTATCGTGACCGCAAGCGTGCATCACGGGAACCTGCTTGCCTTGATAATCCGCAATGACCTTTGACGCAAACGGAATATCAACGCGTTCCTTCACAGGCAAAGCGTCCATATCGGCACGAAGTCCGATTGTTGGTCCGGACAATCCGCCTTTCAGAATTCCGATAACTCCAGTTTTTGCAATTCCCTCTTTTACTTGAAAACCGAGCCCGCGCATATGATCGGCGACCATCTTCGCCGTCTTAAACTCACGATTTGAAAGCTCCGGATTCTGATGAATATGCCTACGCCATTTAATCACCTGTTGCATAATTTTCGCCGTCGCGGCGTCGATCTCTTTGCTCATATCCTTTGCGGATGCAAAAGTTACAAACGAGGCAAAGACAAACAAAGCACAAAAAATGCTAGTCGATTTTTTCAACATAACTTTCTCCGAAATTCTTCTATAAATTGGTTAATACGCACATTATATCCGAGTAGATGGAATTTCATAATTCCGCAAAAAAAGTCGCCAAAGGCGACAAACAAAATAGCCCGGGGTAAGACCATAGGTCGCAACCCCGGGTAAATCGAATGATACGTTCCGACGCTGACGGTGTCGAACACATTGCGTACATTCTTGCTCACCTTCAGCGAGCAAAAACTCGATCCTCATTGACGTAGGGTTGCACTCCACTACCGCTTCGTTTAACTCTACGCTTTACTATTAGTCACTTTCAGCGACGTCACTAAAATTATCAGGCTTCTGTTTTCATTTTGATTGACTTCAAGTATGTAAAACTCTGAAATCACTTCGCTAGTTTCGCCGAGCGTTCCTTTATCCAGATTCGTGCACCGAAGAAGATCGGAGCGAGCATCACGAGGTTAAGTAAGATCAACAAATGCATCGCACTTAAGGGAATAAACAGCAAGCCTAAAGAAAGGAGAGCCGCGACAAAGGTGACACGTTGTCCCGTTTGGTGAATATTCTTAAATTCATCCGGCACCTGGATCATATGAAAGAGTAGTGCTATAGAAAGGTAAACTACGGCGACCGCACCAATCAAAGTGACTTTTTCGTTCCATGCAAACGCTTCAGGCTTCTTTACAATATTTAAGACAGTGGCACCGATCACCGTGATCCCCATCATCAAAGGCACATGCAAATACATCCAACCGCTTTCTGCTGTGACGCTTCGTTTTGGAGAATGCGAAGATATGAAATCAAAATAAAGCCACCAAACTCCTATCGCCAAAAGCATTGATAGCAAGGCAACTATTGCGATCTCAAAATTTAAGTGTTCGTGCTTTGCTGTGCCTTGCGATACCCCTACGATCACTTCACCCAAAACGATAATTGTCATTAAGCCAAAACGTTCAACCATCGCGGTGGAAACAGTCGGAGCTTGATCAAAATGTTCGCGGAGCTTCTCGTTGCTACTAGCCACCAAGAATAAAACCAGCGGCAAAAATACCATTATCGCGAGCGACATTCCCCAAACGTAATATCGATAGCTCTCGTCTAAAAACACACCCGCTACAATAATTAAAGCCGCGAGCAAACATCCGAGGGAATAGGGATTCGCGAGCGGACGATGATCGGGATCGTGATAACCGCTTCGCCACCAAAGAAACGTGATTATCCCTAAAAACGCCGCGTAGGAAATCGCAAATCCGACCGCCGTTTGTCCAAACGCATCATGTGCGAAAACCGCCATCGCCGCGACCGTAAACATCTGCAAGAAGGTGAAAACCCGTGTTCTTATGTCGTTGTTTCCGTGAAGATCGTGATATGAAGCCCCATTCATCCACGCACACCAAACAATCAAAAATAAAAACGCAAATTTGCCGAAGGAAAGAAGCGAAAGATCTTCAGCGAGTTTGTGCGACAATTGAGCGATGATTACTACGTAAACAAGGTCGTAGAAAAGCTCAAGAAAAGTCACCGTTCGCTCTTCTTCCTGATCGCTAAATTTTCGCGGCTTCTGCCACCAAAGTCTAAAATTCTTCATCTACTCTATGCACCAAATCACTTGAGAATCTATGAATAACTCTCGTTGCGGATACTTCTTAAGTGCGGAATGGCTATGCCGTTCCGGCTTGGGGCTTACTAAACTAATGAAGCTCAGCCTCATTCATTATTTTCCCGCTATGGAAAGTCAGAGACTTTCCGCACCTTATTGAACTGCCCTCAGTGCCTTTACTCTTTCTTACACCTAAAGTTTGGGAGTAGATTCGTTAGAGCCCATATTCCAAAACTTCACGTTTGTTTTAACAAAATCAGACAAACTGACGTTTAATCTCTCCCGCGAAAATGGTGCTTTCCGTATCGTCCGTTAGGAACTCAATCTGGTCCGCACTGCTAATTCCCAAACCCAATTCTACAGCTTGCGCGATCTGTTGCTGCTCAAAAACTTTTCCCTTTTTAACCGCTGAAGTTGTTCCAAAATGTCTTAGGATCGCCACGCCAACCGCATCGATCGCAATTCTGTCCGTCCCGACCAAAATCACTTCCGATTTAACTTTCTTTCCCTTATGAGGACCGCCATCCGTAAATGACTCAACGCCATCAAGCACTACGAGTGATGGCTTGTAAGCCGCATTTATCTCCGCGATCATTCGCCTTTGATTCGGCGATGAATGGAGTTCACGCATAAAATTGTACCCGCCCGCGGTCACCCGTTTCGCAGCTATCCCGACTGAATTTTTCAATGAAAGTGTAAAATGTCCGCCGTATTGATGAGTTTTTAAACAACAAAGATTCACCACCGAATCCGCTGCCAGCACGGCTTTCGGAACGGCAAATCCTTTCTCCCAAAAGCTATTTTTATACTGAAATGCCTTCCAGTCTTCTTCCTTCAAATCATCAAACACAACCGTTTTCGCATTCGCATCTTTCGCAATCGCAAAAATATCTTTCTCACGCATCACCGCATGCGTATCGCCCATTCCGCTGCGGTCGCCAATTGTGAACTCGCCCGCATTCAACTCGCGAAGTTCGTCCATCGTCGCTCGCAATACATCATTGTGTGTCGAACCCGGCACTTCGTGAGCGCTGTTGTAATTTGGTTTTATAAAGAGATTTTTGTCTTTAAATTCATCCTTAAAATTGAGAAGCGCGATCCCGCGTTTCACGCCTTCAGCACGATTGGAGGTTTTTATAAACGCGATCTTAGCACTCGTCGGATTAGTCGCCTTAACAGTTTGTTTCGCAACTTCCCTTTTAACGTCGCCATTCTGACAACTAACGAGCGAGGGCGATGCCGCAAATAAAATGCCCGCACCGCCAAATTTCTTTAGCCAATCTCTTCTGTTCATGAGTTTACTCCTTGGTAAATAATCCTATCACGTTGGAAAACCTTGGCTATTTTATTGCTTCAGGAATTCCTTTGGAATTGGATTTCCTTTATGCTCGTTTTCCCATGCGAGAGCGGAAATCCACCAACGTTTTCCATCAAAGAAAAGCTCAATGCTGTTGATGCCGCGTCCTTTTCGTTCTTTGTCAGCGGTTTCCCATTCGTAGGTGCTGAAAACCTGGGCGATATTGCCAAAGCGTCTGGTTACACGATTTATTTCGCGTTCGGTGAATCCGCTTTTCACCATAAATTCGTCGCTGTTATTTACGTATTGCTGATGGGAGACGCGGCTAATTCGCGAGCCTTTTTCATTCGTACTGATCGAAGTAAAACGGACATCGGGAGTGTAAAGTGTGCGGTCTCTGCCCCATTGTCTCGGTTTTCCAACACCGCCCGAAATTGTTTCGTAGAGTGCTTTGACGATGCCGTCGATCGACGAAACATCTTTTGGGTCGGCTTCTATCTCAGGTATCTCAATTGCTTTCATGTCTTTTTCACAGCTCGTTGGCTCAATTGTTGTCGCGGCGTTAGCGATCTTCCAAGTGCCATTTACTCGTGCAAGATTAAAAGTATTCATCCCGCAATGCGAAAGTTTTTTGCCAACGTAAAAAGTATATCGCCCCGCAACGACCGCCATGTCGCCTTCGATTCTTACATCTTTCTCTGGCATTTTTTCAATCAACTCAGGTCCCCCAGGTTGCGAAAACATCTTTGCGAAGCCGTCAATTGTAAAGTTTCTGATAGACGAATCACCATTTCCGCTTCTGGGTTTTTGAATTGCTACAAGATGTCCACCTTCGATAAACAGGCTCTTGATCACATCGGGTTTTTTCGCCTTCATCGCCGCAAATAACTTATCCGGAACTTCGGCGGCGGATTTTTCATCTGCGGTCTTGTTTGCGAAAACAAAAGTGGAAAGACTGATTATAAAAATTGCGATAAATATTGTTTGGTTCATAATGTTTTATTTTTTATCAAACGCCGTTCGAAACTTTGGAGCGATCTCATCAAGCATTTTGTCAATCTCGGATTTCGAAATCCAGTTTCCTTTTACCATGACGCCCGCGATCTTTTTCGTGTTGGAAATATTCGCCAGAGGATTTGCATCAAGTAAAACTAAATCGGCAATCTTTCCTTTCTCAATCGTGCCGAATTTGTCCAAAGCACCAAAAAACTCAGCCGGGTTTCGTGTTGTTGATTCGAGAACGGCGTAATTTGAAAGTCCCGCTTGCGAAAGGCTTTCGAGTTCGCGGTGAAGCGTGAAACCGTAAAGCAAAAACCACTCGGGAGCGTCCGAACCAGCCATAATTTTTCCACCCGCATCATGTAGAGCCTTGACCATCTTGTTGCGTAACTCTACGTATTTCATACGGCGTTTTTCACTTGGATTCCTACGTTTGCTCCAAAACGCGTTTCTAGGTCCAGACATTTGATCGCGGATTTTTTCGGGTAGAAAACGATAGTCAGGACGAGATCGAATTTCTTCATCGCTTTGCCCTGTTCCAAACGCGAGCTTTAGAAATGTAAGAGTCGGAACGCTGTAAGGATTTGATTTGACAGACTTTTTCGCAAGTACGGGGATCTTATTTTCGTCCAAAACGTCGATACTCTGCCAACCTTTTGGATTCCAAACGTTTACACCCGAAGTAGAAAATTTAAACTCGGAATCATTTGGAATTAAGCCTTCAAAAAAACCGTCGAGATGTTCGATTTGCTGCCCCGCTTCAAAAACTCGATCAATTCCAACTTGGGCATCAACGTGACCTATAACTTTTATATTTTGTTTCTTCGCTTCGTCAATAATCGCATCGTAAACGGGTCGCGTGATCCAAAATGTCAACTTGATAAAATCATAGCCCGCCGATTTCGCTTTGCGAACAGATTCTCTTGCCTGCGTTTCATTTGTAACGACATAGCCGTTATAAATATCGCCAAACCTTCTTCCCGCAAACTGCGGAGATGCCGCATAAACCGTCGGGGCTAGAATTTCGCCTTTGGCAGATTTTTCACGCAATTCTAAATGCTCCGGAACGCCGATCATCAGGCGAGTAGTCGTTACGCCGTTTGCGAGCATAATTTTGAGTTCATCTTCCGCCAAAGCATCCGGAAATTCATAATCCGAAAAAAGATGCGTGTGCATATCGATAAAACCCGGAGTTAAATATTTTCCCGTTCCATCGATTTTTATCGCATCTTTTGGAAGTTTTTTGCGTTTAGAGATTTTTTTTATTATTCCGTTTTTGACAATTACCGTGCGGTTCCTGAGCACAGGTTCTTTGTCCATTGGAATCACATTTACATTTGTGAAGGCATACGTTTTTTTGGCTCTATACGATGCGGCTTGTGCTGAAACTGCGGATATTAAAACCGAAATCACTAACAATAAAAGTGTGGTTCTTTTCATGGCTCCAATTTTCTTACTCAGTCTTGGTTTCGCTGTTTCGTTTTGGCTCGGATGTCGGTTGGGGTTTAGGACGAGGTAAATTTGTCGCTGGTTTCACTTGACCGCGATGACATGTCGTACAATTTACAATGGGTCGGTCACGCCCGGTTCGTCCTTCAAATGCTTTTATCGATGGCAATAGTTCTCCGTTAATTGCGGCGGACATTTTGTGCATATCGCGCGCAATTTGCTTAGTCGGTTTTTCTTCCGAAGCCCAGTTTTCAGGGGCATGGCAATGATTGCAGTTTACGCCAAGCGAACGAGCGTAACCGAATTTCATAATTGCCAGAAGCCTACCGGCTGGAACCTGTTTGAAATTTTGTATGTTTTGGAAAACTTCGCCTGCGGGTAGTTTCTCTTTACCCTTTATCTCTTCGCGAAGTTTTGCCAGCGCGGCTTCCTGATCAAAGTCTGGAGTCGGGCTTGGCTCCGCCTGGCTCGTAGAATTCTGCGCTACTACAATGCGCTTAAAGCTATAACGAACTGACAGCATTCCAACAACAAAAAGAGTGAGTACAAGGATCGCAACTAACTTCTGACGGTTTTTCATCGGTGTCTCCTATGCAAAAAAAAGGGTCGGATAAAAGGAAAATCCGAAAAAACGTTTTAGATTATTCCTGCAATATCTTTAGATACGGCAGAATAGCGGTAAGGGTTTTCAAATCGATCCCAGCAAAAAAGGCTGCGCTCGGGTGACGCAAACCTTTTTTCCAATCTATTTGAGGTGACTATTGTTGATCACCTGTCTCAATTTTCGTATCAGAGTGGCTGGAATACTCTGCCCAGGAGCCTTCATAGAGCCTTACCTTAGGAACCTTAAAAATATGTTTTAAGACCATATATTCAAGGCTCGCTTCCCGGCTCGTCCCACAGTAAACAATTATCTCATCCGTTGGCTTTACGCCGGCTTCCATAAAAACTTTCATCAATTCCCTTCTGGGTTTGAGCTTGTGACGATTGTTTTCTTCCACCAGTTTTACCCAGGGAATATTTATCGCTCCCGGAATGTGTCCATTTCGTGTCCAAATTTTCTTCTCGCCGCGATAAACATCAGGCGGGCGGGCATCAATAAACGTAACACCTTTCGCGCCAACGGATTTTTTCACGTCTTCGAGAGACGCACTAATCTTTTTATTGTCCAGAAGATCAAATCGTGTGTTTTTGTAAACAGGATATTCTTGAGCCGTTTTATGCGACGATTTGTAGTCGCGAAAGCCGCCATCGACGAAGAGAATTTCTCCATGTCCGTAGCGTTCAAGCAAATAGATCATCATCGTTGCGCCCAAAACTCCGCTGCCATCAGAATAAACAACGACCTTATCGCCCTTTTTTATCCCCGCCTGCGAAAACAATCTTCCGATCATGAAGGGCTCAAGATATTGGGTAGGAAGCCCCCGCTTAGGACCCCGCATACCGGCATCCGCCATGTGAACTGCGTTTGGAATATGACCTGCAAAATAGTCGTAAACGTTTACGCGGACATCGAGAATCTTTACGTTGTCCTTCGCTGCATTCTCCTTAACCCATTTCGGTGTTACGACTGAAACCTTTGAACCGCGCGAACCCGCTTTTGGGTCAACAACTGCAAATGAGTTGTCCTTCGCACTCCACTCTTCAAACGAGCCATCGTAGAGTTTTACCTTATAGCCGAGTTTTCGTGCAGCAAAATATGCAAGCGATGCCTGCTGTCCAATATGGCAATAGGTCACAACGGTGTCGTATGGTTTCACACCCGCGTCTGTAAATAATTTGCGCAGCGCACCCTCATCTTTTAGCTTGAGTTCGTCATCTACAATACTCGAATAAGGTATGCTTTTTGCGCCTGCAACGTGCCCCGGTCGCGGATATCCGCCCGCCCGTGAGCCATCGTAAAAATTCGGAGTACGCGCATCAATTATTCTCACTGAGGAGCTCTTTAGGTTTGATCTAATCCACTCGGCGCTTGCGACTTTCCCCGAATCTGGCGCCACTTTTAATGAGCCTTTGGCAAATTTCGGAGCTTCTTTCGTTAAAGATTTTCCCGCCTTAACCCAAGCGGGCATTCCGCCATTCAGGATAGAAGTGTTGCTCTTTAAACCAAGGTAATCGAGTGTGTAAAAGATACGTGCAGTTGAAGTTACCCAGTCTTTTCCAAAGTATAAAACAATGCGCGAATCATTACTGATTCCAAATTTTTCAAACGTCGCTTTTAACTGCTCAGCCGAAGGCAGTTGCAACGCCAACCCTCCTTCTACGTTTGGCAGGGAAACATCCCGCGTCTGTATATAACGTGCTCCCCGAATGTGACCCGCATCATATTCCTTCTTGTCGCCTACGTGCAGCAGAACAAGATTCCTGTGATCAATATGTTTCTCGAGCCACTCGACGGAAACGGTCATCGGCGTATTCTCAGTGATCGCACAGGTTTCCTGCGAGTAGTGATTTAGAACCAAAAAGTTGAGTACTAATACAATTGCGAACATCTTTTTCATTAGGAATCTCCCGTAGTTTCAAAATATTGCCTTTAGCCTAGGGGCTTTTGTTCCAATAATCTTGAACAAACTAAAGACAATAGAAACTTTCAAAGAATTGAGCCGTATCTAAAGTTGTGTCGGGAGAAATCGAAAAAGGAAAGAATCTAAACAGCGGCGAGTTCTTTGGCGAAGTTTCTGAAAAAAGAAAAGCTGCATCTCTTACTCTCTCCGAGGTTTTACATGCGGAAAAGAAAAATATTCCGGCACATTCTCACGATTTGGCATCTTTCACCCTTCTCCTGAATGGAAGCTATTCGGAAACCTATCGAGGAGAGGACTTCTCCTATCAACCGATGTCCGTCTGGTGGCATCCGCCAAACACATTTCACAAAGATGAAGTCGGGCAAAACGGCGGACGCTTTTTCATTATGGAGGTCGAAACAAAAATCCTTGAAAACTTAAAAAATTTCGCGAATCCGCCGCCGATGTTTTTCGAGCAAAAAACGCATCTGACAAACCTCGCCTTCAGGTTTTATCACGAGTTTAAGAATTGGCAGGCATGCTCGGAAATGATGGCGGCAAGCTATATGCTTGAAATGCTCGCTTATTCTATAAGGAGGTCAGAGGCGGTCGAAAAGCTTCCGCCCGGTTGGCTTTCGAGGGTTACTGACAAACTAAACGAAGAGTTTACAAAAAACGTAAAAACGGAAGCACTGGCTGCCGAAGCAGACGTTCATCCGGTACACCTCGCGGCGGTCTTTCGAAAATTTCACAACCAGACAATCGGTGAATACGTGAGAGAAAGACGTGTAGGACACGCCGCAAAGCTATTGCTAAACCGCGACTTACCCCTTTCGGAAATCGCGCTCATATCCGGATTTTCGGATCAAAGTCACTTCACGAGAGTATTTAAGCGCGTTACAGGAGTCACGCCGGGAGCGTTTCGGAAAAACCTCGTCTAATCTATTTCCTGAAGCGTGTCCTCAAAAAGCATCGCGGAAACGGAAAGGAAATCATGCGCTGTAATTATCCCAATCAGCTTTTCTTCCTTCACGACCGGAAGACAGCCGATATTTTTTTCACGCATTAAATTCAAAGCTTCAAGAGTTTTAGTTTCCGGAGCGATTGTAACAAGTTCCGTTTCCATAATATCGCGCACGACAATTTCGCCCTCCCTGCTCATATCTTTTGCAAGAATTTCCAGCAAATCCCGATGAGAAACCACTCCAACCAAGCTTCCGTCATCATCTTCAACCGGAACGTGCCTGATGTGTTTCCAATTCATCAAACTCGCTGCCAGGTCGACAATATCCCCGGGTCTTACGGTAAAAAGATCTTTAGACATAAACCGCTCGACGGTTTGATAATTGTCGATCCAGTCGGTCTCTTCCACGTCGATTTCCGCAAGTTCCCATTCGTGCACGGGTTTCTCCGTTTCCTGATTTTCAATCATTTGAGATGTGAGCTCCCTCATTCTTACCAGCGACTTTGTGCTTTCATCCATTTTTGAAAGTGATTCGAGCATCCAGGCCGCACCTGTTCTCTGCATTTCGACCCGCTCGGAGATTACACTTAAGTAGCGTTTAATGTCATCTTCAACGATACCTACACCCCTCAAGCCACTTTCAGCACGTGGGAGCAGTTCATCAAGAATCAGTCGTTTCGGCCTGTAACCATGTCCATCGAGCCACGTGATTTGCGACTTCATTCCGAACCTGGCGACGCTGAAAAAATTGTCCTTCGCAGTTTCGAAAAGCATCCTTTCAGAAACCTCTCCATATTCTTTTGGAAGTGCCATCATAAGACCTAAAAGGAACGCGGAATTTGCCATCTCATCCAAAACTGTTGGTCCCGATGGAAGATACCTTGCCTCGATCCGGAAGCTCGGCTTTCCATTCATCACGCCATAACATGCCCGATTCCAACGCCAAATCGTGCCATTGTGCATCTGCCACGCCTTTAGTTTTGGAACTCCTCCATCGCGCAGAGTTTCCAGAGAATCTTCTTCGAGTTCGCGGGTTAGCAAAATCCTAAAACGCGCAACATCCTCGTGAAACATTTTCAAGACGGAATCCTCAAGCCAACGGTCACCAAAATTTACCCGCGTCGGCTGACTTCTTGCCTGAAGCGCCGGCGAACGAGTATCTACCGCGTGCTTAAAAAGTGCGAGCCGGGTTTCAGACCAAAGCCTGTGACCTAAAAGAAGCGGCGAATTCACAGCGCTTGCCATTGCGGGAGCCGCGATCGCCTGCGACCAATTGTAATAATTTACAAATTCGCTGATCGGAATCTGAAGGTGAACCTGGAAGCTCGTATTGCAAAACTCCATAAAAGTGTCATCGAGATGAAGCGCGAGTTCGTCGAGCCCTTTGATGTGAACGATACGATCATCGCCCTGAAGTTCGGTTAGGATTCGATTGAGTTCTTTGTATCTCGGAAGCGGTGTGAGGTTTTCCATGACGAGATCGGACTGTTGAATCGTAGGCAATATCCCAACCAATACGACATCGCTTCGATAATTTTTTGCAGTCTTCTTTACGATCCCAATTATCTCGCGGAGTTCGTCGTCCATTTTGCGAAGAGCGTCGCCTGTGAAATCAAGCGGATCGGAATTCGTTTCAATATTAAAAAGCCCGATTTCTGTCGTTAAACGCTCATCGCCCGCGTCTTCGATTATCTTCGTTGCAATTGGAGAAGGACACATCGCCGAGTCAACCAAAAACATCTCCTGCTCAGCACCAATCCGCAGTTTGTCGTCTTCAAACATGTTTCGCTCAAACATCTTTTCGAGCGCCTGCAAATCGCTCAAGACTGACTTCGTAAACTGCCGTAGCTCACGCCCACCCGAACCGGTAGAAACTTTGTGGTCACCCATAAAAAAACCTCTGCGTTATCTGAATTTAACCTATTGATGTGTTGTAGCAACTAGTATAACCGCTTATGCAAGAATGATGTTCGAAAAATATGATCTTGATCATATTTTAACCTTGCTTTTTACAATATTTTTGAAGTTTAGATCGGTCTCACCTCACGGTTGTCGAATACTGGCGTTGGTGGGTGTGCCTTTATGGGTCGAAGCCTTCTTTGAGGTTGTTGCAACGGTCGTAATCGCGTTTCTGTTTGCCCGGCTCGGCGTATCAATGCGAGTGTTGCAGCAAAAGCTGCGTTGCTATCGGGAGCGATATACCTAAGCGGAGGAATTCTAGGAACACTCCACTACCTCTATTTCGTTGGAACTCGGACGGCTGCACTCGCCTTACCGAATTACCGGTAAGCTTTAGCGTAAAAATTTCTATTGAGCAGAAAATTGACGAAGGCTCGGGAGGTCTTCAATTAAAATCTTTCCGCGAACGATTCTAAGCAAACCCTGATTCGCTAATTTTCGGACGGCTCTAATGGTAGTTTCGGTGGTCAACCCCGCCATTTCGCCGATATCCTGTCTGCGAAGAGTAATCGAAATTGGCGCTTCGCCACCTTCTTTTTCAGCAACTCTTACGAGCACATCAGCTATCCTTTGCTCTGTGGAAGGCGTGGCCAAATTCTTAATCGAAGCGGTTGTCTCTCTGAGAAGCTCTGACATGCGGGCCATTGTAAGCATCGAGAATTCTTCTGATTCATCAAGCAAGCGCAAAAAATCCGGCCGGTAAATCAAAAGGAGCCTTGTTTCCTCCATAGCGATTGCCGTTGCTGGATATTCTTTGCCGTCCAAAACGGGGGGAATCGCAAACGTCTCACCATCGGAAAAAACGTTGATAATCACTTCTTTTCCCTGATCTAAAAAACGAACGATTTTCACCCTTCCGGTCAAAACAATCGGCAAGAATTCCGCCCTCGTGCCCTCGGAAAAAATTTCCTCTCCCGTCTGAAACGTTATACTTCGACCGACTTCCCGGAATTTGTTAGCAAGTTTTTTGCTCGGTTCTTTACGCGGATACATTTTTCTTAAAAGGGCTTACCGTATCGTGTTTTCTACGGCTCACTACAAGCTTTTCATCAAGCCAACGTCTCTTTCGAAAACCGAGCAAGTGAAAAATCTGGAGTGGAAACAGACGCGCAACGTGCGTATTTACAATCAATGCGTCCTCATCTTTCGGGTGTTTATTCACTCCGGGTAGAAAGCGCACAAAATTACCTAATTTCAATTTTCTTAGATATTTAGAAACGAAAAGCCAAAACCGGGATATTTCTCTTCCAAGAAAAAAGCCGTCGTTTCCCTGTTTTTGATAAAGCGGCATTAGGATCATGCCGCCTTCCACAGCCTTGATGCCGCCAGTTTTATCGCTCGCTAAAACTTCGCCTTTTCTAATTGGTTGAAAATTTTTATAACCGGGCTTCATTTCAAATTCGTCCGTCGGCGCGATTCCGTGTCGGTGGCGAATCTCAATCAACCTAGACTCTTCGGTAGCTCGTTTTAATACATTTTCATATTGAATCCTGGAGACGTCTTGTTCGCGAACGATTCCGGAATTCAAAAGCGCGAGCCAGATCAATGCTTCCTGATTATCAACCGCAGTTTTCGTGGTATGCTGTCCCGCTTCAAACCCAAGAGTGACCGCCCCGAGATTGTTTATATATTCCAAAATCGTTGAATCAAGCTGCTCCTCAATCCCAAGCAGAATTATCGCAGGAAATTTCCGGGCAAACTCTCGATTTCGAAGTGTATCGCCGATCATCGCAAACGGCTCGCTTTCCGCCGAAGTAGAATGTAAATCCATTACATAAACTTCGTTTTGCGCTGTGCTAAAAACGCGGTCGAGAATCTCCAAAATCTCCCGCTGCTCCATATCTTCGACGCAGTCCGCCAAGCTACCCGTTCCACCGATGTTGCGTTTTACAGCTTCATCCGTCCAATGACGATTGAGATCAGCATCAATAAACCTTACGTTTTTCTGAAGCGCCCGGGTGTTTCCCGCAACGAGATAAACCCTTCCTTTCAAACGGCTTTCGAGCTCTTTCAGGCGCGACTGCATTCTCCTCATCGCCACTACGCCGCTTTGTTCGTTCCCGTGAATCCCGCCGAAAACAACAAGCGATCGCCTGCTCTCATCGCCGATAAATTCACCGATAATATGCTCACCGGCGTTAATCGCGAGCTGTCCGATTTCTTCATTTTCGTGGACGGAAGCTGTCTGCATGGCTCATGTTATACTTTCCCTAAAACACGGCGATTTTGCAAAAGCGAAAGCTATGAGAAATTCTAATAACGTGGCGGAAAAATCCACTATTGGTACCGTCAAAGGACCGGGTACACTCCCGCACGAATACCTTTTCATAACAAAAGACAATGACCGAACGCGTATCGGCGAGTTTGTTTATTATTCTGCTCGGGATGGAGACGAACAGCGCAAAATCATCGGTACGATAAAAGGACGAAAACTCGTCCGAAATCTGCCCGATTCCTTTTTGGCCGACCCTGAAACCCCGCCGGCTTTAATTTCTTCCATGATTGGTCTGGACAGTGAAGACTGTGAGATATACGAAATCGAAGTTGAAACGATCGGCTATTTCAGCAAGACGCTTAATGATTTCGTCAACCCGCGCATACCTCCAAATCCGGGCGAACCAATCAGGCTCGCTACTTCTGGCGAACTTGCCGAGATGCTTTCGCCCAGGCAAAAAACGGAAACCGGCTCTGCTCACATCGGAAGTCTTTTAACCCGCAAACAAGGTGAGGTTCCCGTGGTTCTTTCGGTTAAAGATGTCGTTTCCACTCACCTCGCAGTTTTAGCATCGACAGGCTCGGGAAAATCCTATACGGCCGGTGTTTTGGTCGAAGAACTGATGAACACCTACAATCGCGCAGCCGTTTTGATCGTTGATCCTCACGGCGAGTATCACACGATGCAGTCTGTTCATGGAGATGCCCTGTTTTTTGGCGAGGACGGATACAAGCCGGAAGTTAAAATCTTTACCCCGGATATAATTAAGGTGCGATTCTCAACGCTTACCGAAGCGGACGTAAAATATCTCCTCCCCGAAGGCACGTCAGACAAAATGAACCACTTCCTCTCACAAGCGTTTCGGCGTTTGACGGATTCTCCGATGGCCGCTAAAAAGCTTTGGGGGTATCACGATCTTCGTGAAGCAGTAGTAGAACAGAAATATGGTGATGAAAGCGGAAATTCCAATAATTCCGGAAATGTTTCGTCAATTGAAGGCTTGCTCTGGCGACTCGACTCGCGCTTCGATAAGAAGGATGGAATTTTTAGCGACCACGAACACATCCCGCTCGGAGAACTTTTTGCACCCGGTCGTTGCACTGTTTTAGAGCTTTCCGATATAGAGCAACACGAACAGCAGGTGATCGTTGGGACGCTTCTCAGGCGCGTAAATAAAGCGCGTATGATGACCGTTCGCGATGGGGTAGATGGCGGCGAGAATTTTCTCGATTATCCGGTGTTCGCCTTGCTCGAAGAAGCTCACCGATTCGCACCCGCAGGCGCAAACGTCGTCTCAACCAATATTCTGAAACAAATTCTATCGGAGGGTCGAAAATTCGGGGTTGGAATTGGTTTGATCACGCAGCGTCCCGGAAAACTTGATCAAGATGTTCTCTCTCAATGTATGACACAAATCATCATGCGAATCGTAAATCCGATCGACCAGCAGACTATCGCACAAACGGTTGAAGGAGCCGGACGCGCAATGCTTGCAGAGCTTCCTGCGCTTACAAAAGGACAGGCAGTGATTTCCGGAGTCGGCGTAAACACGCCGGTGATGTGTCGGATACGCAAGCGTTTGACCCAACACGGTGGCGAAACCTTCGACGCTCCCGCCCAATGGCTCAAGTGGCATTCGTCCGACGAAAAGGCAAAACGTGAAGAGGAGGAAGCGATTTATTTAAAGGAAACCTCCGAGGAGCCAAGCGAAACGGTTGGAGACATTAGGATTTGATTTTCGGTTTTGTTGCATAGCCTTGTGGGGTGCATTTGATTCCGGACGTTCCAGTGGGCCGCGCCCTTTTTCTATTTTACGCCACCCGCAAAAAACTGGGCTATTTTCGGTTAGTTTCTTTAGAATAAATCGTCGTTTTACTAAATACCTCTTATGGATCACAAGATAGCGCCCGTTCTACTACCCCTTAGGCATCAACCCGATCTCCTTGGCCTCCGGTCCCGCTATGTCCTTCCGTACCAGAAGGTCCAATTTCACACCCGGCCGAAGTGGGTAAGTTCCAACGTACCTATAGTGGGAAGCGTATTTATCCTCGAGTTCGTTCCTTTGCTTTTTCTCGGAAACGATCATTTCAATCGTGTTGGCATCGATCAGTTTTCCATGAAAAACCGCATTTTTATAATCTCGTAGCTCCCAGGGCATCGCCCAATAATCCGGTGAAACAATCGCGATCGTTGCGCCTTTCCCTTTAGCGCTCTTTTTAGAATATCGCTCGATTTCGGAGATTAGATTCGCAAATCCACGTTCGGTGTGAGCATAAACGTAAGGAAGACGATCGCTGTCATAACGCAGGAAATTATGATCATAGGTTTGATAGCCCAATACAAAAACCGATAGTAAACCGAGAACCGCTGCCAGCAACTTCTGAAGCCGACTCTTAGAACATGCGAGCTCATTGATCGCATAACCCGCTATCAGACACATCGGAAGCGTAAACGAAAGCGCGAGCCAGGGCGTCTTGTAGGGAATGATCGTATAGGCAAGGAAAAGTCCAAATGCCCAGAGCCCCACAAACATCGCAAATCGGTGTCGAGCTTTCACGATTGCGATCAAGGTGCCTAAAACCGAGAGCACAACCAAAGGGGATTCGATCTGCATCAACCATTTAAAATACGCAATTGTCCCATTCTGAGTGTGGTCTTTCGAACCGGTTTTTGCCCAAATCGCGTAAGCTTCAAAAGCGCCTTTCACGCCGTCAGCGTAAGAAAAAAACGAAGAGAAAAAGAGTACACCTACGTAGGCGAAAACGAGTACCGCTGCAAACAATATAAGCACCGCGTTAATACCTCCACCGAGCCCTTCCCGGAAGTGCCTCCAGGTCGGCTCAAAAAAATCGGCCGAACCTTTTATGTCTTCACCTTCGTTCTTAGAGTCAATGAAAAAGACAATCCAGGAAACCACGCCGAGCAGAAACAAACCTACGATTGCGTAATACAAAAATCGCTGATCTGGAACATCAGGGCCCGAAAAAATCAGGTAAAACCACTTATTGAAACTCTTTACCCGCCCAAAATATAAGTAGGCTGCAACGAGCCCGACAACTCCCAGGAGCCCTTGAACCAAAAGCAAAATTGTAAAGCGATTCGCGGCAAACAATCTCAACGACACAACCTTCTGCCATATACAGACGCAGACGCAGGCAATTAGCATCGTACCGATCGTTATAAACGCAGTTTCTTTAGTCGCAAAAAGCATCACAAGAGATGTCGATGCGAGCAAGAGATAAAGCGGTCGGCCATCGTTCCAAAAAAGCAACATTCGCATTACGAAAAACACGAGAGCTGCCTCGACGAGCATTACACCGATTCGCAGCGTCCAAACTACCGCTGGATTTTCCCCTCCCATTTGAGTTGCAAACGCTAGGGTCGTTGGAAGAAAGCAAACGAGTAAAACAAGCGTCATCCAGGCTGCGGCAACAAAGTCGGCTTTGCGTTTTTCGATGAAAAACACGACCGCGACGACAAAACTAAGGCTAAAAAAGACAAATAAAATTTCGTGTATAAAATAGCGGGAGATATAAACCATCCCCGGCGAAAGGGCTAAAAAGAGGGCTGCCGCAATGCTTCCAATCTTTCCAAGATAGCGCCTCAAGAAAAGCGCTAAAATTACGGTAAGCAACCCAAAAATAGCAACGCTCGCTCTCACACTCCAGGTCGTTAAACCGAATACTTTAGCAAAGAAAAGTGAAATAAAATAGAGGTCGGGCCCGTGGTAATTCGAGGGATCGTACTCATACACACCTTCGCGAAGAAGCGTGACAAGGAAATACCCGTTTACACCTTCGTCATGGTGCATCGGCTTGAGTTCTAACGACACAAATCGAAGAAAAGCAGCAATTGCAGCAACAAGGGCACAGACAAATAGCCACAGCTTTTCTCGCCGCAAGACTTCGAAAAGACTTCCAAATTCGCTTTCGTTTTCATCTCGACCTATTGAATCCGATTTTGTCATTTCACTCTATAAACTTTGTATTCACCTACTTCTGCGATTATTTCGTAACGATTAAAAAACTCTTCATTGAGATCAGGGAGTTCGCGCACCTTTGGAGAAATTAGTACATAATCAATTCCATGTTTTTTCAAGAAAATTTCGGAAGTGGCAGTTCCCGAAAAAATCCGTTTAAGATCATCCTCCCGCTCGTGAAAATCAATTCCATGTGATGCAAGATGTCCACCATAGCGCATCATCGAGCGCCTACCGCTCAAGACTATCGGTGTGTTGAAAGTTGGAGCGTGTAAAAACAGAGCGTTTGGCTCGATCTTTTTTTTGATCTCTTCCGCGATCTCAACGGCGTCTTTACTAAAGAGCTGATAACGCATCTGCGCCGAAGCAACTCGCCATACATCAAGAGCTCCTGAAAGGGTAAGAAGCGAAATTAGGCCTACAGCCAGCAGTCTATAAAACAAGGCCTTCTTGCTCCAAAGCCACCAAATCGCAAGTGCAACCAAAGGAATCGAGCCAACAAACCAGTAAATCAAAATCTTGATATTGTCCCACTCCCATGGCGCAAATTTCGCTATATTTGATAAAACAAAAATAAAACCAAAAGGGACAATAAAAACTGTAAGCGCAGAAAATTGAATGGAGTCATTTCCTTCAACCGCTTCACTATCTCCTTCGCTTTTCCTTCTATCAATAAAAATCATCAAGAATAGTCCAGCGATGATACACGGAATTAGTATTCCGGTGTTTTTAAACCAAAACCAAAGTAGATTGTCGTTTCGCGTATCCCAACCGAAATGCCAGGCAACAAACTCTTTGGTGCTCGTTGCGCTTCCCGAAAATATCCAAAACAGTTCGGGTAGTGCAACTAAAGAAACTCCGATTCCAAAAGCAATCCAGTCGCGCCACCTGTTGAGACTAAAAAAGAACAAAAATGCTGAGACGATAAATAAAACAAACAGACTGTGAGCGTGAACGAGTGGAAGAGTTCCTGCAAGCAAACCGACAAAAAAAGCGGAATACCTGTTCATCCGGAAAGTTTTCTTGCCTGACTCATGCTCTTTTCGAGAAAAAATCCTCCACAAATATCCCAAAACGATAATTGTCAGAGGCATTCCCAACAAAAAACTCCGCTGAGTAATAAACAACACGATCATCGTGTTGCCCCAACGAAATTTATCTCCAATCGTGTAATCGCGCGGGAGGTTCCATATTATCTCCCAAAAGCTCTGTGTGCCATACCAGTAGTCTTTGAAAAACCAGAGAAATCCCAAGCCCCCGCTAAAAAACAAAATAAAGGGCGCGATCTTGCTAGCAAAACGTTTTTTCGTTAGCTTCCAAATAAACCTTTCAAACACCAAAAGGAGCGAGAAAGCCCAAGTTACGTTTTGCACAAACATCGCCGACTGTACGCTTACGCCCAATTTGATTAAACACGCGGTCAAAAAATCCGCCGTAAAGGGATAGGTGAATTTAGCGCCAGCGTACGAAGGGTTTTGCGGTGGAAAGTTGTTTCCATCGGTGAATCCGAATATAGCTCCTAAATGAAAAGGAAGATCGCCGAAATTTTGAGAAGAGCCGAAGAAAATACCGTCTGACGCTACAATCATTGCGCGGTCGAAAAACGCGAGAAAAAGAACCAGAAAAAACAAATAATACGCTAGACGACGAAATTTTTTGATGCTTACGCCCTGAGTTTTATCCTTAGCCCTCTGCCACTCATCCTTGAGGCGGCGCATTGTTTCCTTGTTTTTTAAAAGCAAAATCGGCAAGCAGGAAACCATGAGCGAAACTAAAACCACCGGAATCGACAGACCGAAAAAGTTTGCGATGATGAAACAAATTAGTCCAAAAAAAACTGATCCGACTATGTTTCCAGCCGCAATCCTCCAAAGGATTGTTTCTCTTTCGGTAAACAAAAAGGTAAGAATGAATCCGCCAGAGGCAATTAACGAAATTATTACTAAGGAAATTAGCATCGAGAAGGCAGCCCTCGTAGGCAGCGGCTTTGTTAAAATTAAGCCATAAATTGTCGATTTCTCAAAACCCAACTAAAAGTTTAGAATGTGTGATTCGACTGAAACACCGGCGACTCTCCGGCAAACGATTTAGCGACGATTGAAACAATAGAATGCCTTTGCGTTAATTGCAGGCTGATTGACTGCGCTCCATAATTTTATGTTACAAGTTGGAATTGTTGGCTTGCCCAACGTAGGAAAATCTACGCTATTTAACGCGCTCACCGCTCAAGAGGCGGCGCTTGCGGCGAATTATCCGTTCGCCACGATCGAACCAAACGTTGGAATCGTTGCGGTTCCGGATGAACGCCTCGCGGTTTTGGAAAAGATGAATAGCGCCCAAAAGGTCGTGCCCGCTACCGTAGAATTTGTCGATATTGCGGGGTTGGTAAAAGGAGCCTCAAAAGGTGAAGGACTCGGAAATCAGTTTTTGGCAAACATCCGCGAAACTGATGCAGTAATTCAAGTTGCGCGTTGTTTCGAAGATGAAAATGTACATCACGTAGAGGGCTCCGTTGATCCGATTCGCGATATCGAAACAATACAGATCGAACTCGCACTCGCCGATCTCGCATCGGTTGAAAAACGCCTTGATAAGGCTGAGCGGACTGCAAAATCGGGCGATAAGGAAGCGAAGAAGCAGGTCGCGGTTTTGGAGAAACTTATGCCTGTTTTAGAAGAGGGCAGTCCTGCACGGTCGGCTGATCTTAGTGAAGACGAAAAAGACATCGCAAAGCAATTTTTTCTTCTGACAACAAAACCCACAATTTATGCTGCTAACGTAGATGAAGAATCTCTTTCTGATCCCGACGCAAATTTGCACGTAAAAGCCGTAAAAGACTACGCAGAAAAAGAGAATTCGGAAGTGGTAGTAATCTGCGCGCGTCTCGAAGAAGAACTCATTTCGCTCGAAGAAGCCGAGCGACTCGAGTATCTAAACGATCTCGGCGTTTCCTCAAGCGGCGTAGATTTAATGATAAAATCAGCTTATAGATTGCTTGGTTTGATGTCGTTTCTTACTGCCGGCGAAAAAGAAGTGCGTGCCTGGACAATTCCAGTTGGCACAAAAGCTCAAAAAGCCGCTGGCGAGATTCACACTGATATTGAGCGCGGGTTTATCAGAGCGGAGATCGTTTCGTACGACAAACTCGTCGATCTAGGTTCCGAAAGCGCGGCACGTGAAAAAGGTATGATGCGCCTCGAAGGAAAGGAATACATCATGCAGGAAGGCGACGTCGTAAATTTCAGGTTTAATGTTTAGCGGATATGAATCGAGTTCGAAATATTGTATTGCTCGCGGCGCTGTTGGCCCTAACTGGTCTAAACGGCTTTTCCCAAACGAAATCCATCGAGCAGCTTCAAAAAGAGATTACGGCGTTTAAGCAATCCGATCTGTTTTCAGTTACGTACGAACGAGATATTACAACGGTCTTGTTAAGCTTTGATTTGCGCGGAGATGACAAGGGGCTTAAAAAGAAGTTCAAGGAATTCGTTTTCAAACTCAGCGCCATCTATGTCGGGCCGGGAATTGATGAAAAGCCTTTTCGCAACCGCTTGTGCGTGAAAACGCGTTCAAAGAAGTTTCATTTCGCTTCTAACCGAAATCTTACGCTTTCTCTCGACGAAGATACTATCGATTTTGGCTCGGCAGAGCGTTCGACGACGTTTCGGAAACGAAAAGCGAGCGAGGTCCTTTGCTGGGAAATAAGTCGAGAGACGTTAAACGATCTTGCCGCCTCTCATGGAGTCAGGCTCCGAATTGGCGGCGAAAAAGCCACAATCCCGCCGTCGAAATTGTCACTCTTCAGCGACTTCTCTGGTTTACTAACTATTAAACGTGATTAGTTGTTTTCGGCGGAGATAGCCTGCGGCGTGATACCCAGATCGAGATAAATATCAGGAAACTCTTTGTTTAATACGTGAACGATTTCGTTGCGCTTGGTTTTAAGTTTCTCAGCAGCTTTATCGATATCAGCATCTACTT
Source organism: Aridibacter sp. (assembly GCA_965216195.1). Classification (GTDB taxonomy): domain Bacteria; phylum Acidobacteriota; class Blastocatellia; order Pyrinomonadales; family Pyrinomonadaceae; genus Aridibacter. The sequence continues at coordinate 76,390 of OZ244151.1, read as the reverse complement.
CAACTAAAGACTCCATCAAAAGATCGCGCTTAAAAGCCTGAACCTCACCAAAAAAATCAGTCCCCTTCTTAACGTGAACGATTTTGGAAAACTCGGTAGCGTATTTTTTAACCGCGTATTCACCAATTTTCTCTTTGGCGATGCCTGCTAAATAAGAAAATAGTAAAAAAGCCTCTTCTTTTTCATTTAAGCGTAACATGATGTGAATCTTAACCCATATTGCGTCTGTCAAACCGCTTGCGAAATCACCTTTTTCGAAATGTGCAATCGCTTTACCAATGGACTTCATTGCGGAATCCAGCGCGCCGATCTTCAACTCAATTTGCGCCCTAGTATCATACGCTGAAGCGAGCGAACCTGTGTCTCTTAATCTTCGAAAAGATTCAATAGAAGTATTTATAGTCTTTAAGGCGTCATCCAGCTTCCCCGATCTTACAAAAGCGTTAGCAAGGTTATTATAGTTTAGAGCTTCGTAGCGGTGATTCGCCATTTCCCGGCTGCAGCGAATCGCATTTTGATAGTGCTTTTGTGCATCTGAGGTCCTACCAATTGCCGAATAAACCATGCCCGCTTGATGATGATAGCGGACAAGTAAAAATGGATTCTCACATAGCTCCATCGGTATTTGAATTTTATGGAGAATCTCTAATGCCGTTTGATAATCATTTTTCCAAACAGCTGTTGCGATCTGAGTAAGACACAGCATTAAATTAACTGGGTTTAGTTGATCATTTTCGTAATATAATGCCGCCTCAGCCAAAACGATCTCACATTCTTCGATTTGACCTTGATAGTAATAGGTGGCTGCGAGAAGTGATTTTGCTTTTCCGACCTCATCATTAAGGTCTAACTTTTCAAATAGATCAATTGCCCTTGTTAAAAGGTCCTTGCCCCGCTCCTGATAGGTTTTCTTACTCTTTGCAAGTCCGTGCGCGCTTAAAAAATAGCCGCAAATTCGGTACATCTCAGCAACTGTTTTCGGTTCAAACTCGTCAAAATTCGGATTTTCACCAAAATCTGACCAAAACGGAGATAAGAGGTTTTCAAGACCTTCAAGATCACGTGAAATCTCCATATCTCTAGCTTTCTCAATGACTTCCGCTAGATCGAGAGTTACTCGATTTTGTTTATACGACAATTGTCCCATACATAATCGTTAAAACTGGTTTAGATTTTTTGGACTTTCTTGTTTATTAACAATTTTCTTTCTACAACGGTGTTTAACACCGACAAAGAACATTGGAGAAAAATTATGAAGAAAATTGTTTCAACATTTTTACTTTCTACGTTTGTGCTTAGCTCAAACGCTCTTGCTGACGGCGATGTGCCTATAATCAACGTTTCATTAATCGAACAACTGATTGACCTTCTATTCTAACGGCAAATCGCACAAAGGCTCTATCCTCCACATCTGACGATGGAGCCCGCTGTCATAACTCTTTCAAATACATGCAATTACGTAATTAGTGCGTGCGTTCTCTGACTACGCGATATACGTATACTGTCTTAACACTGCAGATGTTACTACATTAAGCGCTTTCGGTGCAAGAGATTTTGCGCCCCTAGGTTTCTGTGTTTAAATTTGGAATTCCAGAAGGGTCTGGTTAGTAATAGGTTTAGGAAATCTTCTTTGCGAGCCCGATAAAGGCGTCCTCAACGCCCTCCCCGGTCTTAGCGCTTGTCCGCAATACTTTTTCCCCGGCAAATTCGTTCATCCAGGAATCGTCTATTTCGAATTCATCCTTTAGGTCGTTCTTATTGAAGAGAATCTGGAAAGGAACCTGTCCGACCTCATCTTCGATCATTAGTTGGATGCGTTTTGCGGTTTCGAGAGTTTCGGCGCGGGTGAGATCGACGACGAGGATATAGCCTGAAGCGCCGCGTAAAAACGACGGACGAATCTCAAATTTATCGTCTTCGCCCTGAAGATCCCAGAGCATCATCGTTACCTCGCGGTTGTCCAGCCTGACAACCTTCTTATCCACTTTCACGCCAATCGTCGAGTGATACTTCTCCGAAAAGATACTTTCGACAAACTGTCTTACCAAACTGGTTTTCCCAACGGCTGTCGCACCAAGCATACATACTTTTTTTTGAATCATTGTTTGTCTCCAGTCTGCGCTCTGAGCTTCAAAAGACAGCTTTAAAACAAATGAATGCCCTCGGGAGGATTCGAACCTCCAACCAACGGATTATGAGTCCGCTGCTCTAACCGTTGAGCTACAAGGGCAAAACCTAGATAGTTTAGTTCAAACGTTTTCCAGTATCAAACGAAAACGAATGGTTACTCCGGTTTCTACAAACCTATTCGCCTCCTGCAGCACATCCACGCCAACTTCACTTAGCCTTACCAATACGAACGTCAAACGAAGCCCGACAACCGGCATTTCCCGAACGATTGCTTAAACCTATCGATTTCAAAACTCCCGGTTCTTTACGAAAGGCATCGGCAATTATTTTCGAAGCCAAACTAATGTCGCGCCGTACCCTTTCAGCGCGCATTTCCGCCAATTTTTTGTTCAACCCCATAGTGCCCGCACTTGTCACCTGTCCACGAATTTCTACCGTGGCGTCTGATCGATACAAAAGTAGGCGCTCTATGTCTCTTGCGGCCGCCTGCAAAACTCGATTTTGGTTTTCGGTATAGTCAGCCGTGTTGCACTCAAATAAAACGGCGCGAGATTCAATTCTCGATTTGATTACTTCTACAAGTTCGTCCGACGCCCTAAAGTCCGTAACTCCCTCCAAGTTTGGAGTTAGCTGTGCCGCGTTGGCAAACCATGCGACATCGGCGGTGCCGTCAGCCGTTAGAATGCCATCGGCAAAGGAAAGGGTAATCTCCTTAGGTGGATTCAGGAGCTTTTCCGCGCGCCCAACAATAAAGATCGGGTCCGCATCATTGTAAAATCTCCATCGATGCGAAATATCTTCTTCATCAAACCCAGCTTCCTTTTGAATAGATTTAGGATCCTTAGAAAGCGGGTCTCTCAAACCAGAAACCGAGTGGGCTAAAAGACCAAAATTTGTTTCGGCGACTACAATACCAGGCTCCGATTTCACTTCGTCAAGATAATTTGTCCAGCGCCAGTATTGCCAACCGAAATATCCTGCCACAAGGAGTAAAAGCCCTGCGATTCCTGCAATAAAAAAATTTGTAGGCTTAAAAAACGAACCAGATTTCTTAGCCTCACTTGCCTGCGAACGAAGGCAACGCTCCAAAATCGGATGGGTCGAATCAAATAGGTCGACGTGTCCGTCAAAATTCTCCAGGTTAGATTCGTGCTCATACTGGATCTGCTCGATCGCTTCCGAAAACGTCTCGCGCAGATCAAGTGGCGGCGTACCTCTAATTACTGCAGCTAAAACCGCATCGGGACTGTGTTCAATCCAGACGGAAAGTTCTCGTACTTTTAAGGAATCCAGTACGGCTCCGTCCGCAGTCTTGAACGAATCGTGAACAAAATCCTCGATCGCCGTCAGCATCGCTGAAACCATGTCGGCGTCTTGCGTGTCCGCTGGATTCGCCGCTGCGTGTTGGAGTAGTATCCCCGATTCTTTGTGAATTAAAAAGACTTGCTCTACGCGATAAAGAAGCGTTTTGAGCATAACAATTTCACCGAAGGACTTACCGGTTCGGAGGGCCTCAAGCCGCCAACCTATTCCTTTTGGAGAAACGCTGTACTCCAGAGTTTGATTCAGCGATTGCATCATCGAACTCAGAGCCTGGGAAATAGACCTTCTAATCGCGGGACCAATCGCCGGGAAAAGCGCCTCAGCAAGAACCTTCGGATCTCGCGCTACAGATTGTCTGATGTTTTCTTCTACTATTGGGAGGGTTGCGCGTGAGAGTTTATCGGCCTGCGGATTATTACTTACAGCTTCAGGCAGTACTTCGCCTACTTCCTGCGACTGAACTATGAGTTTGCGAAGCTCTTTAATGTCCTCCGTGCCACTAGATTCTCCGCCGTTGCCATTTCCGCCATCGTCATCTGGGGGTGGCTTTGGAGTTCCATTCCCACTGTGTGGTTCAGCTTGCTCTTCTTTTTTTTCCAAAACGCTTGAAGACATTTATCAGCCTGTAGGAACTTTAGTTAGAACCGTTTTGGTTCTCGTCATCTGCCAAAAGGGCTGCAATATCGCTAAACGCTTTCGCCAATGAGCTTCGATCAGCCTTAGAATCCTGCAAATCAGTTGCCTTTGTATCCAACGACTTTAGCGTCTCATCTTGCTTCGCCTGCACCAAATTCACGAGAGTATCCTTTTGCTCATCCAGACGCTTTTTCAAGTCGGCTTCGCTTTTCGCCGTCTTATTGGAGAGTTTTGCGATTTCCTTTGACCAATCCTTTGAAGCAATCCTGATATCTTTCGTTAAATCTTTAACGGAAGCGTTTCTCGAATCTTGTTCGTTATAGATTCGTTCAGCTAGAGAGGCGGCGTGTTTTTCCATCGAATCTTCAAGCTTCGCTAGTTGTTTTTGCGTTTCGGCATTCTGTTTAGCAAGGGATTCATCTAAACGTTTTTCCAGTTTTTCAAATTTTTCTTCAAAATCTCTGACCTGGACTCCGAAAAGGATATCCCGGATCTTATCTATATTGCCTTCTTCTTTTATATTGTTTTCGTCAACTTCTTTAGTTTCAATAGCTTTCATTTTAGGGGACCTCAAAAAATTACTTAGTTTTAAAAATTATTGCCTTGGTTGTTTCAAATTCCGAATTTATTTCCTCGATAATTTTCTTTGCACTATTCAAACTTCCCTTGTTCGCTGTTGTTTCTAAAATCTCGAAGAGTTCGAAAAGCTTTAATAACCCTACATTTCCGCTGCTACCCTTAAGATTGTGTGCTTTTTCGCTTAAGGCTTTCGAACGCTTTTCGGCATAAGCCGTGTTGATTTCGTCAAGTACCTTCTCAGTGTGATCTACATATAAACGCAGTATCTCACTCGTAAAGCCTTTCTTTCCATTAGACTCTATTTCCAAAAAATTTTCTAGTTTTTTGGAATCTATTATCTTTGATAAAGAATGTTGAATGATATCGCCAGCTAAGTCAAGATTTGATTTCGTCTCAACCGTCTCGAAATGCCGTGCGATCGCTTCGGTTAACTCTTCTTTTGTAAAAGGTTTAGACAAGAAATCGTCCATTCCGGCGGCGAAACACTTTTCACGTTCGTTTAGCGAGGCACCTGCCGTCAAAGCGATAATTTTGGGTTTTGAGTCGTTTAGATCGCGAATTTTGCGTGTCGCCTCGTAGCCATCCATTCCCGGCATCTGGCAATCCATGAAGATCAGATCGTAGCTCACATTTTCGTTCTCTTTGACGGCGGCGAAACCGTTCTCAACGCCGTCGGATGCTAAACCCACTTGCTCCAGCATTTTCGTTGTGACTTCCAGATTTATCGGATTGTCTTCTACTATTAACACTCGAAGATTCTCTGAAAACGTAATGCCGCCCGATTCAGCGTCGATTTCAACCAAAGTCTTTCTCTCCAGACCAGCTAAACTTCCTTTTGCTTCCAAAGCTTTTTCAAGCTCAATCGTAAACCAAAAAGTCGAACCTTCACCGAAGGCGCTTTCAAAGCCAATTTCACCACCCATTAATTCAACAAGACGTTTACAAATCGCAAGCCCAAGTCCCGTACCGCCGTAAATCCGTGTTGTCGATGCATCTGCCTGGGAAAATGGCTCGAAGAGCTTTGGCCGGGCGTCTTCAGAAATACCGATTCCCGTATCTGAAACTTCCAATTTTAAACTCAGTTTTTCGTTTGTTTCGCTGAGCGTCGAAATCTTGAGATTTACCTCGCCGTCTTCTGTGAATTTTATGGCGTTACTCAATAAATTATTGAGAATTTGCCTGAGTTTATTTTGATCACCGACGATGATTTCAGGAATTTCATCTTCAAAGACCGCTTTCAATTGTATTGCTTTCTTGTTTGAAACGTTTGCAAAAAAATCTGCCGTCTCCTCAACAAGACTTTTGAGGCTAAATTCCGCCTGCTCAAGCTCATACGAATCGGCCTCTATTTTTGAAAAATCCAGAATATCATTAACAATATCCCGCAAAAGCTCAGTGCTTGTTTTCAGCATTTGAACGAAGCGCCTTTGCTCGCCATCCAAATCTGAGTTTCGCAAGAGATCAGTCGTACCAACAATTCCGTTAAGCGGCGTCCGAATTTCGTGGCTCATATTCGCCAGGAAAGAACTTTTGGCTTGAGCCGCTTCTACAGCTAAATCCCGTGCGCGGAATAGCGCCCGCTCCGCCTCTATTCTCTCCGCGATACCCTGAAAAGAAATAACCGCACCAGATATTTCCCCATTCTCTTTGAGCGGTACGCATATATACTCGACCGAAACATCAGTCCCCCTAAGCGATTTGAAAACCTCAGAACTAACGTGAGAATTCTCGCCGGAAGTGAGCACAAATTGAATCGGGCAAAAATCCGCTTCGCCGGAATGTTTGTCTTCAGTTTTATTAAAAAACACTTCGGAGTAGTGCTTCCCGATGATTTCAGAACTATCTCGCTCGAGCAGTTTCTCGGCAGCCGTGTTCGAGTAAACAATCTTACCCCTGACTGAAATCTGACAGACTCCGTCGCTGAGTGATTGGAGAATCACTTCCTTCTGAACGGAATCCGGCGGCAACGAATCAATTCTATTTTCTGCTTCTTTACCCATACCAAAGCGCTCGACTATTTTTTCATTTTTCCACAAAAAAAACGAGACAAAAAAGTCTCGTTTAAAAAAGAAAGCGCTCAGTTCTGAAGGGTCCGTATCAGAACTGAGCATCGCGAGAAAGAAGGCTACCCCCATCCCACTTCCTCACATTTAAATTTGAAATTACGGACTAACTTGTAGTCCGTAACTTGCATTCTTGTAAGATCCCCCCAAAAAAATACCTACAAGGATACAAGACAAAAACAAATAACTATGCGTTTAAGTGTGAAAGACGCTCTCCGCCTCAAATTCCTTGCCCCCAAAATAAGGTTTCTTTGGAAGAAAGCGTCGTTACACATTATTAATGCATAACAATTTGCGTGCCAAACTTTTGAGTTTTACTAGCTTTCCTTAACTCTTTTAATTTATAAACTTAGCGATGCAATATATCGGGTTTCGCAGAAAAAAACAAGAACTTTATGACATTTTGTCAGAAATAATTTCAGCTTCGGGAAATATTGTCAGCTTTGCGTTCCGTATTCCTTTAGCTTTCGATAAAGGGTACGAGATGTTATTCCAAGAATCGCAGCAGCTTTCTCGCGCTTTCCTCCAACCTTGGAAAGGGTTTCAAGAATGTGGCGCTTTTCAACTTCAGCAAGCGGTACCAGATCAATCTCCTCAGCCAATTGGGTGCCTGCGCCTCCAGGCGTCGGACCACCGTGCAAACCGTATATTTCACCTATGGTATCGCCACTAGAAAGAGCTACGGTTCGCTCAAGAATATTTTTCAATTCACGTATATTTCCGTGCCAATCGTGTTTGTTTAACTGGCTTTGCGCTTTGTTCGATAGCTGTAGATCACCGCGACCGTACCTTTCTGAAAGCGAACCCAAAAAATGTTTGATCAAAGCACTGATATCTTCCGGACGTTCACGAAGCGCCGGTAGATGAAACGAAATCACATTCAAACGATAAAACAAATCGGATCTGAAGTTACCGGCGTTGATTTCATCCGATAGGTCTTTATTGGTCGCAGCAATTATTCGCGCATCAACCTTTTGATCGCGGGTCGAACCCACCCGCCTAAACATACCGTTTTCGAGGAAATGCAGTAATTTGACCTGCATCGTCAACGGCATCTCACCAATTTCGTCCAGGAAAAGCGTCGAACCATCGGCTGCTTCAATCAGACCAATCTTCTTCTTACCCGCTCCCGTAAACGCACCCTTTTCATAACCAAAAAATTCCGATTCAAAAAGATTCTCAGGAAGCGCACCACAGTTTACCAAAACAAGCGGCAAATCGGCTCGAGAGCTCTCGTTGTGAATCCACCGGGCAAGAACGTCCTTTCCAGTTCCAGATTCCCCGGTAATGAGCAGAGTCGTATCGAGATCCGCAACCTTCCCAGCCTGCCTATAGACTTCTTTCATCGAAGCGCTCGAGAAGATTGGCTTAGCGGCAAGGTTTGCGTTTTGCTGCTGCACGGCGACTTTTAGTTTTTCATTTTGTCTTACAAGCTGACTTTTCTCCGCCGCTTTGCGTACAACCGCTTCAATTTGATTTGGCTCAGCTGGCTTCGTAACGTAATCGTAGGCACCACGTCGCATTGCTTCAATTCCCGTATTCAAGCTTTTGTCCGCCGTGAGCATAACGACTTCCGGCATATTTTGCTCTGATCGGATTTTTGATAACAACTCAACCCCCGAGACATCGGGTAAATTCACGTCAAGAAGAATGACATCAAAATCGTCCTTTGAAAGAATGTCCAACACCTTCGAACCGCTATCAACTGTTTTGATTCGGAGGTCTTTTGCGGAGAGTTGAGCCGGAAGAAGCTCCAACAAAACGGGGTCGTCGTCGGCAACAAGTATTTTAAGCTCGGACTTCATTTTTGGCTCGAAAGAATTCGATCGATTTGATCTATGTGTCTGGCTTCGTGCGCACCGATTAAGACTAACCAATCATGTGCAGTCAATTGTCCAAAATATGGATGCGGAAAAGTCGCGCTTGCTGAAAAAAAACTTTCAAAAAGCGGACGGAGCTGATCCAGTTTCCCTCTCGACGATTCCATTTTCGAAAGTGATTCGGCGATGGTTTGCGCGCCGGTTGGTTCAACAATCTCGGGGGCCACAAATTTGTCGTTGCTCCAATTACTCGCCGATTCGAGGAAACTTTCAGAAAGACTCAAGGTGCTGTCAGATGCTGCTTCCTCACCTTCAGCTTTCTGCAAAAGCCTGGTAGATATTCCCGTCATTCCTGCCTCCACTTTCGCAAGGTGCTCGACAATTCCCTGAACCGTCCATTTCCCGTTTTCGGTTCGAATCGCCCCTTCCGCTTCGGAAAGCTTGCCCACGGTTTCAATCAAGCGAGTTCGGATTTCATCGTTTGCAGAATAAGCGTCTGCGATTGTCTCTAAATTCATTACTGCGGTGTCCCTCCCGGTAAAACAACCGCCTGCGGGCTAAAAATCAGCCGATGCCAACGTAAAAAGCTCCTGCGATTCTCTTCGGTATTCTCTATATACTCTCTTACGTAACCCGTTTCCAAATACAACATTGGCTCCTGCTCCCAGCGCAGAGTGATTATCGGATTAAAAGAAGCAAGACTTTTTTCGTCAGGCAACGTTGAGGTAGGAGCTTTTGTATTTTCCTCAACGTTGGAATTCGCATTTGTGTTCTTGTTATCTTCCGTCGTGTTGGATTCTACATTTGCTTGGCCGTCCTCGCCGGGAGAATTATTGTTTTCCCCGCCCTCAGAATTCGCATTCTCAGCCTCTTCCTTTTTCTTGGTATCTTCGAAAACTTTCGAAGCCAGTAAAAGACGGTTCCTCAGCGGTATCGCAGCCTGAGTCGGCCGCTCACCTATAACGTCATAAATTCTAACCTGCTTATCGTATGCCACTGCAACTTTCGCGGAATCGGGTGAAAAAACGGGTTGAACCGAAGTAGGATAATCATCAAGCAACCGCTCCCGGCCATTTCTTTCAATCAATCGTGGACGTCCCGAGGGCGCAAACCGCTCGCCGGCCTCTGTCATTTGAAATTCGCGCATACGCCATTCGGTGTAGGGAGATGCCAGCGCGACCAGCGCCGAACTATCGGGCGCCCAAACCGCGTAAAAATACATCAAGCCCTCACTTTGGGTAAGCGGTTTGACGCTCGCACCCTCCGAATCACATGTATAAATTTGCTCGGTTCTGAATGTTAAAACGTCCTTCGGGGGTTCGAGCAATTCCGGATCCGTTTCGCTTTCGGAGGTTGAATTAGCTTCGTCACCTTCGGCCTCAGAATCTTCGGGTTTCGGCTCCTCCTTTTTCTCCTCGACCGTCGGACTTGTCGTTTGTAGAGCAGCTTTCTTTTCCTCGTCCGTGCCAGGATTCGCCTGTCTTCCGCCTCTTACCATCGCAATAAACGCTACCGTGGTAGAATTCGGCGACCAAACAATCGTCCCAGGAAAGTGAACCGCCATCTCGTCGTGAGTAATCTTCTTTATTAGTTTGCCATCTACAGAATACATATCGAGTCGAAACTCGGTAATCAAGTCATTGATTTTTCTATAAACCGCTACCACGCGTTGCTGGTCCGGGGAAGTGATCGTTCGATCCAAAACCTCCTGGGCACGATTTTCATCAAAATCCAGCTGGACTGCTTCATTTCGGTCGTCGCCCGTTTCCCCATCCTCCTTCAGTTCAGGTGGTGGAACGTCGGTTTCAAATTTGTAATTTAAACGCTGCGCCGGCACATTCTTTAACGCCAATGGCACTACTTCACGCGGCTCGGATCTTTGAGTTTTGCAAGCCGCTGCAAAAACCAAAAGAGCCAGTAAGGTCAAAAATGATAATTTTCGGTAAAACATATTTTGCTTTGCGAAACACGAATCGAGGAAACCATTTGGCTGAGATCCAAGCCCCGAAGCCGGCCAAAAGACCGACGAGCTACGGCGCTTTAACTAGACTTTCTCCTAAATATTCTTGATATAAGGTTTTGTGTTGCTCGGTAGGATCGGAGATGGGTTTAATAGTGTAACCCGCAGCAGGGGTTTTGCCGAGCGTAATATCCAAATCGCGAAGTTTATCATGACGGAATACCGTGAGCCGTATCGTATCACCCGCCTTCTTTCGGTTCACATGAAAATTAAGCGTCGATCTCGTAGCCCGGTATCCTTCTACGGCGACAATTTGATCCTTGGCGTTTAAGCCGGATAGGTATACAGGCGTACCTGCGCGAACAGAACTTACGGTAAGTTTACCGCCCGATTCTGAGAGGTTCGCACCGAGATACGCTTTGTCACTTTCTTTTCTCAGCTTCTTCATCTCAAGCCCGATATCATTCAAAACGGCATTATAATCTATCTCATTCTTGCCTCGTACATATCTTGAAAAGAATCCGTCAAGGCTCCTGCCAGCCATCATTTCCGCGATGTTTTGAAAATCTTCAGACGTAAAATTCTTATTATTTTTATAAAACTCGTTATATAGATACTGCATCACGTCGTCGAGTGATTTTTGCCCACCCGAGGCCGTGCGGATATTGACGTCCAGCAAGAAGTTCACGAGTTCGCCCTTGCTGTAGTATGAAATCTGCCGATTAACTGAGTGTTCGTCGCTGCGATAGCCTTTGATCCACGCGTCAAAGCTCGCTTCCTCCAAACTCGTCTGAAATCTTCCTGGCTGCTTTTCTAAACTCTCAGCGATCCGGGCAGCATTGGCTAGCACGTCCTTCGCTTTGAATATCCCCGCTCTACGCATCAAAACCCATTCGTAATACGAGGTTGTTCCTTCGGCAACCCAAAGGAGCTTCGTGTAATTCTCATTTTCATAATCAAATGGACCGAGCGGCACTGGCCGAATTCTTTTCACGTTATATAGATGGAAGAATTCGTGCGCTACAAGACCAAGGAATCCCTTATAGTGCCTCTCATTTTCAAACGCCCAGCGAGGAAACTGAAGCGCCGTTGAATTCAAATGCTCGAGCCCGCCGCCGCCGCGCAGGTTCAAAATAAAGGTGTAATTATCGTAAGGAAGCTCACCAAACAGTTTGTAGCATTCCTCAATGATTTTCGTCGTATCCTCGGCAATCCGATCAAGATCGTAATTTCCTTCCCCTGTCACGACATAGCGATGTGGTTTGCCCCTTACGGTAAATTTCTTTTCCTTAAAATTACTAACCTCAAATGGCGAGTCGTAAAGAATATCGTAGTTTTCCGCCTGAAAAGTATTCCTTTGGTTAGCAACTCCCGGTAGCCCGGTCGCAACCTTCCAGTTTCGATATGGAACAACCCTTACCGTCGACGGAGCCGCAAGCTGGCCTTTCGGAAACATCAAAAGCGCGGCCGGCGTGAAAAAAGCATGTTCATAATTGAGCTCGTTTGTGCGCACGGTGAGCTCATTAGAATAAACGCGGTAACCAATTCGAACGGCTTTCGAACCTTTGGTGTCAATCTGCCAAGTATTTTTGTTGATCTTTCTCCAATCAAGAGCTCTTCCTGCTGAGTCAACCACAACAAAATCCTGCACGTGTCGTGCGTACTCGCGGACGAGATAACTGCCGGGGGTCCACACCGGCATTTTCACCTCAGCCTTTTCGGGCATTTGCGACCAATCCATGTTCATCTTCACTTCGAGCAAGTGTGTCCAGGGCTTCGACATCGAAACCGTGTAATTGATCTGCGGCGGCACTGGCTTTACGGCTGCTGCCTTTCTTCCACGGCTCTTCCTCTTTCGACCCTTTCGTTGTCCTTCGACATCAACAACGTTTGAAAAAACAAATAACAACGCCACGAAAAACAATAATTTTGCTCTAATTGATCTTTGAATCACGTTCACAAGCCCCACTTAAGTTTTTTGCTATCTTACTATAAAAGTACCAAGTTAGCAGTAAGAGTCGGCCAAACCCTGTGTTAAACTGCTTCATTCGATTTACCATTTTAGTTTCAATTCTAGATGAATCAAACTAGCTCAAAATCACCAAAATCTGACAAATTCTTTACCAAACCCCTCATTATTATTTTCACTACGGTTTTTATCGATCTTATCGGTTTTGGAATTGTTATCCCGCTCCTACCTTACTACGGCAAAAACTTCGACGCCTCGCCGTTTGAAGTTGAAATGCTTTTCGTGGTTTATTCTGCGATGCAATTCATATTTGCGCCATTTTTGGGAAGTCTTTCAGACAGATATGGGAGGCGCCCGGTGTTGTTTTTAAGCCTGATAGGATCTGGAATTGGCTACCTGTGGATCGGTTATGCCTCAGCACTGTGGATGGTCTTCGCTGGAAGGATTATCGCTGGTATTACCGGGGGAAATATTTCCGCCGCGCAGGCCTACATTGCCGACGTTACAACGGTGCAAAACCGTGCACGTGGAATGGGTTTATTTGGTGCGATGTTTGGATTAGGTTTTATTTTCGGTCCTGCTATCGGGGGCGTTTTAAGTAGGTACGGAATTCATGTTCCGTTTCTTTTTGCGGCAATCTTGACGTTTGTTAATGCTATTGCGCTCTATTTTTTCCTACCGGAGACTGTCACAAAACCGACTGAGAAACCTATCGTCAAGACCAATCGATTTGCGCAGCTTCTGCACACCTTTTTCGATAAACGGTTTTCAGTAATCGTCGGGCTTTACTTCCTTGTAGTAATGGCATTTTCCATTATGGCCGCATCGTTTGCACTTTTTACGATGTTTCGTTTCGGTTATACGGCAGAGCAAAACGGCTATATCTTTGCTTACATCGGAACACTCGCGATTATCTTCCAGGGACTTCTCTTCAGTCGTTTAACAGAACGCTTTGGCGAAAGACCGATGGTTGCCGTCGGGTGTTTTTTTCTGGTCCTGAGTCTCTTTGCTGTTCCTTTTGTCGGTCCAAATTTTGGCGGATTGGCGGGCTTGTTGGTTGGAGTCGGGTTTTTCTCACTCGGGAATTCTCTTTCCTCACCGGCGCTTACTAGTCTCGCATCGAAAATCGCTGAAGGCCGCGAACAAGGAAAAGTGCTTGGAACCATGCAGTCAGCCGCAAGCCTGGCTAGGGCAGTTGGTCCCGCACTCGGGGCGGTTTTGCTAAATAACTCGGTTGGAAAAATGGATGATACAACGATCCAGCGCACATTTTGGACCGCGTCGGCGATAATGTTTATTTCGTTTTTAGTGGCAGTTTATCTTGCTAAATCGTCCAGGAAAGTCGCTTAAGCATTGAGCATGTCGCGTAATTCTTCGAGATTTGGAAGCGCAGTTCTCGCCCCAACCTCTCGGCATTTAAGCGCCGCAACCGCATTGGCAATTCTCGCGCATTCCTCCAGATCTTCCTCGGCCACTATACCGTATAAAAAACCAGCGCGAAAAGAATCCCCGGCCCCAGTAGTGTCTTTGCAGCCGTTTGGCACTTCAAACCCATTGGTTTCGATAAACTCGTTTTCACAGAAAATGATAGAACCTTCCTCTCCCAACGTTAGTCCGCTGACAGCGCATCCGTATTTTTCCTTGAGTTTGATAAGAGCTTCTTTGTGATTGTCCGTACCAAAAAGTTTTTTTGGAAAATCACTCGATGCAATCAACACGTCTACAAGCGGAAGGAGTTCCTCAATTCCGTCAAAAACATTATCAATATCGATTGAAACAATTGCTCCAGCTTCCCTGCCAACGCGGGCTAATTCAATACATGCTGCTGTGTCGTGGGGAGTAAAATGTATTATCTTCGAATTTGCTGCAATTCGAAACGGCGCTTCATTTGCATTATATCCGAGCTTCTTATCTCGCTTCCAAATTACGGTCCGCTCACCGTTTCGCTCGTCTATTACAATAAACGCAATCTGAGTTTTAGCTCCGTCGAGTTGCTCTGCAAAGGAAACATCTAGGCCCTCATTTCGCAAACTTTCGAGGCCAAAATCACCAGCGGAATCTTTTCCAAACCGGCCAACATAGCAAGTTTTAAGACCCAACCGTTGAAGTCCGACCATCGCGGTAGCTATTTCTCCTCCAGCGAGCTGAAGATAGTCCGAGAGCTCAACCTTCGAATCAAATGTCGGATACTCGGGCACTTGTATCAGATAGTCAACCGCGTTTGTGCCGAAACCTAGGACGTCAAACTCGACATCACTTTTGAGTTTAAGAGGAAAGCGCATAAAAATATCTTGCCAAATAGTTTGCAAAAAAGCTAAATTGGATATTGCGCTAAATTCTGTCAGCTGAGCGCTTTTCTAAATAAATGTTTGGAGAACTTATGCCTTTCTCGACGTGTCCGGAATGTGAAGTAAGAGTCTTTGTTAAATCTGAAGCAGAGCAAGGGACGCTGGTAACCTGCGACGATTGCGGAGCCGAACTTGAAATCGTAGGACTAGATCCGTTTGAATTGGATCCACACTGGCCTACAAATCCCGATGAGTATGGCGATGGCTTTAATATCTTCGATCAAGAAGACGCAGTTTAATTCTTAGTTCGTTCTGTTTATTCGAAAACCATCGCGGTTTTGTTTTACGGAAAATTTCTTATCAGTTTCAATTTTGACTTTATAAAATTTCTCTTCGGTAATCTTTTCCACTACTGGATAAAATGCCAAAGCATACGAAGCCGTTATCTCCTCAGCGAGTGCCGCAAAAAGTGGTTCGAAATCTTTTTCCCTTGCGTAAAACGAACGCCCTCCGGTTTTTTCTACTAAGCCGCTCGCTTCCAGCAAGGTTAAAACGGGCCTGTTCCCCGCAGAAAGTCTCGAATACGAAGGCAAAATCAAAGCATAGACGCTTGTTTCGGCGTTATTCGCTCGCTCAATAACGGTCGGAGGCGAAACCGTATCGCCAACTGGATAACCATCTGTAATCAGAATCACAACCCGTTTTGGAAGCTTACGACCGATGCTTTTCGGCGCCTTTTTCTCAATCAACCTAACGGCATCGTCAACTGCATCGTAAGCGTGAGTGGAAAGTCCTTCGTGATCTTTCAAAATCTTTCGAAAAGTTTTATTTAATCGCTCAGGCTTATTCGTGAATGATTGGAGTATTTTCACTCTCATTCCAAAGGTCATAACCGCAAAATGTGAGTTGTAGTCTGCCAGCCGAGCTACAAACTTCCTAAGAGAGTTTCTCAGCTTTATCAATTCATCCCGCGTTATACTTCCAGAGACGTCAAGAGCGAAAACTACCGTAAGAGGTCTGTCGACGTCATGTTTCTTTATCGGCTTGAAAAAATCAATCTGTTGTACCTGTCCATCAACAAATAACTTGAAATCACTAACATCCAAACCGCGAACCGGCTTGCCATTTTTATCAGAAATCGAAACTTCAAACGCGATAAGATCTGTGTCTATACGAATTAGGTCTTCGTCTTGAGCGTTTACAAGAGCAGTTAAAAAGAAAATTCCTGCCACGGAGATGACAAAAAGAAACCAACTCCGCATCTGCCTAAAAAAGAACTTCCAAATTCTTATCTGTGGTTGCTTTGCGCTTAAACCCAAAACCATATCCCAAACTCGATTAATCTACCCGCTACTTACTGCACGGATTAAAGTTAAACATTTTTATAAGAAGAAAAACATTGCTTTTTTCTTTGGTTTAACGTACACTAACAATTGGAGTTTTGTAGTATTGTCTACAAAAATCAAAGTTTATGACCGAAATAAAGAAGCGTTGTTCGATGCTTCAATTTATTGTAATCCATTGGTCAACATCCTTACGCTCCCTTCTTAAACAAAAAACGCGTATTGTGATCGGTTGTTTTTATCAAACCCTCTTTTGTAGATACGCCAATTAAGAAAAGAAAGTTTTAGACTCAGCCAAACTCACTTTCCGTTTATTCACCGTTAGAAAATATGCCGAAGACGTCCGATTATAAATTTCCAACAAAAATCTATGTTGGCGTGATTTCAGCGCTTGCGCTGGCGGCCGTAGCGTTTTCGATTTACGAAAGCCTCTCATATTCGCTTTCGGGTTGGTTGACGCTCGGAGTAGCCGTGTTGATAGGACTGATCGCGAGTCAGTACCAAATCAAAATTCCGGCAACGAGCCTTTATCTTTCCGTACGTGAAACCCTTATTTTCTGGACGATTATTTGGATAGGTTTTGGAGGAGGAATCCTTTTGGGCGCTTTTTCCGCTATCGGAAACCGAAAGAAGTCTGATAGCAATCTACGTTGGATCGTAAATACCGCATCGCTCTGTTCAGCTAGTCTCGCAGCTGCAGGAGCCTTTTATCTGACGTTGGGTTACAGTTTCGGGTTTCATGATTATCCAGTTGCAAAAGCGCCTATCAACGCCTTTTGGTTGCTGGGTGGCATTATCACTATGGGCACAACGTATTGGGCCGCCTTTTCTTTATGTAAAGGTGCCTACTATAGGTTTGAAGGGCTACCGCTCGTATCCAACCTTTGGAAAGAAAACCTTCTTTGGATTGCGCTCGGCGGTCTATTAAGTATCATCTCAGTATTCGCGTTTCACCTGCTCATCGTTTATTTTGGACTCGAGTTCGGCTTTCTTATCCTACCCATAACGGTAATCGCACACCTTGCCTATCGTTTTCATAGGCAAATGCTCACACAAAAGACTAAGGAAATCCGTGAAGCCAATCGCGTTCACGTAGCAACGGTAGAAGCCCTGGCAACAGCGATCGACGCGCGGGATCAGGTTGGCCGAGGACACGTTACCCGCGCCCAGATTTATGCGGTTGGAATTGGCGAATCTATGGGGCTCTCCCAGGGTGAGATCCAGGCGCTTAACACGGGTGCACTGCTGCACGATATTGGGAAACTGGCTGTTCCGGATCATATTCTCAATAAGCCCGGACGCCTTACTCCAGCTGAAATGGAGAAGATGAAAATCCACCCGACTGTCGGCGCATCGATCCTGGAAAAAGTGGATTTTCCTTATCCGGTCATTTCTACGGTCCGGTATCATCACGAGAGTTGGGACGGAACAGGATATCCAGAAGGGTTACACAAAGAGGAAATTCCCCTTACAGCAAGGATTCTTGCAGTTGCGGATTCTTATGACACGCTCCGCGGAGCAAGACCCTACAGACCATCGGTCTCTAGAGAGGAAGCCCGACGCTACATACTCGGCGCGGCTGGTTCGCAGTTTGACCCAAGAATTGTCGATATCTTTATGCGAAACCTCACAAAGTTTGAGGCAAAAATCAAGAGCAAAAATCTGGCTTACGACCTTGATGACAGCGTCGAACTCGAATCCAGCGATTCAAACGAAAGCAAACCCAAGGTTAGCTACATTGAGCAAATTAAGCGAGCAAACCGAGAGGTCTTTACGCTCTACGAACTTGCACGTGTTTTCAGTTCATCACTTAGCCTTGAAGAGACCCTTTCGCTCTTCGTTAAGAAAATCGGCGAGCTCGTACCGCTCGATACGTGTGTGGTTTATCTTCTTGATGAAACGAGAAACGTTGCATTTGCAAGATATGCCGAAGGAAAACATAGCGAATCTCTGAAAAACCGAAAGATTAAGGTTGGACAAGGCGCGACCGGCTACACGTTGAAGAAGCGACAGTCGATTTATCATATTAATCCGGGTCTCGATTTTTCGTTCTACCAGATGGAGTTTATTCAGGAATATACTTCAATGGCTTCATTGCCGCTGATAGCAAATGAAAAACTGCTTGGTGCTGTCTCATTGTACTCTTGCGAACTCGAGTCGTATGAAGACGAACACATGCGTTTACTCGAAACCCTTTCGCGAATCGCATCCGATGCGATCTGGACATCACTGCGCCACGCGGAAACCGAAACGCGCGCACTTACGGATCCAATGACCTCGCTGCCAAACGCCCGCAGTTTGCAAGTGCAGTTTGAAAAGGAAATTGCGCGCGCACAAAGAAACGGATCTTCCTTCCAGATTCTTATGCTTGATCTGGATGGTTTTAAGGCCGTTAACGATACATTTGGACATAAGGCCGGAGACAGACTTCTCAAGGATATTTCGGTTGTTATGCGCCAGCAGCTTCGCGACTATGACTTCTTGGCGCGCTACGCCGGAGACGAATTCGTCGCGATAATTCCGGAAACAACAAACGAAGCTGTCCGCGATCTGAGCCAACGTATGGAAAAAGCGGTTAAGGCGTATAAACTAAAAGTAAGCGACAGTGGCTTTGCAAATGTCGGAGTATCTCTCGGTGCGGCCGCATATCCGCACGCAGGAGAAACACTAGATTCACTTATTATCGCTGCTGATAAAGCCATGTATGCAGTTAAAGATCAGCGCAAGGCTCAGAAGAAACGTAGGCGACTACAGGAAATTGAAAGGAAAAAACGTCTCGAGGAAAAGAAAGCCCGCGAAGCACAAAAACCAATCAGTGTAGACGAAATCGATATTCAAGAGATTGAGGAAGCTGATGTTAAGCCAGCCAAACGGGATAAACCGAAAGACGATTCGCTGATCGTCGAACTGGATGAAACCCACGTGGTTCCCTCAAAAGAAGCAATTAGAAGGCCTGCGAAAAGCGGAAATGCAATTGCCCCTGATGAAGACGGTAAATTGCATTAGGCGGTGTCGGCTGAGGAATTATAAATTTCGGCGGATTTAGAAGATATCCATAATCAACGGCAAATTCTCCACCAATCGGAGTTTTGATTCTAAAACCCAGACCCACCGTATGCGACCAGACCGACCTGAGGTTGTTGCTAAAAACATCTCCGGGAGCGGCAGCACGCGGATTGAAGATTTCACCTACGCGGTTAAATACATTTCCTCCGTCATAAAACGGCACCATTCGAATTGATTTTGTGATTGGAATCCTAGCTTCGATGTTAGTAATCGCAAGCGCGTTACCGCCAAACGGAATTGTAAAAGGATCTAAATCAACGATTTCACCCTGTTGATTACGAAACTCGCCGTCCGGCACAACCGCAATTCGCGGTCCTGCGCCTTCAAACTCAAATCCGCGTAAAGTCGTCGAGCCACCCGCGAAAAATCTTTCGCTAATAGGCAAAGCACCATTCAGACCGGGAAACTGCGCCGGCGGAAATCTATTGCCCTCAGCAAAAACCGTTGCTAAACCCACAACAGCTCTACCGGCGATCGTAGTGTTTTTGAGTTTTCGAAATGTGTGATAGCGATTATAGCTCGCTTGAAATTTGTGAAAACCAACGTTCGCGCCTAGCACGGGAACAGATACATTGTATTCCGCAGTTAAATAGTCTCCGTGCGTCGGATCTCCGGGACTATAACGACAGGGATCTCCTGGCTCACCCTTCGAAATAATTTCGAGAAGACTGTATTTTATGTTGCAATTTTTTCTTGTATCGCGAACAAAGGTAGCTCCAAAACCGGAAATACGAATTCGTCGATCGGGTCTGAGCAAATCCTTAATTAGTAGGCTCTCAAAATCAAAAAGCCTTACGTCTTCAAACCGATACTTAACAAATACGATGCTTCGGTCTTTCCGGCTAATTGTGCGGTTTGTTTCTAATGACAGTGTAAAACGATTGATCGTAGGATCTCCGGCAGCGTTTCCAAATTCATCAACCGGATTTCCGTTTTCATCTATCCTTTGAACGATTCCAAAAGTACCGCGGTCAAAACTCGAACGGAAGAATCTAGTAACGGTCGAATCTCTTTGGTACTGCGCCGTAAACGTGAGCGGCGCATAGCGCTGCCTTCCTTCCTTATCTTTACCGTCACGAAGAAATCGTGGATTTAGAAAATCTACTTGAACGAGTTGTTGCCGCTGGCTCCAGCGTATCTGAGCGCCGCCCTGTTGCAGACTTCCGAATAAATTGAAATGCCTGATATCAAAAAACCCGCTCCAACCAACATCCGTCGAATATCCGCCACCATAAGTCATTAGACGTGACTTCTTTTCCTCGAGATTTATAATAACGTCAGTTTGCTTGTTTTTTCCGTCCGGAGTTTCACCAGCGGGCTCCGGTACGATCTCGACTCTGTTAAACGCGTCGGTAGAATATAGATTTTGTTCGCTTGAAAAGATATCTGCTAAACGCAAAACCGAGTCTTTTTTTACATCGATTGCCTTAAGTATGGAGTCGGTTTTTGTTTCGTAGTTTCCATTAATCAAAATCCGATTAACGAAAACCTTTTGTCCTTCGTTTTCTATCTTGTAACTTATTTTTACTTTTTCTTCGGTGGCATCACCAGGGGTCGGGTATTCGGTTGTCGAATATGTCACACGCGCATCAAAATAGCCCCGTTTTGCATAAAACTGCGCAAGCTTCCGGGCTCCATTTCTCGCTTTTACCCGAGAGTATTTTTTCCCAACTAGAGTTGGAAGTTCGGTAAGGAGCGTCGCATCGTCAAAACTCGTATTTCCGTTAATCTCGACATCTTCGATAAGGGTAGGAATACCCTCACGCACAACAAACGTGATAATCAGGCTTTCACCTTCGGGCGACACACCTTGTTTGAAACCAACTCTCGCTCTGCGATAGCCAAGCTCTCGTAGAAGAGACAAAATCGTGTCGCGATCTTTTCTAAGAAGATCGAGACTCGTGTAGCCGCGACCGTAGCCAAAAAACGGGATAAACCCAAGAGCGTTAGCTTCCTGGGATGAAAGTACGCCTTGGATTTCGGGAACCGTGAGCTTATCCGTACCCTCAAGCCTGATGCTTACAAGCTTCAAACGTCGATTTAGATCAACTTCGTATCGAACATCGACTTCCCTATCTTTTAGCTCAGCGCCGCTGAGCGCTTCACACAAAATCTCCGTGTCGTTTTCGGTTTCGCTTGCTTCGCCCGGTCTGAATGGAGGATCAACCGAGCAGAAAGGAGTTACCCGCGCGAAGAAATAGCCCCTCTCCTGGTAATGATTTTCCAGCCGGCGTTCGCCTTCAACAATTGCGCCAAAATCAATCGTACCTTCGCGCTTTATCGGTAGAAGCCGCTCCTGCCTCTTATCGCCAATTTTTTCCTTCTCAGTATCTACGACTACGTTTACCTTTGCGCCAACGGTTCCGTTTAACTCAACATCGATAGTATTCGCATCTCCGTCATATACGATTCGCGGTTCTTCAAGCCGCGGCGCAAGGAATCCTTCCTCACGCAAAGCCTTCCTTATACGCTCAATATCATCCGACATCTTCGCACGCGAAAACACCGTACCGCTTTTTAACTTAAGTTTTTCGGAAAGCTTTGACTCGTCAAATTTATCGATGTCTATTTCAAATTTTCCGACTGTTGCCTGCCTGCCAGGTCTAACACTAAAAACAACCTCGACCTCGACTTCGTTTCCCAGCGGCTTTTGATCGTGGGTGACCTCGGCATCGTAAAATCCGCGTTCTCGTAAGTAAGTTAAAATAAGGTTTGCATTCTCATCCAAATCTCGCGCTGAGATGGCGGTTCCCGGATTTAAAAGATTCAGTCTTAGTAGAAGCTCCTGCTCAGTGACCGGATCCCCAATCGACTCGGCCACGTAGATCGAGATTTTCTTTGCAAGTGCTTTTCGCTTGATAACAAAAAGCAAAGAGACTTTGTCAACGCCAAAAGGAGTCGCCTCAACCCTCGCTGAAACAACCCTTTTCGTTAGGTGAAGTTTTTCGAGCGCGTTTCTAATCCTAACCGCCGAATATGTATCCCCGATTTCCTGGCTGGCTATCAGGCGAAATTGCTCTGAAGCTGAAAGATTCCGATCGTTTCCTTCAAATCGAATATCGACGCGTTCTACCGTTTTATTTTCAAAGTTTTGCTGTGACAGCGTTTCTATCGAAAGGACAAACATGAGACATAGGAGTATCGACAGGCTCGATCCTCTTTCAAAAATTGTCTCGATATTTATTTTCACGTTAAAACTGTCTGCTATTGAGTAAAAAGAAATTACCTAAAAGAGAAATCCTATGATGTTATTTTGTTCGACTGACGTTTTCTAAAAAATCTGAGGGTCATTGGCGGCACGCGTAAGTTTATCAAATAATCCGGGCGAGACGAAAGAATCGAGAGTTAGGAAATCATAGATGGCTTGAATATAATCGGAACCCAATCGGCTGACGGAATCGAAACCATGGAAAATATTTTTGCAAAGATTTGTGTAGTGGCGCTTGGAGGAGCGGCAGGTTCGGTGGCCCGATATCTTGTTGCCGTTTCCCCGATCACAACTCTTTTCGGAAAATTCCCGTCACACACGTTTTTCGTCAATGTCCTCGGGTCCTTCCTGATCGGCTTTTTTCTTATTTTTTTTACCGAGAAGTATGCGCTTGGAGAAAACATCAGACTTTTAATCGTGGTCGGCTTCTTGGGTGCCTTCACGACATTCTCAACGTTCGAACTTGAAATATGGGAATTGATAAACAAAAATCGCTACACTCTCACGTTTTTGTATCTTTTCTCGAGCGTCTTGATCGGATTTATCGGTCTACTTTTGGGAATTTGGCTGGCGAGAAAATTTTGAGGTGTTGAAAAAAAAGGAATCAATACTTGGAATAATATCTTCGCTGATTGCGGTAGTAGTAATCGCCTCTTTTATCGTCGCGCTTCTGCTCGTCGCGTATTTTGAATCCAGTGATCCTGGAGGAATCGATGGAGAATCTACGATCGCTATGTTGAGTGGAGGGGTTTTGATCCTGCTTGTTTTTGTAAATCTTATTGGCGCACTCTTAGGTTTTGCCGGCATTTTTCAACACGATAAGAAAAAAGCATTTCCCGTTTTAGGAGCTTTTCTCAATTCGGCAGTGCTTGCCGCGATATCCAGCTTGATAGTTTTCAGCGCCGTTTCTCAATGAGTTAACTAATAGAGAAACCCGTATTTACCTGTATCAGCCCCATCGACGTTCGCTCCAAATTCGCGTGCAGCGTACGCCAAAACAGGGTCTTCTTTTTTTGAAATCGCCTGGCCGTTTGGACCTATCAAGACGTCGGGCACAACACCTACATCTTCAAGTCGTTTGCCATCGCTCATGATCAGATCACCAATCGTTAAGTTAAGCACATAGGGAATAACGGCTTGGTTTCCAGCCGTTCCTCTGACTACCTGAAGCCGCATGAGATAACTCGTCATCACGGCTCCGGCACTCACATCACCCATGATCTTGCCGCGTTTTTCAATTTGAATTGTTCGCGCAAAAACTTCAGATGCAGAAGCGGAGCGGCTATCAACCAAGACGATAAGATTCCCTTTAAAGCCCTTGGCGCCGATTGGCTTTGCAAACCGCTCCTCCTTATATTTGCGTGTTATAAAATCGCCTATCTTTACTTTTTTATCAAAAAAATATCCGGTCAAAAACTGTTCAATCTTGACATATCCGCCACCATTTCCTCGAAGATCGAGAATGAAATTTTTATGTTTGTTAGCTTCCGCCATCATTGCTTTTATCTCGCCTCTTTCGGTGGAGAAGGTTCGCAATTTACAAACCACTGTCTCCGGATTTATCTCCTTACACTTGTAATCCGTACCACGCTTTACACCTTCAACGGGCTTTTCTTTGGCCTTTGGCGGAGCCGTTTTTTTCTTCTCCTTTCTTTCTTTTCTTTTCTTTTTGGCTGTCTCTCTGCGTTCTTTAAGAGAAGTAAATTTAGCATCGACGCTTAGCGTCTGTTTCTTACCATCGAGGTCAACCACCGTCAGAGGGAGGCTCTTCATTGGGTCTAATGATCGAACCAAATAATTTATTTTCCAGAGGCTTTTACGCGTTGGCCCGTATTCCCCGATCGAGGCAACCTGAAATCCCGGTTTCAACCCTTTTTTCTCCGCATCACTTTCCTTCTTTACGCGAACTATGAAGCAGTAATTCCCGATCATCTGCATATCAAACCCATAATCTACCCTCGTTGACCGACTCGGAGGGTAAAACTTCGTGTGCGAATCGTTAAACTCGAGAACTAAATGGGCGATCTCCCGAAAAATCTGCCAATTGTGTTCCATTTGCTTGATATTTTCTTCGGCCTCTTTGAATCTCGCCTTAATATCTATCCCGCGGTAGTTTGGGTCATAGTAATACTTCTTGATCTGCTTCTTGATCTCCCGCAGCATATCCAGTCCACGCCTTCTTTTCTCTTTTGGTCCTACCGTGCTCTTTCTTTCAGAAACCGTTATTTGCGCAAGCGCTATTCTGCTTTGAGATACATAAATTACTGATAAACCCAAAATCAAAAGCAAAATCCGTGTGAGCAATACTCTTCCGCTAAATAAAATCATTGAAGCCTCCAAAAAAAGTTATTCGCTGGCATTATATTTGAAAATCTATACTTCCTACAATATTAGTTCAGAACTCTACAACGCGTCTCTTGCAACAATAACTGAATCTCGGGCGTCCTCCGTAGTATTCCCATAGGCTATTAGGTGCCCCATTTTTCTGGCCCGGCGCGGTTCAGCTTTCCCGTATAAATGAAGTTTGACGTTTTCGTCTTTAAGGGCGCGTGACCAACCGGGCTCACCATTTTCCCACAAATCTCCGAGAAGATTTGCCATCGCCACCGGTTTCACAAACTCCGTTTTGCCAAGCGGCAAAGCGCAAATTGCCCTTATCTGCTGTTCAAACTGCGAAGTCAGGCAGGCGGACGAAAACGTTAAATGTCCTGAATTATGTGGACGCGGAGCAATTTCGTTCACCAGTAGTTCGTCACCCCCGGTCAGGAAAAACTCGATGCAAAGAGTGCCAACATACTCAAATTTCTCCGCGATTCCTCGTGCAATTTCGATCGCATCATCTTGAACCCCGGTCGAAACATCGCCTGGCAAAAAAGAGACGTCCAGGATGTGATCAACGTGCTCATTTTCGATTACGCCGTAATGAGCGAAATTCCCAGCCTCATCTCTTGCGCAAACTACGGAAACTTCTCTTTCAAAATCGACAAAGCTTTCAGCTACACATTCAGCCGAATCGACATCGGCGAAAGCGTCCTCAACATCGGAGTTTGATTCGATCCGTTTTTGGCCTTTGCCGTCATAGCCAAAACCAGCCGTTTTTAACACGCAAGGAAAGCCGATTTTTTCAACGGCACGATATAAATCCTCAATTGTCTTAATTCGTTCAAACTCAGCTATTGGAAATCCGTTCTCTGACAAAAATGTCTTTTCGCGCAGCCTGTTTTGCGTAGTATGCAAGACCTCGCCCTTGGGGTGAACCCTAACCAGGCGCGACGCCGCTTCAATTGTTTTTGACGGAATGTTTTCGAACTCAAAGGTGACGACATCTACCGACCCAACAAACTCCTCCACCTTTTCCAGGTCATCGTAAGGGGAAACGATTTCGGAGTCGGAAACTTGTCCAGTCGGGGAGCCGGAATCCGGAGAAAAGGTCGCCACGAAATAGCCCATTTTTCGTGCTTCAATTGCGAACATGCGCCCTAGCTGTCCGCTTCCAAAAACACCAATTGTAGCGCCGGGGTTTATCAAATTAATCTGCTGCTAATTTATGTCCAAGAAATGTGAAGGGTAGATACATAATGAAACCGACAATTGCATACCAAACTGGGTGCGGTATCGATATGAGATTACCAACGTAGGCCGCCGTAAAAAGCAAACCCATTACAAGTGGTGCAACGATACTAGCGTGGCGAGAAATTTTCCGCGCAACAAACCCCGAAACAAGCGAGCCAACGGCGTGCCCTAACAGCAGTATCAAAAAGGCAGCAATCGGGAGCGAATCGACGAATTTCTTTAGACCGTCTTTGTCGGAAAAATCGAGCCCTTCAGGAAACGGGAAAATGCGTGTGTTTACAAACTCAAACCCGGCAATTACTAAACCGCCGACTAGAAGCCCTACAACGATGCCGATTATTATTCGCAACATTCTTTATACCTTCATCTTAAGAAGAATAGTCTCGTAATCTAGTTTGAAACGCCATTGCTGTCAATTCGCCCTAAATCGATTATTCCAAAACCGACTCCAAAACATCCTGCGTTTGATTTTCTCGGAAATCTTTAAGTCTGGATCTCAGTTCTTCACGTGAATTCGCCAAAATCGAAACTGCCAGGAGCGCAGCATTCTTTGCACCCGCATCACCAATCGCGAGAGTTCCAACCGGGATTCCGCCCGGCATCTGAGCAATTGAAAGCAGCGAATCGATCCCCGATAGCGCCTTACTTTTCACCGGAACGCCAAGAACCGGTAAGACCGTCTGTGAAGCACACATCCCCGGAAGATGTGCCGCTCCGCCCGCGCCTGCAATGATCACTTCAACGCCTCGTTCTTCCGCTGTCTTCGCAAACTCAAAAAGCAAATCAGGAGTCCGGTGTGCCGAAACTACTTTGCATTCGTGTTCAACACCAAATTCCTTCAAAACACCTGCGGCATTTTTCATCGTTTCCCAATCGGATGTGCTACCCATTATTATTGAGACAAGTGGATTATCGGAGTTTCTTCTTTCCATAATTT
This sequence comes from Aridibacter sp., assembly GCA_965216195.1. Lineage (GTDB taxonomy): Bacteria > Acidobacteriota > Blastocatellia > Pyrinomonadales > Pyrinomonadaceae > Aridibacter. The sequence goes on along the minus strand of OZ244151.1, from coordinate 49,495 downwards.
TTAGCCGGGCACGGCGGGAACCTTTTGTTGCATATCTCCGGTCGCGTGTTTAAATGTCACGTTCAATAAAACTGTACGTTCTGTGCCGGGAGCAGCATCGGATTTCTCAAAATCATCCAGATTTAGCACTCTGCTCAGTTCATTGTATAACTCTTGTATTTTTTGATCATCGATTTCAATCAAAAAACTTATTGAAATATCTGAAAACATTTTGAAGTCTATAAGGAATCCGAATCTTCTGATGATCTCTTTTATTTCATTGATCGCTGCCAGACGCTCCCGTCCACAATAGCCTGATAGGAAAACACTTTTCATAATCCAAACAACTGGATTAAAATCCTATTGTTTCCGGACCCTTCCTTCGATCTTCGGCTCATATATTTCAAACCTCTTCATATACTTAACCATCGAATCGAGCATTTCAACCCGTGTGTTTTTATATTTCAAAGCCTTCTTAAACATTAAAAACCCATCGCCGCCATCCGCTAAGAAGTTTGATGTTAACACTTTATAGGTTTTACTATCGTCAAGCGGTTCACCTTTTATCAGACATTTGACGACGCGACTACCCTTCGGCTTACTTTCGTCATAAGCCATTTCCACACCTTTTGAAGCCTGCAAAATTCCGTTGGTCAGTCCCGCACCGTGCTCAAACATTACACGTAGATCGCTTCCCTTCATTTCGAGTTGAACAATCGTATTTGGAAACGGAAAGGCCGAGATCAGTTCGCCAACCGTTACTGGTCCGGAATCGACATCCTGCCGCAGGCCGCCGCTATTTGTCACCGCAAAATCGTATTCGGGATGTGCGTTGAGCATTGCGTCAGCAACCATATTGCCAAGCATCGATTCCTCGCTGTAAGAACGAGTCATTGCTTTCGTGCTCGTGGTAACGACTTCGTCAGTAATTGCTTTTACTTTATCTTTCCACCTCTTGATTACCCTGAGCATCTTCGGATCGTCTTCGACCTCATCATCAAAAAGATAATTGTAGGTGTTTTTATAACTCGTGATTTTGTCGGTTTTCCTGTTGTAAGTGATTTCGAGCTTGCCCAGCTCAATGGTGTAAGCGTCGGTTGAAACAATGATCGTGCCGTTTGAGATCAGGGGTTTCGGCGTGCCGCTATGCGGATGACCGGTAACCATTAGGTCGATACCCGGAACGTTTTTTGCGAGTTCAATATCCTTTTTGTGGTTTCGCGCTACGTCGCCCGTTCCTCCCGAGCTTTGGGTTCCGGGAATTCCCTGGTGGATCAAAAGCACAATCAGATCGGTTTTCGGTTTTAGCTCAGCAATGTATTTTCGCAGGTACACCTCTTCATCGCGGGCGTCTAAACCCTTGATCATCTCATCGGCCGTCGTGTCGTAAAACGCAAACTTCCCGTGGAGACCAATGATCCCAAGTTTTATGCCGTTTACTTTCTTTATTATGTAAGGCTTGTTCCAAACTAGTTTACCAGTTTCTTTTACAAAGATATTGCCGTTTAAGATTGGAAATTTCGCCTTCGCAAACTGTTCTTGTGTGTTTTTCCAGCCATGATCAAACTCGTGGTTGCCTGCCGCTACAGCGTCGAGCCCGAGATGATTCATCGCGTCAATTACCGCCTCGCCTTTCGTCAGCGAACTAACATATGGACCGGTAAAAAAGTCGCCCGCATCGAAATATACCGTGTGTCTGTTTGCACGTTTTTCCTTTTTTACAAGCGTAGCGATATTTGCAAAACCGCCGACCTTACGTGTCTTGGAAACCCAGGGAACAATATGGGGTTCGAGATGAGAGTGTAGATCGTTGGTATACAAAACGGTGAGTTTTCGGTCCTTTGCACTTGCCGCAAACGGAGATGCCCCCAAGAAAACGACCGCAAACAAAAGAAAATATTTAACACATTTCATAGTTCTCTATTCATCTTGCAAGCAGTCCAACGACAAATCGCTGCTATCTGCTTTAACTTTAGCTCAGATCGCGCGTAGTGCGGTTCTTGGAAACTCGCACCTTTTCTTTCTCTCGCCCTTCGGTCCAATCCTTATCAAGCAGATTTGTTGTACCCTCGGTTACGGATGCGGGTGCCTGACGCTGCGGTGGCAATTCTCTAACTTCGCCCGACTCAAGCGAACCGGGAACATTGTGACTGATTCGTGATCTTTGACCTTCCGGCTGATCGAGCGCCCTTTTTAAACGATTCCAGCCAAAGAAGTTTGCTATCAAACCGCCAATAAAAGCCGCCCCGCCGGCGATCATCAAAACCACAAAGAGCTTTGGCTTCATTAAACCTGCGTTGTTAAGCAGAAAAGCCACAAGCAGCGCAACCGACGAAATCGTTGTTAAAAGGGTCGAGGATACAACCGAGCTTTTAGCCGCACGCGTCTCCGACATCATCCGTAAAACTTCCAACTCCGCCTGCTCGGCAGTAAGCGGAGCTCCGCATCTCCGGCAAAATTTCGAATCATCGGTCGATTCCGTTTCACAAACCGAACACATTTTTTCGATCGCGTGAGTTTTTGAAATCGCAGCAATTGTATTTGCTTCCTGAATGATTATTTTCCGGTCACCTTTGTTTAGCATTCCGTGCTTGATCAAATAATCGAATGTTGTTCGCGTCGAGTTTTCGCCAACAGATTTAAACCGAACTGTGACTGTAGCACCATAATCAAGCGGGTTTGCGGACATATATGACCGACCCCAACCCCGGGCATCACGGCGGGCAATGATGTTTGGTTCGTCTTCGATTATGTCGTATCCAAGCAGTTCCAGTGCGTCAATCACCTGCCACCGAACCATTTCCAGATTCCCCGCCAAAACTTTCTTGACGTAAATTTCTGTTGATTGTTCACCGGTGTAGGCGTTGTTTGTACTGCCCATGTTGATTATTGTTTCGGCGTAATTATGCGATTTATTCTAACAAAGAGTCTTGTTTGCTTAGCCCCAGGCGCCACGAAATTTATCTCTTCGCCTTTTTTATAAGCTTAAACGCCCATTCGTAATGGCTCGAACAAGCCGAGACGAGATAGGCTCCCATCGAGGTCGAACCGGTCCATTTGTATCTTTTCTTTTCAAACAGTTCTTTATCGGAGTGTTTGTTTATCAATTTTTGAAGAGTCTTATAAGATGCTTCGAAGTTTTTTTGAACTTCGCTCAAATCATCGTCCTTATACTTCTCGCGAATTACTTTGTTGAGTTCGGGCAAAGTTCTCCACGTGTAATCTTTCGCCAGCATATCAGGCTTTTCCCCTGTCATTCCAACTTCATACCAACCCAAAAACATTAAATTCCACTCATGCAAATGAGCAATAACATCCTTGATATTTCGGTTAAGTGTTCCCTTCGGAAATTCTGCATTCCTTTCTTTTTCAGAAAAACTGTCAACCAGTTCGTTTAGCCTACGGAAATTTTCACGGCTTCTTTCTATCAATTCAGCTTTCGTTTTCGGTCTCGGCATATTTTGCTCTCCATTCAGGAGCATCTTCACAAGTCGCCCAATATTCTTCGATCTTACTTATCAACCCATCTTGAAATTCGTAAAAAGTAGTTGCAAAGTATTTATCCGCCGTATCTTCAAAATATAAATATGTCACGCTTACCACACCGGTTTCCGTTGTCTCAAGCTTTGTAAGGTCTGCTTTCCAATTGCCGGGATAAACGGAGTTTACCTCGATAAAAGTCGTTCTGTTTTCAAAAATTTCACCGGTCGCTTTCCAATTGCCCACGAAATCTTTGTGAAGGAGTTCTTTGGCAGCTTCAAACTTTCTTTCGTTGAAAAGTCTCCAAAATTCTTTAATAACGTCTTTCATTTTTCAATCAAACTCGAAACTGTCTTACAATTTTTCCAAAAGTACCTTTGCATCCTGTTTATATCCCTCGTCTTCGCTTTCGTGATTTGGATTTAGCTCCGCATCCAAAATCCACTCAAGATGCTCGCGGGCATCGTCTTTTTTGCGATCCGAAATGTATAGCTCTCCGACAAACAAGTGGTTTAGATAAAACTTCGGACCAAACTCAAGAGCCTTTTCAAAACATTCAAGCGATTTTTTGTTGTCGCCGATTGAGATCGGAAAACCCGGAGCTTTGTTGTAAAGCCTTCCAAGCACACGCCATGGTCCACCGTAAAAATAACTTTCATCGATCTCGAGACACTTCTCCGCAGTTTCTTTTATCGGATTAATCAGCGAGAGACTCTTCATAATCCCTTTTTCGTTGCCATACGAACCCCAATTCACCGCCAGCCAAAAGTTTGCTTCGAGCGAATCTTCCTCTGCTTCTACACCTGCTTCACCCCACTCAACGCCCTGTTCAAAATAAAACAGCTTGTCCTCCTCATCGGCGTATTCGCCCATCCAATAATAAATTTCCGCCAGCAGTCCGTAAGCCCATCCGCACGTTTCATCTTCCTCGGTTAGATCGACCAGAAGATCGTGAGCCTCTTCCATATTCTCATCATCAAGCTCGCGCTCATCGATGAGTTTTCTCGCCTTTTTGAAAACGTCTTTGTGTTTCATCGAATTTTTGTTTGGTTTAGAGATTTTATGTCTGAATGAGAAATTAGACAAGAAATTAGTTTGCGATAAAAAGCCACGCATTTTTGCCGGAAAAGAGTTTTACATTCATTCTGTGAAAATTTTCGGGTTCGTAAGCGTCTATTATTCGAAGCTCCTCCTCCGATACTTCAAAAACGGTTCCCTCTACAAAGTCGCCGCAGATTCCGGTCGGCTCCACCGTTTTTTGAAGCTTATCTTCGCCGTTTGCGAGAAAAGCCCCGTCCGATATTTCGACTGTTGAGATTTTGTAGCCTTCGAGAGCATCCTTCGAACCGTTCAAACGTCGTCCAAGTAGTTTTAGCTGAACATCTTTACTTATAAGCGTTGCGTAGGAAAAAAGGAGTTCCATTATTTTTCTTTGTCCGCCTTTTCCAGATTCTTCGCGGAGTTAACGTTCTTTATAACTTTATCAAAATCGCTTTCGGAAGTTTCGCTTCTTTTCTTGTTAAACTTTTCATATTCCGAGTTGGCTTTTTCTAGTGCTAATTTGTGAGAAATCTTGCCTGCATTATTTAAAATATCGCGATCGTTTAGATTTAAAAATCCATCAAGCTTTTCGATCCAATCTTTCATATGCATCGGTATCCTACGCATTGCCTGCCCTTCGGCAAAAACCAGATATTGCTCGGTGAGATTATTGAGTGCGGAAAGTTCTTCCTGATTCAAATAGTTTTTTGCGATTGCCGCATCCTTTTTTCGTGGCTTTGCTCCACGCCAATTGGTTAAACCCATATTTGGCTTTTCACTGTCCACTCTGTCTGAAACGATCTCGGCAGCAGTCATTCCCGTTATCGCCCAGTGCATTTTGTTTTGAACGGTTTTGAAAAACTGTATGCTCTCTTCCCGGTCGGATCATAATCAACGCTCGTCGCATAAATGTCCGTGATCTTTTGATAAAACCTACGCTCAGACGTGCGTATATCCTGAATGCGTCTGAGCAGTTCTTCAAAATAATCAAACGGCTGATCGGGATTCTTAAGCCGTTCGTCATCTAAAACAAACCCTTTTACGATATATTCGCGAATATGCTGCGTCGCCCACTGCCGAAAACGCGTCGCAACATCCGATTTCACCCGATAACCAACCGAAATTATCGCATCAAGATTGTAGAATTTCTGAAGGCGTTCAACCTCGCGATTTCCCTCTTTTTGAACTTGTAAGAAATCCTTACAAGTTGCCTCTTCACGTAATTCGCCTTCGTCAAATATATTTTTAAGATGAATCGTGATGTTTTGTGGAGTCGTCTGAAACAATTCCGCCATCAACTTCTGAGTCAGCCAAACAGTCTCATTCTCCAGCCGAACTTCCAACTTAGTCCGCCCGTTTTCGTCGTTGTAAATGATTATCTGTGAGGTATTTTGCATATGAGAATTTTACACGAAGAAAGGGCGGAGCTGAAAACGTGTTTCGTTTTAGTTATTCAATCAGGCGCCAAAATATCAGAACGTTTGGGAACTAAATAATAAAACTGTAATATGTTTAATTCTTAACCATAAACTTGACTCAACGAAGTCTGTCGTTATCTTAATTTGAGGTAAAAACAGTACTTTGTTGAAATTGAAAAATTTACATTAGCCACGCTATTTATGGCGTGGTAGTAAAATTCGAGCGTTTTTCCAAGGGCGTTTTAACGTCCTTCTTTGTTGTTACCTTTAGCATTGAAATGATTGCTGAAACCAGTTGAAGAACGTAAACGCCCTTATTATTTTTGTCTCAATAACTCGCGCCGTAAAAGACGCGGCTAATAGACAAACATTATTAAACGAACTATGTCAAAAATCTATTACACATTAACTGATGAAGCCCCGATGTTGGCGACGCATTCTTTTTTGCCGATTGTAAAGGCATTCGCGAAGGCAGCAGATATTGAGATTGAGGTCCCTGATATTTCGCTCGCAGGAAGGATTTTGGCTAACTTTCCTGAGTATTTGAGCGATGAGCAAAAACAGTCTGATGCACTAAGGGCTTTGGGCGAATTAACGGCAAGTCCTGAGGCAAACATTATTAAGTTGCCGAATATTTCGGCGTCTGTTCCGCAGCTCGAAGAAGCGATTGCAGAATTGCAAAGCCAAGGCTTTGGAGTTCCAAATTATCAGGCTGAACCAAAGACTGACGAAGAAAAAGAGATCAAAGCAAAATATGGACGCGTTTTGGGAAGTGCGGTGAATCCTGTTTTGCGTGAGGGTAATTCCGACCGGCGTGCTCCGAGGGCGGTGAAAAACTATGCGAAGGCGAATCCGCATCGGATGGGTAACTGGAGTAAAGATTCTAAAACGTCTGTCGCACATATGGAATCGGGGGATTTTTACGGTTCGGAAATTTCTACGACGGTTGAGACGGAAGGCAAATTCAAGATTGTTTTTTATGGGAGTAACGGTTCGTCGGAAACTTTGAAAGATTTTGCTCCATTAAAGGCGGGCGAAGTGATTGATTCTTCGGCGATGAATATGTCTTCGCTCAAGTCTTTTGTTGCGGATGCGATCGCCGAGGCGAAGGAAAAAGATGTTTTGCTTTCTGCACATCTGAAAGCGACGATGATGAAAATTTCCGACCCGATTATTTTTGGCGCAATTGTCGAGACATATTTTAAAGATGTTTTTGAAAAACACTCAGACACTTTTGAAGAATTCGACATTAATCCAAACTTTGGTTTAGCAACACTTTACGAGAAAATTTCGGGGCATTCAAACGAAGCTGAAATTAAAGCAGACATTGAAAAAGCAATTGAAAATGGACCAAGACTAGCGATGGTCAATTCGGACAAAGGAATCACGAATTTCCACGTTTCTTCCGACATAATCATTGACGCTTCGATGGCTTCTTTGGTTCGCAACGGCGGAATTATGTGGAACGCGAGAGGCGATGAAGAAGACACAGTTTGCATCATTCCCGACCGAACTTACGCCGGGTTTTATCAAGCGATCATTGACGATATGAAACGAAATGGGACGATTGATCCGACGACTTTCGGCTCCGTTCCAAACGTCGGTTTGATGGCTCAAAAAGCACAGGAATACGGTTCGCACGATAAGACTTTCCAAATTGCGGAAGCAGGAACTGTAAAAGTTGAAGACGAAAACGGAAATGTTTTGCTCGAACAAACTGTCGAAAATGGCGACATTTTCCGTATGTGCCAAACTAAAGATGAGCCGATTAAAGATTGGGTAAAACTGGCGGTAAACCGTGCAAGATTGTCTGACACAACGGCGATTTTCTGGCTCGACAAAGACCGTTCGCATGATAGCGAAATCATCAAAAAAGTCGAAAAATATTTGCAAGACCACAATACGGAAGGTCTCGACATACGCATAATGGATGTTAAAGACGCTGTGCTTGAAACTTTGAAACGCGCGAGAGAAGGAAAAGACACAATTGCGGCTTCAGGCAATGTATTGCGGGATTATATTACGGATATGTTCCCGATCTTAGAACTCGGAACTTCCGCAAAAATGCTTTCGATAGTGCCTTTAATGCAAGGCGGCGGTTTGTTTGAAACAGGTGCGGGCGGTTCTGCTCCGAAGCACGTTGACCAATTTGAAAAAGAAGGTTATTTGCGTTGGGATTCGCTCGGAGAATTCTTGGCGTTGCAAGCAAGTTTCGAGCATCTTGCAAGAACTCAAGACAACGCAAAAGCCCAAGTTTTGGCGAACACTTTAGATGAAGCAAATGCGAAATTTCTGGCGGAAAACAAATCACCTGCAAGAAGACTCGGGCAAATCGACAACCGCGGTTCGCATTTCTATTTGGCTATGTATTGGGCAGAAGCATTGGCAGACCAGACTGAAGATTCTGACCTTACTGAGCAATTTGCACCGGTAGCAAAAGCCTTGAACGAAAACGAAGCGATAATCAACGAAGAATTAATTGGAGTTCAAGAGAAACCGCAAGATATTGGCGGCTATTACAAACCTAATTCCGAAAAAACCTACGCTGCAATGAGACCTTCTGCTACGTTGAATGCTATTGTCGACGACATTTAGTAATCGTATGGAGTGTAAGCATCCCTGCTTGCACAATTGCGAAAAGCAATTGAATAAGATTAGTTTTTAAAAGTTAGAGGGTAATAGTTCGCTGAAAAACGCGAACTCGCAAGCAAGGATGCTTACGCTCCTGATTCACTTCTAAATCTCATCAATCTTCCCTGCTACATCGAAATCGCTATGCGTTAAACCACCCATGTCGTGGGTTGTTAGTTCGATATTCGCGTAGCCCCAGCCAAATTTTATATCAGGATGATGGTCGGCTTCCTCCGCGACTTCGCCAACCAAATTTACAAACGCCAGAGCCTCCGCAAAGTTTTCAAATTTGTACGCTTTTTTTAGCCATTTCCCCTCGACCGCCCAACCATCCAATTCCTTCAGGCTCTCGCGAATCTCTTCTTCTGACAATTTCCTACGGCTCATTCGTGTTACTCCTTGTTTTTGAGTTATACTTTCTCGGCAAGTATATAAATTTGTTGGAAGCTTGTTTAACGGTAATGACAAAATCTTACAAAATTTCCTTATTGGTTCTGCTAGCTTGTCTGGCTGTTTCTTGCGGCAACGAAAACCCTGCAACGCCGGTGGAAACCCTCAAAGCTTATACAATTGCGGTTAAAAAACAGGATACAAAAATGATGAAGTTGCTCTTGTCTGAAGCTTCGATAAAACTTCATCAGGAGCAAGCAAAGGCTCAGGGCGTTTCAGTGGATGAAATCATCCAGCAGGAGACGCTATTTCCCGCAACACAGCGAGTATTCGATTATCGTAACGAAAAAATCGAAGGTAATTCCGCGACCGTTGAGGTTAAAAACGATATCGGCAACTGGGATACGGTTTTTCTGGTTAGAGAGGGCGGGATTTGGAAAATTGACAAGAAACGCTTTAGCGATCAGATTATCGATCAGAATGAAGACGCCGAGCGAAAACTCGACGATGAATTTGAAAAAGATCGCCAAGAGCCGATTGATGGCGAAGATACGGAAGTAACGCCAACACCTGAAAACCCTGAAGAAATCCCTTCGCCTACTCTCGTACCTGACGAAACCCCGCCCGTCGATGGCGCTACTCCGACACCGGGCGAAATCCCCAACGACGCCGGCGACCCGCCAAAAAATGATGCTGCCGGCGAATAAACCCGAGGGTTTGTCTCGTTTAATTTATTAACTTACACTATGAGTTTTCTTGCAAAATTCTAGTCTTAATAAATTGGAGAAACTAATTTAACGTGGCAATTATCAAACCTTTTCGTGCGCTTCGTCCAACGTCCGAACATGCAAAACAGGCGTCTTGCGTGCCCTACGATGTGGTCTACACATCTGAAGTAAGAGAATTTATCAGCGAAAATCCTGAGAGTTTTCTTCGTGTAACCAGAGCCGAGGCAGAATTTGAAGATGACAAAAATACGCCGTCTGAAACGGTGTTTGCGCGAGCAAAAGAAAATCTTGAAAAGTTTGTTTCCGATGAGCTTTTCTTTCAGGACGAAGACGAATGCATTTACCTTTATCAGCTCTCGATCAATAATCATTCGCAAACCGGCATCGTCGCCTGCTGCGCCATTGATGAGTATGAAAGTGAGGTTATAAAGAAACACGAAAAGACTCGACCTGATAAAGTAGAAGATCGCACCCAACACATGCTTGCGCTAAACGCTCAGACGGGTTTGATTTTTCTCGCGTTTCGAAATACTGATCGGCTGCGTGATCTGATCCATGAAGCAGTTGCAAAAGAACCGCTTTATGAATTCGTTTGTGACGACGGCGTTAAACAAACCGTCTGGAGAGTTTTACATACCGATGAATGGATCGAAGCGTTTGAGGACGTTCCAAATTTGTACATCGCGGACGGACATCATCGTGCCGAGAGTTCGAGTTTGGCGCGAAAGACACTTCGGGAAAACAACCCAAATCACGATGGAGAGGAAGATTATAATTTTGTCGTGACAGGAATGTACCCTGCTGAGGACCTGAAAATACTGGCATATAATCGTGTTGTTAAAGACCTTAATGGTTTGAGCGATGAGCAATTTTTAGAGAGCGTTTCTGAAGTCTTTACGGTGGAAGACGCTACATCAAAAGAACCGGCTAACCACGGAGAGTTTTGCATGTATCTCGACGGAAAATGGCACAAACTCACGATTTCGCCTGATTTGATCGACGAATCAAATCCGATCGAACGACTCGATGTTAGCCTTTTACAAACTAATTTGCTTTCTCCCGTTTTGGGAATCGGAGATGAAAGAACCGACAATCGAATCGGTTTTGTGGGTGGTGCGCGAGGAACTGACGAACTCGAACGTATTGTAAATGAAGGCATTGCTCAAGTCGCATTCTCCTTGTTTCCAACTACTATGGACGACCTCTTTGACGTTTCTGATATGGGAGAAATTATGCCGCCGAAATCAACTTGGTTTGAACCGAAGTTAAAGGATGGCTTGCTAGTTTATTTGTTCTAAACCCAGCTTTTTTCAAGGCGTATGTCGCGGATGCCGTGCAGAACTCCTGCGGCATTTTTCTTCAACTGGAGTATTGAATTGAAGCCGCCCTTACCCTTTAATCTTTTTAGGTTTTCGTCATTTATGTATTTGTCGCCGTCAAACCAAACATCGTCTATCCAATCTTCTTTAAATGTTTTTCCTGTTATAGTGTAGTGAATGTGAGCGGGAGCTCCACCGTTTGGATAGGGCGCCGGCTTAATAGTTGTGATTTCGTATCTTCCTTTCGCGTCTGTCAGCATCCAACCGCGAAAACGCCCATGTCGGGGTTCTCCGTTTCTACCATAAAGCCCCTCTGTGTCGGTGTGATAGGCATAAATCAGAACATTAGGCGCCGGTGTTTTTCCATCAGAAAGGTATACGGTTCCCGAAACCACGAGAGGTTCGCCTTTTTCGGATCTGCTTGCAAAATTCGCTCGCCAACCCAAATCACGTGGAGCATCAATCGCACCGCACCAATTACAGTTCGACTTATTCGCATTTTTCTTGATCAGATCCAATTCGCTAACCTGAGCTTTTTGGGCGGTTGTGCAACCGTCAAGAAGCGGCATCGCAAGTGTTACCGCAGAAAGTTTAAATAGGAAGTCGCGTCGTGTTTCTATGCGTTTCATACCGTCTCCAAACATGGTTAAATTGTTTAAACTATACTATAGCAAGCAAAATCAGGGGTAAAATGTAAGTTGTCGCTTCATGGTTTCTAACATAATATTAATTTCGCGCTATGTTTGAAACCGAAAGACTATTCCTTCGAAAGTTACTGGAATCCGACCTCGATGACATTTTCGCAATGCGAAAAGATCCTTTGGTTATGCGTTTTATACGAGAACCGCAAACCGATATTAAATCGTCTGCGAAATGGATCGAAATGATGCGCGGAAAGTGGGACGAGAAAAAAATAGGTTTTTTTGCAGTTGAGGAAAAGGCAACTGGTAATTTTGTCGGGTGGTGTGGCCTTTGGGAACTTCCCGGAACCAACGAAATTGAAGTGGGTTACGCCATTGCACCAAATTTTTGGGGAAAAGGATATGCGACTGAAGCCGCAAAACGCTTCCTCGAATACGGCTTTGAAGAACTTGAGCTAAAAAAAATCGTTGCGGTCGCCTTTCCAAAGAATAAAGCTTCGCAAAACGTTATGAAAAAGCTTGGCATGAACTACGTTGGCGAAGGCATTTTCTACGATAAAGAACTCGTTCAATACGCTATCTCGAAAGATAAATTTCTGGAATCGAGAAGTTGAAGACCAATAAATATTGCAACGTTTTATAGATTTCCGCTAATCTTAGTCAGGGAATTTATGAAACTGAAGTTTTTCACAATAATTATAGCTTTAGTTGGGGTCGTTTCAGCCTCAGCACAAACGCGCATCGGTACTCTCCTGGTGGAAACCGAGCCGGAAGCGATCGTCTGGATTGACGGCGTTAAGCGTGGTGTGACGGACGAAACCGGAAAGCTCGAAATCAAACCCGTTAGAAAAGGTTCTACGCGCATAAAGATCCGTGCCTATGGCTTTAAGCAAGTTGTTAAGAGTCTTCTCCCTACACAAGGACGGACGTTAAAAGTAGCGCTCGTAAAAACAACAAGTCCTTCGGAAAAAGCCTTTCAGGAAGCCGAAAAAATACTCTCTGAAGATAAGGAAAAAGCGATCGAGCTTTACAAAAAAGCGGTGCGCTTAAGACCATCTTATGCCGAAGCCTACGTTGCGTTGGCGAGGGCTCTGACAGGTCGAGATAATGATGCTGCGCATAAGGCAATCGCTACGGCTCGGCGATTAAAAAGATTTTATGCCGAAGCCTCCACTGTGGAAGGAAGAATTTATCGAGCCGAAGGCGAAATTGATAAAGCCATCGATTCCTTTGATCGTGCTGTAAAAGAGGGCAAAGGTTTCCAGCCTGAAGCACACACGGGGTTGGGTTTAATCTTTAAGGAAGAAGCTGAGGGAGCGAATGCTGCTGGAGACTACGACGACGAAAAGTTTTATGGGGACGAGGCAGCAAAATCATTCGAAAAAGCAATTGACCAGCTCTCGGCCACCGAACCGATCGTCTATATTTTACTCGGCAGCGTTTATGAAAAAATAAACGAAAAGCAAAAGGCAATTGCCGTATATGAAAGATTTCTGAGAGATTTTCCCGTCAACAATGAGCGTAGTGCGGTAGAATCGTTTATTGTGCAAATTAAGCGGGAAATGAACGATGGGCAATAGGCAAAAAGATTAGGTTAAACAGGTTACTTCGAAACTGCACTTTCTCTTTCGGTAATTTCATGTTCGACTTCCAACTCGCATCCAAAAGTTTTTTCAAAAAACTTCTTTTTCATTTCAATAGCATAAATCTCGTTTGAACAGTCTTGATCGCTTACGAGAATCAGCTTGAGTTTATTTTCACTTTTTGAAATCTTTATATCTTCAACCCGGCTCTCGTATCCTCGATCAAGCCCGTCGGCAATTCTCAAAATAGAACTCAAGCGGTCAACCGTTTTCCGTTCGTCCCGTCTCAACATCGTGTAGAAATCGTGACTCTTTTTCGGAAACGCTTTTCGATGGTAGCGAGCAACATTGGCAATAATTAATTTTTCCGCCTCTGAGAAACCGGTCAACGCCGAATGTTTGATCAGATAAAGCGAGTGCTTATGGTGCGCTTCGTGAGATATGTGGTATCCGACATCGTGGAGCAAGGCTGCGGCAGACAAAAGCGTTCGCGCGGAGCGTTTTAGGTCATAAATCGGAGCGAGTTCGTCAAAAATCCTTTCGGCCATCGCCGCTACCTGAAGCGCATGACTTTCCTCGTAACCAAAACGCCTTCCTACGGCAAAAACATCGCGGAGCTTTATATCATCAACATCCGGTACGGGTGGAAGCGATTCTGTTTCGATCTCTCTTAAATGATCGATAATCACACCTTCGCGAAGTGCATAAGTGCAGGGTTCAATCGATTCGATTCCGATTGATCCCATAACGCCCTCAAGAATTTGCCCGCCGGCGACAATCACCTCGGCGCGGCGTTCGTTAATCATCGGGTTTTGCGCGCGATTTGCGATTGGTAGTTGCGCAAGAATTTTATTTAATCCCACCAATCGCTCAAATTTAATGGAAGGATTTTCAGACACATTATTTTCCGCCTGAAAATTAATTAACGAGGAAAGCGCCAAAATCGTACCCGAAGTTCCGCTTGAAATCGTCCACTTTTCACCTTTCATCTTGCGGCTCGGCTTTTCGAGTGCAAACCTAATTTCGTTGCGCAGTTTTTGAAGTTCTCTGTTTTTTGGAGGATCGCTAAAAAAATGTTTTTCTGTTAAACCGACAGCTCCGAGTTTCATCGAAAAGAGCTTTTGCGGCTCGCCATTTTTCATAAACGAAAGCTCCGTCGAGCCGCCACCAATATCCACATTTAAAATCGAGCTATTCTCTCGTCCAAAAAACTGCTCTGCGGCAACGCCAATCAACCTCGCCTCTTCCATCGAGGGAAGCACATCTACGTGAACACCTGTGCGTTTCTCTATTTCCTTTACAAACTCGGCGGAATTTTTCGCCTGTCTGACGGATGCCGTAGCAACCGCAATAATCGAATCCGCCTCCCTTGTCTCGGCGATCGAACGAAAACGCGAAACTGCCTCAGCACAAAGATCAATCGCTTCATCTGATAAAAAGTGCATCTGAAGCGTCTCCTGGCCCAAGCGAACCCGCTCGCGAGATTCCGCGACAACCGTAAATGAATCGCTTGCTGCCGCTTCCACTACCGCTAATTTTAAGGAATTTGAGCCAATATCGATGGCGGCGAGTCTTTGAGTCTTCATCTTTTTGATATAGTAATTCTTAATAGAAAATTAGAAAAACAAAAAAACCAGATTCTTTGGTTTATAAAACTTTTTTTGAATTTATATGAAAGTTGATGAAATTATGACCCGCAATCCGAATTCGTGTTTAGCCACCGATTCCCTGGCAAGGGTAGGTGGAATTATGTGGGAAAGCGATTGCGGCGTTGTCCCGGTTGTAAGCAAAGACCAGCTGCTGATCGGTATTATAACCGATCGTGATATTGCAATCGCCGTTACATCTCAAACACGGCCCGCCTACGAAATTCAGGTGAGTGACACCATTTCGCGTAGACCTGTGGCTTGCCTGAAGAGCGATTCGATAAAGCAAGTCTTAAAAAAAATGCGAAAGCACAAAGTAAGACGACTTCCGGTAACGAACGGAAAGGGCAAGCTTATTGGAATAGTTTCGCTCGCGGATATTGTCAGGGCAAAAAAGAGGAGTTCGCTAAAGAAACAACTACTTAAGACAATTGAAACGATCAACGAGCCCCGTCGTATTTCACTGAAAGAGGTTTAGGCAATGAAAACTCTTTACATTCTTAGGCATGCAAAATCCAGTTGGGAATACCCGCAGCTTTCTGACTTTGAGCGCCCACTTAATAAGCGCGGTAATAAAGCTGCCCCTCTTATTGGCAGCGTCATGGCTGAAAAAGGGTATATTCCGGAGTTTGTTTTGAGTTCCCCGGCGGAGAGGGCAAAGCAAACTTCAGGACTTATCAGGGAAGCGGCGGGTATCGAAACGGATGTAGTTTTTGAAAACGCAATTTACGACGCCTCTACAAACGCGTTGTTTAATCTCGTTTCCACTTTTGACGACTCTTATAATTCCGCGATGGTCGTTGGGCACAACCCCGGATTCGAAGGACTCGTGCAGATTCTTTCCGGCAGATACGAGCGTATGCCAACGGCGGCGTTGGCTGTAGTCAATCTGGATATTGACAGTTGGAGCGAGCTAACCCCGGCAGCGGGCGAGATTGCCGAGGTGCTTCGTCCGAAAGAATTAAAAAGAAAGTCGCGAAAGTCCTAGCTCCTAAGTTTTGGGAAATTAACAGCGTGTTAACATTCTCGTAACCTGCGTTTAAGGTTTTCCGCATATTCTTCTTTCTTATATCATCATCTCAGGTGTATCTAGGAGAAATATGAAACCCTATATCTTAATCGTTGAAGACGAATCCGATATCGCTGAAAGTTTGCAATACAACTTTAAGCGCGAGCGCTTTGTTACGCAGATTGCCGAATCGGGCGAAAAGGGCCTTAGACTCGCACTAGATGAAAAACACCCGCCTTCACTAATTCTCTTAGACTTAATGCTCCCCGGCATGAGCGGCATCGAGCTATGCCGTAGACTCCGACGCGAACCGCTTACGAAGAAGATCCCGATAATTATGCTTACGGCTAAAGCTTCGGAGATTGATAAATTAGAGGGATTAGATAACGGAGCCGATGATTATATTACGAAACCTTTCTCAATTAAGGAGGTCGTTGCACGCATTCGAGCAGTTTTAAGACGAACCGATACCGATGAGGTCCAGTCCTACAAGGATAAGAAACTTTCCGTCGACTTTGTCGATATGCGGGTCTATTGCAAGAAAAAGGAGATCAAACTGACGCGAAAGGAATTCGCGCTCTTAACCTACCTCGCAAAAAACTCGGGCCGTGTCGCTACTCGGGAAAACCTGCTGGACAATGTTTGGGGTTACAGCTATTTTGGCGATACACGAACACTCGACGTTCATATCCGTCGTCTTCGAAAAAAACTCGGCGAGTGTGGGAAGTGTATTGAAACTGTAGTTGGAGTTGGCTATCGCTTTGTCGGAGCGCAGTAAAAGCATCGACAAATCGGCAGCTCCCGCTTCTTCGAATAATGGACTTATTTAAACCAAATAGCGAGAACCCGGATTCCGAGCCCGAATCCTCTCAGTCCAGTATTTCCGATTTTCTTAAAACGATGCGAGAGCCGATTCTGGTAGTCGGCCGAGATTTGCGAATCATCGTGGCGAATGATGCGGCCACAGGTGTCTTCGAGAATAGCGGACATTCGATTGTTGAAAAGAGGCTAAGTGAAGTGCTTCGCGATGTTTCAATACACAAGGCTTTTAGCGCCGCGCTTTCAAAAAACAAATCGAAGCAGGTTCGGATAGAACTTCTCGGAATAGATAAGCGTTCTTTTGACGTCAGCGTTTCTCCTCTTGATTTAGGTGATACAAAGTTCGCAGTTGGTGTTTTTTACGATGTTACTCAAATCGAACATCTTGAAAAAGTAAGACAAGAATTCCTCTCAAACATATCTCATGAACTACGTTCGCCTCTCACGTCGATCCTTGCTTTTATCGAAACTCTCGAAGCGGGAGGGATTGACGATAAAAAAAACAGTCGTCGATTTTTGGCCATTATTCGAAACAACGCCAAAAGAATGAGTCTACTCATTAACGATATCTCGGAGTTATCCTCGATTGAGGCAGGCAAAATTAAAATCAAACAAAAGAAGATACGGCCGGCTGCTCTCGTCAATCGAATATTTGAAACCTTCTCTTCCGAGGCTGAAGAAGCGTCAATTACCCTCATAAATGAAATTAAGAAAAAACAGGTTGTAGTTGCTGATGTCCTCCGCCTGGAACAGATGCTAACCAACCTGATCGACAATGCAATTAAATTTAACTTCGAAAATGGCTCCGTTACAGTAAAACTTTCCTCAGACGATAGTTACAATTACATATACGTTTCGGATACTGGGGAAGGCATTCCGCGCGAACACCTGCCGCGTGTTTTCGAGCGCTTGTTTCGATCAGACCGCGCCCGCTCAAGAGAGGTTGGAGGGACGGGACTCGGTCTTGCTATTGTTAAACACCTCGCACGATCTCACGGCGGTGATGTCAGCGTAGAATCCGAACTCGGAAAAGGCTCTACCTTCACTATAAGCCTCCCGGTAAAAAAGAGCTAAATAAGCCCTTTGGTCGACCCGCAGTTGATCGGCGCACTCACACTGTCTTTCTTGACGAAAATTGAATATTCTTTCCAAGCCCTTAGCCGTGTGTTATAATGTATTTTACCTAGACAAGTTGGGCAAAAGGCGGGTTTAGTTAAACGGATTCGCACCTCACTTCTACCTTGACGTTTTCAAAAAATGGGAGGAATTTATGGAGCTTAATATCGGGCAGAAAGTTGCCTATCCGAACCAAGGGGTCTGCATGATCGAGAAGATCGAAAAGAAAGAGATCGGCGATAATCAGATGAGTTTTTATTCTTTACGTGTGTTAAGCGATAATTCTACGATCTTGGTTCCGACCGCAAATGCTGAAACGGTTGGCATTAGGCCGATAATCGGTGCTAAACAGTATAAAACCCTATTGGAAACTCTAGGCGAAGATTTTGAAAACGTTTCCGATGATTGGAAGGTTAGATCGAGAGAGTTTAACGAAAAACTTCAATCGGGAGATATTTTTGAAGCTGCCGATGTTCTCAAGAAACTTACTTTCTTGAGCGGCGAAAAGAAGCTTTCGTTTCGAGAGCAAAGCCTTCTGGAAAAGGCGAAATTCTTGATAGTTTCCGAATTGCGCAATGCTGATTTCGGAAGTGAAGGAAAATTGGAAAAGAAAATTGACGGGCTAATCGAGGATGCCTGCAGCAATCATCACATCGATGATGAAGAAGGAACGGTTGGCACGATGGCCGCCGCCGGACATTAAATATAGCGCCTTTTTTATTCAAAAGACTCTTAATCTATAAAAAGATTAGGAGTCTTTTTTGTATTCAGCTTTGACAACCGTTTTAATATTCCCTCTTACGTTAAAATCTCCCTCGATTTTAACTTCAAGCGGATCACATGCTTTAACGAAATCTTCCAAAATCAGATTTACTACATGCTCGTGAAAAATCTTCACATCACGGAAAGAGTTTATATAAAGCTTCAAACTTTTAAGCTCGATACATCTCTCGTTTGGAACATACGCTAATTTTATAGTCGCAAAATCGGGAAAATCTGAAAACGGGCAAACGGCTGTAAACTCTGGAATTTCGAAATCGATCCAGATTACTTTTCCCGGATACTCATATTCGAATGTATCCAGTGAGTACAGGTTCATCTCCTCCCGGGGAGTCGATTTGATATCCAATTCCTGTTGATTGGTAGAAGGTGGCTCCATAGTAAAATCTTAATCGCCTGCCAGCTAACGTCTATTGGTGGGCGAATTCAGATTTTACTATAGGCTGCTTCACCGCGAATATCAATTATCCGCAACACCCGCTCATTACCTTCGACTTGGCTGATTCAACGTATTCGGAAACCTTATTACTGCATTCGCACGATTCAGTAGCGGTTTCCGGGTTTAAGTCTTCGAGAACTACAAAAGCTTCCCATTCGTTACCGTCCGGATCGCGAACCCAGGTCTTATCCTGCTTTGCGTAGCAGCAATCAACCTCCATTTCATCAACCGTATCAAGTCCCTCTGCAGTCCAGCGTTTCTTAAAATCCAACACATCCTCAGTATCCTGAACTTCGAGTCCGAGATGCGAAAGCGAACCGCCCTTTACAAACCCAACCTCGTTTAACGCAAGATTTAATGGAGGATTAGCGATATCAAATTTTGCATATCCTGATTTTGCTGATCCGCTCCCCAATTTTTCGCCACCTGACTCAACAGTATGAGCAACTTCATCTCGTTTGAAATATTTTAGCGGCTCGGAGCCCAGCATGCTTCTATAAAACTCAACGCTTTTCTCCAAATTGCTAACATTTAATGATATGTGAACTTTCATTTTTACTTCTCCTTATTCATTCAATCATATACGCTTGAACATATATGTTTAAACGAATATATAAACCTCTCGTGCTGTTGTCAAGACTTTTTATGCATTATTTGCTAAAATTCATATATGAGCGAACACGATTCTTTGGAGGAAACGGAAAATCTATTTACCGCTCTCGCTGATAAAACGCGTCTGCGACTTCTCAATTTGATACGCGATGAAGAGGTTTGTGTCTGTTTCTTTGTCGAGGCCCTTGGAGAAAGCCAGCCCAAAATTTCCCGTCACCTTGCCTATTTACGCAATGCTGGAGTTGTAACGGCAAGACGTGAGGGAAAATGGATGCACTATCGCATCACGATGCCCGAGGATGAAAACCTGAGAGTGGTGCTGGAGACAACCTTGGAAACGCTTGCGTCCCAACCGGAAATGCAAAACGAATACGAACGCCTTATTGAGGCCTGTTGCTCCATCAAGCCTCCGGTCACAATAGCCAGGGCGCCTAAACCGGAAACATTGGTTGAAACGCATATGTCGTCTGATCAGGAGGAATTAGAAACTTTTCTCCTTTAAACGATTCGGATTCTCTTTCGGGTATGGACAATTTCTACATCCATTAGCGCAACAGCGTCCTCTTTTAAGTAAATAGTTTTTTGTTAAAACTAGTAGTCCGCCTTCGTAATAGAAGTCCACACCCTCGACAAGGTCTTGACTGTCTTCGCCTTCCAGCTCCACTTCAACTTTTTTCATAAATTGCCAAAAATTCCTTGTTGCCTTCCGCACCTGTAATTGGCGATTCGATGAGCCCATTGCGCGAAAATCCATTCGCCGTCGCAAAATCATTTACCATTGCGATCGCCTTCTCGTGTTTCCTGCTGCTTCGTACAATTCCCCCTTTACCGACTTCCCCTTTTCCTAATTCAAACTGCGGTTTTATCAAAACGATCAAACAACCTCGTGGCTTTAGGAGCGGAAACAAAGCACCCATGATCTTCGTTGCGGAAATAAATGAAACGTCCATTACAATTAGATCAAAATCTTCGCCAAAATCATCGGGCTTCAGATATCGGGCATTTGTCTTCTCGCGCACATCTACTCTAGGGTCATCGCGGAGCTTCCAGGCGATTTGGTTTGTGCCAGAATCGATCGCAACTATTTTCCGCGCACCATTTTGAATCAAACAATCGGTGAAGCCTCCGGTCGAGGACCCTACATCAAGGCAAACATATTCGCTAGGCCGTATATCAAATTCTTTTAATGCAGCTTCGAGCTTAAGCCCTCCGCGTCCAACATATTTTGATTCCGGGTTTTTTTCTTTTATCCTAATTGAATCCTCGAGCACATATACTTCAGACGGCTTCTCTACCCGCCGATCGTTTACTAAAACCACCCCGGACATGATCAAGGCCTGCGCCTTCGTGCGCGATTCGGCAAACCCGCCCCGAACCAACAACTTGTCAATTCGCTCCTTTTTCATAAAGCAAAACGCCTAATCCGGAAAACTCAGAGTTCGATTCTTTGTCCTCGAAAAGCAATATTGAAACCTCTCTTTTTAACAGCTCTTATCTTCTTGCGTGCGCCCTGGAGTAATGGATTTGAATGATTGAAGTGTGTAAAAAATACTTTCCCACGCTCAGATCTCTTCAAATGTTTGAGAAGATCGATTGTTTCAGAAACGAATGGATGGGGAACTTCGTCCATAGGTCTCGGAATTTCGCCGTCCGCAAAAAATGTTCCATCGATAAAAACATAGTCGTTTGATCTTACAATCTCCTCAAGTTTCTTGTCCCATTTTCGCCACTTATCTATATCGGGAATAAATACAAAACTTTTCTTTTGCGACTTAATTCGATAGCCAACGGTTTCCGAAAATTCGTCTCTGTGCGGAACTAAAAAGGGTGTAACGGAAATACCTCTTGCAGGTTTGACAGAACGACTATGTTTTAAGCGACTGAGCGAGATATTCTTGATCGATACTAGCTGCGACCAGGGCGCATTGCGTCTGAGCATCTTCAACATACGCGGCATGGCATAGACTTTAACCGTCTTGGCGCCCATCGATTCCCTTCCGAGATACATTAGACCCGTGTAATGGCCAATGTGTGCATGGGTAAGAAAAATGCCGTCAAGCCGGTTTGAAAAATCGGCTGTCCGCTCCTTAAGCATTTGAAATTGTTCGGGAAAATTCGGCGTCGCATCGAATATCCAGCGGCCACCCGAATCGGGATCGATCAAAGCGATTGAGGAAACAAGTTTTCGGAGTTTTTTGTTCTTCCAGGCCTTTTTGCAATATTCACTCATACAACCGATCTGCGGTGCCCCAGCGTCCTGTGCTGTTCCCAAAACCAGCGCATATGGTGATCTGGAAAATGCAACGACGGAAAGAACTGCGATCAAAAATACCGTGGATAAAGATTTGATTTTCATAGCAGAAAAAGATGAAAAAATGTCGAATCTCAGCGAAGCCAATCTAATAAAACTAAGAGTTTAACTTTGGAGATACAGGTGATACTCTCGATTTTACAGGTTTGAATTTACAAAAAGAAGCTACGAAATGAAACTTACGGGCTTTACAAAATACGCGTGGTTTACCCTTGCATATAATCTGGTCGTCATCGTTTGGGGGGTTTTTCTGCGTGCTTCAAAATCGGGCGATGGATGCGGACAATATTGGCTCACTTGTCATGGCGAAGTAATTCCATCTGCTCCAGAGCTAAAAACCCTGATCGAATTCTCCCATAGGGTAATGAGCGGAATTGATTTTCTCGTCGTTCTGGTGCTACTGATCTGGGCGCTCCTTAAATACTCTAGGGGCAGCCAGGTTCGAAAATTCGCGGTGATTTCTTTCATCTTTATCGTTACCGAAGCGCTAATCGGGGCCGGATTGGTTTTAACCGGAAATACTGCTGAGACGCTAACGAATTCGCGTCCGTTTTGGGCAATCGGACACCTAATTAATACGTTTATTTTGCTCGCTTCTTTAAGTTTAACAGCATGGCTCGCCTATAGCGGAAAGAGACTTGTTTTGCGTTCGCAAAGCTACGTCACACTGCTGTCTATCTGTGCGGCCGTCGCACTACTGCTGATTGGTTCCAGCGGTGTGTTAGCCGCGCTTTCCGGGATGCTATTTCCGGTAGAGACCCTGGCTGAAGGACTCAAACAGGATTTTTCAAGTTCGTCTCATATATTGCTTAGACTTCGCCTGAGCCACCCGATTTTATCAGTGATCTTTGGGGTTCTGTTAATTCTCTTTGCGAATTGGCTAAAATCGAAAGATGTCGAAAACCGACAGCTAAAACGATTCGCACAGGCCATGATGGTACTGATCTTGGTGCAGCTCGGATTCGGCGCTTTGACACTTATCTCACACGCTCCGATCCTAATGCAGCTCGGTCATCTTTTTCTAGCTGATGCCATCTGGATTACGTTTGTATTGATGATCGCGAATTTCCTGAGTGTTGATTCAAGGGAAGATTTACGTGATTTTACCTAACTCTCCCAGTTCTAAGGGAAACCGTGTACTGGCTACGATTTCCAAGTTCATCGGAAATGAGAACCCTTACGGATGATCCCCGTGCAGATACCTGCACCCTAAAAGTCCCGTTCGCTTTTGCAAACGTTTCCCTGCCCATGATACTTACGGTTGCTCCAGGTTTTGTCGTCCCGCGGACGATGTAAATCGTTCCGCCAACGTTTTCCACCTCTGTTTCGGTCAGTTCAATCCTGTCAGAGCCTGATTGCTTAACTACAGAAAACTTTGAAGGATTACTCCATTCGCTGCTTTGTCCTGACTTAATCGAAGAACGCACGCGCCAAAAATATGTTCCAGCTTGTAATTTACGTACTATGAAGCGAGCGTTATCAAGTGATTTTTCCTCGGCAATCATTTTACCCGAGACAAAGAATGGAGAATGGGCAAGCTGAAACTCATAGGTTGCATTTGGATGCCCCTCTGGCTGATCCCAAATAAACCGGATGCTATTAGCCCGCGTGGTCAATATCTGTTTGGAAGGAGAGGGTTCGGTTAAGCTTGGGGGTGCGAGGAGTTTTTCCTGGGCGGCGATTTTTTTCTCATCAATCGATACATACTGATCTTCCTTTATCACCACCTTCTCATCGCCGACTTGGCTTTCAATTCCACCACGACTGATTCGTATTTCACCCGTATTTGTTTCCTTATTTATATTAAAACTGGCGTCGGTTTGCGACTGGAGTTTGTTTTCGGTTTCTTTTACTTCGACTACATTATTCGAGGCTTCCGGCTGATCCTCGGTCTTTACATTGATTTGACCATCATCGAGCTTTACCTTCACGCTTGTCCCGCCAAGGATCGAAGAACTATCACTAATTACAACCGTACTGTTAGGCCTAACGGACAAAACCGATCCATCGATCATTCTTACCTGCGCTCTTCCATCAGCCTGGGTCTGAATCGTATCACCGGCCTGAACGTACGTCGTTTTCGTAACTCGCTCGGTTGCGCGGTTGGATACGCGAATGATTTTCACATTGCCTTCAAACGAAATGATTTGGGCAGAATCCTTTGGAGCCTCCTGTTCATCAGGAGGAGTGATCATCCAATTATTTTGCCAAAGCCACCAAATTCCACCACCAAAAAAAATCAGAGACGCAAGAATCCCAACGATCACGTAGATAGAGCTTCTTCTGATGCTCCACCAGTCAACGTAATATCTGCGAAAATTATTGTCGTCCATTTTTTTTGGGCGTTTGAAGTAGCAATGTTAGAAACACCACAACAGTATAACTGTGATCGCTTGCTTACTATTGATCGTTTTCAGGATCCAACGTTCGAACAAGTATTGATTCCTCGGTTACGCCCTTTGGCGGAAATATTAGAGACAATGCTATCGAAATCGCAATGGCGCCAGCAACGATGCCAAGAGAAATATTTATTAACTCCTGCTTAAATTCGCCATCGAGGAATCGATGTAGGAAAATGGCAAAACTCGAGTGGCTATCTTGCCCAATTAACATTATCGCGCCTTCAGCAAAAAGTGGCAAGAGCATTTTTACGCCGATAAAACTTAAGACAAACGCCAACCCGTATCTTAAATAGTGAAAACTATCAGCCATCTCGGCAAGAAGGAAAAAAAACGTGCGCAACCCAAGGATCGCAAAAATGTTGGATGTGTAAATAATGTATCGGTCGGTCGTTATACCAAAAATTGCCGGGACAGAATCGACGGCGAAGATCACATCGGAGAGTTCGACAACGACCAGGACAAGCAGAAGCAGCGTTCCGACACGCTTACCATCCTCAACCGTAAGGAATTTATCACCGACATATTCCTTTTTGATACTTATATAACGTGTGCCTAGCGATACCAGGCGGCTCTCCTCAGGATCAAACGCGTCTTCATCATCCGAAAACATCTTAAATCCCGTATAGATGAGAAACACGCCGAAGATGTAAATGATCCAATGAAACCGCTCAACGAGTTCGGCCCCGGCGAAGATCATCGCCATCCGCATAAAAAGTGCGCCCATGATCCCCCAAAACAAAACACGATGGCGAAGATCCTTCGGCACTTTGAAGAAACTGAAAATTAGCAGAAAAACAAAAAGGTTGTCGACTGAAAGGGATAGTTCGATCAGATATCCGGTAAAGAACTCCTTTCCTTTAAAACTCCCAAACTGCCAAAGTACAAAGATACCAAAGCCGACTGCAAGCGAAATCCAGACAGCACTCCATATCAGGGTCTCCTTTTTGCTCGGCGCATGCGCTTTTCGGTTTACAATTCCGACATCAACAAAAAGCGCAACCAAGACTACCGCGAAAAAAAGTATCCAGTGCCAATACTGGTATTCGACGTCCATATCCTACATACGATACAGCCTGGACGTTAAAAATGGAAAAGCTGAAGTTTAGTATTCCGCGCGCCGGATTTTTAGAATTGCTTTTACTTTTATTTATATGATTGATAGAATTGCGGTTTGCTAAAATCGGAGAAAAATCTTTCGAAGTATTAATATAACTAGGTAATTCAGGTGTTAAGTCGATGTTAAAGTTTTTCAAGAAGATGGAGCGGACACGAAACTTCATCCTTCTTATTTTTGCGATTGTATTGGTGGGAAGTTTGGTCGTTCTCTATGCTCCGACCCGAGACAGACAGGCTGACTTGGGAAGAAGCACGGAAATTGCTGCGAAGGTCGGACCGGAGAAAATAACGGTTGCCGACGTAGTTGCCTTTCAGAAACAGCGAAGTCAAGGTCAGCCTATGACGCTTCCAGCGAGTTTTTTGCTTAATGGAATGATTCAAAACAAGCTGATTCGGCTTGAAGCAGAAAAGCTTGGTGTCGCTGCCACGGATGCTGAGGTTGCCGAGCAAATACGCAAGGCGTTTACACCTGCGGATGGAAAACCTTTTGACCAGGAACGCTACGAACAGGTTGCAGTCAGGCAAGCGGGCAGTGTGAGTGCATTTGAAGACGAATTCCGCAGTCTTATCAGTCAACAAAAGCTAGCAGCATATCTGACATCCGGAGTTTCGGTGTCCGAAGAAGAAGTAATAGAGGATTACAAACGGCGTAATACTAAATTCGACCTTTCGTATGTTCCCGTAAATACTGCAGATCTTATTGAATCTATCAATCCGTCCGATGACGAACTTAAAGAGTATTTCGAAAAAAATAAAAAGAGCTACTACATAAGTTCGCCACAAAAGAAAATTCGGTATCTTTATCTTGCTACGGCGAAGGTTGGCGAGAAACTTACAATTTCCGATGAAGAATTAAAAGAAGCCTACGATAAGTTGCCCGAAGATAAAAAGCACGCTGGTTTAAACGTTCAGGAAATTGTTTTGCGGGTCGCTAAGCCCGAAGACAGATCACAGGTTTTAGCAAAAGCAAATGGAATTATCGAAACTCTAAAGAAGGATGGTGAAATTGTTTCCGAAGAGAAGTTTGCCGATGTGGCTCAGGGGCAATCGGAAAATCCGGCCACTGCGCTAAAAGGCGGTAGAGTTCCCGGTTTGGTAAGAGAGAATAAAAACAACCCAACCGATCCTTATCAACGAATTTTGAATATGAAAGAGGGCGAGGTCACCGAACCCCTGGAATTTGGTACTAACTTTTATATTTTGCGACGTGGAAAATCGACACCGAAAAATTTTGAAGAAGCAAAAAAAGAACTCGAAGTAAGCCGCAGAAACAGCAAAGCCTACGAAGCAAATGCCGCGCTTGCGACAAAGGCGGCCGAGCGTCTGAAGGAAGTTAAGGACGTAAAGAAAGTCGCCGCCGAATTTGCTAAAGAAGCAAACATGAGCGAGAGCGAGATGGTTAAAGAAACCGCTTATGTAAAACCGGGAGACGAAATTGACCAGCTCGGAATTTCGCAGGATTTCGAACAAGGCATAGCTTCGCTGGAAAAAACCGACGATGTCGGCGAAAAAATCTCAATTCCCGGCGGTTTTGCAGTTCCACTTTTGGTTGATAAAAAAGACCCGCGGGAGGCCGAATTTGACGAAGTAAAGGATCAGGTTGTTGAAGCAGTTAAGAAAAAACAGGCGGATGAGCAGATCGAAACGATTGCAAAGAGAATAGCTGAAAGTGTTGACTCACCTGGTGGAATAAGTTCGGCAGCCAGTAAAGAAAATCTCAAATCGCGGGATGCGAAAGATTTTATTCTCGGATCGCCTCTTGGTGAAGGACCGAGCGCCTCCACTTCCGAACTACTTGAGGATGCAATTTACGATCTGAGGAAAGGCGAGGTTACCAAGAAGCCAATTAAAGTTGGTGACAACTGGATTATCGTCGGTGTAAAAGACCGGCAAGAAGCTGATATGCAGGGTTTCGCCAAGGAGCGAGGTCAGTTAATTCGCGCAAAGCTTAACGAAAAGCGTACACGCGTTTTTGCGGATTATATTGCGCAAGTTAAACAGAGAATGGAAAGTAACGGAGAAATCAAGATTTTCAAAGATGCGATTGAGAAAATCGATGAAGCGACGAAGCAAAATCAACCTCAGACTCCGCAACTCCCTCAGCTTCCCCAACAGCAGATACCTATACCTCCTCAGGGTTAGCTAAATGTAAACTGAGCAAAAGGAAGACGCGGGATACTCACTCAGCGTTTTCTTTTTTTTCGTTTCGAGCTACTCACCCAGATAAGCCTCTTTTACTTTAGGATCCTCAGACAACTCCTTCGAACCACCTTCCATCACGATTCGTCCCGTTTCTAAAACGTATGCGCGATCAGAATGGTGGAGCGCCGCATTTGCGTTTTGCTCAACGAGCAGAATTGTCGTTCCTTCGCTGCGAATATTTTCGATTGATTCAAAAATGGTGTGAACGAGCTTTGGCGCAAGTCCGAGGGAAGGTTCGTCAAGCAACAACAACCTCGGCTTCGACATCATTGCTCTACCGATAGCCAACATTTGCTGTTCCCCCCCGGAAAGCGTCCCGGCTTTCTGCGTATCTCTTTCCTTAAGCCTTGGGAAAAGTTCAAACACATGTCCAAGGTCTTTCGCAATCGCGGCTTTATCTTTGCGTATGTATGCACCCATTTCAAGGTTTTCATGAACGGTCAGATTCGCAAAAACGCCCCGTCCCTCCGGCGACATCGCGATTCCTTTTGGTACGAGGGTGTGGGTAGGAACGCCATTAATCTTCTCACCCTCGTAAGTAACCAAACCCTGCCTCGGTTCGAGCAAACCGGTGATCGTTTTCAGTGTTGTCGTTTTCCCAGCACCATTTGCGCCGATTAGCGTCACAACCTCGCCTTTTTCGACGTGCAGATCGATATCCGTCAGCGCTTCGATCGCTCCGTAATTTACTGAAACTTTTTCAAGAGTTAACATAAAAAATATAGTAGGCAGAAGTGAGAAGTCAGTAGCGTCAAATTATCGCTTTCTTTTCGCGAGCTCGCGCATATAACCTCCTAACATTTTGCCTATTTCAGCAGAGCTAGATTTTAGCTCGTTCGTCGTTCCATATTTCAAATCGTTCGCAAGAATTAAGTAATAACGGCATTCTTCAAGAGAACCTTGTGCAATATTGTAAAAACGAAGCTTATCGGCTGTTCCCCGTTTTTTAAACCCCTCTGCAATATTAGCCGGAATCGAAACTGCTGCTCTGCGAAGCTGTGACGTTAAGCCATACAATTCATGTTTCGGAAATCCCTCCGTGACACGATAAACTCCTAAAACAAATTCGTGAGACTTCTGCCAAACAAGTAAATCCTCAAAGGTCTTTGCCGACATATCTTTTTAACTAGGTCGTTCTACTCTCTTTCCTCTAACTTCTAACTTCTACCTTCTACCTTCTAACTTCCTCCTACAGATTCTAATCTCCTAAATAGGCTTCTATTACTTTTGGATCGTTTTTGATCTCATCCGGCGAACCCATTGCGATCGATTTTCCATAGTCAACGACGCGTATCCTTTCGCAAACCCCCATTACTACTCGCATATTGTGTTCGACGAGCAATATCGTCAGATCAAATTTATCTCGAATTTCAGCGATGAGGTCTGTGAGATCTTCCTGCTCGGAAGGATTCATACCGGCTGCCGGTTCATCGAGAAGCAGTATATTTGGTCGCGTCGCGAGCGCTCTTACAATCTCCAGGCGCCTTTGGTTTCCATATGGAAGCGACGTTCCGCCCTCATCCGCATAGTCAGCCAAACCAAAAATATCGAGTAATTCCATCGCAAACTCGCGGTGTTCTTTTTCGTCTTTGTGATATCGGGGCAAACGGAAAATCGCATCGAGCATGTTCTGACTGGAGTGGCGATGACACGCGGTCACAACATTTTCGAGCACCGTCATCGACGGAAAAAGTCTGATGTTTTGAAACGTCCGTGAGACTCCAAGACGAGAAATTTGATAAGGTTTCAAACCATTAATTCGCTTCTGATTTATTACAATATCTCCATCAGTCGGCTCGTATACACCTGTTAAGATATTGAAAACAGTAGTCTTCCCCGCGCCGTTTGGTCCGATGAGACCAAAGATCTCACCTGATTCAATCGCGAGATCAAGTCCATCGACGGCTTTGAGTCCCCCAAACTGCATAGTCGCATTTTCGGTTCGCAATACGTGATCTTTTTCAGCCATTAGTGCGAACCCCCCTTCTTACGTTTGAACAAATCCGTAATTTCACGCGTACCGAAAAGCCCTTGCGGTCTGAAAATCATCGTAAGGATCAATATCAACGCGAAAATCACAAGTCTCAGATCGGCAAATTTTACGACTCCAAGACCCGGAATCGCGAGGTCTGGAAGCTGGCGTAGGAGTTCGGGTAAAAGCGTTACGATAATAGCGCCAATTATCGCACCGGTAATCGAACCCATTCCGCCGATTACGATCATTATTATTACTTCAAACGACTTAATAAATTGAAAATCGTTGGTGCTCAAAAATCGGTTGTAGTGTGCAAATAATGTTCCAGCAATACCCGCGAAAGCGGCACTTATAACAAATGCCGTAACTTTATAGCGAGTTACATTTACGCCCATAGCCTCGGCTGCAAGTTCGTCTTCACGTATTGAAACAAGAGCGCGCCCCATGTCCGAACTGACAATATTGTGAACTACAACGACCGTGATAACAGCAAAAAATCCAATCCACAGAAAATCCGCGTACCCCGGTACCGTATACCCAGTTGCACCGCCAACCGCATCTATATTCAAAATTACGATTCGGATAATTTCAGCAAACCCGAGCGTCGCTATAGCTAAATAGTCTCCCTTCAAACGCAGCGTCGGGATTCCTACGATCAAGCCTGCGATCGCCGCCGCAACCGCACCAACGAGAATTGCCAAGATCAAGACCAAACTCGTCGATAAAATCCCACCCGGTTCCGAAGCTACCGCGGCTTCAATCTGCTGCCCGTAATTAACGGTAAAATAAGCAGACGCGTACGCACCAACCGCCATAAAACCGGCGTGACCAATCGAAAACTGTCCTGTAAAACCATTGATGAGGTTGAGCGAAACGGCGAGTATTATGTTGATGACAATAAAAACGAAAAGACGTGCCGTGTAGTCATCAATCCCCATTCCAAACAAACCGGTTTTGCTCATCATCATGCTCACCAAATAGAGAAGCACGAAAATGACCACGCCGCCGATTATGTTTTTCATCCAGGATGCCATGCGCTAAACCTTTTCTTGCACGCCCGATCCAAGCAAACCCGAAGGACGAACCAGCAACACCAAAATCAAAATCGCAAACGCCACGGCGTCGCGATAAGTTGATGGAATCCCGACATGCTGTCCGTACCCAACTACAAACGTCTCCGCCATACCAATTAGCAACCCACCCAAAACCGCGCCCGCAACGTTTCCAATTCCGCCAAGAACAGCAGCGACGAATGCTTTGAGACCAGCCATTAAACCCATTAACGGAAAGATTTTTGGCTGATACTGCGCAACCAAAACCCCGCCGGCAGCCGCGAGCGCCGACCCGAGTGCAAAGGTAAATGCGATCACGAAATCGGTGTTAATCCCCATCAATTTTGCGGAGTTCAAATTAAACGAGGTCGCTCGCATCGCCTTACCGATTTTAGTTTTATGAATAATCCATTCAAGCGTAATCATCAAAACTATCGCGACGATAAAAATCAGTATCTGGGTCGTAGAAATCGTCACATTTCCAAACAAATTGTAGTTTTGATTATCGATCAAAAGCGGGAAGGATTTCGGAACTCCTGTGAAAATGAATGTAAAGAGATATTCGAGAAAAAGTGACATTCCCATCGCAGTTATCAGCGTTGTCATCCTCGAAAAACGTCTCACCGGACGATACGCAAAACGCTCGATCGCCATACCGATCAAAGCCGCGATAACCATCGCTCCCAAAAGAACGATCAGGAAATTCATTACCGAAGGCTGCGAGTCAAACACGTAAACGGCAATCAAAAATCCAGCGTATGCGCCGACCATGTAAATGTCACCGTGCGCGAAATTTATGAGCTTCAGGATGCCGTAAACCATCGTGTAACCCAGCGCGATAAGGGCGTAGATCGAACCGATGGTCAGACCATTAATTAGCTGCTGAACAAAAGTGTCCATATTTTACGAGTTCAAAAACTGGTTAGAGCGAAACCTAATTGCCGTCCGCATCTGCAGACTTTTCATCTTTCTTCTCGTCCACTTTTTCCTCGGTTTTATCTTCGGGTTTTTCCTTGGACTTCTTGTCGTCGTCTTTATCATCAGAAGGCTTTTCAACCGTATTTGCGTTAGCCGCTTTTGCATCGGCTTTTGGTTCTTCAGCAGGCTCATCTTTTGCGTCAGCAACCGTACCATCGACCTGGACACGCGCCGTCGGAACAAACTGCTTTGTATCCGGTTTCAGGTCCATAACGATCGCCGGTTTATCCGCATCGCGATTTTCATTGATGGTTATATTTCCGGTAACGCCCTTAAAGTCCTTTGTATTCGCAATCGCATCGCGAAGCTTCTGTGACTCGGTTCCGCCAGCCCGCTTAATAGCATCAGCCATAAGTTTGGCTGCGTCATACGCGAGAGCTGCTATTGCATCCGGGTTTTCACCGCTGTGCCTCGCCTTAAAGGCTTTCACAAAACTCTGCACATGCTCCATCGGATCATCTACCGAATAATGATTCGTGATGTACGAATTCTTGAGCGCCGCGCCGCCAAGCCTCCATAGCTCCGGTGAATCCCATCCGTCGCCGCCGATGATCGGCATCGTCATATTCAGTTCACGTGCCTGCTTAACGATAATTCCGACTTCGCCGTAATATCCGGGAATGTAAAGAACGTCCGGATTCTTTCCGCGAATATTTGTGAGCTGGCTTTTAAAGTCAGTATCGTTTTGAGTGTAGGCCTGATTATCAATGACCCTTCCACCCTGCTTCTCAAATTCCTTTGTGAAGAAATTGGTCAATCCTTTTGAATAGTCCGAATTTACATCACCAAAGATAGCCGCAGTCTTTGCGTTGAGTTTCTTGGCTGCAAATTTCGCCATCGAACTCCCCTGAAAGTCATCCTTAAAACATATACGGAAAATGTGGTCACCGATCTGAGTCACCTTTGGGTTGGTTGAAGAAGGCGTGATCATCGGAATCTTTGCCTCCTGAGCCACAGGGGCAGCCGCCAAAGTGTTGGTCGAAGCTACTTCACCAAGGACGACGTTTACCTTGTCCTGATTGATTAATTTGGAAACAACGGTTTTCGCCTGCTCGGGTCTTCCCTGATCATCTTCGATAAAGAGCTTTAGCTGTTTGCCGTTGACGCCGCCTGCTTTGTTGATCTCTTCGGTGGCAAGTTCGATTCCCTTCTTCGTGGATTGTCCGTAACTCGATGTCTGGCCGCTAAGATCGACATAGACGCCGACTTTGATCACATCGCCGGAATCATTTCCTCCACTCTCACCGCCCTTCTGCACACAGGACGAAGCAAAAACCAAAGACAAAAGTAGAATCAGCGCGATCGCAATATTTTTCATATCTCCTCTCCAAAATCTCTGACCATTCCCACAAACTAATTTTTATATGAAATGTATTATACACAGTTTCTTTTTGAATCCTGCAAACTAACTTATTTACAAACGAAAAAAGGGCTGCCTCACAAAGGACAGCCCGTTACTTTTTAACTTGTCGTAAATCTAATTAGCTCCTTTTATTGCAGTTAGGTACTTCGTTAGCTCTTCCTTCACCTTCGGGAATAAGAAGAACAGCCCTATCATGTTTGGAAATACGAGTGCAAGTATCATTGCGTCAGAGAATTTAATCACCGCGTCCAATGTAGCGGCAGCACCGATCACAACGAAGAATAAAAAGAGCACTTTGTACATTATGTCTGCGCCTCTGGAGCGCCCGAAAAGATATTTCCAGGATTGCAGTCCGTAGTAAGACCACGAAATCATCGTTGAAAACGCAAACAAGATAATTGCAAGTGTCAGCACATATTTAAACCCAGGTAAAACCGAATCAAACGCCATCGAGGTTAGGTCAACACCGCCGACCGTCTTCCCTTCAATAATAGCGCCAGCCGCATTACCCGCACTGTATTCGAATACACCTTGGTTAAACATAATTATAACGAGCGCCGTCAGCGTACAAATAACTACCGTGTCAATGAAAGGTTCGAGCAGCGCTACGATTCCCTCGCTAGCGGGATACTTTGTGTTTACGGCAGAGTGGGCGATCGCCGCCGAACCTGCTCCGGCTTCGTTTGAAAATGCAGCCCGTCTGAAACCTTGTATAAGCACGCCCATCAAACCACCTAGCCCAGCAGCCGGTGTGAAGGCACCTTTGAAAATCATCCCGAATGCGTCATCGATAAACGTGTAATTTGAAAAGATTATTATCAACGCAGCAATCACATAAACACCCGCCATAAACGGCACGATTTTTTCCGTTACACTTGCGATTCGTTTGATACCACCTATTATCACTATTCCTACGAGTGCTGCCATCACTAAGCCGACGACTGTTTTTATAGCGCCGCCCTCCAAACCAAAAAGCGATGTAATCTGAACGGTGGCTTGATTTGCCTGAAAAGCATTTCCTCCACCAAAAGATGCACCCACGCACATAACCGCAAAAATAAATGCGAGGATTTTACCGATGCCCGCGAAACCCATTTCTTTGAGCCCTCGCGAAAGGTAATACATCGGACCGCCGTAAACTGTTCCATTCGGACCAATATCGCGGTATTTAACGCCAAGCGTACATTCAACAAACTTGGAAGACATTCCGAGTAAACCCGCGATAATCATCCAAAAGGTTGCGCCAGGTCCGCCAACCGCAATTGCAACTGCAACGCCCGCGATATTACCCAAGCCAACTGTACCTGAAACCGCTGTAGCAAGCGCCTGAAAGTGGCTCACCTCGCCTTCAACACCTTCGGTTCGAATCGTATCGACAATATTTCCTTCAACTACATTTACTGTATCCGTCGTAACCGGTTCAGCGCCTTCCTCAATTTCGTCATACTTCCCGCGAACCACGTTTATCGCGAGCGGAAATCCTCTTAAGTTTATAAATCCGAAGTACAGCGTGAAAAAGAGTGCTCCGGCGATGAGCACAATCAACACGATCGGAATTCCGGTTCCGGGCAACGGATACAAGACCAGGTTTTCCCAAGCCGAAGCAAACGGATCAAAAGCGTCATTAATTCTCTGGTCAAGTCCTTTAGAAGCTGTTTCCTGAGCTGAAGCAACAAGCGGAACAAGAAAAGCAGCAGCCAACGGCAACATGCGTTGAAGAATATTCAGTTTCATAATTTATGTCTCTGTTTTTTTTTGCGGATTTTGCAGCCGTTCCTCAAGCCTCAGGAAATGTCGCATAGACCGAGGAACAACGATATCTAGGAATTATACCCATCTCGGATGGCATGTCGAGTGTTTATCGATTAATATTTGACTCCTAAATCCAACATGGGGATGCGTATTTCGTGGAGAATTCTGAGAATAATTCAAAACTTGGAGACATGTCGGCGGAGGATTTCCGGCGCTACGGTCATGAAATTGTTGACCGGATCGCGGATTATTTCGAACACCTCGACGAATACCCGGTACTCTCGCAAAACGAACCGGGAGACCTTAAAAATGCGCTGCCAAAACAAGCTCCCAAAATCGGTGAAGATTTTTCAGCGGTTTTAAGCGATGTTGACGACTTGATCTTACCCGCTGTAACCCATTGGAATCACCCTAATTTTCACGGGCTTTTTTCGACTTCTACTAGCTCGGTCGGGGTTTTTGGTGAAATGTTTACAGCGGCGTTTGATATGAAAGCGATGCTCTGGCGCACTTCGCCCGCATCCACCGAACTCGAACCGGTTGTGCTCGAATGGCTACGAAAGATGATGGATTTGCCGTCTAAATTCGAAGGAATAATCTATGATACGGCTTCGGTTTCTACGCTTCACGCGATAGCAATGGCTCGCGAAAACTTGAACCTCAATATACGAAAGAAAGGTATGAGCGGTCGGTCAGACCTACCGCTTTTAAGAGTTTATTGTTCCGAACAAACTCATTCCTCAATCGATAAAGCGGTTATTTTGCTCGGTTTAGGAACCGATGCGATCGTGAAGATTCCCGTGAACGAGAAGTTTGAAATGGATACCGAAAAACTGAGCAAGGCAATTTCCGGCGACATTATTCGCGGTCACAAACCGTTTTGCGCGGTCGCGACAATCGGAACGACTTCGACAACTGCGGTAGACGATATCGAACGAATTGCGAAAATTTGTGGGCGAAATAACATCTTTCTTCATGTCGACGCAGCTTACGCGGGCTCGGCGATGATCTTGCCCGAACTCCAACACCATTTAAAGGGTGTCGAAAAAGCCGATTCTTTTGTAACCAACCCGCACAAATGGTTTTTTACGCCGTTTGATCTTTCCGTCTTGTACGTGAAGGATCTCGATCTTCTGAAACGGACCTTTTCACTGATCGCTGAATACTTGAAAGTAAGCGAACCTGTCACCAACCAGATGGATTATGGAATCCAGCTTGGACGTCGGTTCAGGTCGTTAAAACTCTGGTTTGTAATGCGTTATTTTGGACAGGAAGGTCTGAGAGCGAGGATTCGCGAACACATACGTCTCGCGAAACTTTTCGTATCATGGGTGAACGAGTCGGAAAATTTCGAAATGAAAGCGGATGTTCCGTTTGCGCTGGTTTGCTTCCGTGCGTGCCCAAAAGACGTCAGCGATCTTAACGAGTTTAATGAAAAACTGATGAATGAAATAAACTCCTCGGGTGAAGCTTATCTTTCTCATGCAAAACTCAAAGATGAGTTTGTCCTTAGACTTTCGGTCGGAAGTATTAGGGTGGAAGAAAAGCATTTGGTGAAGGTTTGGGATTTGTTGAACAAATTTTTGTCAGCGAATGCGTAAGGAGAATACAGCGGAATATCCCGCTAAGGCGCGAAGCAGCAAAGGGTTAACAGGTTCCAACAGCAACTTGTTTTTTCAATTGCGCAAAAGTCTAACGCCGATACAGCCCGCTCAGGAGCAAAGCAGCAAAGGGTTAACAGGTTCCAACAGCGACTTGCTTTTTCAATTGCGCAAAAGTCTAATGCCGATACAGCCCGCTCAGGCGCAAAACAGCAAAGGTATGAGCCTCCACTACTGGCTTTGCGGCCCTGGGGAAAATCCACGAAGTGCACTTGTCCGAGGGCACTTTTTCGGGCACTTGATTTTCAATTTTTCACGACCGAGGGAAATCTAACTTCATTTTTGAGGGGCTTCGTGGCTTAGCGGCTTTCCTCTCACCTTCGCGTCTTTTGCGCCTTTGCGGGAAACTTTCTTTCCTCTCATCTTTGCGTCTTTTTGCGCCTTTGCGGGAAACTTTCTTTCCTCTCATCTTTGCGTCTTTTGCGCCTTTGCGGGAAACTTTCTTTCCTCTCATCTTTGCGTCTTTTTGCGCCTTTGCGGGAAACTTTCTTTCCTCTCATCTTTGCGTCTTTTGCGCCTTTGCAGGAAACTTTCTTTCCTCTCATCTTTGCGTCTTTTACGCCTTTGCGGGAAACTTTCTTTCCTCTCATCTTTGCGTCTTTTACGCCTTTGCGGAAACTTTCTTTCCTTCCATCTTTGCGTCTTTTACGCCTTTGCGAAACTTTCTTTCCTTCCATCTTTGCGTCTTTTACGCCTTTGCGAAACTTTCTTTCCTTCCATCTTTGCGTCTTTTGCGCCTTTGCGGGAAACTTTTCTAATGCACGAAAACCAAATCTCAAAGATCATAGTCGATTCTGCTTACAAAATTCATGTCGATTTGGGACCGGGCCTACTGGAGTCGGTCTACGAAGCGATCCTCGCCTATGAACTTGAGAAACGTGGCTGCGATGTAATTAGACAGCGAGCAATTCCCGTAGTCTATGAAGACGTTAGACTTGACTTAGGTTTTCGGGCGGATCTTATTGTAGATAGAAAGGTTGTGATTGAAGTTAAATCCGTAGAACATATCGCACCCGTGCATCCGAAGCAATTAAGAACCTATTTACGCCTGACGGACAAGAAACTGGGGCTCCTGATCAACTTCAATGTAGAACTAATCAAAGAGGGTATTACACGCGTTGTTAATGGCTTATAGTCCGAATCGCTCTATGGAATTTGTCAAAGAATCAGTAATTAAGGCGCCAAGAGAAAAGGTTTTCGCTTTTCACGAGCTGCCGGATGCGGTCGAGCGTTTGATTCCTCCCTGGGAAAACATTGAAGTTGTGCAGAAAGCTGATATCTCTACGATTGGCTCGCGCGCTATTTTCAAGCAAAAATTCCTCGGTTTCACGGTCTCAACATGGGTAGCAGAACACACAAAGTACGATCCACCAAAAATGTTTGAGGATGTGCAGATTTCCGGTCCGTTTGCTTTTTGGAGGCACAAACACATTTTTGAGACCGTTGATGAAGGCACACTTCTGCGCGATGAGATCGAATACCGGCTTCGTTTTGCGTACATGGGAATGACGATGGCTCCATTGGTCGTTTTACCTAAGCTCGAAAAAATGTTTGAATATCGCCACCAGGTTACAAAAGAATGGTGCGAGAAGAAGAAGAAATAATATGTTAATTCACATTGTCGTTTGGAAATACAAGGGCGATCTGCCGGAAGGCGATCGCGAAGAACACCTCAGAATGCTCAAGGAATTACCTTCCAAAATTCCTAATATTGAAAGATTTGAAGTTGGAACGGATATTCTCCAACTCGATCGATCTTACGACACGGGTTTAACTTCGGCCTTCGCTGACCGTAAAGCTCTTGAGGCCTACACGGTTCATCCCGAGCATCAAAAAGTTGCCACTTTAGGAAAACGCATAGCTGAAAGTGTTGTCTCTGTCGATTTCATAACCGATTCTAATTAATCGTCCCTTAATGCTTTCTATTGTAAAATCTATCTGATTACTAGAATACGTTTGTCCAAATAAGGTAGAACATAGTGAGACTTTGTAAGAGGATTTTATTTGTTTTGGGGATTGTTGTTTTGTTATCTCAAATCCCCTTCGCATGCAACCGTTTTCGCGTGCGTCAGCTTGCTACAAAGATCTCCGAGCTAAACGCAAAACCCAACTTATCAAATAATCTTGGCTACCGCGACTATAAGGGCGCTGTCCACGTCCACTCATTCCTAGGCGGTCACTCAACCGGCACTTTTGAAGAACTACTCGATGGGGCAAAAAAAAACTCGCTCGATTTCGTCGTTATGACCGAGCATGTTTCTGATTCCTTTGATAGCTCCGCAAAAACACTAAACGATTTCCACCGTGAAGTTCTGTTTCTCGGCGGCAACGAAACCAACGACGGCAATGGAAACCGGTTTTTGGTTCTCGACGGTTTTGCTAAATTAAAAGAAACAAAAGAGTTAGAAACGCCTCGGTTCCTCGAAGAGGCGCATGCGCGTGAGCGCCTGGCATTTGTAACTTACCCGGAAAAATTTCGCGCCTGGGAAACTGAGATCGACGGCATCGAAGTTTTCAGTCTGCATACAAATGCGAAACGTATGAACCCGCTTACGTTTTTACTTGACGCAATGTGGTCTTATCGGTCCTATCCAAAACTCACTCTGGCGAGGCACCTTCAGCACCCGACTGAAAACCTCGCCAAATTTGATCAAATTTCCGAATCGCGCAAACTAACCCTTTTTGGTGGATCCGACGCTCATTCGAATCTTGGGTTACACATTGGCGATGATTCGAATAACAAGTTTTTTAACCTGAAATTTGATAAGTACGAAACTATTCTGGGTGTCGCAACCAATCATGTTTTGATTCCCAAAGATCGACCGCTAAGCAAGGAATCTCTTCTCCGGGCCTTAAAAAATGGGAACCTGTATCTTTCGGTTGACGCTCTTTGTGATCCAAAAGGGTTTACGTTTGCCGCTACAAATAATGATGAAACAAAAATTGTGGGAGAAGAAGTTTCGCTCGAAAATGGCGCGATCAAACTCTCTGCTCAGTCTCCACAAAAAGCTCGGTTTGTTTTGTTTCGAAATGGCGTTAAGATTTTTGAAACTGCAGATGCAGCCGTTATCGAATACGGAGCCACAAAAAAAGGTGCGTATCGCTTAGAGGTTTATTTAGACAATCTTGATGCGCCATTTGATAAAATGCCTTGGATCATTTCTAATCCTATTTACATACGCTAAAAATTGGTTTGGCTTGGTTTAGCCAACGATTTAAATATTTTGAACATCATAAGTTAGCAATACACAACTTAGATTTTCGGGCGTTTGAAGATAATTTTGATGAAGAATAGCAAACACAATTTCGCAAAAATTTCGCTTTTGAGTTTAACGGTTTTCGCGTTTACTTTCTCAGCGTTTACTCAACAGGTTCAGCGAGCAGCATTTGACGTAAAGCATTACGTGATGAATGTAAAGCTCGATCCGTCGCTTAACAAACTCAGCGCAACGGTAGATGTTGATTTTGTTCCTCGTGAGGAAACCCGCGCAGTAACTTTTGAGCTAAACGGTTCTCTTAAAGTTGAAAGCATTTCGCTTATCAGCAAAACGCCTCCGGTTTCGACACTTCCCTCGGTAGCTCCAACGCCCGTAAGATCTCGCACGCGTAGACCTTCAAGACCGGTTCGTTCCCTGGGGAAAGTTACGTATGTGCAAGACCAGGTCGGTGTAAGCGATTTGGGTCCAAGCGTTAGAATCGACCTCGGCGAAAATGTTAGAGCCGGCACAAAAGTTCGCTTGCGGTTTAAATATAGCGGGGTTTTGGTTACACCTGAAGGTGGACCGCTTCTTACAAAACGCCTCGCGTATGTTGGCGCAAACCAAGGTTATTTGATGTATGCGGCGCGCTGGTTTCCGTTTAATGAATACGCGGCGGATAAAGCAACCTCAGATATCAGTATTTCTCTTCCAAGCACTTATCAGGTTGTCGGAAAAAGCGATTTGCCGATTACGCGCACGGCCGGTAAGTTTCGTTTTGTTCGAAGTAAAGAAGGATTGATCGGAAATTTCAGCTACGGGCGCTATGCAACCAAT
The DNA here is from genome assembly GCA_965216195.1 of Aridibacter sp. Taxonomy (GTDB): domain Bacteria; phylum Acidobacteriota; class Blastocatellia; order Pyrinomonadales; family Pyrinomonadaceae; genus Aridibacter. The sequence continues at coordinate 9,018 of OZ244151.1, read as the reverse complement.
ACCTTGCGCTTTGGCGGCTACGAACTTCAGTTTTTCACTAAAGCCGGGAACGACCGAATCATTGCGGAATATGGCGAAACCCTAGGGCGTGCCCTCGAATACTACACAAAAAGATTTGGCACGCCGGCAATGGGAACTAAATTGATCGTCGCTCAAATCGACGACGACAGTCTTGAATACTATTCGCAGGAAGGCATGCTCTTTCTCGCAAACCGTCTGTTTAATGGTTCAAGACCAGTGATAAAAGAACGCCTTCAAAGAGAAGCTGCTTTTCAATGGTGGGGTTTAACCGTTGGATTGGAATCGTTTGACGATGCGTGGCTTTCGCAAGGACTCGCCGAATACAGTGCGTTTTCATTGCGCGAGAGTATTTTAACCGGCGCCCAACTCGATAGTTTGCGGCGCGAACTTCTCGAAAAGTCTTTGACGTTTGAGCAAACCGCATCTCTCGTGAGAGCTCCTTCAACTCTTGACGATCAATCGGTCGCCTACCGCTACATAATGTACTCGAAAGGAGCTTTCGTTTATAAACTTCTGCGGGATACCCTCGGAAAACAGAAATTCGACTCGATGCTTCACAATTTTCTTGCGCAAAACCGAGGCAAAAATGTTTCGATCGATGATTTTGAAAACCACGCAACCCGCGCGGCCGGAAAAAACATGCGTTACTTTTTCGCCCGCTGGGTTGAGGGAACCGGCGTTCCGGAATTTGACGCCGATTATCTGATCATTCGAACTCGCGGCGGAAAGTTTATCACCCGCGGAACCGTAAAGCAGAATTATGACAATCTGCAGCTTCCCGTTGAAGTTCAACTCCGAGCCGAAGGTCAGGGGAGAGTAGCGTCTGAAAAACTTTTCATTGAGGACTCAAGCGCCGACTTTAATATCGAATCGACTGGAAAACCGATCGAAGTAATCATCGATCCGCAGTATAAGCTGTTGCGTATATCGGATGAATTGAGGGTTTCGTCAATTGCGCGTCGCGGCATCGAGCAATTTAAGGAAGGAAATTATGCCGAAGCCCAGCAGCAGTTTGAAGCGGCTCTGAAACTGGATCGATCAAATGCATGGATCTATTATCACTTGGGCTTGCTTTTTTTGGAGCAGCGCAACTACGACCTGGCGATTGATAATTTCAAAGCTACGCGCAATCTTGGAAAAAACGGCAACGCTCGTCCGACCTGGCTTTATGTTTGGGCGGAGATAAAGATGGGTAATGCCTATGACGCAAAAGGCGACCGCACACGGGCCGTCGCTGCCTACAAACGAGCGGAGCAGATCGGAGATACTTACGACAACGCCCAAAACGCAGTCGAGAAGTTTCTCGCCAGCCCTTATGACCCGAAAAGCAAACAAACGGCAGCTGTGAAATAGCGGATTTACACTTCTACTAAAACGGAACGCGGACACTCCTCTTCGCATTTCTTAATTGAACCCGGAACGCGGACGCTCCTCTTCGCTTTTCTTAATTGAACCCGGAGCGCGGACGCATTACGCATCCTGTAAACCGGCCAGCCTCTTCGAAATCTTCAAACACAGGCGATTTGTCCTCTCCGCCCCAGATTTCGGGAAGCCACTCGCTCGACATTACCATCTCCGGCCCGGATACGATTGCGGTAAAAAAACCGTCCAGATCAGAGGCGTTCTTTAGCGATTCGTCGGTACCGTATTTAATCAAAATCGACTCAAGAAAAGCGAAGTCCTCGCCTGTCAGTGGCTCGTCGGGATCCCGTAATATATCCATAGGAAAAGCATAGCTACATGAATTCTGTATTGCCAATCTAGCGCGATCATTTTCGGGAAGGCAGCCGCGTAAAGGTCAAGGTGGTAAGTTTAATGAATTTTGCTGAGCGATAAATACTAAAAAGCGTAGGATGAGCGAAGCAAAACCCTACGAAAGCTGGGAGAGAAAAATTCCGACCCGTAGGTGTCGCACATAAAACATTCATTGTACGACACTTACAATGTCGGATTGTCATTTTCGATATATGCAGGATTTCGTTCGCATCGCTCACTCAACCCTACGTTTGTTGCTGGTCACTTCCCTGCTTAGAAACGAACCTTTGCTCTAAACTGCCCGACCCTTGGTCCGCCCTGTGTCGATGTGATTCGACCAAAATCACCCGAATCTTGCAAGTCGTTATTTGGATTTGCGAAGTTCACGGTATCGAAAAGATTGAAGATATCGAAACCTACTTCAATACTAATTCTCTCCGTTATTTGAGTATTTTTCGCAAAACCGATGTCAAAGCGCCTTTGCGCCGGACCTCGGAAAATGTTTCTTCCCAAGTTTCCAAAACCGCCAAGCGGAGACGAGAAGCAGGTCGAATCAATGTTTGATCCCGATCCGCTGAAACCATTAACGACCTGATCAGCCGGGCAGGTAATATTCGGACGACCAAATCCAGGTCTAAACAAACCGCCAGATCCCTTTCTCAAGCTTGTGAGATCGGAAGCCTTTTTCACTTCCGGCTCCGAGGTGAAAACCGTAAACGGTGTTCCCGATTGAGCCTGGAAGAAGCCTGAAATTTGCCAGCCTTTCGCCCATGCGCTGTTTGAACTGCCGCTTGGAATCTCCCAAAGGAAGTTCGTGCTAAAGCGATGGGTGCGATCGAAATCAGACAAACCGTAGTTGTTGTCCGGATTGTTTGCGTCGCCCTGAGCGATAAAGCCCGTGTTTGGAACGTCCGGTTTACCGCCGCCCGCCGTGCTTCCCGGATCGGAAGACATCGTGTCAAGCGACTTCGAGAAAGTGTAGGCGACGTTAAACTGCAAACCGTCCGATAGACGTTTCGTCAAACCAAACTGCGCTCCGTGATAATTCGAAAATCCGTTCGAGCGCAAAATCAGCGCTTCAGGTACGTTGAAACCGAGAATCGGAACACGCGCCTCAAAGCTAATGAAATCGCCACCCGGATTTGATTGATTGAGATCAACCTGCCCGGTCACAGGATTCATAAAACCATAAGCTACTCCCAAACCGCGCTCGCGAGCTGTCGAACCGGCATTGAGCGGACCGTTTGGCGCACCTGCCGCCAAATAAGCCTGGTTAAAGCGTTCGTAAATGAAGTCCGGTGTATTTGGATCGTTCATATCGTAGCTTTGGTTGAGCGCAAGCGACTGAAGAAGGCGTCGTCCGGCAGTGCCGACGTAACGCGCTTCGAACAAGAAGTCTTCACCCAGCTCAAACTGAAGCCCTGCGTTCCACTGATGTACAAACGGTGTTTCAAGATTGCGGTCAATAGCGCGAAACTCAAATGTCTCAGCTTTGATACCCGTGGTTGACTGCGGCGTAAAACGCGCATCGGTCGTTACCGGAGTGTTGTCAAAGATCGAGTATTTTCCGCTGCTGCCGCTGTAAATCACACGGAACGGCAACCATTGCTCAAGACCGATCGTCGTCGGAACGTGTCCCCAAGCATTGTTAAACGGAATGTTTTCGCTCGGCGATGTAATTTCCACTTCGCGTAGGAACGGATAATTACTAAACACCGTGTTAATGAAAGCCGCGGACGGTCGATCATAGAACAAACCGTATCCACCGCGGAACACGATCTTATCGGTGATCTTAGCGGCGATTCCGAAACGCGGAGCAAAATTGTTCAAGTCTTGACCATTTAAGGTGTGCTTGTTGTTTACAACCTGTGTTGCAGCAATCGCACTGTCAACAACGGAAAGTCCCGTCATTTGAACGTTGCTCGGAACGATAAAACCCGCAGCCGGATTATCGCAAAGAGCATTTGTTCCGGCGCTCGTGAAGCAGGATGAATATGCATCGAAATCAAAGTTTCCGATCAAACCGTTTTTCTCGATTGGGTACATAAATAGCTCATACCGCAAACCGAGATTTAATGAAATTCGGTCGTTTACTCTCCAGTCATCAGTGATGTAAAAACCGAAATCGTTGAAACGAAACTCCTTTTGTGTAATTCCGTATTGCGTGTCGGCTTCGGTTGCGTTTCCAGTTAAGAATTGTGTGAAGCTTAAGAATTTCTCAAATTCCGTAGCCTGCTCTTCCGGTAAATCGGTGTCGTACTGATGGCGCTTATATTCACCGCCAAACTTGAACGTATGGTTTCCGGTTATGAAAGTTACGTTGTCGCCGATGCTAAACGTAACCTGTTTGCGTTTATTAAATGAATCGTTTGGACCGCCAAACGAGAAGTTTGAAATGTTGTTTCTACCTACGAAGTGACCAAGACGGCGTGTACCAATGCTCGGATCGAATACCGAGGCGGGATTGATGATTCCATTACCATCGTTTGTAAAAGCATCCGTAATAAACGGATCATCGAGTCGTCTTGTGTTGTTCAAATAGAAATAACCGAAACGGACTTCGTTGATTACATTCGACGAGAAAACATGCGTATCGCCAATCGAAATCGTTCGGTTGCTATCGCTTCGTCTCAAAGTAAATGGCGATGCCAAGCTGCTCGGATCAGGAAACGAATCGAATCCTGGGAAATCAGACCAGAAAATTGTTCCGCTGAGTGTGTTGTTTGTGCTTAGCTGACCATCGAGACGTCCTGTAATCTGGTGCTGCTCAAAACGCGATGGCTCAACATTTAAAACCTCGATCAAAGGATTGTTTTTCTGAATCGTTCGCGTCGTAACGCTCGGATACAAACCGAAAGCAAAACTTCCGGTTCCCGATTCATCAACCGTTCCAAGATCTGTAAAGTTCGTAGGCGTTGGAATCACAAAACCGCCAGTCACGGGATTTTGCAGATTCATCAAGTTAAACGCCACATCGCTGATATCAGCAGCTGTTAAACAGTTCGTTCCGGCACAACCGTTGTAGTTGTTAAATGCCGCCGCAATTGCCGCTTTCGAACGATCAGTTCCGAGATCAAGTACCGCCCTGGGCAAAACCGTTCGCGAACGCGCCGTTGAAACCAACCCAGTATTGGCGTCCGTGTACTGATACCCGCCAAAGAAAAAGAAGCGATCTCTCACAATCGGTCCGCCAACGGTAAAGCCTACTTCCGTTCGATCAGCTCTCGGTTTCTCAACTCCAGCTTCCTCAAGGAAATATTCGTTTGAATTAAACGCCTTATTTTGAAGGTAATAGTAAGCCGAACCAAAGAAATCGTTTCCGCCTGCCTTCGTTACAAGCTGAAAATTACCCCCGCCGCTTCTTCCCGTTGAAGCATCGTAAAGGCTTGTTTGGAGCTTAACTTCCTGAAGCGTTTCCGGTGCCGGCGAAATATTGTCGTTTAGCGAACCTTCATTACTTGTAATGTTGGTTGCGTCGATACCATTGTAAGTAAGACTCGTCGATGTTGTTCTTGTACCGTTAACTGACGGAGAGATGTTTCCGTTGCCGTTTACGCCAACCGGCGACAATTCTGCCGATACACCGGCTTCAGCGGAGAGCAAACCCGTAAAACTTCTTGTGGAAGTAGGAATTTTTGTAACTTCCTCACCGGTAATCTGTCTCGCAACAGCAGCCGATTCGCTCTGAACGAGCGGCGGATCGGAGGTGATTGTTACGATGTTTTCCGTGCCACCAACCTGCAAAGTAGCTTCAACGCCTCGTGTTACCGAGGCTTCAACCGGAATATTTTCGTTGACGGTATTTTGAAACCCGTCCTTTTTATAGGAAATATTGTAAGTTCCCACGGGCAAAACCGTTACTGTCCAACGCCCCTCGTTATTGGTCGTTGTAGTACGCGTTAAGCTCGTATTCACATTTTTAACGGTAACGGTCGCCCCTTGCACGACAGCACCGTTTGAATCATAAACAGTTCCACTCAAGGCTCCCGTAGCTTGAGCAAAAACCCCCTGAACTGCAAAAAGCGCCACGCACACGGCGATAAAAAGCGCTTTAGTAGCCTTCTTAAAGTACATACTTTTCTCCTTAAAATCAGCTCAATGGCGAAACCCAAAAGGGTTTACGTCCTTAAGGCTGCTATTTAACTAAATGATTGCTTAAATTGTGTCTGGAAGAACAAAAGTCAGAATAGGGGAGGAGAGTTACGCGGGAGTGAAACTCAAATTAAATGAGTTTGAAATTAAAGTTACGGAATTGTGAAAAGTCGGCGAGATTGGAGTTATATTTCAACTGAAGTTTAACGTTATAAACGGGTTCGAATAATCGCTGCTGTAATCTCGAGAGCGTTCGTTAAAGTCCCGACTGGAGCGTAGGCGTCCCGCCTGCCTCAGCCTTGGACCTCCAGCCACAGAGCGCACAGAGTTCTCGGAGAAGAAAATCCAAGTGACTGGCTCGTAGCAGTCTGGGGAAGGGTGCTGGGGTTATTGAAGCGTGTCAGTAGCACGACTGTGAAGGGGGCCCCTCTGGGAGTTCTGAACTGTGACACTTGTGCAGCGACACAACTTCCACACATGTGCATTTCAAACCTTGATGACGGTTCATGAATTACCGCTGGTTTTATAAATTCCCCAAGCTTAATAACATTGTCTCTGGTTTTATAGATTGTCTCTGGCCTTGTAAATAGCCCCTAGCTTCAGCTAGGGGAAACCAATCAAAAAGACAAAAAAGCCCGCTTAAGCGGGCAAAAAAGATCCTAAACTGACCACTGATCACCGACCACTGCTCACTGCTGGTTATGGGAATCTCCACTATCGGGAGCCCGCGCTGACGCTTGGGCTACTGACACAAAAGAAGGCGAATCTGAAATGGACTCGCCTTTTTTATCTCTGTTTTCCGTAAAGTAATATCAGTGCTCTGCCGTTATATCGTTTAGCATGCTTTCCGCCAGCGCCAGACTACGGTCAAAGCCGCGGCGTAAGTCAGCGATATCCAGATCGAGAACCTTATCCGGAGTTACTCCAACTTTTTCATAAACATTGCCTTTGGCGGAAATAAAACCGATGTCGCTTATGTGAAGTTCGCTTCCGCCCGGCAGGCGATGCTTCCTTGAAATGCCCAGCAAGCATCCGCAGGTTTGGGTGCCAATCACCTTGGCCCGACCGAGCTCCTGCAAGCCGCTCGCGAAAAGTTCGGAACCGCTGGCCGAAAACTTACTCGTTAAAATGATGAGCGGTTTTGAATAAAGCTGCTTTCCTTCTTCACCGGCGAAAAACTTCCGTAACGTTTTTTTAGAATCGGCGGAGCGTTTGGAAAAACTTCCGAAACTTCTCTTCCGATCGAGAAATACCCCTGCCACTCGAAGCACTTCATTTATACTGCCGCCGCCGTTGTATCTAAGATCAATTATCAGCGCCGGCGTGTCTTTAACGGCGTTTAGCGCATTTTTAAACTTATCTGAAATAGGCGATTTAAAACTCGTGACAGCAATGTACCCAAGCCCAGACGGCAAGATTTTCGCGCTGGCTTCCGAAGATTCCGAAACGACCTTTCGAGTCAGCGTAACTTCAAACTCTTTCCCATCGAATCCGATCAAGCCAATTTTCGCCGCGGTCCCTGGCTCACCACGCAACATTCTTCGATAAACAAAGATTTCGAGTGCACGATCCGAAGACGAACCGCCGACCTCATTTTTTACCTTTTCAAATCTCTCTTCTACCGGAATACCATCGATTGACGTAAGAATCATCCCGGGCTTAATCCTTGCCAAATCCCCTTCTGCATCAGACAGGACTTTTTCAACGACCGTTTTCCCATCGATTCGCGAAAGCAGAATTCCGAGAGTTGTATTCACACGCGCTCTTCGTTCGCGTGCTTCTCTCGGCGTCAAAAAACGCGTATGAGCATCTTTCATTTCGCTCACCATTCGCTTTAAGACATCGTAAAACTCCTCGTCGGTTTGAGTCGTTCCCACCTCGGGGAGATATTTATCGCGAACACCTTCCCAATCGACGCCGTTTAATTTGGGGTCGTAATAACGCTCATTGATCAGATTCCAAACCTTTTCGAAAACTTGCCGCTTGTCGTCTTCAGATAGCTCCACCTTTTCCAACGCGAATCCAACCCCGGAAACACCGGAAAGGAAAAGGGCCAAAAGTAAGAGGAAGCTTACAAAAGACTTGGTTAGCGCTTGTTGGGCCTTACTACTCATCATAATTCTCGATTAAGCGAACAGTCTGAAAACTCCATAACGGAGGGTTATGAACGTTATACGGTTTTGGTCAAAAGAAAGTTCAAAACGAGAATTGGATGCACGAGGGTTTTAGGAGGTTGGTATGGGCAGGGAAAAAGGGTCGTTACTCTGTGAACCTAGATAATCGTCGTAATAATTTCGCGGATGCTTCGCTGAAGTTCGCGGTCGTCAGTAATCGGCGAAACAAAAGCTACCTCGGCGGCATCAACTGGCGAGATTCCTTTTTCGATCATTTGAGCGGCGTAGATCAGAAGACGTGTTGAGACGCCTTCCTCGAGTCCGTGTCCGCGTAGATTGCGAACCTTTTCCCCGATCACCACAAGGTCTTTCGCCGTTTCCTCATCGATTCTGCCCTCTTTTGAAACAATTTCGATTTCGGCTTCCGAATCCGGATAATCAAATTCGAGCCCCACAAAACGCTGGCGTGTGGATTGTTTTAAGTCCTTTAAAACAGACTGGTAGCCCGGGTTATAGGAAACTACTAGCATAAATTCCGGAGGTGCTTCGATTACGGTCCCGCGTTTTTCAATAGGCAGACGCCTTCTGTCATCGGTAAGCGGATGGATGATGACAACCGTATCCTTTCGAGCTTCTACGACCTCATCCAAGTAGCAAATTGCACCTTCACGAACGGCGGTAGTCAGAGGCCCATCGTGCCAAACTGTTTCGTCGCCCTCGAGCAAAAAGCGCCCAACGAGATCCGTTGCGGATAGGTCTTCATGGCAAGCAACGGTAATCAAAGGACGATTCAATTTGTACGCCATGTACTCGACAAAACGCGTTTTGCCGCAACCTGTGGGTCCTTTGAGCATCGCTGGAAGCTTGGCTTCAAAAGCAGCCCTAAAAAGTTCTTCCTCCTTTCCAATTGGCAGGTAATATGGTTCGCTTTCAACCTTGTACTTTTCTACAGCTAGTTCCATAAAGTGGGTATTTTAACATGTTGAGCCGCGAGCAGTTAGCGGTGAGCGGTAGGCAGTTGGCAGTGAGCTGTTAG